>NZ_JARRIR010000009.1:0-284611 GCF_029601685.1 Rhizobium sp. YJ-22 | reverse complement strand
GCGCCCAATCTGCTTTACCGGTGGCGCAGGCTCTTGAATGAGGGAGGTGCTGCAGCCGTGGTTTCTGACGAGCCGGTTGTCGAAATCCAAAGCAGTCATTCCTTGTTCCCTCGGAAGTCTGCGCCATCGACACAGAAGATTCGGCGCAACCCCATGAAGTCTGGTGATCGACGAAACGGTCTCGCACGGCTCAAAACTCTGCTCGATAATCTGCAGCTTCCGCTAGGACGTCGCCGGTGATCACTTCGATGCGTCGATAGTCGTTATACATAAGCCTGTCAGGTCGAAAGGGGGCACTCCACGATGGTTTCGTTTTGCGGCGTGGACGACCGCGAACTCTCCGCTGGCATCGACAAAGAACGCATCGGTCATGACACTTAGTATGCCAATTGTTTTCAAGCTATTCTTGACGCGTTTTTTCAAGTCATTTCTGCAGTTCTCCCGAGATTCTTCCAGGGTCTGCGTCCAGATTTCGGTCGCAGACCCTGGAATAGAAGTCAGCTCTCGAAATCGCCAAAAATGTCCTGCAGGCGGGTGAGTGTCTGGACGCGCTCGTCCACCTGGTTGCCGATGAGGACGATGATGTTGGAGAGCATCAGGTCCATGACCGCCGTCATGGTGGCGGCGCCATCCCAGAGGGGGCCATGCGAGCCGGGGACGATCAGGGCGATATCGGCGACCTCGCTGGCCCAGGGGCAGAATTCGTCGGTGAGCAGGATGACCTTGACGCCGGCGCGGCGGGCTTCGGCCGCCAGCGGCCGGGCCTTGGAGGCGAAACGGCGCACGTCATGCAGGAAGAGCACGCGGCCCTCGACCGAACCATCGAGCGCTTCGGCATAGGTGCCGTTCAGCCCGTCCATGAAGGAGACGCGCGGGCGCGAATAGGAAAGCTGCGAGGCGAAATATTGCGCGATGCCGCGCACATTCTGGTAGGCGGCGACATAGACTTCGCTGGCGGAAATCAGCGCATCGATGGTCTGCTGCCATTCCGGTTGGGTCATCAGCTCGTAAACGACCCCGAGATTGTCGATCTGCTGCTGCACGAGGCCGGCGAGCAGCTTGCCCTCGCGGATATCCTGCTGCAGCCGGGCGACCGGGCCTTTCACCTGCCAGGCGGGATTGGAGCGGCCGCGCCTAAGCGCCGTCTTCATCTCGTCGAGACCGTCGAAGCCGAGGCGGCGCAGGTAGCGCCCGACCGTCATCTGCGAAATGCCGAGCCGCGCGGCGATGGATTTCGCCGTCTCGAACGGCAGTTCGGCCAGATTGCGCTCGATATACTGGGCGATCAGCTTGTCGGTCTTCGATTTGCGCAGGTCTGCGCTTTGCAGGCGCGTGACAATGTCTTTCGCCACAGTCGTCCCCTCCGAGCATTTTCTCCGCCCGCTTTGGCGGGCGGAGTTTGAAACGCGCCTTTTACTGCGCGGTCTTCACCTTGGTCCAGACCCGGTCGAGCTGGCGCAGGCCGGCGCCCAGATCCTGGAAAATCTGCAACCGCTCCATGGTCTGGTCGGTCGGATTGATTTCCTTGCTATTCTTGATGTTTTCCGGCGTCAACTGACGGGCCGGGACATTCGGCGTGCCGTTGGTCTGCTGCGAGACGTTGAGCGCGGCGATCTCCGGGCGGGTGTAGAATTGCAGGAATTTCCTGGCGTTCTCCTTGTTCGGCGCGCTTTTCAGCACGCAGATGTCTTCCTGGTACATGGTCGCGCCTTCCTCGGGGATGACATAGCCCAGATCCTTCGGGTTGCCGAAGACGTCGATCATGCTGCCGACGAAGAAATGGGCCGCCGCAACGTCGCCGGAGCCGACCATCGGGCGGGAATCATAGGTGAAGGCGGCGACATAGGGCTTCATCGCGATCACCGTATCGGCCGCCTGCTGCAATTCCTCGGCATTGGTCGAATTGACCGAATGGCCGTTGAGGATCAGGCCGACGCCCAGCACTTCGCGCATGTCGTCGAGCAGGGTGATCTTCAGGCCCTTTTCCTTCACCGTCGCCAGCAGATCCTTCCAGCCCACCACATCCTTGCCGAGAACCTTGCGGTTGTAGAGGATGCCGACCGTGCCGAAGGCGTAGGGCAGGCAATATTCGCCCTTCGGGTCGCTCTTGGCGCGCAGGAAGCGCGGATCGATGTTCTTGAAGCCTTCATAGGTGTCGATGTCGGTCTTTTCGAGCAGATCGAGCTTCGACATGATGTCCTGCATATGCACGGACGGGAAGACGATATCGTAGCCGCTGGCGCCGCCCTGGATCTTGGCGAGCATTTCCTCGTTGGAGGAATAGGTCGAGAGATTGACCTTGATCTTGGTCTCCTCCTCGAATTTCTGCAGCACGGCCGGATTGATGTATTCGCCCCAGTTGTAGATGTTCAGTTCGTCGGCGAAGGCGCCGGCGGGCAGGGTCAGTGCCGTAAACGCAATAAGGCTCAGGCGCCGGAGGGCGCTTTTCAACGTCGTCATTGGTGTTCCCCTTGTCGGATTTCCCTTCGGGATCCCGCTCGTTTTTTCCGCAAGCAAGCACGGAAAGACCGGATCCTTCGGGGCGTTGACTTGTACGAAAAAATGATATCAACATACCGAAATCACGCAAGAGTTAATTTGATAACATTTCGGGGAACGAAACATGCGGGATGCAATCGTGCGGCTGGTCTCGGCCGCCAAGGCCTTTGCGACGCCGGAAGGCGGCAAGGTCACGGCATTGGACGGTATCGATCTCGATATCGGCCGCAATGAATTCATCACGCTGCTCGGGCCCTCCGGCTGCGGCAAGACCACGCTGCTGCAGGCGATCAGCGGTTTCGTCGAGCTGGATGCCGGTCGCATCGAGATCGACGGCGTCGACATGACCGACCGGCCGCCCTATCGCCGGCCGGTCAACACCGTCTTCCAGAATTACGCGCTGTTTCCGCATATGACGGTCGGTCAGAACACCGGCTATGCGCTTGAAGTCGCCGGCATCGGCAAGGCGGAGCGCACGGAGCGCGTCCGGGCGGTGCTGCAAATGGTCGGGCTTTCCGGCATGGAAGGGCGCCTGCCGCGTCAGCTCTCCGGCGGCCAGCAGCAGCGCGTGGCGCTGGCGCGCGCCATCGTCGCGCGGCCGAAGGTGCTGCTGCTCGACGAGCCGTTGTCGGCGCTCGACAAGAATCTGCGCGAGGCGATGCAGCTTGAATTGAAATCGCTGCAAAACGACCTCGGCATCACCTTCATCTTCGTCACCCATGACCAGCAGGAAGCGCTGACCATGTCGGACCGGGTGGCGGTGCTCGCCAATGGCCGCATCCAGCAGCTCGATGCACCGCGCACCATCTATGACAAGCCGGTCAATGCCTTCGTCGCCAGCTTCGTCGGCGCCAGCAACCTGCTCGACGGGCGCGACGAGGCCGGCGGTTTCGTGCTGGAGGACGGCACGGTGCTGCGCCATGGCGGCCATGACCGTGCGTCGGCCAAGGGCACGGCGCTGGTGCGACCGGAGCATTTTTCGCTGGTCTCGCGCTGTGACAATGCCCCGGCGCTTGACATCACCCTCGACCAGATCGTCTTCGTCGGCTCGTCCTTCGAACTCTTCGGGCATACCGCCTCCGGCCGCCGGCTGGTGGCGCAGGTGCCGGCCGGCGAAAAGGGCGCGGTCGGCGCCCTGCAGCCGGGGCAGACGGCGCGCTGGTATTACGATCCGGACAGCGTCCACCTGCTCTGCGAAGGGGAGGGGGCGCGATGAAGCTCGCCAACCAGCGGCGTTTGCAGATCGGCGTCCTGCTCGGACCGGTGACGCTGTTCCTCGCTTTCTTCTTCGCCATTCCGCTCGGCATCATGGTGGTCACCAGTTTTCTGGCGCCCGGCCTCTATGGCGGGGTGGAATGGACCTATTACCCGCATAATTTCGGCCGTATTCTCGGCTTTGCCGATCCGGCCTTCGAGGAATACGATCCGGTCTATATCGCCATCTTCTTCCGTTCGCTGAAGATCGCGGCGGTGACGGTTCTGGCGACGCTGCTCGTCTGTTATCCCGCCGCCTTCCACATCAGCCGGCTGCCGGACAAATGGAAGAATTTCTGCCTGTTCCTGATCACGCTGCCGTTCTTTTCCAGCCTGATCGTGCGCCTCTTCGTCTGGGTGATGATCCTGCGCCCGACCGGGCTGATCAACGAGACGCTGATCGGGACGGGCATCATCGCCCGGCCGCTGGAGATGATCTATACCGACGGGGCGATCGTGCTCGGCATGGTCTATGTCTTCATTCCCTTCATGTTCATGCCGGTCTATGCCAGCATCGAGAAGCTGGACTGGCGGCTGGTGCAGGCCTCGCTCGATCTTGGCGCCGGGCCGGTGCGCACCTTCTTCCGCATCATCCTGCCGCTGACGGCGCCCGGCATTCTCGGCGGCTCGGTCATTGTCTTCATTCCGGCGCTCGGCAATTTCGTCGTGCCGGCGGTGCTCGGCGGCGCCAAGGTGATGATGCTCGGCAATCTCATCGAGGGCCAGTTCCTCGCGGCGCGCAACTGGCCGTTCGGCTCGGCGCTGGCGATGATGGTCATGGCCGTGATGCTGGTGCTGCTGACCGGTTATGTCATCCTCTCCGGCCGGCGCAACGCCGCCGAAGCCCTGTCGCGCTAGGAGGCTGCGCCATGAAAATCGCCCGCGCGCTGTTCAACGGCACCCTGACGCTCTACACCGTGCTGTTCTTCGCCTTCATCTATATTCCGCTGGTGCTGATCGCCGTCTATTCGTTCAATGCCAATCCGGTCACCATGATGGTCTGGAGCGGCTTCACCACCGAATGGTATGCCCAGGTTCTCGGCTTCAAGACGACGGTTTCGGAAAGTGCCCTCTATATCGAATCCACCGACCAGCTCGTCGCCGCCGTGTTCAACAGCCTGAAGATCGCCGGCGCGACCACCCTCGTCTCGACGGTGCTGGGCACGGCGATGGCGCTCGCTTTGCATCGCTACAATTTCCTCGGCAAGCGTTTCTATCAGGTGGCGCTGTTCATGCCGATGCTGATGCCGGATATCGTGCTCGGTATCGCGCTTCTGATCTTCTTCGTCAGCGCCGGCATTCATCTGGGGTTGACGACGATCATCATCGGCCAATGCACCTTCCTGATTTCCTATGTGTTCATCGTCGTCTCGGCGCGGCTTGCCGGCATGGGCCGGACGCTGGAACATGCCTCGGCCGATCTCGGCGCCAATGAATGGGTGACCTTCCGCAAGGTGATCCTGCCGCAACTGATGCCCGGCATTCTCGGCGGCGGGCTGCTCGCCTTCATCATCTCGATGGACGATCTCGTCATCACGTATTTCATCGCCGGCGTCGATGTCACGACGCTGCCCATGTTCATCTTCGCGATGCTAAGACGCGGCATCAAGCCGGAGATCAATGCGATCGCGGTGATGATGCTGACCTTCTCTTTCCTCGTGGCCTCCTTCGGCCTCTATCTTCGTTCCCGGCAGAAATGACATGACCTTCCAGACTTATAAGCCCAATTCTCCCAAACCTCGTGGCCGCGATCTCGGCCTGCCCTTCACCGGCCGCACCGGCACGTACAATGCGATCACCGATGTCGCCGGCATCGGCGTCGGCTACCGCACCATGATCGAGAACGAACCGCGTCCCGGCCGCGCCCGCCCGGTGCGCACCGGCGTCACCGCCATCCTGCCGCATATGTTTTCGGAGACCCCGGTGCCCGTCTATGCCGGCGTCCATCGTTTCAACGGCAATGGCGAGATGACCGGCACGCACTGGATCGAGGATGGCGGTTATTTCCTCGGGCCGGTCGTCATCACCAATACCCATGGCGTCGGCATGGCGCATCATGCGACGGTGCGCTGGATGATCGACCGCTATGCCTCGACCTACCAGACCGACGATTTCCTCTGGATCATGCCGGTCATCGCCGAGACCTATGACGGGGCGCTGAATGACATCAACGCGCTCGCCGTCACCGAGGCCGACGTGCGCGCCGCCCTCGACAGCGTCGCCTCCGGTCCCGTGCAGGAAGGCAATTGCGGCGGCGGCACCGGCATGATCACCTATGGTTTCAAGGGCGGCACCGGCACGGCCTCGCGCCTCGTAGACTTCGGCGGACGGACCTTTACCGTCGGCGCGATGGTGCAGGCCAATCACGGCCAGCGCGACTGGCTGACCATCGGCGGCGTGCCGGTGGGACGCCACATGCAGGATGGCACGCCGCAGAGCCAGTTGCAGGAGCGCGGCTCGATCATCGTCGTCATCACCACCGACCTGCCGCTGATGCCGCATCAGCTCAAGCGCCTCGCGCGCCGCGCCGCCATCGGCATCGGCCGCAACGGCACGCCGGGCGGCAACAATTCCGGCGATATCTTCCTCGCCTTCTCCACCGCAAATGCCCGCCCGATGCAGCATCGCGCCGAGCCCTTTTTGCAGGTGGAGATGGTCAATGACGAACCGCTCGACCCGGTCTACATGGCCGCCGTCGATGCCGTCGAGGAGGCGGTGGTCAACGCCATGCTGGCGGCCGAAGATCTGGGCGGCACGGTCTATGACCGCTTTCTCATTCGCGCCATCGACCATGGCCATCTCTGCGAGGTGATGCGCAGCTACGGCCGCTTGGCGGTCTGACCCCCGCTTCCCAGCCGCGCCGCCCGCCAGACGCCGGGCGGCAGGTTTTCGGAGGCCTTGAAGACGCGGGAGAAATAGGCCGCGTCCTTCAGCCCCAGCTCATAGGCGATGTCTTCCACCGAGCGGACGGTGAACAGCAGCAGCCGCTTGGCCTCCAGCATTCGCCGCTCGCTGACGAATTCCTTGGGCGCGAGACCGAAGGCCTCGTGGCAGGCACGCGCCAGCAGATGCGGCGTCGTGGCCAGTGTCTCGACGTAGCGCTCCATGCGCCAGTTGTCGCGAAAATGCCGGTCGACCAGGGCGCGGAAGCGCCGTGCCAGCGCCAGCGGCCCGGCTTCGGCTGCTTCCGCCGGCCCGTCATGGGCAAGGCGGGCGATATCGGTCAGCACCACGCCGGTCAGCGCGGCCAGCACCTTTTCCATGCCGAACCGGCCCTGGTGATATTCGCTTTCGAGGCGGCGCAGGATGGCGTCGATGCCGGCCCAATGCGGGTTTTCGGGCGGTTCGGCGAGGAACAGCGGCCGGTCGAGCGGCAGGATGGTCTGCGCCCTAATCGCCATCAGCGCATCGTCGGCGATGGAGACGACGATGGCATCCGAGCTTGCCGGATCGACCTCGAAGCCATGCACGACGCCGCTCGGCATGAAGCCGATGGCGGGCGCGAAAAAGTCCACGGCCCGGTCCTCGTAGAAATAGCGGCCGCGCCCTTTCGTCCAATAGGTGATCTGCGACAGATGGTCGTGGCGATGGGCGTCGACGGCGCCGAGATGCAGGCCTTTCCGGGCCATGACCGTCTCCACATGGATGAATCCCACATCCAGCGGCCTGTCCGGCTCGCCATAGACGAAATAGGAGGGAACGGCGCCCGTCATGCATCCTGCCGAAAAAAGTACAATCGATTTTGCCATTCTGTCCATGGAGCTTGCGGCTGGCAAGGTCTATTCCTGACGAAAGTCAAAGGAGGAATGCATGCACACCCATCTTCGTCAGGCTTCGCAGCGCGCCGAGGACCACCGCGCCGACAAGACCCGGCCGTTCACCGGCGCGGAATATCTGGAGTCGCTGCGCGATGGCCGCGAGGTCTATATCAACGGCGAGCGTATCGCCGATGTGACCACGCATCCCTCCATGCGCAATTCCGCCCGCTCGATTGCCCGCATGTACGATGCGCTGCATGACGAAAAGACCAAGGCGCGGCTGACCTCGCCGACCGATACCGGCAATGGCGGCTATACCCACAAATATTTCCGCGTCGCCCGCTCCTCCGAGGAACTGGTCGCCCAGCAGGGCGCCATCGCCGATTGGGCGCGCATGTCCTATGGCTGGATGGGCCGCACCGCCGATTACAAGGCGGCGCTGATGAACACGCTCGGCGCCAATGCCGATTGGTATGGCCCCTTCAAGGACAATGCGCTCGCCTGGCACAGGCGCGCCCAGGAAGCGGCGCTGTTCATGAACCACGCCATCGTCAATCCGCCGATCGACCGCCACAAGCCCGCCGACCAGGTGAAGGACGTCTTCGTCCACATCACCAAGGAAACCGATGCCGGCATCTACGTTTCCGGCGCCAAGGTCGTGGCGACTTCCTCGGCGCTGACGCATTACAACTTCCTCGCCCAGAGTTCGGCGACCGTCACCGAAGACCCGTCGCTGTCGGTGATGTTCATCGTGCCGATGAACGCCCCGGGCATCAAGATGTTCTGCCGCGTTTCCTATGAGCAGACGGCCAATACGGTCGGTCATCCCTTCGATTATCCGCTGTCGTCGCGTTTCGACGAGAACGATGCGATCCTCGTGCTCGACAACGTCTTCGTTCCCTGGGAAGACGTGCTGGTGCTGCGCGATGCGCAAAAAATCCTGTCCTTCCATCCGGCCTCGGGTTTCATGCATGGCTATTGCTTCCAGGGCTGCACGCGTTTCGCGGTGAAGCTGGATTTCATCGCCGGCCTGCTCGCCAAGGCACTGCGCGCCACCGGCGGCGACGCCTTCCGCGGCAACCAGGCCGCACTCGGCGAAGTCATCGCGCTGCGCCACATGTTCTGGAGCTTCTCCAACGCCATGGCCTATAATCCGCAGCCCTGGGCCAACGGCGCGGTGCTGCCGAATATGGAAGCGGCGCTTTCCTATCGCACCTTCATGTCGGAGGCCTATCCACGCGTCATCGAGACGGTGCGCAAGGTGGTCGCCTCCGGCCTGATCTACCTGCCGTCCTCCGCCAAGGATTTCAACAATCCCGAGATCGACCGCTACCTGGCGCAATATGTGCGCGGCTCCGACAATATGAGCCACAAGGAGCGCATCAAGATCATGAAGCTGCTCTGGGATGCGACCGGCACGGAATTCGGCGGCCGCCATGCGCTTTACGAGCTCAACTATGCCGGCGCGCCGGAAGAGGTTCGCCTGCAGGTTCTGCGCGGCGCCGAGCGCGGCGGGCGGATGCGCGAGATGGAAGCGCTGGTCGACCAGTGCATGGACGATTACGACGAGAACGGCTGGACGGGCGATACCTGGCTGCCGCCCCTCGGCCAGGCATAAGGGAGGAAAAGCGATGGAGGAGCGCATTTCCAAGGCCGATTTCCGCAATGCGATGGCGCGGGTCTGCGCCCCCGTCAACGTCATCACCACCAACGGACCCGCCGGGCGCGGCGGGTTCACCGCCACCGCCATGTGCTCGGTCACCGACGAGCCGCCGACGCTGCTGGTCTGCATGAACGGCCGGTCGGAGCAATGCGGGCTGTTTCTCGAAAACCGCCGCTTCTGCGTCAACGTGCTCGCCCATGACCACCAGACGCTTGCCGGCTATTTCGCCGGCCAGCAGGCGGATATGTCGGCGCGTTACGCGGCGGCGGAATGGGTGGACCTGCCCTCCGGCAGCCATGCGCTTGCCGATGCCATCGTCTCCTTCGATTGCCGGCTGACGGAAGCTCGCCTCGTCGGCACGCATCACATTCTTCTCGGTGAAATCGTCGACATCCGCTCGCGCACCGACGGCAATGCGCTGCTCTATTTCGACCGCGCCTATGTCAACATTCCCAGTCAGATGGGCAGTTTCGGCGGATGACATGAAACCGGCGAGCCTGTCGCTCGCCGGCCGGCTTGCCGAAACCATTTCTGCGAGACATTCTGTCTGCCAGTCATGGCATCATGCACAAGGACAAGCGGAATGGATCAAGGAGAATTCATCGGCTACGTCGTCTCCGAAATGATCCATCATACGAGGATGCGCGGTCTTTTCCTTGGCGGCAGCTATGGGCAGGGAACCGCCGACAGCTTCAGCGACATCGATCTGATCGCGCTTGTCGAGCCCGACGCCCATGAAGACATGATTGCAGTATGGCGTGGTATTCTGGAGAGCATCGCGCCGATCGTTTTCTGGAACCGTCGTGGCCAGGAAAAGGTGCTGCTGAATGCGATCACCGCCGATTGGCTGCGCTTCGATCTCTCCCTGATGCCGCCTTCGGCTTTTGCCGGCCGCGCCCGCAAAAGCGTCAAGCCGCTGATCGACCGGGACGGCCTTTACGAGACCCTGCCGGAAAGCCTCGCCGAGAAAGGCCCGGATCCCGACAAGGTGAAATTCTTGATCGACGAATTCATCCGGGTCCTCGGCTTGCTGCATGTCGTCATCGGCAGGGGTGAATACCTCGTGGCCGTCACCGGAGCCGGCATATTGCGCAACCATCTCACCAACCTGATGCTCGAGGAGACCGCGTCCGCCGGTCGCGGCGGAGCGCTGCATCTGAGCAAGGCGCTTCCCCCGCCGGATATGGCCCTGCTGCTATCCCTTCCATTCCCCAAGCCGGACAGGAACGAGATCATCGAGGCCCATTTCCATATCGCCCGGCAATTCCTGCCGCGCGCCTATGGTTTGGCGGCAAGGCTGGGTCTTCCGTGGCCGGAAGGCTTTGAAAGAGCCACGCTCCGAAAACTGGGCGCCACCCTCGGCGATTCTATCGACTGGCAGGGGCTTGCGGCGGCGCCGAAGGCCGGCGGTGGACATCTGTGAAAGAGACCGCACCTGAAATGATGCGGCCCTTTCCGTATTGGCTCAGGTACGGCCCAAGAAGTCCAGCTTGCCGACGGCGACGCCGTTGTGGCGCAGGATGGCGTAGGCGGTCGTCAGGTGGAAGTAGAAATTCGGGATGGCGTAGGTCAGCAGATAATCCTTGCCGGTGAAATGCACTTCCTGCTGGCGCGTCTTCAGCACCACGTCGCGTTCCTCGGCGCCGGCATAGGCGGATTCCGGCAAGGAGGCGAGGTAGGCGGTGGTCTTGTCGATGCGGGCGCGCAGGTCGGCCAGCGTCACCTCGTCATCGGGGAAGCTCGGCGCCTCGGTGCCGGTCAGGCGGGCCGCCGCACCCTTGGCGGTGTCGCTGAGGCGCTGGATCTGGCCGGCAAGCGACAACATGTCCGGGGCCAGCCGCGCATTGACCAGCACTTCCGGCTTGAATTTCTTCTCCTCCGCCAAGGCCTCGGCCTTGTCGAGCAATTTGGAAAGCACGGCAAAGCCGCGCTGGAAGGTGGGGATGGAGAGGTCGTAGGCGGAGATCGACATGGGAAAACCCTCTGGATGAAAGACGGCGCGGCCGCAAGGCCGGGCTACAGATAGGTGCTGTGCAGCCGTCTTTCAGGAGGCGGCGTCACGATAATGACGCCGCCCCTTCGGTTTTTCCGTGTTACGCGGCGGCGTCGCCGAGATAGAGCTTGTGCAGATGGGCGGGATCGCGCGCGAGCGCCTCGCACCCGCCGTCATAGACGATCTGGCCGCGGCGTAGCACATAGGCGCGGTTGCCGATGGCGAGCGCGAGCGCCGCGAACTGCTCCACCAGCACCACCGCCATGCCGTCGTCGGCAAGCTGGCGCACCGCCCGCATCAGGCGGTTGACGATGACGGGGGCGAGGCCGGAAGACATTTCGTCGATCAGGATGACGCGCGGCCGGTTGACGATGGATCTTGCGATGACCACCATCTGCTGCTCGCCGCCCGAGAGCATGCCGGCCTTGACGTCACGGCGCTGCAAAAGCTCGGGAAACAGGTCGTAGGCCTCTTTCAGATCGGCATCGGGATGCAGCGCGACCTTGAGGTTTTCCTCCGTCGTCATCTCGGAAAAGACGGTGCGGCCCTGCTCGACATGGCTCAGCCCCGCCTTGGCGCGGGCGCCGGCGCGCAGCCTGGTCAGTTCCGTGCCGTCGAGGCCGATCGAGCCGGCGCGGACGGGAATGATGCCCGACAGGCTTTCCAGGAAGGTGGTCTTGCCGGCGCCGTTGGAGCCGAGCAGCACGCTGATCTCGCCGCCCCTGGCCTCGACGTCGATGCCGCGAATGACGGGGATGCTGGCGCGGTCGACCTGCAGGCCCTTGATCGAAAACGTGGTCATTCCGCTGCCTCCTCGAATTCGATGCCCATATAGGCCTTTTGCACCACCGGCATGTTCAGCACTTCGGCCGGCGCGCCGGAGGCGATGACGCGTCCGAAATCGAACACGGTGATCGCCGAGCAGGCGCGGCGGACGAGGTCCATGTCGTGCTCGATCAGGAGCACGGCGCTGCCGAAGGTCGCGGGGATAGCGGCGATGCGTTCGCCGAGCTTCAGCGCCTCGTCATAGGAAACGCCGGCGGCCGGCTCGTCGAGCAGGATGACGGGCGCACGGGAAGCGACCGCGCCGGCGACGTCGAGCAGGCGGCGCGTGCCGACATCGACCGTGCCGATCGGCGTATCCGGGCCGGGGCAGCCGAACCAGGCGAGCAGGCTTTCCAGCTCCGTGGCGCTGATCGGGCCGCTGGCCAGGCGGATATATTCGCCGACGCGCAGTTCCGGCGCGATGCGGGTCGTCTGCCAGGTGCGGCGGATGCCGATATTGGCGCGCGACGTCGCCGACAGGCCTTCGAGCGGCTTGCCGTTCAGCAGGATCGAGCCGTCATAACGATAGAGGAAGCCGGCGATGGCATCGACCAGCGTCGACTTGCCGGCACCGTTCGGGCCGACCAGGCCGACGACCGTGCCGGCCGGCACCGTCAGGTTGACCCCCGAAAGCGCAGTCACCGCGCCGTAGCGGACGGTGACATCGCGCACTTCCAGAGCGATGCCAGCGGGGTGGGCGGTTTTTTCCGGCAATGAACCGGCTGCGACGGCGGCTTCCACCTTGCGTTTCGGGCCGAGCTTGCGGGCCAGCCGCGTCCAGGTCTCGGCGATGGTCTCGCCGCTCGACAGGGCCTGCACCGCGCCGACGGCGAAGAAGACGTTGCCGACGTCCTGCGGCAGGTTCAGCCGGCGCAGAAGCTCCGGGAACAGCACGATCATCATGCCGCCGGCAATGGCGCCGAGGGTGAAATGCGCGCCGGCCATGGTGGCGACGGCGAACAAGGCGAGCGACTGCATCATGGAAAAGTTTTCGGAGACCAGCGTGCCGAGATAACCGGCCAGCAAGCCGCCGGAAACGCCGGAGATGAAGGCGCTGATCGCAAAGGCGCTGAGCTTGGCGCGGGGGATGGAGATGCCGTTGGCGGCGGCGGCGCGTTCGGAATGGCGCACGGCCAGCCAGGAGGCGCCGAGCCGCGAGCGGCTGACGAATTCCAGCGCCACGGCGATGATGCCGTAGACCAGCAGCACGAAGAGGAAATAGCCGCGGTCGGAGGAAAACGCATCCGGGCGGGCGACCTGGGTGAAGCTCGTCTGGCCGGGGAAGGTGATGGTCGCCAGCACCGTATCGAAGGCGGCGGCAAAACCAAGTGTGACGATGGCGAGGTTGATGCCGCGCAGGCGCAGCGCCGGCAGGCCGATGGCGACGCCGACCGGCACGGCGGCGAGACCGCCGACCAGCATCCAGACGGCAAGGCCGCCCGGCGCCTCGATCAGGTTGAGATAACCCGTCACCCAGGCGCCGACGCCGGCAAAGGACATCTGGCAGAGCGAGATCATACCGGTGCGGCCGGTGACGAGGCCGAGACTCTGCAGCGCGATGCCGACGATGAAGACGGCGGTCAGCAGGAAGACCCAGTATTTCGGCAGTAGGAGCAGGATGACGGCGCCGAGAACGGCAAGCGACAGGGCGGTGGTGACGGCGGCGCGGAAACTAGCGTGCTTCATCCCAGCGGGCTCCTCTTTGCGACCACAACAGGACGGCAAGAATGACAAGGAAAGGTACGGTGCTGCGGTATTGGCTGACGGCATCGATGGCGCTGACGCCGCCTTCGAGAAGGCCGATCATCACACCGCCGACCAGCGCGGCGCGGAAACTGGAGAAAGCGCCGATAAGCGCCGCCGCCAGCGCCGGCACGACCAGCAGGCTGAGCGACGAAAAGTCCGGCGAGCGCAACGGCGCGATGATCATCAGCGCGAAGGAGGTGACGGCGCCGGTGACCGCCCAGACGCCGAGCGCCAGCAGGCGCACGCGAATGCCGATCAGCTCGGCCGCCATCGGCCGCTGCGACAGGGCGCGAAGCTGCAGGCCGGTGCGGGTGCGGGCGAGGAACTGTTCGGTCAGCACGGTGAAGGCGACCGACAGGATGAGTGTCGTTACCGCCGCCCAGGTGACCTCGACGCCGGCAAGCCGGAAGGCGGAGCCGGGAATGACCTCGGGGAAATAATGCGGATGCTGGCCGCCGGTCAGGCGCAGGCCGACGGCGATGATGCCGACCAGCAGCGCCGCCGTCACCGCCGCCTTGGTCGAGGCGTTGGTGTTGGCGAACCAGGTGGTCATGACCAGGCCGATCAGCACGCCGGCAAGCGCGCCGGCGGCGACGCCGAGCAGCACGGCCGGCAGCAGCGGCATGCCAAGCTCGACGAAGGTCACCATGACGAAGGTTCCGATGGCGCCGATGGCGGCCCCGGTGAAATTCACCACGGCGACCAGCCGATAGGTGAAGATGGCGCAGACGCCGAGTATGGCGTAAGCACCGCCGGCCGATAGCCCGGCGACGGCAGCCGTAAAAAGAGAATTCATGTCCGGAACTCCGGGGCCGATGCGCAAGCGGCGCATCCTGTCTTCGGTCGCGTCCCTTGGGGCGGCCCTCCTCCGGGCGCGGCCAAGGGGTCGGAAAAATCGGCGCTGGAACGGTTCCGCTGCCGTGTTGGCCCGCCCCGCGCGCGGGGCAGGCCGTGTCAGACGGTGTTACTCAGCCTTGGGCAGGGTGAACCAGTCCTTGGTCTTGACCGTCCACTTGCCGTCGACGAGCTGCATGACCTTGGTGGCCTGCATCGGCGAATGCGTCTTGGCGTCGCCGAAGACATAGGTGCTGCCGGCCATCGGGTACTTGAGTTCCTTGCCTTCCTTCAGCGCGGCGGTCACGGCTTCGCGGGTGACTTCGCCGTCGATGCCGGAGATGGTGTCGATCAGCACCTTGGCGGCGAGATAGCCGCCCTGCGAGAAGGCGGTCTTGGCAAGGCCGGCCGCATCCATGGTCTTGATCCAGTCGGCATTGGCCTCGCTGCCGGTCTCGGTGTAGGGCTCCCATTCGGTGCCGACATAGACCGGCTGCTTGCTGTCGGCCAGCGCCTTGGCGACGCCGTCGGTGTAGCCCGGGGCGAGGAACAGCCAGTTGATGCCGCTGACCTTCTGGGCATCGGCCGTCTTGACCCACTGCACGACGCCCGGCTCGACCTGGTTGGTCATGACCGCATCGCAGCCGGCGTCGCGGGCCTTGATGACGTAGGGCGTCAGGTCGCCCTGCGGCGGCAGGGTCATGTCGATCAGGGTGATCTTGTTGCCGCTCATCTTTTCCCAGCGGGCGACGGCGTTGGCATAGGCCTCCTGCGTGCCGCCGATGATGATGAAGAAGGCGCAGAGCTTCTTGGCGCCGAGATCCTTGGTGGCGTAGTCGAGCACGGCGGTGCTCAGCGTATAGGGGCCGACATTGACCGGGGCGACGCTCGGCGCATTGAAGCAGAGCGGATCGACGCCGACGCCCTGCACGGCCATGACGTCGTTGCGGCTGTAGGTGGCGGCGTTGACGGCGCAATCGAGCAGGCTGGCGCCACCGGCGAGCGCCACGACGCCCTTGTTGTCGATCAGGTCGCGGGCGGCTTGGGCGGCGACCTGCGGGTCGCCCTTGTCGTCAGCCAGCGTGAACTCGATCTTGCAGCCGTTGATGCCGCCGGCATCGTTGAGCTGCTTGAAGACGGCGCCGGTCGCCTTGGGCGCGTCGGAGAAGTCCGAGACGCCGGTGACGGTGGAGACGGCGCCGATCTGGATCGGGCCATTCGCGCAGGTCGGCGCGGCCTCAGCCGAGGCGCTGGCGGCGAAGAGGCCGAGCGCCGTCGCCGCGGAGGCGAGGAAAATGGTTCTGGTGGATGTCATGCTGCTCCCTTTCCCTGTTTACCCTTGGCTGCTGCCGCAGGCGTTCTCCCTTGAAGACGTTAGCGCCGATAAACGGCGCGGCCTTCGAAATATGTCGTCACGACCTTGGTGGCGGCGATGCGGTTCGCCGGCACGTCGAAAACATTCTGGTCGAGGACGATGATGTCAGCCGACTTGCCGGGCTCGATCGAGCCGGTTTCCTGCGAAATGCCCATGGCGATGGCCGAATTGAGCGTGAAGATGCGGATGGCGGTGGCCAGGTCGATGGCCTGCTCGGCCCACAGCGAAACGCCGGGGAAGGCGCCGGACGGATTCTGGCGGGTCACCATACCCTCGATGCCGGTCAGCGGATCGGGCACGGGGATGACCGGCCAGTCCGAACCGCCGGCGAGCAAAGCGCCGGTCTTTTGAAGGTCGGCGATCGGCCAGAAGCGGGTGGCGCGTTCCTCGCCCATGGCTTCCTTGTGTCCCTCGAGGAAGGTCGTCGGATACCAGATCATCGGGCAGAGATCGGCGACCACGCCGAGGGGCGCGAAGCGCGCGACATCCTCGTGGCGGATATAGCTGGCATGGGCGATGTGGTGCAGCACCTTGGTCGGGCCGTTGAAATGGCGCACCGCCTCGACGGCGTCGAGCATCTCGGTGACGGCATAATCGCCGGCGCAATGGATCTTCAGGCCCATGCCCAGTTTTTCCGACTTGTCGACATATTTGACGAGGTCGGGATAGGTGACCAGCACTTCGCCGCGATAGCCGTGGGGATGCGCCGCATCGTCGACATAGGCGTCGTGGAAGGCGCCGGTGCGCGCACCCGGAACGCCGTCGAGGAAAATCTTGGTGTAGTTCGGATGGACGTGGCGGGTGCGGTATTCGTCGCGCAGCGCCAGCAGCTCGTCGCCGGAAAGGCCGAACATGAAGGAGGGCTCGATCAGCGGCAGCGAGGTGACGGCCCAGGCGGTCAGCTCGCCCTTGGCGTCGAGGCCGGTCAGGGCCTTGAGGATCGGCAGCACCGAGGCGGCGTCCTGGAAGGCGGTAACGCCGTAGGAATTGACGATCTCGACGGCGCGCGCGACGGCGGCTTCGCCCATCGCTTCGGTGAAGTGGTCGGCGGCGACACGCTCGACGATGCCGGCGGCGGATTCGATCAGCAGGCCGGTCAGACGGCCGGTGGCGGGATCGCGGCCGAAGGCGCCGGCCGGCGGGTCGGGCTGGTTGTCGGAAATGCCCGACAGGCGCATCGCCTCGCTGTTGACCCAGCGATTGTGCATGGTCTCGTCGCGCAGCAGCACCGGATGGCCGAGGCCGGCGGCGTCGAGCTTGGCCAGCGACGCCTCGCTGTTCAGCGCCGTGATCATGTCGGCGCCCCACTGGTTGGCGACGATCCACTGGCCGGGGCCGGCGGCTTCCGCCTGGGCGCGCACATGGGCGCAGATATCGTCGACCGAAGCGCCGGCGGCGATCTGGGTCTCGAACAGGTCGGCCTGGCCGCCCATCATGTGCGGGCCGGTGTCAATATAATTCACACGTTAAATATTTTTTGATCCGATGCCGGCGGCCATTGCGAGCGGCCGCCGGGCGGGGCGATGCCTCAGAGCTGGATCCAGGCGGTCTTGAGGTCGACATATTTGTCGAGCGCGTGCAAGGACTTGTCGTGGCCGTTGCCGGATTGCTTGACGCCGCCGAGCGGCACGGTGTTGTCGGCGCCGCCATAGGTATTGACATGCACGACGCCGGCGCGGATGCCGCGCACCATGCGATGCGCCCGCGACAGGTTGGCCGTCCAGACGGCGGAGGCAAGGCCGTATTCGCTGCTATTGGCGATGCCAAGGGCATCCTCTTCCGTGTCGAAAGGAATGATCGACAGGATCGGCCCGAACACTTCCTCGCGCGCCAGCGTCATCGAAGGCGTGACGTCGAAGACGGTCGGCTGCATGTAGAAGCCGCCGGTTTCTTCGAGGATGCGCGCGCCGCCGGTGCGCAATTTCGCGCCTTCGGAGAGTGCCTGTTCGGCAAAGCCCAGATCCTTCTGCAGCTGGATTTCGCTGGAGATGGCGCCGGCTTCGGTGGCGAGATGCAGGGGATCGCCGACTTTCATCGCGGCGGCGATGGCCGCCACCTTCTCGGAAAACTCCTCGGCGATGGAACGCTCGACCAGCAGGCGGGAGCCGGCGACGCAGACCTGGCCGGAATTGCGGAAGATGCCGTAGGCGGAAACCTTTGCTGCCTGGGCAAGATCGGGCGCATCGGCGAAGACGATGTTGGGCGACTTGCCGCCAAGCTCCAGATAGATACGCTTGAGGTTGGAGCGGGCGGAATATTCGAGCAGCTTGCGCCCGACCGGGCCAGAGCCGGTGAAGGCGAGCACGTCGATATCCATGTGCAGGCCCAGCGCCTCGCCGGTGACGCGGCCTTCGCCGGTGACGACGTTAAGCACGCCTTCCGGCAGGCCTGCCTCGGCGCAGAGTTCGGCAAGCCGGAGCAGCGTCAGCGACGCGCCCTCGGCCGGTTTCAGCACCACGGAATTGCCGGCGGCGAGCGCCGGGGCGATCTTCCAGGCGCCGATCATCATCGGGAAATTCCACGGCACGATGGCGGCGACGACGCCGACGGGGGCGCGGTGGATAAGGCCGAGCACGTTCTCGGCGGTTGGGGCGATCTCGCCATAGACCTTGTCGATCGCCTCGGCATAATAACGGAAGGTGCCGGCGGCGCTGCCGGGCTCGGCCTTCAGCGCCATGGAAATTTCGGTGCCGTTGTCGCGCACGCCGAGAACGGCGAGTTCCAGCGCATGCTTTTCGATCAGCTCGGCGATCTTGAGCAGCACTTTCTTGCGCTCGGCCGGCACGGCTTTCGCCCAGACGCCCTTTTCGAAGCTGTTGCGGGCGCTGGCGACGGCGCGGTCGACATCGGCCGCACTTGCGGCGGCGAGCGTCGTCAGCGGCTTGCCGTCGATGGGCGAGACCACCGCCATGGTGCGGCCCTCGGCCGCCTCCTGCCAGCGCCCGTCGATGAACAGGCCCTGCGGGGAAACCGCCTGCTGGCGGAGATGATCGATCTTGTCTTGCATGGCGGTATCCTCGAAATAGCGAATTTGACGGCGGCCGTTTCCGGCCGCCCTCATGTTTGGATCAGGCGGCCTGGCCGGCGCCGAGCCGGGCGAAGCCGGCCGCATCCGCGCCCTTCAGCCGGGCGGCGAGGATGAAGCCGATGACGACGGCGATCAGCACCAGCCCCGGCAGGAAGACGGCGAGAGCGCCGCTTGCGCCGGCGATGCTGCCGAAATTGACGGCGATGTAGACGACCAGTGCTGCGAGGATGACGCCGGTCAGCACCGGCAGAATGCGGGTGGCGAGCGCGCTGCCGCCCAACTCCGGCCGGCGGCCGAAGAAGACGACGATCGCAAAGGCGGTGAAGGTCATCAGCAGCATGATCGCCAGCGTACCGACATTGGTGAGCCAGGAGAAGAGCGCCAGCACCGGATCCTGGCCGGTGACCGCAAACAGGCCGACGACGAGGACGGCGATGATCGTCTGGACGACGGAGCCGACATGCGGGCTCTGGAACACCGGATGGGTGACACCGAGGCTGCGCGGCAACAAGCCTTCGCGACCGGCGACATACATGTAGCGGGCGACGCCGTTGTGGAAGGCGACGACGCCGGCAAACAGGCTGGTGACGAACAAGAGGTTCATGACCGGGATGATCCAGTGGCCGACGTACCGTTCCGCAAGGCCGAACAGGAAGGTGGTCGGATCGGCCAAGGCCTGCAGCTCGCCGACCAGCTTGTCGGACCCGGCGCCGGTGACCATCAGCCAGGAGGTCAGCATGTAGAACAGGCCGATGATCAGCACCGAGATATAGGTGGCGCGCGGCACGGTGCGGGCGGGATCGCGGGCTTCCTCGCTGTAGATGGTGGTCGCCTCGAAGCCGATGAAGGCGGCGAAGCAGAATAGGATGCCGATGGCCGGCGTGCCGCTCATGAAGGCGGAGGGCGTGAACGGCACCGCCGTCAGCCCGCTGTCGCCGCCCTTGAACAGGATGGCGGCATCGATGACCAGCACCACGAGATATTCGAGGATGACGAGCACGGTCAGCACGCGCGCCGAGAGATCGACGCGGCGATAGCCGAGCACGGCGACGGCGGCGATGCCGACATAGGTCCAGACCCACCAGGGCAGGTCGATGCCGAGCCCCGCGAAGAAGCCGGAGGTGGCGGCCCCGAACAGGCCGAAGACGCCGATCTGCATGGCATTGTAGGCGAGGATGGCGACGAGGGCGGCGGCACCGCCCATCATCCCGCCGAGGCCTTGCGCCGTATAGGCATAGAAGGCACCGGCATTGCGGATATGGCGGGCCATGGCGACATAGCCGACCGAGAAGAAGAGAAGGATGGCGGTGACGAAAAGAAAGGTCAGCGGTATGCCCGGGCCGTTGCCGAGCAGCATCGACAGCGGCACGCCGCCGGCGACCGCCGTCAGCGGCGCGGCCGCGGAAACGACGAGAAAGGTCACAGCCCCGACGCCGAGGCTGTTCTTGCGCAGTTGGTTGGCCTCCTGGGCCGGCACTTGCGGATTGGTCATGATGTCAGCTCCCCTTGGATTTGCAATGGCCGCGCTCCAATCGCGGCCCATAGGCGGAAGCTTGCGCCCGGCATTTTTTTCATCTTGAGGCCGGAAAACGCTGGTTCATTATGTGAACCTGTGCTTCAAATATAGACTTGCAAATCGCTCCGCTTCCTGTCAAGTTAATTCGCATGTTAAGTATCTCTGCCATGCGAAACGCCCGGAGAGGCGTGGTGGACAGGGTCCGGTGCTTGACCTGAGGAGAACACAATGAGCACCATCGGCAAGGCCCTGACGCTTCTGGACGTCCTGTCCCGGCTCGACTGCGAGGCGGGGCTGACGGAGATCGCGCAGGCCTGCGGCTACGACAAGGCGACCACGCGTCGTTTCCTGGTCGAGCTGGAAAAGCACGGCTTCGTCGAACAACTGCCCGAGACGCGGAAATACCGCATCGGCGCGGCACCGCTGCGCCTGGCGCGCATCCGCGAGGCGCGCTACCCCTTCCTTAGCACGGCGCTGCCTTTTCTACGCCAGCTTGCCGAGCGCACGGAAGAGACCGTGCACCTCTCCGAATTTTCCAACGGCCGCCTCTCCACCATCCATGTGGAGGAATCGCCGCACGCCCACCGCGTCTTCGTCAATGTCGGCACGGTGCTGCAGCCGCATGCGACCGCCTCCGGCCTTGCCTTTCTGGCGGCCTCTCCCGACGAGGTGATCGAAGCGGAGCTGACCAGGCCGCTGGCCGCCTATACCGAGTTCACCATCGTCGATCCCGCCATTCTGCGTCGACGCTTGTCGGAGGCGCGGGCGCGGGGCTTTTCCATCAGCCGCCAGGGCCGCGAGCTCGGGGTCGTCAGCATGTCCTCGGCGATCGCCGGGCCGGGTGCGCGACCGATCGGCTGTATCACGGTCGCCGCGCCGCTGGTGCGCACCGGAGAGGACGTCGTTCTGGATTATGGCGCCGCAGTCCGCGCGGCCGCCGAGGCCATTTCCGCAGCTTTTTTCGGGACCGATCGGCAGATCCGTCCCCCCAATCAATCGAGGAGGAACGGTCGATGAGCGCAAGCGCCCGTCTGCCCAAAATTCTGGTGATCGGCACTGGCGACACCAAGAGCGACGAACTGCTGTTCATGGCCGATGTCATCGGCCAGGCCGGCGGTCTGCCGATCATGGTCGATGTCAGCGTGCTCGGCGATCCGCCCTATATGCCGGATCATTCCAAGCATGACATCGCTGCGAGCGCCGGCACCACCATCCAGGCGATCATCGACAGCGGCGACGAAAACACCGCCATGGTGCTGATGGCCGAAGGGGCTGCCGGGCTGGTGCGCCGTCTCTACGAGGCCGGCGAAGTCGACGGCGTGATCGCGCTCGGCGGTTCGCTCGGCACGGATCTGGCGCTCGACGTCGCTGCCGTTCTGCCGATCGGCGTGCCGAAATTCATCGTCTCGACCATCGCCTATTCGCATCTCTTGCCGCCCGAGCGCATCGCGCCCGACCTGATGATGATCCTGTGGGCCGGCGGGCTCTACGGCCTCAACCCGATCTGCCGCGCGGTGCTGTCGCAGGCCTGCGGCGCCGTGGTCGGCGCGGCCAAGGCCAGCGAAAAGCCCGGCCGCGAACGGCCGCTGATCGGCATGACCTCGCTCGGCTCCTCCTGCCTCAAATACATGAAGATGCTGAAGCCCGAGCTGGAAAAGCGCGGCTATGACGTCGCCGTCTTCCATTCCACCGGCATGGGCGGGCGCGCCTATGAGGCGGTGGCGGCCAAGAAGGGCTTTGCCGCCGTCTTCGATTTCTGCATCCAGGAAGTCACCAATGCCCATAACGGCTCGGTGGTCACCTCGGGGCCGGACCGCCTCGAAAATGCCGGCCGCGCCGGCATTCCGCAGATCGTCGCCCCCGGCGCCATCGACATGGTCGATATTCCCGCCTGGGCCGCCGCGCCCGAGCGCTTCGCCGACCGGCCCTACCATGCCCATAACCGGCTGATCGGTTCGGTGACCGTCTCGGCGCAGCATCGCCGCGACGTCGCCCATGTCGTCGCCGCCAAGCTGCAAGCCGCCGCCGCCCCGGTCGCCTTCATCCTGCCGGCCAGGGGCATCCAGGAATGGGACCAGGCGGGCGAACCGCTGCACGAGCCGGAAGCGCTCGACGCCTTCCTCGACGAGATGCGCAAGGCGGTGCCCGCCTCCGTCGCCTTCGAGGAGGTCGATACCCATATCAACACCCCGGCTTTCGCCGCCAAGGCATTGGAAGTTTTCGATCGCTGGGTCGCCGAAGGCATCATCGAGAAGGGCCGCATTGCATGAACAAGGCATTGATCCTCGATTTCGGCGGTGTCGTCACCCGCACGCTGTTCGAGACGCATGACATCACCGAGCGGGCGCTCGGGCTGCCGGCGGGCACGCTGACCTGGCGCGGTCCCTTCGACCCCTCGACCGACCCGCTCTGGGTCTCGATGCAGGCGCGCGAAATCACCGAGCGCGATTACTGGATGACCCGCACCCGCGAAGTCGGCGCGATGCTCGGCGAAGAGTGGGACGACATGAAGACTTTCGTGCAGCGAGCGCGCGGCGCCGATGCCGAACTGGTCTTGCGTCCCGAAGCGCGAGACGCCATCCTGCGCGCCAAGGAGGCCGGGCTGAAGCTCGCCATCCTCTCCAACGAACTCGACCTGTTCTACGGCGTCGAATTCCGCAAGCGTTTCCCGTTGATCGAGCTGTTCGACGTCATCGTCGATGCGACTTATACAAAAATCCTCAAGCCCGATCCGCGCGCCTATGAGCAGGTGCTGGCGGAAGTGGGCATCGACCGGGCGGATTGCGTGTTCGTCGACGACCAGAAGAAGAATATCGAGGGGGCCGAAGCCGTCGGCCTTCCCTATGTGCATTTCGACGTGACCCGGCCTGCCGATTCTTATGCGCAGGCCCTGAAAATGCTTGGAATTTGAAAGGATATCCCCATGCGCGATTCCAACTTCCTGATCGAGAACAATGCCCGCCATCTCTGGCATCCCATGGCGCATCCGGCCGAGATGCAGGCAAAGCCGCCGCGCATCATCAATGCCGCCGAGGGCGTCGAGGTCGTCGATATCCACGGCAAGAAGGTACTGGATGCCGTCGGCGGGCTGTGGAACGTCAATCTCGGCTATTCCTGCGAGCCGGTAAAGAAGGCGATCCGCGACCAGCTCGACGAGCTGCCCTATTACTCGACCTTCCGCGGCACCACCAATTCGCCGCTGATCGAGCTTTCCTATGAGCTGGCCGAATTTTTCAAGGAAGACGGGCTGACCCGCGCCTTCTTCACCTCGGGCGGTTCGGATTCGGTCGAGACGGCGCTGAGGCTCGCCCGCCAGTTCCACAAGATCAACGGCCAGCCGGAGCGTACCAAGTTCGTGGCGCTGAAGAAGGGCTATCACGGCACGCATTTCGGCGGCGCTTCGGTCAACGGCAATGCCAATTTCCGCCGCAACTACGAGCCGCTGCTGCCCGGCGTCTTCCATCTCGCCGCGCCCTATCCCTATCGCAACCCCTTCAACACCACCGATCCGGCTGAGATTGCACAGGCGATTGCCCGCCAGTTCGAGGACGAGATCGCCTTCCAGGGCGCCGATACCATCGCCGCCTTCATCATGGAGCCGGTGCTGGGGGCCGGTGGCGTCATCGTGCCGCATGAGACCTTCATGCCGCTGATGCGCGCCATCTGCGACAAGCACGGCATCCTGCTGATCGCCGACGAGGTCATCACCGCCTTCGGCCGCACCGGCGCCTGGACCGGCTCGCGCGGCTGGGGCGTCAAGCCCGACATGATGACCACCGCCAAGGCGATCACCAACGGCTATTTCCCCTTCGGCGCGGTGATGATCTCCGACAAGGTGGCGAGCGTGTTCGAAGCCGACAAGACCGCTTTCGGCGCCATCGGCCACGGCTACACCTATTCCGGCCATCCGGTGGGCGCAGCAGCCGCGCTTGCGACGCTGAAGGAAACCGCCCGCGTCAACACCGCCGCCAATGCCGCCGCGTGTGGGCCGGAGCTGATGGCCGGGCTGGAAGGCCTGAAGGCCAAGCATGAGCTGGTCGGCGACGTGCGCGGCAGGGGCCTGATGGCGGCGGTGGAGCTTGTCTCCGACCGCGCCAAGAAAAGTGCGGCCGCCAAGGACGTCGTGCAGAAGGTCTATGACGTCGCCTATGACGAGGGCGTCATGGTCCGCACGTCAGGCGCCAACGTCATCATCTCGCCGCCGCTGGTCATCACCGCCGCCGATGTGCAGAAAATCGTCTCGGCGCTGGATGCCGGCCTGACCGCCGCGAAGGGGCAGTGAGATGAGCGGCGAACAGGCATTGCGCGAACGCCGCGAGCGGCTGCTCGGCAAGAACATGTCGCTGTTCTACAACGACCCCGTCCATCTGGTGAAGGGCGAGGGTGTGTGGCTGTGGGATGCGGACGGGCGCAAATATCTCGATTGCTACAACAATGTGCCGCATGTCGGCCACTGCCATCCGCGCGTCGTCGAGGCGATCTGCCGCCAGGCTTCGACATTGAACACCCATACGCGCTACCTGCATGAGGGCATTCTCGACTATGTCGAGCGGCTGACGGCGACCTTCGACAAGAGCCTCGATACCGCGATCCTGACCTGCACCGGCAGCGAGGCCAATGACGTGGCGCTCCGCATGGCGCAGGCGGTGACCGGCAAGACCGGCGTGATCGCCACCAACTTCACCTATCACGGCAACACCGCGGCGGTGTCGCAGCTTTCGACGCGCATGCCGCCGGTCGGCGGCTATGGCGGCCATGTCCGCCACGTGCCGGCCCCGGATGCCTATCGACCGCTCGGCGGCGAGGGCGGACAGGCGTTTGCGGAGGCTTGGGCGGCGGAGGTGGAAAAAGCGATTGCCTCCTTGCAGGAAAGCCCCTTCGGTTTTTCGGCGCTGATCATCGATCCCTTCTTTGCCAATGAGGGGTTTCCGGATCTGCCGGAGAACTTCCTCGCGCCGGCCGTCGCCGCCGTGCGCAAGGCGGGCGGCCTTATCATTTGCGACGAGGTGCAGCCCGGTTTCGGCCGCACCGGCACCCATATGTGGGGCCACCAGAAGGCAGGCATCGTTCCCGACGTCGTCACCCTCGGCAAGCCGATGGGCAACGGCCATCCGATTGGCGGCGTTGTCGCCAGTTCGGACACGCTGAATGCCTTCCGCAAGGCTTTCCGTTATTTCAACACCTTTGGCGGCAATCCGGTCTCCTGCGCGGCGGCCATGGCCGTTCTCGACGTGCTGGAGGAGGAAAAGCTTCAAGCCAATGCGTTTGAGGTCGGCGCCTACGCCCGGCAGGGCCTGCAGAAACTGGCGGAAAAGCATGCGCTGATCGGCAATGTGCGCGGCAGCGGTCTGTTCTTCGGCGCGGAGCTGGTGCTCGACCGCCAGGAAAAGACCCCGGCCTCCGACATCGCCACCCGCGTCATCAACGAGATGCGCGAGCGCGGCGTGCTGATGGGCAAGCTCGGCATTCACCAGAACGCCACCAAGATCCGCCCGCCCATGCCGTTCACCAAGGAGAATGCCGACTTCATGCTGTCGACGCTCGACGACGTACTGGGCGGGTTGTGAGACCATGGACGGCATCGTCGAAACCCTGACGGCGAGGGCGAAGGCCGCCCTTGCCCATTGGAACCTGCTGGGCCAAGTGCCCGAATTGCTGAAATACCGCGAGAACGCGGTGTTCAAGGTGCGCCTCGCCGATGGCAGGTCGGCGGCGCTGCGTCTGCATCGCCCGGCGTATCACTCGCAAGCCGCCCTTGCCTCGGAACTGGCCTGGATGGCGGATCTGCGCCGGCACGGTCTTGCCGTGCCGGAGCCGATCCCGGCCACCGGCGGCACATTGCTCGTCGCTTTGCAAGCGGATGGAGACGTGCCGCATTATGCCGACCTGATCGGCTGGGTGGAGGGCGAGCCGCTCGGTGAAACCGGCGTACCGCTGCCGCGCGAAGGCCGCGACCTGCCGGCGATCTTCGCCGCCATCGGCCGCGACATGGCGCGCATGCACGATGCGGCCGATGCGTTTTCGAAAGCCGACGGTTTCGAGCGCCCGGCCTGGGATGCCGCCGGCCTCTTGGGCGAAGCGCCCTTCTGGGGCCGGTTCTGGGATTGCGAGGCCTTGTCGCCCGAGGACCGCGATTTCTTGACGCGCCTGCGCGAAAAACTCTCGGAAAAACTCTCGGCATTGGCGCCAGTGCTGGGTTACGGCCTGATCCATGCTGACCTCGTGCGCGAAAACGTCTTCGTGCAGGGCGAGGGGGTGGCTTTCATCGATTTCGACGATTGCGGTTTTGGCTTCCGCCTGTTCGAACTGGCGACGACGCTACTGCGCAACCGGCGCGAGGCGGATTTTGCCGATCTGCGCGACGCGCTGCTGGCGGGTTATGCCGCGGTGCGGCCGCAGGCAAAAGCGGAATTCGTCCACCTGCCGCTGTTCCTGCTGTTGCGGGCGCTCACCTATATCGGCTGGGCGGCGGCGCGGCCGGATCTGCCCGACAACGCCGCCCGCCTGAAACGCTATGTCGCCGATGTGCGGGCGCTGGCCGAAGAGGTCAGTCGTTGATGCTCGCCAGTTCGTCCAGCATGTCGAGAAGCTGGTCGATGCGCTCGCCGCCGAAGCGCTTTTCGAGCGTTTCGTAGATGAGGCGGCTTTCCGGGGCCACCTCGTCGATGATGGCGAGGCCGGCCGGGGTGATGCGCAACAGCACCCGCCGGCCGTCATTGTCGTCCTTGGCCTTGGTGATGATGCCGCGCTCTTCCAGCGAACGGATGATGCGGGTCAGGCTGGGCGCCAGGATGAAGGCGCGATCGGCCATGTCGGAGGCATCGACGGTGCCGGCTTCGGCAAGGATGCGGATGACGCGCCATTGCTGCTCGGTGATGTCGTGCTCGGCCAGCATCGGGCGGAAATGCGTCATCACCGCTTCGCGGGCGCGCAACAGCGCGATCGGCAGGGAACGGCGGGTGTTGCGCGGCAACAGCGCATCCTGCGGCAATTTGGATTTGGACGGAGTGTCTTGCATGCTGGCTCTATGGTGCATTTTTCCGTCCTTTTCAATCGCGCGCCGATTTTTCGGGTGAACAAGCCGCTTGACACATCGGACAATATCATTAACATGTTAAATATAATAAGAAAGGCCCCGGCAATGCGGGGCAATCCAGAAGGGAGGGACCATGCCGCATTTCACCATGGAATATTCCGCCAATCTCGATGTATCAGTCGACTTCGACGGGCTGTGCAAGGCGGTGCATGCGACGATCATGACGACCGGCCTGTTCGAGCTTGGCGCCGTGCGGGTGCGGGCCTTGCGCGCCGATGCCTATGCCGTGGCCGACCTGCTGCCCGAAAACGGCTTCATCGACATGTCCTTCCGCATCGGCAAGGGCCGCAGCGCCGAGGAGAAGAAGCAGACCGGGGAGGCGATTTTCGCCACGGTCACCGACTTCCTGGCGCCGCTGTTTGCGACCCCGCATTTCGCGCTGACGCTGGAGATCCGCGAGATCGACGCGGAGCTGAGCTGGAAGAAGAACGCCATCCATCCCCGCCTGCGCGACAAGCAGGCCTGATCCATTTCATCCGCGCCGGCGCGCTGACGTCCGCTGCCGGCAACCCCTTTTGCTGACGGAGTGACCCCATGTCCAAGCTCGACGAAAACATTGCCAAGGCGAAAGCCTATCTGCAGAAATTCGAAAACGGCGTCCTGAACCGCATCGGCGGCGAAGACGTTGCGGCCGCCGACGGCGCCACCTTCGAGACGATCTCGCCGGTCGACCTGAAGCCGCTGGCCCAGGTCGCGCGCGGCAAGGCTGCCGATATCGACCGCGCGGCACAAGCCGCAAAGGCTGCCTTCCCGGCATGGGCGGCGATGGACGGCACGGCCCGCAAGAAGCTTTTGCACAAGATCGCCGACGCCATCGTGGCGCGGGCCGAAGAAATCGCCTTCGTCGAATGCATGGACACCGGGCAGTCGCTGAAGTTCATGGCCAAGGCCGCTTTGCGCGGCGCGGAAAACTTCCGCTTCTTCGCCGACCGCGCCCCGGAAGCCCGTGACGGCAAGGCGCTGCGCGGCCCCGGCCAGGTCAACCTGACGACCCGCGTGCCGATCGGCCCGGTCGGCATCATCACGCCGTGGAACACGCCGTTCATGCTGTCGACCTGGAAGATTGCGCCGGCACTTGCCGCTGGCTGCACCATCGTCCACAAGCCGGCCGAATTCTCGCCGCTCACCGCCCGCCTGCTGGTCGAGATCGCCGAGGAAGCCGGCCTGCCGAAGGGCGTCTGGAACCTCGTCAACGGCCTCGGCGAAGACGCCGGCAAGGCGCTGACCGAACATCCCGCGATCAAGGCCATCGGTTTCGTCGGCGAAAGCCGCACCGGCTCGATGATCATGAAGCAGGGTGCCGATACCCTCAAGCGCGTGCATTTCGAACTCGGCGGCAAGAACCCGGTCGTGGTCTTCGCCGATGCCGACCTGGAGCGCGCGGCGGATGCCGCCGTCTTCATGATCTACTCGCTGAACGGCGAGCGCTGCACCTCGTCCTCGCGCCTGCTGGTCGAGGAAAGCGTCTACGACAAGTTCACGGCACTGGTCGCCGAAAAGGCCAAGCGCATCAAGGTCGGTCACCCGCTCGACCCGGAAACCGTCGTCGGCCCGCTGATCCATCCGGTGCATGAAAAGAAGGTGCTGGAATATATCGAGATCGGCCGTGGCGAAGGTGCGACCGTTGCCGCCGGCGGCGCAAAATTCGATGGTCCGGGCGGCGGCTGCTATGTCTCGCCGACGCTGTTCACCGGCGCCCATAACCAGATGCGCATCGCCCAGGAAGAAATTTTCGGCCCGGTCCTGACCGCTATCCCGTTCAAGGACGAGGCCGAGGCGCTGGCGCTTGCCAACGACGTGCAATACGGCCTGACCGGCTATCTCTGGACCAACGACGTCACCCGCGCCTTCCGCTTCACCGATGCGCTGGAAGCCGGCATGATCTGGGTGAATTCCGAAAACGTCCGCCATCTGCCGACGCCGTTCGGCGGCGTCAAGAACTCCGGCATCGGCCGTGACGGCGGCGACTGGTCCTTCGATTTCTACATGGAAACCAAGAACGTCGCCTTTGCCAACTCGGCGCACGCCATCCAGAAACTCGGCGGCTGAGCGCCCACTCGCCGCACCCGACACTTTGAGGAGGAAATCATGGCCCTACCGACCCCCAATCTCTACCCAGCCTTCAACATCGTGCGCCTCAGCCACGTCGAACTCGCCGTCACCGATCTTGCCAAGTCGCGCGCCTTCTATGTCGATACGCTCGGCCTGCAGGTGACCGACGAGGACAAGGACACGATCTATCTGCGGGCGCTGGAAGAGCGCGGCCATCACTGCATCGTGCTCAAGAAGGCCGACAAGGCCGAAGCCCGCGACCTCGGCTTCAAGGTCTATTCCGAAGAAGACCTCGACAAGGCCGAGCATTTCTTCAAGGGCAAGGGCCTGCCGGTCGAATGGATCGAGCGTCCTTACCAGAGCCGAACCTTCCGCACCCGCGATCCGCATGGCATTCCGCTGGAGTTCTACTCCAAGATGGACCGCCTGCCGCCGATCCACCAGAAATACGCGCTCTACAAGGGCGTGAAGCCGCTGCGCATCGATCATTTCAACTGCTTCTCGCCCAATGTCGACGAAAGCGTCGCCTTCTACAACGAGATCGGTTTCCGCGTGACGGAATACACCGCCGACGAGGAAACCGGCCGTCTCTGGGCAGCCTGGACGCACCGCAAGGGCGGCGTCCATGACATCGCCTTCACCAACGGCAAGGGTCCGCGCCTGCACCACACCGCCTTCTGGGTGCCGACGCCGCTCAACATCATCGACCTGCTCGACCTGATGTCGACCACCGGCTGGCTGCCGAACATCGAGCGCGGCCCCGGCCGTCACGGCATTTCCAATGCCTTCTTCCTCTATATCCGCGATCCCGACGGCCATCGCATCGAGATCTACTGCTCGGATTACCAGACGGTCGACCCCGACCTGGAGCCGATCAAGTGGGATCTGAAGGATCCGCAGCGCCAGACGCTGTGGGGCGCGCCGGCGCCGAAATCCTGGTTCGAGGAAGGCAGCCTGTTCGCCGGCGCCGAGCCGCGCGACAGCGTGCTGAAGGCGCAGCCGATCGTCGCGCCGTAAGGTAGAATGGCTCCTCACCCTGACCCTCTTCCCGCTTGCGGGGAGAGGGGACTTCGGTGAGGAATACGGGGCGGCGAAGCCCCGGCACAGACAGGAAAAGCGAGGCGCAGATGGCCAGATTGTTGAGTTTCTCGACCGCCAAGGGCAGCGGTTACGGTTTGCTGAAGGAGGACGGCGTCGTCGATCTCTCGGCGCGGCACGGAAAAACCTGGCCGACGCTGCGCGAGGTCATCGAGGCCGGGGCGCTGGCCAGGCTGGCGGAAGAGGGCGAGGGCCTCCCGGCCGATATCCCGCTCTCCGAGATCACCTACGAGATCCCGATTCCATCGCCGGAAAAGATCATCTGCGTCGGCGTCAATTTCCCCGACCGCAACGAGGAATACAAAGACGGGCAGGCAGCACCCTCCAATCCCTCGCTGTTCATCCGCTTCCCGCGTTCCTTCACCGGCCATGACCGGCCGCTGATCCGCCCGCCGGAAAGCCCGCAGCTCGATTACGAGGGCGAAGTCACCATCGTCATCGGCAAGGGCGGCCGGCGGATTTCCGAGACCGATGCGCTCGACCATATCGCCGCGCTCACCCTCTGCAACGAGGGCACGATCCGCGACTGGGTGCGCCACGCGAAGTTCAACGTGACGCAGGGCAAGAATTTCGACGCCACCGGCTCCATCGGCCCCTGGCTGGTGCCCTATACCGACGAGAGCCAGCTTGCCGACATCAGGCTCGAAACCCGCGTCAACGGTGAGGTGCGCCAGCAGGATCGCACCAGCCGCATGATCTTCTCCTTCCGCAAGATCATCAATTACATCTCCACCTTCACCACGCTGGTTCCCGGCGACGTCATCGTGTGCGGCACGCCGACGGGGGCCGGCGCCCGCTTCGATCCGCCGATCTGGCTGAAGCCGGGCGACGTGGTCGAGGTCGAGGCCGAGGGCATCGGCATGCTGCGCAACACCATCGCCGACGAGAAGGTGTAAGCCATGCTGAACGCGCAAGAGATCGACGCTGCCGCCAGTGCCCTCGATGGCGCCGAGGAAAGCCGCAAGCAGATCGGCCTGCTGTCGCTGAAGCATCCCGGCATGAGCATGGATGATGCCTATGCCGTGCAGGCCGCCTGGGTGAAGCAGAAGATCGCCGGCGGCCGCAAGGTCATCGGCTGGAAGATCGGCCTTACCTCCAAGGCGATGCAATATGCCTTGAATATCGACATCCCCGATTCCGGCGTGCTGTTCGACGACATGCTGTTCGAGGACGGCGCGGTCATCCCCGCCGATCGCTTCATTCAGCCGCGCATCGAGGCGGAAATCGCCTTCGTGATGAAGGCGCCGCTGAAAGGCCCCAACGTTTCCATCTTCGACGTACTCAACGCCACCGACTACATCACCCCGGCGCTGGAGATCTTGGACACCCGCGTGTTGCGTGTCGATCCCGAGACGAAGAAGGCGCGCAGCATCGTCGATACGATTTCCGACAATGCCGCCAATGCCGGCATCGTCATCGGCGGGCGTCAGATGCGGCCGGACCAGGTGGACATGCGCTGGATGGGCGCCATCGTCTCGCGCAATGCCGAGGTCGAGGAGACCGGGCTGGGGGCCGGCGTGCTCAACCATCCGGCCCGCGGCATCGCCTGGCTCGCCAATCGCCTCGCCCAGTATGGCGACGGTATCGAGGCGGGGCAGATCGTGCTCGCCGGCTCGTTCATCCGTCCGGTCGAGGCGCGTCACGGTGATACGATCAATGCCGATTTCGGGTCTTACGGCACCATCGCCTGCCATTTCCTCTAAGGAGTGTTTCCCATGCATGCTCCCAAGAACACGTTCAAGGCAGCGCTGAAGGAAGGCCGGGCCCAGATCGGCCTGTGGCAGGCGCTCGCCAATCCCTATACGGTTGAGATCTGCGCCGGGGCCGGCTACGACTGGCTGCTGCTCGATGCCGAACATGCGCCCAACGACGTGCCGCTGCTCGTCTCGCAATTGCAGGCGATGAAGGGCACGGCGTCCCATGCCGTCATCCGCCCGCCGATCGGCGAGACCTGGATGGTCAAGCAATTGCTCGATATCGGCGCCCAGACATTGCTGATCCCGATGGTCGACAGCCGCGAACAGGCGGAAGCCATGGTCAAGGCCGTGCGCTACCCGCCGCATGGCGTGCGCGGCGTCGGCGCGGCGCTGGCCCGCGCGTCTGCCTTCAACCGCATTCCCGATTACCTGCAGACGGCCAATGACGAGGTCTGCCTGCTGCTGCAGGTGGAAAATCGTGCCGGCATCGCCAATCTCGACGCCATCGCCACCACCGAGGGCGTCGACGGCGTCTTCATCGGCCCGGCCGATCTCGCCGCCGACATGGGTTATCTCGGCAAGCCGGGCGCGCCAGAAGTGCAGGCGGCGGTCGAGGATGCGCTGAAGCGCATTCAGACCCATGGCAAGGCGGCCGGCATCCTGACCGGCGACCTGGCGCTCGCCAAGCGTTACCTCGATCTCGGCGCCACCTTCGTCGCCATCGGCAACGATGTGACGCTGCTCGCCAATGCGACCACCAAATTGCTGGCCGATTTCAAGGCCGCGGAGGCGGCGGCGCATCCCGGGCCGGACAGCAAGGTTTATTAAGCCAGCAAACAGGCGGTCCGGTCGGGCCGCCTTTTTTCGTTAGAGCGGGATCTGCCAGTGCAGTCTCAGACAAAAGGAAGTGCAGGACCGGACGCGACGGGCGTTCCGCTTCGGCGCATGATCGAACGACAGAAAGGGAGGACCATATGCGTTTCCAGAACAAGGTTGCTATCATCACCGGTGGCGGCACGGGCATCGGGGCGGCGGTGGCGCGGCGCATCGCGTCCGAAGGCGGCAGGATAGCGCTCGTTGGGCGTCGGCCTGAGCCGCTCAGGGCCGTGGCCGAGGAGATCGGCGCCTCCGTCTTCGCCGCCGATGCCGCCGATACCGCCAGCATGAAGGCCGCCGTCACCGCGACCGCTGAGCAGCTCGGCGGCGTCGATATCCTGATCGCCAATGCCGGCGGCCATGGCGTCGGCCCGACCGTTTCGATGAGTGACGAAACCTGGGCTCTGGCCACCCGCCTCAACCTCAACACCGCCTTCGTCTCGGCGCGCGAGACGCTGCCGCACCTGATGCGTTCCAAGGGCAGCATCGTCGTGCTGTCGTCGATCGCGGGCCTGTTCGCCGGGCCGGATGCCGCCGGCTATGTCACCATGAAACATGCCTGCATCGGCCTCGCCAAGTCGCTGGCGCGCGATTACGGCCGCTTCGGCGTGCGCACCAATACCGTCTGCCCGGGCTGGGTCTCGACGCCGATGGCGGATGAGGAAATGCAGATGGTCATCGAGAAATTCAAGCTGAACTCGGTGGAGGAAGCCTATGCGCTGGTCACCAAGGACGTGCCGCTCGGCCGCCCGGCGACGGCGGACGAAGTCGCCAATGCCGTCTGCTTCCTGGCCTCGCCCGAGGCGGCGATGATCAACGGCGCCATCCTGACCGTGGACGGCGGCGCCGGCACCGTCGATTTGCCGACGCTGGCTTTTGCCGATTGAAGAAAAGCACCACACAGCCATGAAATTCCGGAAGGACCTGCTCTTTGTCCGTAAGTGAATTCTAACATTTTAATATCGCCAAGGAGTTTGCCCGATGCGCACAGCCTTCGAAATCGTCAAGAGCCACTACGATGCCAATGATCGCCGCGACATGGACGGCATGCTTGCCGACATCGCCGAGGATTGCCGCTGGACGGAGATGGACGGCTTTCCCTGCGCCGGCACCTATGTCGGGCCGCAGGCCATCGTCGAAAATGTCTTTGCCGCGCTCGGTTCGGCCTGGGACGATTACACCTTCACGCTCCAGCGGTTGCTGGATGCCGGCGACGATGTGGTGGCGATCGGCAATTATACGGCCCGTTGCAAAGCGACCGGCAAGGCGATGAACGTGCGTGTCGTGCATGTCTGGGGCGTGGCTGACGGCAAAATCCGCCGCTTCGAACAGTTCACCGACACCTTGCGGGTCGCGGAGGCAATGCGCGCCTGAAGGGCGAAAGCTGCGGCCTGGTCCGCCGGCGCTTGCCATCCGCGCCGGCGAAGCAGGTCAGCGCGGACCGCGTGCCATGAAGGTGGCGGCGCGGGCGCCGATCATCATGCAGGGGGCATTGGTGTTGCCGGAGACCAGCGTCGGCATGACAGAGGCGTCGGCGATGCGCAGGCCGTGGACGCCGCGCACCTTCAGCTCCGGCGTCACCACCGCCATCGGGTCGTCCTCGCGGCCCATCTTCGCGGTGCCGGCCGGATGGAACACGGTTTTCGCGGTCTGGCGGATATAGGCTTCCAGCGCGGCGGCATCGTTTTCGACGCCGGGGCGCGGCAGGAGGCGGCGCTTGACGACGGCTCGCATCGACGGCGTATCGAGGATGCGGATCGCTGCCTTGACGCCGCGCATCAGCGTCTCGACATCCTCGCGGTCGGCCAGCGCATTGGCGTCGAAATCCACCTTGGCGGCGGGATCGGCCGAGGCGATGCGGATCGAGCCGCGCGAGCGCGGCCGCAGATAGCAGGGGCCGATGGAAAAGCCATGGCCCGGCTCCGGCTCGCGGTCGACGAAGCCGATCAGCACCGGCAGGACATGGAACTGCACATCCGGCTGGCCGGTGCCGGCCGTGTCGACGAAACCGCCGCATTCGACGACGTTCGAGGAGAGCAGGCCCTGTTTCGAGGTCAGGTAACGCAGCATGTGACCGACCGCCTTCAGGCCCTTGTCATGACCGAGGATGGAGATCGGCTGGCGGGTTTCGGCCTGGACCGGCACTTCCAGATGGTCCTGGTAATTCTCGCCGACGCCGGGCAGGTCGGAGACGACCTCGATGCCGAGCGACGACAGGTGCGCGCCGTTGCCTATGCCGGAAAGCTGCAGCAGGCGCGGCGTGGCGATGGCCCCGGCGCAGAGCACGATCTCGCGGGTGGCGCGGTAGACGGTGCCGTCGAGCAGCGCGACGCCGACGGCGCGGCGGCCTTCGAAGACTACCCGCGCCACCTCGCTTTCGGTCAGCACCGTGACGTTCGGCCGCTTTTCCGCCTCGCGCAGGAAGGCCATGGCCGAACTCCAGCGCCGGCCGTTGTTGGTCGTGCTCTGGTAGAAGCCGACGCCTTCCTGCTCCGCGCCGTTGAAATCCGCATTCGGCTTCAGGCCGGCCTCGACGGCGGCCTTGACGAAGGCTTCCGACAGCGGATGGCGGTGGCGGGGATTGGACACGGCAAGCGTGCCCTCGCGGCCATGATAGTCGCCGTTCAGGGCCTTGTTGTTTTCCAAGGCCTTGAAGACCGGCAGCACCTCGTCATAGGACCAGCCGCGGCAGCCCATCTGCGACCAGGTATCGTAGTCGTTGCGATGGCCGCGAATATAGATCATCGCATTGACCGAGGAGCCGCCGCCCAGCACATTGCCTTGCGGCACGATGGAGGGGCGGCCGTTCAGGCCCGCCTGCGGATCGGAGGCATAGGGGTGGATGTCGATACCCTTGCCCAGCACCTTGAAGAAGGTGGCGGGGATATGGATCCAGGGATCGCTGTCGCGCCGGCCGGATTCGATCAGCAGCACGCGATTGGCGGGGTTTTCCGAGAGGCGGTTGGCGACGACGCAGCCGGCGGAACCGTCGCCCACGATGATATAATCGTAAACCGCGCCCATCAGCTCAGCACCGTCTGGATGGTGGTGAATTCCTTGAGGCCGTCGACGCCGAATTCGACGCCGATGCCGGATTGCTTGACGCCGCCGAAGGGGGCGTTCGGCTGGATGGCGCCATGCTTGTTGATCCAGACCGAGCCGCATTCGAGCTGCAGCGCGACCGCCCGGGCCTTTTCGGGATCGCCCGACCAGACCGAGCCGCCGAGGCCGGCGGGATTGTCGTTGGCGCGGCGGATTACCTCGTCGAGATCGCGATAGCGGATGATCGGCAGCACCGGGCCGAACTGCTCCTCGTCCACCAGCCGCACGCCGTTGTCGACATCAGCCACCAGCGTGACCGGATAGAAATAACCGTCGCCGCCCGGCGCCTCGCCGCCGATGAGGATGCGGCCGCCATGGGCCTTGGAATCCTCGACCAGCTCGCGCACCTTGTTGAACTGCATGGCGTTCTGGACCGGGCCGAGAATGCTCGCCTCGTCGAGGCCGTCGCCGACGCGGATATTGGCGGCGTAATCCGTCAACCGCTGGCAGACCTCGTCATAGAGGCTGTCATGGACGTAGAGCCGCTTCAGCGCCGCGCAGGTCTGGCCGTTGTTGATGAAGGCGCCCCAGAACAGGCCTTCGGCGATCTTGGCCGGATCGGCATCGGGCAGCACGATGCCGGCATCGTTGCCGCCGAGTTCCAGCGTCAGACGCTTCAGCGTCGCGACCGCCGAGGCCATTACCTTCTTGCCCGTTTCGGTCGAGCCGGTGAAGGTCATCTTGGCGATGCCGGGATGGGCCGAGAGCGCTGCGCCGATGGCATTCTCGCCGGTGACGACGTTGACGACGCCGGCCGGCAGCACCTCGTTGATGATCTCGACCAGGCGGATGGTGGAGAGCGGCGTCAGCGGCGAGGGTTTTATCACCACCGTATTGCCGGCGCGCACGGCGGGAATGATGTGCCAGCAGGCGATCATGACAGGCCAGTTCCACGGCGTGATCGAGCCGGTGACGCCGATCGGCTTGCGGTGAAGCTCGACGCGGCCCTGCTCGTCGTCCTGCACCACCTCGACCGGCAGGCTGAGTTCGGCGGTGTGGCGTGTCCAGGCGAGCGCGCCGCCCAACTCGAAGCGCGAGCCGAGCCCGTTCAGCGGCTTGCCCTGTTCCAGCGTCAGCAGCCGGGCGACCTCTTCGGCATGGTCGGAGAGCTTTTCGCCGATGGCGCGGCAGGCCTCGGCCCGCTCGGCATCCGTGGTCTTCGACCAGTGCGCGAAGGCGGTGCCTGCGGCGGCGACCGCGCGGTCGAGATCGGCTTGGCTCGCCAGCGGCATCAGCCCGACGACCGCGCCGGTCGACGGATTGCGCACTTCGGCGTGGTTGAGCGTGGCGACGCGTTCGCCGCCGATGAGCAGCGTGTACTGCTTCAAAGTCCTGTCCTCCCTTGACGTGTCGGGAGGAGTATCGCCGCGCGGCCATCGGCCGTCTTGGGGAGAAGCGCGCCCCGGCTTGGACCGGAACGCAGCGCATTACCGTTCCCTGCTTCTCAGCAGGTCGGTCGGGGCGCAGTCGAACAATTCCTTGAAGCTGCGGTTGAAATAGGAAATGTCGTTGAAACCGGCGGAATAGGCGACCTCGGCGATGGTGCCACCGGATTTCTGCTCCTTGAGCTGCTCGATCTTTTCCTTGGCGAGCCGCAGCCGCTTATCGCGGATGATAGTGGTGCAGGTGACGCCCACCCCTTGAAAATCCTGCTGCAGCGTGCGGATTGAGATGCCGAGCCGTGTCGCCAGCCAGCGGGCGGAGAGGTCGTTTTCGGTGAGATGCCGGTCGATCAGCAGGTCGACCATCTGCAGCCGCTTGCTGGCGCTGTCATGCAGGGCATGCAGCGGCTCGCTGTCGCGGCTGGAATGAAACGCCTGGCGCGTGGCGGTGAACATCAGCTGCCGCAGATGCGGCGAGGCCGAATCCGCTTCCGCCGTCATCATGATCTTGGCTATCAGCGCATGCAGCATCTGCGCCATCGGATCGTAGGCGGAGAGTTTGCGGGCGATGTCGAAATGGATGCGGCTGTCGGAATACATCATCTGGCGCGGCAGGTGCAGCGAGATGTGGTTGGAGAAACGGCCGCCGAAATAGAAGGTGGTGGGACGGGTGGAATCGACGAGGATGCATTCGCCGATATCGAGGACGGTCTGGCGGTCGCCATGCTCCAGCCCGCAGCTTCCCTCGATCTGGACGATGAGGAACAGATGTTCGTGGGGATCGCGGCGGATGTCGTCCCAGCCACGGCGCACGCAATCGAGATCGTTGGAGACATGGGCGAACTCCATGCCGCAGACATCGATGCGCCGGGCCGCGCCGAGCACGGCGTCGCCGCGCTCCACCGTCTTGGGATTGAAATTGCCGCAGATCGAACGCAGGTCGTCGGCCCACTGGTCGTAGGATACGGTGGACCATGCCTCGGGCACGAGGCTCTTGTGCTGAACGAGATCCAACTTTGCCTCCCAACAAAGGACGGTCGCCTTGGCGAAGGCGCGTCGGCTCAAGGATGCGCCCGGCGCGTGCGGGAGTCAATGTAATTCACCTGTTAAGCAAGTCGGGGTGGCATCGCGTTGGCTTCTTCCAGCGGATATGGCAAAAGCGAAAAGCCATTTTATCGTTTGAGGATAGGACCGTCGTGACCACTGGACTTGCCCATGCTGAACTCATCGCGGTGCTGGCGGCGGTCACCGGCGACGCGCCGCGGGTGATGACGGTGCAGGGCGGGTTTGCCTTGCCCTCCGGCCCGTTCGAGCTTGGCCATCGCAGCCTACAGGCGGGTTTGCGCGAATGGGTCGGCGACCAGACCGGCCATCCGATCGGCTATCTCGAACAGCTCTACACCTTTGCCGACCGCGACCGCACCGACGAAGCGACGGGGCGGACGATCTCGATCAGCTATCTCGGCCTGGTGCGCGAGCAGGCGGCGCCGGGGGCGGGCCGTCCCGGCTGGCACGGCTGGTACGATTATTTCCCGTGGGAGGATCACCGCCAGGGCCGGCCGAAAATTCTGGACGGCATCGCCGCGCGGCTGACGGAATGGGCGGGCGCGGAACCGAAGCGGCGCGACCTTCGCCAGCGGCGAGTGGATTTCACCTTCGGGCTTGCGGGGGCGGCCTGGAACGAGGATCTGGTGCTGCAGCGCTACGAGCTGATGTATGAGGCCGGGCTGGTGGCGGAAGCCGGCGGCGCGGCACATCCGGCCGGCGGCCGGCCGATGTTTGCCGATCACCGCCGCATCCTCGCCACCGGCATCGCCCGGCTGCGCGCCAAGATCAAATACCGTCCGGTCGTTTTCGAATTGATGCCGGAGAATTTCACCCTGCTGCAATTGCAGCGCTCGGTGGAGGCCTTGGCGGGGCTGACCCTGCACAAGCCGAATTTCCGCCGCCTGATCGACCAGCAGGAACTGATCGAGGAAACCGGCGAGATGACCAGTGGCACCGGCGGCCGGCCGGCCAAGCTGTTTCGCTATCGCCATGCCGTGCTCGAAGAGAGGGCCATGTCGGGCACGAAACTCCCTCTTTCCCGCAATTGACATAAACTCAAATCGAGAATAACACTGCGTCCCGGATATACTCAAAACGAGTATAAAAAGGAGTCGCCATGAATTCCCCGGTTTCCGCAGCCTCGCTCTATCATCGTGTCAGCCGCGTCATGCCCCGGGCGGAGTGGATGTCGCACGAGGCCGATGTCGAGGCCATCCTCGACCTGAAGCGCCGCCGCAATGCGGTGATCCTCGCCCACAACTACCAGACGCCGGATATTTTCCACGGCGTCGCCGATATCGTCGGCGACAGCCTGGCGCTGGCGCGCAAGGCGGTGGAGGTCGATGCCGATGTCATCGTGCTGGCCGGGGTGCATTTCATGGCCGAGACAGCAAAACTCCTGAACCCCTCGAAGACGGTGCTGATCCCCGACATGCAGGCGGGCTGTTCGCTGGCGGATTCGATCACGCCGGAGGACGTGGCGCTGCTGCGACAGGCCCATCCCGGCGTGCCGATCATCACCTATGTCAACACCTCGGCGGCGGTGAAGGCGGCCTCCGACATCTGCTGCACCTCGGGCAATGCCCGCAAGGTGGTGGAGTCGCTCGGCGTGCCCAAGGTGCTGATGATCCCCGACGAATATCTGGCGCGCAATGTGGCGCGGGAGACGGATGTGGAAATCCTCGCCTGGCATGGCCATTGCGAGGTGCATGAGCTGTTCAACGCGCAGGATGTGCGCGACCTGCGCGAGGCCCATCCCGGCGTCGTCGTGCTCGCCCATCCCGAATGCCCGCCGGAGGTGGTGGCGGAAGCCGATTTCGCCGGCTCGACGGCGGTCATGTCGGATTATGTCAGTGACAAGAAGCCGGCCCGCGTCGTGCTGCTCACCGAATGCTCGATGAGCGACAATGTCGCCGTGCAGCATCCGGAGGTGGAGTTCATCCGCCCCTGCAATCTGTGTCCGCATATGAAGCGCATCACGCTCGCCAATATCCGCACCGCGCTGGAGGAAAACCGCCATGAAGTGACGGTCGATCCCGCTGTCGCCGAGGGCGCGCGCCGCGCAGTGGAAAGGATGCTTGCGATATGACCGAATTTTTGGACAGGCTCGCCGGCCGCGTTGCCGTGGTTGGCAGCGGGTTGGCCGGGCTGATGACGGCGTTGGCGCTCGCCCCGCGTCCCGTCGTGCTGATCACCCGCGCCGGGCTTGGCGAGGAAACGTCGAGCGCCTGGGCGCAGGGCGGCCTCGCCGCCGCCATCGGCGCGGATGATGGCGTCGGCCTGCATCTGGCCGATACGCTCGCCGCCGGCGCCGGGCTTTGCGACGAGGCCGCAGCCTCCGCCATTCTGGCGCGGGCGCCCGATCTCGTCGCCCGTCTGGAAGCCTTCGGCGTCCGCTTCGACCGTGATGCGGATGGTGCTTATGCCCTGGGGCTAGAGGCCGCGCACAGCCGCCGCCGCATTCTCCATGCCGAGGGCGACAGTTCCGGGGCCGCGATCATCCGACCGCTGATCGCCGCTGTCAAAAACACGCCGTCGATCGCTGTTCTCTCCGGTTTCGAGGTGCGCCGCCTCGTGATGCGGGACGGAAAAATCGCCGGGCTGCTCGGCAACCATGCCGGCGGCGCGGCCTTGCTGCCGACCGCGCATGTCGTCCTTGCAACCGGCGGGCTCGGCGGTCTCTACGAGGCGACCACCAACCCCTCCGGCAACTGGGGGCAGGGCATCGGGCTTGCCGCGCGCGCAGGCGCAGTGCTTTCGGATATGGAATTCGTGCAGTTCCACCCGACCGCGCTCGACGGTCCCGGCCGTCCGCTGGGACTGGTCAGCGAGGCCGTGCGCGGCGAGGGCGCGATCCTCATCAACGAGCGCGGCGAACGCTTCATGGCCGACCGGCCGGGCGCGGAACTTGCGCCGCGCGATATCGTGGCGCGCGCCATCAGCGCCGAGATCGCCCGGGGCGGTCGCGTCTTCCTCGATGCGCGTCCTGCGCTGGGCGATCGCTTCGCGGCGCGTTTTCCGCGCATCGACGGGCTATGCCGGCAGGCCGGCATCGATCCGGCCCGCCAGCCGATCCCGGTGCGCCCGGCCGTGCATTACCACATGGGCGGCGTCGCCACCGGTCTCGACGGGCGCAGTTCCGTCGAAGGCCTCTGGGTCGTCGGCGAGGCCGGCGCGACCGGCCTGCACGGCGCCAACCGGCTGGCCAGCAACTCGCTGCTCGAAGCGGCGGTCATGGGCCTGAACGCCGCCGAGGATATTGCTGGTCAGCCGGTCGGCGAAGTCCGGCCGTTTGTGGATTCGACCCTGCCGCCATCAGCCGATCCGGCGGCGGTGCGTGCCGTGGTGTCACGCCACCTCTCGGTCCTGCGCGACGGCGAAAACCTGCGCGACGCCGTCAAAGCCCTGCTGCCGCTGGTGGAGGCGGAAGGGACTGCCGCCGATCCGGCCATGGTGGCGCTCTCCATCGCCGTCTTCGCGCTGCTGCGCGCGGAATCGCGCGGCGCCCATGCCCGTACCGATTATCCCTTGACCGCTTCGTTGCCTGCGCGGCGGCGGATGACCTTTGCCGAAGTCTGCGCCCATGCCGGCGCGGCGCTCACCCATCCCCTTGCCCGGAGTGCCTGAGATGTTTCTTGCTCCCCTGCCGCATGTGATCCTCGAACCCATCGTGCGCGCCGCGCTGATCGAGGATCTCGGCCTTGCCGGCGATATCACCTCGAATGCGGTCATCCCGGCCGGGCATCGCTCGACGCTGGTGGCGGCGGCACGCCAGCCGGGGGTGGTCGCCGGCCTCGATGCCGCCGAACTGGCCTTCCGGCTGGTCGATCCGGGGCTCACCGTCACCCGCCATGTTAGCGATGGCGCAAGGCTGTCGCCGGGCGAGCGCATCCTCACCGTCGAGGGGCCGTCGCGGCTGCTGCTGACGGGCGAGCGCACGGCGCTGAATTTCCTCGGCCATCTCTCCGGCATCGCCAGCGTCACCGCCGGCATCGTCGCGGCCGTTGCCGGCACCAAGGCCTCCGTCGTCTGCACCCGCAAGACGACGCCGGGCCTGCGGGCGCTGGAAAAGCAGGCGGTGCGCGCCGGCGGCGGCATGAACCATCGCTTCGCGCTCTATGATGCCGTGCTGATCAAGGACAACCACGTCGCCATTGCCGGCGGCGTAAAAGAGGCGATCCGCCGCGCCAAGGCCAATGTCGGCCATCTCGTCAAGATCGAGGTTGAGGTCGATACGCTCGACCAGTTGCGCGAGGTGATGGGCGAGGGCGTCGATGCCGTGCTGCTCGACAACATGACGCCCGACCTGCTGCGCGAGGCGGTCGGCATTATCGATAACAGGGCGATTGCCGAGGCCTCCGGCGGCATCACGCCGGCGACTGCCGCCGCGATTGCCGAAAGCGGCGTCGACCTGCTCTCGGTCGGCTGGATCACCCACAGCGCCCCGACATTGGACATCGGCCTCGACTATGTCGGCTCGGCCTGACGGCGTTTGCTGTCAGCGCTGTCCAAAATAGGTGGAAATCGCCTGGATCCGGGTGGCGACACCCAGTTTGCGCAGGATTTCCCCCATGTGATAGTCGATGCCGCGCTTCGACATGCCCATGATCGTGGCGATGTCGCTGTTGGATTTTCCCTCCGCCGCCCATTTAAGGATCTCAAGCTGGGTGGCGGTGAGAAGCCGCCCGGCAATGCTCTCCTCGATGGCCGAAGCCTTGCCGATGCCGAGCAGTTCGGCACGCATCATCGCCGCCTGGGTGACGATCGACACGGCTTTGACGATATCAAGTGAAAAGCTCTGCGCCGTCGCCATCTCGGCGGAGATACCACTCATGGTATTGCCGGTGGCGACATGGACGATGACGCCGCTCTGGATGCCGCCATCGCGCAGAAAACCCATGTAGCGCTGGTAATCGGTGTCGGTGGGATTGTCGGCCGCACTCCAGGCGAAGGTGTTGCATTCCAGTATCGAGCGTCTCAGCAGCGGATTGGCCGCGTTCCAGTCCTCGCGGCGATAGGCCTCGAAAAAATCCCCGGCCCAGGCGCAGCAGGTGGGATCGTAAACCAGTTCGTCCTTGTCCTTCTTGAAGCAACTGAAATGGAAGGACTGAAAACCCAGATCTCCCAATGCCCGGGAAATCGCGTTTCCGAGTTCGTCCTTGTCTTTCGCTGATCGTATCTGCTCGACGGCTTTTTCCGATAGGAAAAGGTATTTGTTATGCATTCCGACCCGAAGCGATGAACTGTTCTGCCTGCCGCCCGCCAATATTACGATTGCCATATCGCAAGTTGCAAGAGCTATTCGGGACGATCGAACAAACGCATTGATTGTATTTCGTTCGATAAATTCGCCTGTGGCGAGCTTTTGAGCAAGGAAGGAGGCCGGAACTTTCAAAACCGCCCGGTAAAGCTATTGGATAAGAGGCTGGAACAACTGGCAAAATCGGCGCATCCGATGGGAATAGCCCACCAAACCTTTGATTTGCGCCGAATTCTATTGTTCTGCGACGCGATTAACAAGTGTTTACCCTAGCGGTTTGCGCGGTCGCCGGCTGCGGCGAAAATGGCGGACCGGCCCGTTGCCCGGTAGCGGGGTGACAGACCGACACGGAGCATGGACATCGATTCCATGTCCGCTGTTTCGCCGACGCCGACGGGAAACAAGCCGCCGCCGCGCAATACGGAGGGAGTGAACATCGCGGGCTGCAAGCCGACCGCAGGCATCTGGAGGAGGTGGTCGGGCAAAGCCATCGGCCGGTGATGACGGGGGCGGTGAAAGAAAAGACTGCAGGCATGAGGGGAGGAATGTCGGAAAATGCTGGACAAGAACAAACCGGAACCCGGATGGCGGTTCCAGGGCAGCGGCTTCGAAAGCATGCACGATACGCTGACTGCGGAATTCGGGGGCTTCGACGCCGCGCCCACGACGGCGCTTCGGGATTTCCGCTGGCGGGCGGATTTGCGCTCCAACGGCCTGATGACGCTGGTCAGCGGCCATTATCGCGGCGAGTGGGATCTGCGCTCCAATAGCGACACGCCGGAAATGCTGTCGATCGCCCTGCCGCGCATGGGGGCGCTGAACGCCAGGCTTGGCCAGACCACGATCGAGGGCTTTCCCGGCCGCATCACGTTCACCAACAATTGCGAGGCGGAGCGCTTTTTCGTGCGCGGCGACCTCAATGTCCACGATGTCGTCTTCCTCGACTGGTCGCTGGTCTCCCAGACCGTCGCAGCCCTGATCGACAAGCCGTTCAGCGGTTCGCTCGATCTTCGCCCCATCCTCGACACCGCCACCCGGGAAGGGCAGGTGATCGACATGCTGCTTCAGACCGTGATCGACGGCATGCGCCATGGCGGGCCGCTGCTGCAATCGCCGCTGGCCATGGCGCATCTGGCGCAGGCGCTGACCGATCTTCTGGCGCGCAACGTGCCGCATCGCTTTTCCTACCTGCTCGACCAGACCCCGTCACTCATCGCGCCACGCCACATTCACCGCGCTGTCGAGTTCATGCGTACCTATATCGACAAGCCGATCACCATGGGCATGGTCGCCGCCGATGCCGGCATTTCGGTGCGGGCGCTGGAAAACGGCTTTCGCGCTTTCAAGGACACGACGCCGGCGGCCTATCTGCGCGGCATCCGTCTGGAGGCGGCGCGCTCGGACCTTTCCGATCCGCTGAACGACCGCTCCGTGAAGGAGATCTGTCTGAAATGGGGCTTCTTCCATTTTGGGCGGTTTTCCGCGACCTACCGCATGGCCTATGGCGAAAGCCCGTCGGATACGAAGCGGCGCGCCGCGCTGGAACAGCCGCTCAGCCGGGTATAATTTGTCCGATTTCCTCAAACATATCCCTTTTGCGCAGCCAAAAACGGCGCGTCCTGCAGAGCTAGTGTTTTCTTTACTTTCCGCAACCAGGGTCAACTCATGCGGGAACCCGGATATCCACGCGGGTATTCGAACCCGATGCTTTCCTCCACGTCGCTCGAATGAATTGCAGCGGCATCCCTCACATGCGGCGGGCCGGATGTCTCGGTCTGCGGTCCCGGTCGGCAAGCCGAAAACCTCGGATGCTTGCGATCCCCGTGTTCGCCGCCGCATGCCATGGCGACTTCGGGATTGGCGCATCGACCGGACCGCAACCGCCATTTTCAGATATAAAGGTCAGGCAATGTCTTTTCTGACAAGCGCAAAAATCAAGGTCAAAATATTGTCGGTGCTGACGGCCGTTTCGGTGGTCGCTCTTGGTGGTGCAGCCTATATGGGGCGAGAATTCCAGACCAGCGACACGGTCTATACGCGGTTCGTGAATGCGGATGCGGTCGCGCTGCGCCAGATCGCCCGCGCCGACCGCAATTTCGTCAGCCTGTTCTACGATGCCTACAGGACAGGTCTTCACGATCCGCAATCCGGCGAAATCGGCTTCGCACTCGACGACCTCAAGACGAATTCGCAACAGATGTACGAACGGATGAACGAAGCCAGGGGTCACCTGCCAGAAAAGGCGGCCGCAATCGACGGTTTCGTCGCCGAGATGCACGGCATCGAGACGGCTCTGCAAGCCTTGGCCGATGGAAACGCCAGGGGCGAGGCGCAGGCCTTCCGCGAAAGGATCGCCGATCTCGATATGCAGGCCGCCGATTTCGGCAAGCGCCTGCGCGCCTTCACCGACGCGTTGCGCATCGAGCTGGAAAAGCGGGCGGCAACGATTTCGGACGGCAACAGCAGCACCGTCATCTATTCGCTGGCGGTGATCGCGGCCGCGCTCGCCGCCTCCTTCGGCGCCGGCCTGCTGGTCGCCACGCGTGAGATCACCGGGCCGCTCGGCAGCCTGCAGGAACGGATGCGCAGCCTCGCCGGCGGCGATGTGCAGGACGCCATTCCCGGCATGACGCGCGGCGACGAGGTCGGTCAGATGGCCAAGGCTGTCGAGGTCTTCCTGCAGAATGCGCGCGAGCGCATCCGGCTTGAGCAGGAAGCCGACGCCAATCGCAGCCTGTCGGAAAAGGAGCGCCTGGCGCGCGAGGAGCAGCGCGCCCGTGAGGCCGCCGATGTCCGCTTTGCCGTCGACAACCTGGCGATCGCGCTTGCCAAGCTGTCGGACGGCGACGTCTCCTATCGCATCGAACAGCCGTTCACCGAGACGCTGGATGCGGTGCGCAGCGATTTCAACGCATCCGCGGGCAAGCTGCAGGAGGCGCTGGCCAGCGTTTCCGAAAACGCCCGCGGCATCGATGCCGGCGCCAGGGAAATCCGTGCGGCCGCCGACGATCTTGCCAAGCGCACCGAGCAGCAGGCGGCGGCCGTCGAGGAAACCGCCGCAGCCCTGGAGCAGATCACCACGACGGTCAAGGATTCCACCCGCCGTGCCCAGGAGGCCGGCGCGCTTGCCAACCGCGCCCGCCACGATGCCGAGCAATCCGGCGAGGTGGTGCGCCGCGCCATCGGCGCGATGGAGCGCATCGAAAAGTCCTCCGAGGAGATCGCCAACATCATCGGCGTCATTGACGAAATCGCCTTCCAGACCAATCTCCTGGCGTTGAATGCCGGCGTGGAAGCAGCGCGCGCGGGCGAAGCCGGCAAGGGCTTCGCCGTCGTCGCCCAGGAAGTGCGCGAACTGGCGCAGCGCTCGGCCCATGCCGCCAAGGAGATCAAGGCGCTGATCACCACCTCGAACGGCCAGGTGCAGGAAGGCGTCGAACTGGTCGGCGAGACCGGCAAGGCGCTCACGACCATCGTCTCGGAGGTTCACGACATCGACCGCAATATCGCTGCGATCGTCGAGGCGGCGCAGGAACAGTCCTCCGGCCTGCAGCAGATCAATACCGCCGTCAATCAGATGGACCAGGACACGCAGCGCAACGCGGCCATGGTCGAGGAGTCGACAGCTGCCAGCCATGGGCTGGCGCGCGAGGTCGCCTCGCTCAACCAGTTGCTGGCGCAGTTCAAGCTCGGCACCGCCGCTGCCGCACCCCGCCCGGTGCGAACCGTGTCCGGCGCCGAAGCTCCGGTCGCTTCGCCGGTGCGCGCGCTGGGCCGCAAGGTCGCGGCCGCCTTCGCCAGCAATGCCGCCGTGGCGGCCCAGGATAACTGGCAGGAGTTCTGAGTCCGCGATAACCGTAAAAACCCTCCGCACAACCGTGCGGAGGGTTTTTCGCTAAAAATAACAAGGGAAAGATGTAGGTTTGATAGAAGGCGACTGGCTGTCTTTGCAAAGATTTAGGGAAATTGTCTCACGTTTTCGCGACAGAAGGGAGATCCCATTGGGAGCGGCGCGAATTCTTTTCGGTCTTTTGGTTCCTGTATTCCTGGTCGCGCATGGCGCTCTGGCGGGCGACCTGCCCGCGCCGACCGGAGCGCCGATCCTCAGCATTTCCGGAAAGATCGCCATCACCAACACGGGCGACAAGGCCGAATTCGACCTTGCCATGCTGGAGGCGATGCGGCAGGCGACGGTGATCACCCATGCGCCCTGGTATGACGGCACGCTGAGATTCGACGGCGTGCCGCTGGCCGAGCTGATGGAGCGGGTCGGCGCCACCGGCACGACGGTAACGGCGGTGGCCCTCAACGATTATGTCGTGGATATCCCGATCGAGGATTTCGGGCGTTTCGGGGTCGTGCTGGCGCTGAAGCAGGATGGCGCCTATATGCCGGTGCGTGGCAAGGGGCCGCTGTTCATCATCTATCCCTTCGATTCCGATCCGCGTTTGCAGGCCGAGATCTTCTATCGCCGCGCCGCCTGGCAGGTGCGCCGGCTGGTGGTCCGGTAGGTGGCGCCATGAAGAAACTGCTCGCCATCGTCATCGTCTGTTTTATCGTCGCCACAAGCTATATCGCCTATGTGATCACGCAGCGGCAGGCGATGCTGAAGAACGTCGCCCATCACAACGATTCCTGGGCGGTGAGCCAGTCGGTGTCCGAATACATGCGGCTGGAGCATCGCCTGGCCGCTTACGGGCTCGGCGTCGAAAGCGGCACGCTCGACGAGGTGCGGCTGCGCCTCGACATCATGATCGGCCGGCTCGATATCCTCCAGCACGGCACGCTGCGGCAACTGATCGACGCCGATCCGCACCAGCAGGAGACGCTCGACCGGCTGCATCAGGTGCTGACGAAGCTGGAGGCGGGGGTCTATGGCGACGCGCCGCTCGACGTGCGCGCCATGCTGGCCGAGATGGCCGACCTCGATGGCGCCATGACGGCCATGGCGTCCTATGCCGCCGAATACGACGCCCAGCGTATCGATACGCAATACGAGGCGCTGACCCGGCTGCACCGGATCTATACCGGGCTGGCCGGCGGCCTGATCGTCTGCGGCATCAGCCTGATCGTCCTGTTGCTTTATCACAACCGGCTGCTCAACCGCGCCCATGACGGCATGCAGGTTCTGGCTGCCGACCTGCGCATCGCCTCGGGCGAATTGCAGGTGCGCAACGACAAGCTCGCTCATGCCGCCCATCACGACGCGCTGACGGGGCTTCCCAACCGGATGCTGTTTCGCGAGCAACTGGAAGCGCGCATCGCGGCCCGCGCGGAAGGGGTCCATGTCGCCATTCTGCTGCTCGACCTCGACGGTTTCAAGAACGTCAACGACACGCTCGGCCACGATACCGGCGATGCGCTGTTGCGGGCGGTGGCCGGGCGGCTGTCGCGGCTGGTCGAACCCGGCGATCTCGTCTGCCGGCTGGGCGGCGACGAGTTCATCATCCTCAGCGCCGCTTTGTCGGAGCGCGAGGCTTGCGTTTTCGCCGATCGGGTGATCGCCGAGATCGCGCTGCCTTACCTGCTGGCCGAGCGCGAGATCGCCGTCGCCACCAGCGTCGGGCTGGCGCTGTCGCAGGAGGGTGTCGGGTCGGACGAACTGCTCAAGCATGCCGATCTCGCGCTTTACGAAGCAAAGCGGCTGGGGCGTGGACGCGTCTGCGTCTTCCGGCCGGAGCTTCATACCCGCATCCTTGACCGCACCTCCTTCGAGGTCGATTTGCAAAAGGCGCTCGCCAATGGCGAGATGGAGGTGTTTTACCAGCCGGTGGTCGATGCCGGCACGCGCGCGGTCAGCGGCTACGAGGCGCTGCTGCGCTGGAACCATCCGCTGCGCGGCCAGGTGGCGCCCTCCGATTTCATCCCGGTCGCCGAGGAGACCGGCATCATCCAGGAGCTCGGCGAATGGGTGCTGCACACCGCCTGCGCCGATGCCGCCGGCTGGCAGGCGCCGCTGAAGGTCGCGGTCAACCTGTCGCCGGTGCAGTTCCGCAGCAAGGCGCTGGAACGGAAGGTGATGGCGGCGCTCGCCCATGGCGGACTCGAGCCCGGCCGGCTGGAACTGGAAATCACCGAATCCGTGCTGCTCGACCGCAACGAACACACGCTGCAGACGCTCAGAAGCCTGAAGGGGCTCGGCATCCAGATCGCCATGGATGATTTCGGCACCGGCTATTCCTCGCTCGGCAGTCTGCGTGGCTTTCCCTTCGACAAGATCAAGATCGACCGTTCCTTCATCCGCGACGTCACCACCGGTTCGGATGCGATCGCCATCGTCGAGCTGGTCATCGGCGTCGCCCGCAGCCTCGGCATGGCAACGACCGCCGAGGGCATCGAGACCGAAGAGCAGTTCGAATGCCTGAAACGGCTGGGCTGCGACCAGATGCAAGGATATCTCTTCGGCCGGCCGATGCCGCTTGGCGACCTGCCCGGCCTGCGCGGGGAGACATCGGCCCCGGAACCGGCCGGCCGTACCAGCGTCTTCCTGCCGCCGCTGTCGCGCGTCGGCCTCGGCTGACCAATCCTCCACGCATGAAAAAAGCGCCCGCCTTGCGGCGGACGCTTTCTGTTCGATAGCACTGCCCGATCAGGTACGGGGCTTGAGGTTTTCCGGGTCGTAAAGCGGCTTGTAGCCGATACCGACCACCTCGACCGGATAGGTCTCTGCGAAATATTCGACCTGCAGCTTGCGGCCGATCTGGCAATGCGACCAGGGCAGGTAGGCGAGCGCGATGTTCTTGCCGATGGTCGGGCCGAAGGCGATGGAGGTCGTGTAGGAACGGCGGCCGAGTTCGTCGACCAGCACCGCGCCGGTGTCCGGATCGATGACCGGCAGCGAGCCGACCGGATACCGCTTCACGCCCTTGGCGTCGGTGTTTTCGGTCATGACCAGCGTGCAGAGCATGGCCGGCTGGTGGTCGCGGGCCTTGTATTCCAGATGCTTGGCCTTGCCGCGGAAGTCGGCGTCCTTGACCTTCGGGCGAGCGAGATCGGCCTCGATCAGGTTGTATTGGGTCAGCAGGTCGGCGTTCTGCAGGCGCAGGCTCTTTTCCATGCGGCGCGAGTTGGCATAGGTCTCGACGCCGAAGGCCATGACGCCGGTGGAGCGCAGCGCATCCCAGACGGCGAGGCCGTCCTCGTATTTCATGTGCAGCTCCCAGCCCTGCTCGCCGACATAGGAAATGCGGAAGGCGGTGACCGGCTTGCCGGCGATCTCGATCTGCTTGATCGATGCGAAGGGGAAGTTTTCGACATCGAGGCCGGCGGGATCGGCAACCACCTTTTTCAGCGTCTCGCGGGCATTCGGGCCCCAGATGCCGATGGTGATGAACTTTTCCGAAACGTCGGTGATGGTGACGTCGAGGCCGCGATCCTCGGCGACGCGCTTCATGTAATGGAAGTCGCGCGGACCGGCATCGGCGCCGTTGACGAGGCGGCAGCGATCGGCCATGCGGAAGACGGTGAAGTCGGCGCGCACCATGCCCTCGTCGTCGAGGAAGTGGGTATAGATGCCCTTGCCGATATTGGCGTCACCGCCGATCTTGGCGGCGCAAAGCCATTCCAAGAGCTCGACATGGTCGGGACCCTCGATATCCACCATGTGGAAATGCGAGAGGTTGACGATGCCGCAATCCTCGCTCATCGCCAGATGCTCGGCATTGGAGACGCGCCAGAAATGGCGGTTGTCCCATTCGTTTTCGCGCACCGGTACGCGGTCGCCGTATTTTTCGAGCAGATGCTCGTTGGCGGCGTAGCCGTGGGCGCGTTCCCAGCCGCCGAGTTCCATGAAGTAACCGCCAAGCTCCTTCTCGCGCGCGTTGAAGGGCGAGCGCTTGACGTTGCGGCTGGTGGCATAGGGTTCGCGCGGATGGATCGCCGGGAAGTAGATCTTCTGGGCGGCTTCGCGGCAGCGGTTTTCGATGAATTCTTCCGTCAACTGGTGCGGATAGAAGCGCGCATAGTCGATCGAGGCATGGTCGATCTCGGTGCGGCCGTCGGTCATCCAGTCGGCGATCAGCTTGCCGTAGCCGGGGCCGTCCTTGACCCAGATGGCGACGCAATACCACAGGCCGCGCACCTTCTGGCTCTCGCCGCAGGATGCGCCGCCGCCGGCCGAAACCTGCAACAAACCGTTGAAGGAATGGCCTTCGTTGTAGCCGAGTTCGCCGAGGATCGGCGTCAGTTCCATGGCGCGTTCGAGCGGCGCGAGGATCTGTTCCATTTCCAGGTCGCGCTGCGAGGGCGACAGGCGGGCCTCATGCTTTTCGAGCAGGTCGCGCGGATGGCAGAGACGCGGATTGTCGGTCTCGTAATAACCCCATTCGATCTGGCCGCCCTCGGTGGTCTTCGGGTCGCCGGTATCGCGCATATAGGCGGAATTGCCCTGGTCGCGCAGCAGCGGGAAGCCGATTTCCTTGCCGGTGCCTTCGAATTCGTTGTACGGACCGAAGAAGGTCAAGGGATGGTCGACCGGCATGACCGGCAGATCTTCGCCGACCATTTCGGCGATCAGGCGGCCCCAGAGGCCGGCGCAGACGACGACGTGATCGGCCATGATCGTGCCGCGATGGGTGACGACGCCCTTGATGCGGCCGTTCTCGACGATCAGCGATTGCGCCGGGGTGTTGGCGAAGGCGGCAAGCTTGCCGGTCTTTTCGGCGGCGTCGATGAGCTTGCCGGCGACCGTCTGCGAGCGCGGAATGACCAGGCCGGCATCGGGGTCGAACATGCCGCCCATTACCTGGTCTTCCTCGATCAGCGGGAACATCTTCTTGATCTCGGCCGGCGAGACATAATGGGCGCGGGTGCCGAAGGCCTTGGCGGAGGACAGCTTGCGCTTGATTTCCTCCATCCAGGCTTCATCGCCGGTACGCACCACTTCCAGGCCGCCGATGCGGGCGTAGTGGCCCATCTTCTCGAAGAAGTCGATGGAGTACTGGGTTGTCCAGACCGACAGGTAGTCGTGGCTGGTGGTGTAGCAGAAGTCGGAGGCGTGCGCCGTCGAGCCGATATCGGTCGGAATGCCCGACTTGTCGATGGCGACGATGTCGTCCCATCCACGCTCGATCAGGTGATGCGCGATAGATGCGCCGACGATGCCGCCGGCGCCGATGATGACGACTTTCGCCTTTTGCGGAAACTCTGCCATGCTGATGAGACCCCATTTATGATATTGCCGCGAATTCTAGGGCTTGTTCCCGGGGAATTGAAGCCTGTCTGCGACATTCTACGCTCATGCTTCCGACCCGTGGGCAAGAAGGCGCCCGCCCCCATTCCGCCGCGCATGGTTAAGGCTTCCTCGAAGAGTTGCCTCGCCTGGCGCGTTTTTCGATGTTATGATGGCGACCAGCCGGTGTCGGGACAGGCCTTTCGTCCCGGAAGGGAGCATGTTTCCTGTGTCGCGGCGAGACAGCCTGGCCTGAATCGGCCGCACGACGGGGGAAAACTGGCGGCTCCCATAGGTTGCGGCGGTAAAATTAACCATCGCATGCGAGCATGTTTGTTCTTGTCGCTGTATGGCCTGTATGGTTGGGACTGGATTTGAGACGATACGGATGCCCTCCGTGAAAGGCTGGGAAAGATGCTGCGGGCTATGAACGAGGACAACGGATCGGCAGGGCCCGCGCCCCGCTGCCCGCCGAGTGTACGGCTGGGAGGGCTGCAGATCGCCCAGGTGTCGATGGATGCGGCCGCCGACAGTTTCATCGCCCATGCGCTGGCCGCGCGCGACGGCGCGCCACGTCCCTATTATTCCACCTCGGCCAACGGCCAGGTGATCGCCATGTGTCGCGCCGATGCGCGCTTTCGGGCGCTGATGCACGAGGCGGACGAGATTCATGCCGACGGGATGCCGATGGTGCTGATCTCGCGCATGCGCTCCACGACGCCGATCAGCGAGCGGGTGGCGACCACGGATCTCGTCCATGCCGTGGCCCGCCGGGCCGAAAGCGAGGGTGTCTCCTTCTATTTCCTCGGCGGCAGCGAAGAGGTGAACCGCCGCGCCGTCGAGGCGATGCGCGCCGCCTATCCGGGGCTGACCTTCGCCGGGCGCCGCAACGGCTATTTTACCCCCGAAGAGGAGGAGAGGGTGGTGGCGGATATTCGCGAGGCGCGGCCGGATATTCTCTGGATCGGCCTTGGCTTTCCGCTGGAACAGGCCTTCGTCAAGCGCAACCTCGACCGGTTCACCGGCGTCGGCGTGGTGAAAACCGCCGGCGGGCTGTTCGATTTCCTGTCGGGCAAGAATGCGCGCGCGCCGCTCTGGATGCAGAAGGCGGGGCTGGAATGGCTGCATCGCATGTGTCTGGAGCCGCGCCGGCTGGCGCGGCGTTACCTGGTTACCAATCCGGTCGCAATCTATGCTCTCCTGCGCAATTCGGACTAGGATTTTTGGCGCCATCCTGTGGCTGATGCCGCTGGCAAGCGCGGCCGGGGCGGCGGAATGCGCTCTGCCGGATTTCCCCAATCCGTCGCTGTTGCAGGCCCTGCAGCGCGGCGTGAACCTCACCGGCTGGGATGCGCCGGAAGCCGAGCGCCACCCGACACTGCAGCAGTTGCGGGCATTGCGGGCCGACGATTTCACCCATATCCGCCTGCCGATCGATCACAGCCGGCTGGAGGGCGCGGATGCCGCCGCCTATCTTTCTGCGATCTACGACCAGGCGATCTTCCTCATCAGCCTCGATTATGCCGTTTCCCTCGACCTGCATGCCGGCGGCGACATCGGGCCGCAATTCGCTGCCGACCCGGAGGGCGGTTTCCGGCGGCTCTCCACCCTATGGAAACGGCTGACACCGGTGGCGCGCAGCCTCGATCCCCAGAGGGTCGCCATCGAACTGCTCAACGAACCGGAGATCGACCAGGCGGTGTGGATGCGCACCGCCGACCGGCTGATCCGGCAATTGCGCATCGATCTGCCCGAACATACGGTCATCGTCGGCCCCTCCGGGCCGCAGCGGCACGAGATGCTGGCTGGCATGCAGCCTTTCGCAGACCGCAACGTCGTGTATGCCGTCCATTATTACGACCCCTTCGCCTTTACCCATCAGGGCCTGACCTGGGGTCCGTTGGACGACCCCTTGCGTCTCCTGAAGGGCCTGCCTTTCCCGGCGACGCGCGAGACGCCGGCGGTGCGCCGGCAGCTTGCCGAGTTGAAGGCCGAGGGCCATGCGGAGGCGGCGCAGCAACTGGCCCGCTCGCTGCAGACGCCCTGGGACGAGGCGCTGCTGACGGGTGCTTTCGACACCATGGCCGACTGGTCTAAGCGCAACGACCGGCCAGTCATCGTCAACGAATTCGGGGCGCTGACCTTTGCATCGCCACGGGAATCGCGGCTCGTCTGGCTCGGCCTCGTCGCGCGGCTGGCGCGCGACCGCTGCATCGGCTGGACCCATTGGGATTTTCAGGACGGCTTCAGCCTGATGGATGCGCGGACCCACCTGCCGGATGCCGGCGTCGTCGAGGCGCTCACCGGGATCGTCAAGCCCTGACGGGTTGCGGTGTGGTGGAGACGGGCTCGTAGAGCCGGTCGATCAGCCGGGCGGCGCTTTCCCATTTCGGCCGAAAGACGCCGCCGTCGATGACTTCGAGATCGCCGAAGCGGTTCAGCGTGTGCAACTTGCGGCCAGGCCAGCCGGGACCGGGTTTCAACCAGGTCTCGACGACCTGCTCGAAATGCTCCTCGTCGAGCCGGGTGATGCGCGCCAGCCCCAAGCCGGCGCCGTAGCCATTGCGGCAATCCTGCACCGGGCGCAGCAGAGCGCCGTCGCGATGCAGCATATGGCCGGCGGGGCGGGCAAGCCGGTCGTGGATCAGCACCGGATTGCCGCCATGCGGCCGCCACGGGCCAGTCAGGCGATCGGCCATCCAGATCGCCAGCGTATCCGAATAGCCGCCGATGTCCTGGCGGGTGACGGCGAACATCCACAGCTTGCCGCCATGGGAGACGATGGTCGCATCCGCCGCCTCGACATTGTCGACCAGCGTGGCATGGCGCTCCCAGCGCAGCGGAAAATCGGTGGCGCGGTACAGCGTGATTTCGCCGCTGAGAGAGGATTCCGGGATCATCCAGGTTGCTCCCTCCGCCTCGAAGACGAAGGGATAGGACATGTGCCATGGTTCCTCGATGATTGGGACGGCGGGGCCGGGCTTGCCGTCCGCGCCGAAGACCGAGCAGGCGATGATGCCCTTCTGCGTGCGATGGTCCAGCGCCTCGAAAAAGATGTGGCGCCGGCCATCGCGGATGAACGGGAAGGGGTCGGCATAAAAATGGTCGACGGGATCGCGCAGCACGTTCCAGGTGACGCCGGCGAGGTCGCGCCGATTCCAGACATCGTTGGCGGCATCGGTGATGCGCCAGCCGATCCGCCAGTGCGGCCCGTGGAAGCAGAGGCGATAGGCGGCGCGGGCAGCGGTTGCGGCCAGAAGCCGGGCGCTGTAGCGCACGAGATCGCGCCGGCGCACGGCGCGCGCCGGCTTCTGCGGCGGCTCGCGCATCGGCGAGACCATGCCGCGCTTCTCGATGGCCGCAAGCAGCATCAGCAGCAGCCGCGACCAGACGGCTTCCATTCCGCCGCCGATTCCGGCGGCGGCTTCAAGCGAGGCGACGCCGTGGACCAGTTCCCGCGGCGCATCGCCGCCGGGTTCCATGCGCTCGACGACGATTTCCGGAGTGATGCCGAGCAGCAGCAAGCCGGCGAGCCCGGCTTCGCCCAGCCGATCCTGGAAAGTCGGCCGCAGGATCGGGATGGAGGGCGAGGCGACGCCGGCGGCGGTCAGATCGACGATCAGGTCGGCCGCGCCGATAGCGCGCTGGCGGTATTTGCCGAGGCAATCGGGGGTGATGCGGTCGGACCAGCAGGCGCGGCCGCGCCGGACCACCAGCGTTTCGAGGTTGAGCAGCGTGCCGAAGGCCGGTTCGCCGGAGCCGCCGGCGAGATCGCTGACGACGACGGCGATCTCCGCGCCGATGCGGCTTTCCAAGGACTTGGCGAGCGCCATGACCCACAGCGACAACGCATCCCGCTCGACGAGGATGGCGATGCGCGAGAGGTGTGGCGGCGCACTCATGCCGCTTTTCCCGTCCGTGCGGGCTGCGGCAGCGGCCAGCCCGCTGGCGCCGTACCTTCGATCAGGGCGCGATAGCTGGCGACCATCGCCTCCAGCGAATGCGCAGCGCCAAGCTGCCGGCCGAGCGCGGACAGCTGGTCGTATTCGGCGCGGTCGATAAGCAACCTGCGCACCCGGGCCGCAAAGGCTTCGGTATCGGCGGCATCGACGAACAGGGCGCAAGGCGCCCCCTCCACCTGCAGGACTTCGCGCATCACCGGCATATCGTGAGAGACGACCGGGATGCCGGCATCGGCGGCCTCGACGGCGGCGAGGCCGAAGGTTTCGGCTTCGCTGGGAAAGACGAAGACATCGAGGCTGGCAAGCAGCAGGCCGATCTCGTCCGGCCGGCGTTCGCCGAGGAAATGCACCCGGTCGCGGATAGCGAGGGTGGCGGCGACCGCCTGCAGCCGGTCGGCATCCGGCCCCTGGCCGGCGATCGCCAGATGCAGGTCTGGATTGCCGGGCAGCAGCTTCATGGCAAGGTCGATGCGCTTGAGTGGATGCAGTCGCGCCACCGTTCCGAGCAGCGCCGCCGTTTCCGGCAGGTTGAGCGCACAGCGGGCGGCGGCCTTGTCGAGCGTCGCGGTCTTGCGCGCGAAGCCGTGCGGCACATGCACGATGCGGCGGCGGTAGCGCTCGGGATAGGCCATGTAGTCGCGCCAGGTGGATTGCGAATTGACCGTCATCACGTCATAGGCGCCGGCCAGGCCGAGAAGCCGGTCGAGGCGGCGCACGGTGCCGCTGATCGTCGCCGGCGCAGAAACATGGTTGGCGATGATGCGGCGCGTGCCGATCAGGCGCGCCAGCGGTCCGGCGACGATATTGCCGTAATGCTGGAAGGGCAGCACGACATCGGCGCCGATCGCGCGCATCATCAGTGCCAGACGGGCGAAGAAGGCGGCCTTGGCCAGCGGATTTCCCGGCCGCTCCCGTGCTGCGAAATGGGCGTTGGGAAAATCGTCGCAGCCGGCGGATTTCCGGTAGAGGAACAGATGATGCACGTCATAGGCCGGCTCGCCGGCCGGACCGGGGCGCGCCAGCGCCTCGCCAAGGATGCGGGAGATTTCCTGCGCACCCGCCATTTCCGCCTGCGTCTGGACAAACAGCAGGCGCGTGGGGCGTGTCGTGCCGCGAACCGCCATGATCTTCCAACTCCCTACGGCGCTCTCGCCACGATCCCCGCGGGCGAAGCGCCTTCAGTCTTCCGGTTGCGTGCATGCCCTTGCCCGCAATCCCTGCCGGCGGCATGCCGATTGGACCCATGCAAACGTCAAACCGGTAAGATTGGCTTAAAAGAAACGCGCTGGATGCATTATAGCTGCGGGATCGTGGCTATTTAACCGTAAATTGCGGGCCGCCGATCGCACCGGTGCGCACGCCGGCGCCGAGCATCATGCCGGCCAGCGCCATGTAGATGGAGAGCGCCAGCGGCGCGAAATAGGCCTCTTCCTGGAACAGGCCGTTGACGATCAGCGCCATCAGCGCGAAGGCGAATGCGGCATGCAGGGCATTGCGGGTGAAGCGGGCGAGCGCCAGCAGCCGCCAGGCGATCCAGGCATAGACGCCGATGACCGCGAAGGCGGCGATGCCCATCTGGTAGAGCAGCACGCCGACCGAGCTTTCCACCGGAAAAGGCGTGCGTCCCACGGCCTGGGCCTCGTACCAGTTGATGGTCGAAAACAGTGGCGACAGGTTGCCGCCGGCGCCGATGCCGCGCCCCAGCGGATTGGCGACGAATTCGGCAAGGCCCGCCATCAGCCCGAGCACATGGAAATCGCCGATGCGCATGCCGAGGATCACGCCGCTGACGGCATAGACGGCAAGCACGAGGAGATGCAGCGCCAGTGCGACGCGGCTGCCCAGCAACTGGAACACGATCCAGCTCACGCCGGCCAGCAGAAAGACCAGCACCGGCCCCTTGGCGCTGGCCAGCACCAGCAGCACGATAAAGGCCAGCGCCTGCAGCATGCGGCCGCGATAGAGCGTGAACAGCGAAAAGAAGGCTAGGCAATAGGCGAAGCTGATCGCATGCATGTTCGGACCGAACAGGCGCAGCATGGCGATATCGAGATCGGCGAACAGCGGCGAATTGAACAGGCTGATGCGGAACGTGTCGAGCAGGCCGCCGGCGACAAGGCCGGTCTCGCGCACCTGCTTGTCGAGGGCGAGCGTCGCCCAGTTCGGTCCGGTGGTGAGGTTCCAGTAGGCGGCGCCGTTGGTCAGCACCAGCCAGTCGTTGCGAAACAGGAATTCGGCAAGGCCGCAGAACAGCAGCAGCAGGCCGATCAGCGTCAGCGCGGGCCCGGGCCGCAGCGGCAAGCTGGCAAACAGCACGACGCTGATCTGGAACAGCAGGAGCGGCGTGGCGATGTTGCGCAGGTTGACGATCGCCAGCGTGCCGTACAACGCAAAGCCGAGCAGAAAATAAACGCCGATCAACGCCAGCGCGGCGACGGAGGCTTTCAGGAACGGCATCAGGGCGGGCTGGCCGGGAAGGCGACCGGCCAGAAACTGAGAGGCGACGGTTGCCCAGGCGATGCAGACGGTAAAGAAATTATAGGCGCGCATCATGTCGAACTCGGCCTTCGTCGCCACCCAGCCGGTGAGCATCGAGACGATGGTGTTCTGGAAGATGAAGCCGCAGAAGATGGTGGCGACCAGGGTCGCCGGCGACAGCAATGCACAGGGAATGACGAGGGCGGCGAGCGTCAGCAGGCCGAGCGCGGAATGGGCGGCATTGGCGACCAGCGGCAGGGCGACGATGAAGAGCGCGCCGGCGACGGTCGCCAGGGCGCGGATCGCTGTCTCGAGCAACGGCCTGTCCGTTTCGGGCGCCGTGCCAGCGGCGCGTTGCGGCCCGTCATGCCGTATGGACACGTTCGCCATTGCGCCTGCCGCTCCCGGTTGATCCCGCCCGCAGTCTAGTTGCCTGCGGTCACCGTTTGGTTAACCGCAGGTTTAACAATTCCCTCTACGTTCGGTAAAGCCCGTCCGCGGGCCTGCGACGAGGAGCCTTTTTGGATGTCGGCTTGGGATATGCCCGGCAGACCTGTGCGGTCATGGAACGCGCCCGGAAAACGGGAGCGGCTGAGCGCGCGCGACATCGAGAATCCGCCCGCCGCCTCAGCCCGGCCCGCCGTCGAGGAGAAGGAAGAGCGGCCGCCGCGCGAGGCTGCGCCACCGCCGCCCGGCCCGCCGCGCGACGGGTTTTTCGATCCGAGGGCGTTGCTGGCACTCATCCTGCGCCGCGACCTGACGATCGCGGTCATCGCGGCGGTGTTTTCGGCGCTGGCGCTCGCCGCCATCTATTTCATTCCCTTTCCGTTCAAGGCCTCGGCCATCGTCTTCATCGATCCGCGCGACGAGAAGGTGACGCTGCAGCAGGAGGTGCTGCCGGCGATCGGCACCGATGCCGCGGTGCTGGAAAGCATGGTGCGCGTGGTCGGCTCGGACGGGTTCCTGATCGACCTTCTGGAACGGTTGAAGCTGCTGCCGAACGGCGCGAGCTGGACCGGCAGCGTCGACGACCTCAAGGCGCTGGCGAAATTCCGCAAGGCGGTCACCGCCGAACGCATGGGCGCCACCTATCTGGTGGAAATTTCCGCCAAGGATCGCAGCGGCGCCGAAGCCGCGCGCATCGCCAACGGCGTCGCCACGGCCTTTGCCGAAACCCAGAACGGCTCGCGCAGCCGCGCCACCGAAAACGCCGTCCGCACCCTGTCGGACCGGCTGGTGGAGATCCGCAGCAAGGTCAACGCCTCGGAAGAGGCCGTCGCCCGCTTCAAGGCCGACAACAACATCGTCTATCTCGACGAGCAGAATACGGTGCAGACGCGCCAGCTCAGCGACATCAGCCAGCAGCTCGCCGCCATCAAGAGCGCGGCCGAGGAGGCGCAGGCGCGCTATGACGAGAGCAAGGCGACCGGTACCTATACCCGCACGCCCGGCCAGACCGACGAGGAAAGCGAACAGCTTTCCTATCTGCGCCGCCAGCGGGCGGCGCTGATGCAGCAGCGCGACCAGCAGACCCTGACCTATGGCCCGCGCCATCCGCGTCTGGCCGAAACCCAGCACATGATCGACGGGCTGGATGCGCAGATCGCCCAGCAGCGCCAGCGCATGGTCGGCCAGCTCAAATCCGAGCGCGACGTCAATGCCGAAAAGCAGGCGCAGCTTGAAAACCAGGTGCGGGAACTGGCGAAGTCGATCTCGCGCACCGACGCCGCCAAGGTGCAACTCGCCGCGCTGGAACGCGAGGCGACCGCCAATCGCGAGCTTTACCAGCAGCTTCTCAGCCGCAACAAGGAAACCTACGAGCTGGCGCTGCTGCCGAACGACAATGTGCGCATCGTCTCCGCCGCCGTCGCGCCGCTTGTCTCAACCCGGCCGCCGATGATCCTCGTCGCGCCGGCCGTCGTCGTCCTCGGCATCATCGCGGCCATCTTCCTGGTGGTGCTGATGGAGTTGAAATCCCTCCGCCGCGCTCGCTGAGCGGAGGAATCGCAGATGATTTCGCGACTCGCATAACGGCGAGACATTGTCTATCATATTGAAGATGACCGGATTTTGGCCGGTCCAAACAATGATGTCTTAAGGCAGGGATGGTAGAGCGTTTCGCGGACAATGCGCGAGGATTTTGCGTGAGGACAAGGAAAGCGGCACCTTTGCGCGGCTAAAGCATGTCCGGAAAACGCGCGCGGCGGTTTTCCGCCCGGAGAAGCGGATGGTGCTTTCGACGCGGATCGGGCTCCTGACGCGCGAACGAGGCAAAGGGCGACGGGGAAGTAGGCAAGCGTGAGCGACAAGTCATTTCGTATTCGATTGTGGGGCACACGCGGCAGCCTGCCTGTTTCGGGACGGCAGTTTCGGGCGTTCGGCGGCAACACGATCTGCGTCGAGATGCAATGCGGGCCGCACCGGCTGCTGTTCGACGCCGGCTCTGGCCTGCGCGAGGCGGGTGACGCGCTGCTGGCCGAAGGTGTCGCCGATATCGATATCTTCTTCTCGCATTTTCATTACGACCACGTCATCGGCCTGCCCTATTTCGTGCCGCTCTACAAATCGCGCGCCGCGGTGACGTTGTGGTCCGGCCATATGGGCCCGAAGATGACCACGCGCGAAATGGTGCGGCAATTGATGCGGCCGCCATGGTTTCCGGTCGAGCCGGATATCTGTTCCGCCCGCGTCGAGACGCGCGATTTCCATCCCGGCGATGTGTTGCATCCGCGCCCCGGCATCACCATCAGGACCGCCAATCTCGTGCATCCAGGCGGCGCGGTCGGTTATCGTGTCGAATGGGGCGGCCGCAGCGTCGTCATGGTCACCGATACCGAGCATACGCCTGATATCTTCGATCCGGTCGTCCTCAAGCTGATCGACGGTTGCGACCTGTTTCTCTACGACTGCACCTATCTCGACAGCGAGATGGAGCGCTATCGCGGCTACGGCCATTCGAGCTGGCAGCAGGCCGTTCGCCTCGCCAAACTGGCCCAGACCAAAAGCGTCGGCTTCATCCATCACCTGCCGGCGCGCACCGATGACGAGTTGCTGGATATCGAGAAACAGGCCCAGGCCGACTTCCCCGGCGCCTTCGCCGGCCGCGACGGTCAGGTCATCGATCTGTGAACTCCGCCACCCTGCGCCAGCGGCAGGCAGGGTGCCCCGCCGTGATCGACAGCAGAGCCGCGCAGAATGCCCAGGCGGCCTCGTCATGGACGAGATGGTGGGTGAGGAAGCCCATGACCCCGCCGGTGGTTTCCATCTCCTGAAGCCGCGCCACGATCTCCGCCACCAGCGCCTCGGGCGGCCGGCCGCCGCGCGTGCCATGCCAGTCGATCAGGTCGACATGGGTGTTGATCTCCAGCATCGCCCCGCCTTTTTCCGGCCCGAAGACGGACAGCGCGCGAAACCCGAGGCCGCCAAGTTCCGGCAGCAATGCCTGGTCGATGCGGTTCCACGGCGGCACCAGAAGCGGCGCGAAGCGGGCGGCATGCAGGCCCTGCAGCTTCGCGAAGCCCTGCTGCAATTCCGCGAGCACGACCGATGCCGGGCGATGCCCGCCCAGCTCCTGCTTCTTCTCGGAAGGCGGCGCATGGTTGACATGCGCCCAGCCATGCACGGCGACTTCCGCCAGCGGCGCTGTCGCCAGCCGTTGCACCAGCGCGTCGCCGGTCGGCGCGGGAATGACGGCGAGCGTCACCGGCGCGCCGTGTCCGGCGCAGAGCGCCAGCAGCCGGTCGAGTGCCGGCGACGGTTCGGTGGCGTCGTCGTCGCGCAGCCAGAAATCGGCGATGCGTCCCGCCGCCTGCCAGCGATCCAGTTCCCGCATCAACGGCGTGAATGCTTGCGTCATGCTCATTGCCCGGCCATCGCCTTTCCCAGATAATCGTCGATCACGCCCGAGGCCCGGTCGAGCGACCGCTCCCCGAGCACGAAGGCGCGCGCCGCGCCGGCCATCTCCCGCCGCAGGGCGTCATCGCGCAATAGGCGCCGCACCGCCGCCGCATAGGCAGCGACATCGCCCTCCGGCGTCAACAGCCCGGTGACGCCGGCGCGCACGACCTCCGGCACGCCGCCGGTCGCCTGCGCCACCACCGGCAGGCCGGCCGCCTGCGCTTCCAGATAGGCCAGCCCATAGGCCTCGCCGCAGCCCGGCCAGACATAGAGCGCGCTGTCGCCGAGAAGGGCGACGATCTCGTCCGCCGAGCGCTCCCCATGAAACCGTATGCGCTCCGGCCCGAAACCGGCGAAACGCCGCTCCAGCTCGCCCCGCATTTTTCCATCGCCGACGATCGACAGCGTCCAGTCCTCGTCGGCGATCCGGTCGAGCGCGTCGGCAAGCATGGAAAAGCTCGCCATCTTGTCGCCCGGCCGCATCATGGCGACCGCGATCAGTTGGCCGGGGCGCGGATGCGGCGTGACGGCCGCGAAGGGTGCGGTATCGAGGAAGGGCGCAAGCGCTGCGAAGCGCGCCTCGGGCGCGACCTGTTCCAGTCCCTGCCGGTCGCGGGCGGTGAAGCAGAAATTCACCGCCGCCAGCCGCACCGCCTCCAGAACCTCGGCCTGCGCGCGTGCCCATTGCCCGAGGTTGCGCCGCCGCGAATAGGAGGCCTCCGCCGTGACATAGGCGAGGCCGAAGCGGCGGCAGAGCGCCGGGCCGATCAGGTCGGGCGTCTTGTAGTAGGGATGATAGGCGAACCAGACATCGGGCGCACCCTGCGCCTGCCAAAGCGCCGAAAGCCGCTCGATTTCGTCCAGCGCCGCCGCCCTGATATCCGCATCGGCGGGGTCATCGGCTGCGGCGGTAAAGCTGCGCAGTTCAGAGGCGGCGAAGACGATATGGCCGGCGCGCCGCATCGCCTCGATCAGCAGCCGCGCCATCAGCCGGTCACCGGAGGGCACGGGATGCGAAGGCGATTTGAGCGGCGCGTAAAAGGCGATCTTCATGCCTCTTGCTAGAAAGCCCGCTCCGCCCTGTCAATTGCCGGCGCGCGCGCCCAGCAGGTTCGACCTGCGATGCCAGTTCCAGGCGGTTTCGACGATGGCGTGCAGGTCATGCCTCGGCTCCCAGCCGAGCACGGTTTTCGCCCGGGCATTGTCGGCGACCAGAAGTGGTGCGTCCCCTTCGCGCCGCCCGGCAAAGGTCACCGGAAAACCGGCGCCGGAGACATCCTCGACGGCACCGATCAACTCACGCACCGTCACGCCGGTGCCGGTTCCGAGATTGATTGCCGTCGAGGCGCCGCCTTCCATCAGGTAGCGCAGCGCCCGCACATGCGCATCCGCCAGGTCGAGCACATGGATGTAATCGCGCACGCAGGTGCCGTCGCGGGTGTCGTAATCCGTGCCGAAGACGGTGAAGCCGGGACGCCGACCGAGTGCGGCATCGATGAGCAGCGGGATGGCATGGGTTTCCGGCTCGTGCCATTCGCCGATGCGCCCCTCGGGATCGGCGCCGGCGGCATTGAAGTAGCGCATGATCGCCGAGCGGAAACCGCCGTAGCGATCGAGATCCCCCAGCGCCTGCTCGACGATCCATTTGGTGCGGCCATAGGGGTTGATCGGTGCTTGCGGATGCGTCTCGTCCATCGGCATGCGTTGCGGCAGGCCGTAGGTGGCGCAGGTGGAGGAGAAGACGAAGGCCGATATGCCCGCCGCCCTGGCCTCGGCGATCAGGCTCAGCGCTCCGATGACATTGGTGTCGTAGAAGGCCGCCGGTTCCTTGACCGATTGCCCGACCTCGATCAGCGCGGCGAAATGCATGACGCCGACCGGCTGATACTGCCGGAAAATAGCCGCCAGCCGCGCGCGGTCGCGGACATCGCCCTCCTCAAGCGGCCCCCATTTGACGAATTCACGGTGACCGTTGGAGAAATTGTCGTAGACGACGGGGGTGAAGCCGTGCTCGGCCAGCGTCAGGCAGGTATGGGAGCCGATATAGCCCGCGCCCCCGACGACCAGCACGTTTCCATTCGACATCGTGTTCCCCCCATCCAGCCGACAGACGATACGACCGCCCAGATGATTTTATTCTTAACCGGGCGCGGCGATACGCTTTGTGAAACGGCGTGACGCGGTTCCGGCGTCACGAATTGCGCTGGCGGCTGCGGGCCTCGGTCAGTTCGGACGTGGTGTGGCTGAGGCGCTCGGCGAGCACCCGCAACACCTCGATGGTGATTTCGGGGAAATCCGCCAGCATTTTCAGGAAGATTTCCTTGCGGATGCGCAGGGCCTCCATCGGCATGGCGGCCATGACGGTGGCGGTGCGGACGCCGTCGCAGAGGATGGCGATCTCGCCGACGATGGAATTGGTGCCGAGTTCGGTGATCTTGATCGGGCCGTTGGGAGAATCGGCGAGGATTTCGGCGCTGCCGGAGAGGATGACATAGGCGGCGTCACCGATATCGCCCTGCCGGAACAGAACTTCGCCGGCGCCATAGCTGACCCGATCGGAGGTGAAGGCAAGCAGCTTCAGCTTTGCCGGCGGAATGCCCGCAAACAGCGGCACTTGCTTGAGCGATTGCACTTCGTCTTTGAGCAGCATGGTGTTCATCATCCTCGGATCCTCAATCGATCCGCTCCCGCCTCTTCGTTTCTGCAAGTCCGGCAAAACGCCTGTCGCGCTTTGCCTGAACCGCTTCTAGCCGTTCAAGATGACACGCGTTCTTTCCGTCCTTGCGCTTTTTCCGCCAGTGTTTCGGGTGGACCGTCCGCTGTCAACACACCGCGGTCAAAAACCACCACGCGATCGAACTGCCCCGAGAGCGACGGATTGGACAGCACCCAGATGAGCGCCGGTTTTTCGCTCGCCTGATCGACGAGTTCGAGCACCCGGTGAACGATATCGTCCTGAAGGCGATGGTCGAGGCCGGGTAGCGGCCGGTTGAAGAGGTAGTAGTCCGAACGGCGGATCAGGGCGCGGGCCAGTCCGAGCTTCTGGCGTTGGGTGACGGCGAGGCGTCGTCCGCCGGCGCCGACGTCGAAATCCAGCCCGACCGCCAGCACGTCGTCGTAAAGCCCCTGCTTGTTGACGACATTGCGCACCATGGCCCGGACCCGCTCGGCGCCATCGGCATGCTTGTGGCTGATGCGGCCGATCAGCACGTTGTCGAGCAGGCTGGCCGATGCCATGTATTTTTCGGCGTCATAGCGCTCGAATTCGCTTTCCAGCTCCTCCGGCAGGTTGTCATGGAAGATGTGGCGAGCCTCGACGATCTTGGCCATCAGCTCGTCGTTCAGCAGGCCGAAACGGTGGCGGGGTTCGATATAGGCGAAGCTCAGCTTGATGATCTTGTAGCGATCCTTGTCGCTGGCCTCCTCGAAACTCTTGCCTTGCAGCTTCTGCAGCAGTTGCTGGTATTCCGGAATGTCGTCCGGGGTCATGAAGGTGAGCTGCTGGAAGAAGGGATGGTCCGGCGGCAGGTCGGCGAAGAGTTCGACGGCGTTTTCGGCGATCTCGTAGCCCATGCGGAACAGGCGCGGTCCCAGGCCCGTGCGGTCCATGACCGAGCGGAAATAGGGGTTCTGGCCGATGGCGCGACCCTTGAGGCTCAGGCCGGTGGCGGTGCCGAACAGCAGGTTTTCCCCCACCGTCGCCTCGCGATTGTAGGAATCGGCCTCGAACATCGACACGAGACCGCGCAGGCCCGCCTGCTCCAGTTCGTCGCGCAGCGCGCTGCGCATGTCGACGATGTGGTCGGCAAGCTGGGGATGGCGGGCGGGATCGAAGGTCGAGCGTAGCGCCAGGTCGAAGATATCGTTGGAAAGCTGCACGGCATCGAGCACGGCCCGCACCGGACGGAACAGCTTGTCCGGACCATCGGCGCCAGCCTCGGCATAGTCGATCCAATCGCCCTTGATGTCGTATTCGGGGTTGCCGGCCAGCCTTGCCTCTGTCAGCGCCCATTTGTGATCGATGGCGGCCTCGCCGTCATAGGTGGGCGGCTTCAACGGCGCATGCTTCAACCCGTAGAACAGGTTGTCGCCGAGCGTGCCGGAAAACAGGTAGACGTCGCTGGCGGCATAGGAAATACGCCGGCCGGTCAGCGATTCCGGCAGATCCCAGATGTCGTCGCCGCCGAGCGCGATGCGGCCGGCTTCCGGGGCCAGGATGCGGGCGGCGGCTTCGGCCAGCGCCTCACCGCCGATGATGGCCACCCGCTCACCCTTGGCGATCTGCAGCGACACCCGCTCCATCAGGCGCGCGCCGCTGTCGTCGACCAGCGACAGGTTGACCGCGGCCAGCGGGTGGCGGGAATCGCCCGCAGCCTTAGACAGCGCCTGCAGCGACGGGTCCATCATACGGTCGACCTGGAATTGCTCGACCACCTGTACATATTTGACCTGCACGTCCTGGCGCGTCTGGTCCCAGTCGATCAGATCCTTCAGCGGTCCCGGCAGGTCCTTGTAGGCATTGATGACGGCGACGAGCTGGCCGACGTCGAGCCGGCCGTTCAGCGCCAGATAGCCGCCGATGCAGTAGAACAGGAAGGGCGTCACCTGGGCGAGAAAATTGTTGATGAACTTGACCAGGAATTTCCACTGGTAGAGATCGTAGCGGATCTTGAAGATGCGTCCGAGGCGGGCGGAAATGTCGGCGCGCTCGTAATTCGAGGTGTCGTAGGCGTGGATGGTGGCGATGCCCTCGACGATCTCGCTGACGCGGCCGGAGAGTTCGCGGGCGGTGATCTGGCGCTGGCGGCCGAGGACGAGCAGCCGCTGGCGCATGCGCGGGATCAGCACCGCCTGCACCGCGACGATGATCGCCGCCACCATGCCTAGCCAGAAATGCTGCATGAAGATGAAGATCAGCGCCGTCAGCGCCTGGCCGCCGAGCAGGGCCGGCTGCACGAAGGCATCGCCGGTGAAACCGCCGAGCGGCTCGACCTCGTCCTTGATCATGCTGGCGAGCTCGGCGCCCTTGACGCGCTTGAACTGGCTCGGCGGAAAACGCAGGATCCGGTCGACCAGCTCGAAGCGGATGCGGCGCAGCAGCCGCTCGCCGAGCCGGCCCTTGTAGGTATTGATATAGAGCTTGAACAGGCCGTTGATGACGACGAGCAGCAAGAAGACGAGGCTGAGCGCGAACAGCGTCTGCAGCCGGTTGAGCTCCAGCCCGTTGAACAGCACGACATGGCCGAGGAGCGGCATGTCGAAATCGATGCGCATGAAGGTCTGCGTCGCGCCGGCGGTCTCGAAGCCCTTGCCCTGGATCGGGCCGTTGACGATCTGCTTGGGCAGGTCGAAGGACAGGAAATAGGGGATCATCGACAGGGCGACGATGAAGAGAATCCAGATCTGCTGCCGCTTGGTATGGGTCCAGATATAGTGGCCGAGTCTTTGGTCCATGGAGGGGGTCAAGCGGTAAAAGCTCCGTCTGTCGTCTTCGAGCCGGCAGGCTTTCGACTCGCCCGGCCCTTGGGGCCGGGGACGAAATCATATCAAGTTTTCGGCCGGCTGTAAGCCGCCTGCGTCGCGGCGGCGAATTCGACGGGTTCGCGTGGCGGTTTTGCCGCTATGCCAGTTCGCGCAGGATCGCGGCCGTGCGGCGGGCGCCGTCGAGATCGAGCGTGTAGGGCGGCGGCGCGGGCAGGGCATGTGCCGCCCGGATGGCGTCGGCGAGGGTCTGCGGGTTCACCTCCGTCTCGGCAAGGATACGGGCGAGGCCCATGGCCTCGAGACGGCGGGCGCGGGTCGGTTGTTCGGTCTCGCCGCCGGCGGCGAAGGGGATGAGCAGCGATCGGCAGCGGCCGCGCAGGATGTCGCAGACGGTGTTGTAGCCGGCCTGCGATACCGAGAGATGCGCCCCGCCCAGCAGGCTGGCGAAATCTTTGCGGAAGCGGAAGACCTCGACGCCCTCGGGCAGGTCGGCGGTCAGCGCCTCGTAATCGGCTTGCGGCAGGTTGGGGCCGGCGATCAGGCACCAGCGGCCAAGGCGGGGAAGCGTGCGCGCCGCTTCGCGGGCGCCAAGCACCAGATCGCGCCCGACCGCGCCGCCGCCGGCGGAGACGACGATATCGAAACGCTCGGCGGGCGGTGCCGGCGGCGGAGCGGCGACGAGGCCGGTATAGATGACCTTGCCGGCAATTTCGTTGGCCAGCGGAAACGTATCCTCGATGCGGATGAAGCTTGGGTCGCCATGGACGAGCACATGGTCGAAATGCCCGTTGATCAGCGTTACGGTTTCTTCGTCGCGGCCGGGTTTCGACCGTTCCTGCAGGATGTCGCGCAGCGAGGTCAAGAGTTTCGGCTTGGGCTCGGCCCTGGCGATGGCGTCGAGCAACGGCAGCAGTTCGAAGCGCACCTGCCGGCGGCCGAAGGGGAAGGCCTCGATGATGACGATATCGGGCTTCGCCGTCGCGAAGGCTTCCAGCAGCAGCGCGGTGCGCCGCGCCTTGAAGGCGTCGTCGACGGGATTGCCGTGCTCGTCGGCGATGCCGGAAAAGCCGGTATCGCCGGAGACGATGGCGGGCAGCGTCACATGGTTCACGCCCGGGCCGGGAAAGCCTGCAACCGGCGTACCGCCCGTTACCATGGTGACCGTGAACCCGTCCTCGACCATGGCGGCGGCGATGCGGCTGGCGCGCGCCAGATGGCCGATGCCGAGCAGGTGCTGGACGTAGAAGAACACCTTTGGCCCGCGGCCCGTCGCGGATGTCATGCGCTCCACTCCTGGCGAAAGAGGCCGGCCAGTTGGCCGATGCTGGCGTGATGGTCGAAATGGGCGCGCACCCGCGCCTCCGAGGCCTGACCCAGACGGCGGCGCAAGCCCGGATCGCGGATGGCGCGTTCCAGCGCGGCGGCGAGCGCCTCCGGGTCCTCCGGCGGAACCAGCAGACCGTTCTCGTCGTCGGTGATCAGTTCCGGCACGCCGGAAATATTGGTGGAGATACAGGGCAGGTTCTGGCTGGAGGCCTCGACCAGCACGTTCGGCAACCCGTCGCGGTCGCCATCGGCGGTGATGCGGCAGGCGAGTGCGAAGAGATCGCTGTTGCGATAAGCGGCCAAAACATCCTTCTGGTCGAGCGCGCCCTGCCAGCGCAGGCGCTCGCTGATGCCGAGTTCTTCCGCCAGCGCCTTCATCGCCGCCGTTTCCGGGCCGGCGCCGATATGGTCGAAGCGCCAGTGAAGATCGGCAGGCAGACGCGCCAAGGCCTTGAGCAGGATGTCGTAGCCCTTTTTCGGCACGGCGCGGCCGACGCTGAGGATGGTGACGGGATCGGCGCCGTCGCTGCCGTCGCGGTCGGGACGCGGGGTCCGGTTGTGGCCGAAGCGGTCGAGATCGAGGCCGTGATAGCTCAGATGGACCGCGCCATGGCCGTTGGCGAGGGTCTTGAGGTGCTCATAGCCGCTGCGGGTGCAGGTCACCGTCCAGCGATTGGCGGCGAGCTTGCCTTCCAGCTCCCAGTCCGGCGAGGTCCAGATGTCCTTGGCATGGGCCGAGCAGGTCCAGGGCGTACCGGTCATCATGCTGGCATAGTGGGTCACCGAGGCCGGCGTGTGGATGAAATGGGCATGCAGCCACTGCCCATCGTCGGGCCATTCGGCGGCGAGCACGGCGGCCTGGCCGAGGCGGCGGACGCGATTGCGGGTGAAATCGCGTTTGAGATCGGACAGGAAAGCGGAAAAGGCCTTTTTGAACCCCGGCAGCCTGCGCGCCTTGAGCAGCGCGCGAAAAACGCGCAGCGGCTCCTCATGCAGATATTCCGGCAGATAATGCACCGGCGCACGGATCTCGTCATGGACGGGATGACGCTTCTTGTCGGTCGGACGGCGCAATGCCACCAGCGACAGCGTAAAGCCCGCCTTTTCCAGCCCCCGCAATTCCTGCGCGATGAAGGTTTCCGAAAGGCGCGGATAGCCCTTCAGCACCACGATGATCTTCCTGTCCGGCTGCACGCTTCTATCCCTTGATGACCTGCAGCTTGCCGTGCTCGCGGTTTTCGAGCCATTCGCCGACGATGCGGGAAATGTTCGGCAGACCTTCGAGGCGCAGACCACCGGCGGCGCCGGTCGAGGGCGGCTTGCGGTCGGGCAGCGTCTTCAAGGCGGCGGCGACGCGCAAGGGATCGCCGGCCTCGTCGGGATGCAGCATGTCGATCAGGCCGAGTTCGGCGGCGCGGGTGGCGCGGATCAACTGTTCCTCGCGCGGCATGACGCGCGGGATGATCAGCGCCGGCTTGTCGAAGGAGAGGATCTCGCAATAGGTGTTGTAGCCGCCCATGGCCACCACGGCGCTGGCGCCGGCGATCAGCTCCTCCATGCGGTTGTCGAATTCGATGACCTCGATGTAGGGGATTTTTGCCGCGCTCTCCATCATCTCCTGGCGCTGGTGGGCGGGCATGTATGGGCCGAGCACCATCAGCGCCTTGTGGGTCAGGGTCGGGTCTGCCTCATAGGCGCGGATGACGTCGCGGATCAGATCCTCGCCATCGCCGCCGCCGCCGGTGGTCACCAGGATGTAATCGCCGCGCGGCACGTGCTCGGGCGCCGGCAGCGACGAGACGCTGCGCTGCAGGAAGCCGACGAAATCCATCTTCGCCCGCACGGCCGCAGGCACGTCCATGCCGCCCAGCGGATCGTAGAAATCCGGCGGGCCGTAGACCCAGACGCGGTCGTAGAATTTGGCGATCTTGTTGAGGACGTCGCCGCGCTTCCATTCGGCTTCCAGCAGGTGCGGCGCGTCCATGACGTCGCGCAGGCCCAGCACCAGCGTCTTGCCGCGCGCCTTGAGATAGGCGAGCGTCTCCTCCACCTCGCCGCGCAGGCCCATCGGCTCCTTGTCGACGATGAAGATGTCGGGATCGAAGGTTTCGGCGGTGTGGCGGATGATCGACTGGCGCATCTTCAGCGTCTCGCCGAGATCCGTATGGGTCTTCATCGAGGTGTATTCGCCGTTGCGCAGCTTGATGACGCTGGGGATTTTGACGAAATCGACCCGCACCCGATAGTCGAAGGCGCCGGCGATGGTGGCGCCGGAGATGATCAGGACATTGAGGCCGCGATAATCCTCGACCAGCGAATGGGCGATCGTGCGACAGCGGCGCAGGTGGCCGAGACCGAACGTATCGTGGCTGTACATCAGGATGCGGGCATCCTCGAAGCGGTGTGTCATCGGACGAGAGTTCATGGGCGAACCTGTTGTGCGGGCCGGGCGGGGTTCAGGGCGTCGGCGCTGGTGTTGTTCGACATTGCGTCATCACTTGTATGGATCGGCCGCGTCGCGCAAGCCGTCTCCCAGAAAATTGAACGCCAGGATCACAAGAACCACCGGCAGGGTCGGCAGCAGCAGCCAGGGATAGAAGGCGATGACGCTGACGCTGCGCGCCTCCGTCAGAAGAATGCCCCAGCTGGTGATCGGCGGGCGCAGACCAAGGCCGAGGAAGCTCAGTGCCGTCTCGCCGAGGATCATGCCGGGGATCGAAATGGTCGCCGTGGCGATCAGGTGCGACATGAAGCCGGGGATCAGGTGCCGGCCGATGATGCGGCTGGTCTTCGCTCCCATCAGTTGCGCGGCGAGCACGTAATCTTCTTCGCGCAGCGACAAAAGCTTCGAGCGCACGGCGCGCGCCAGCCCGGTCCAATCGAGCAGGCCGAGGATCATGGTGATGCCGAGATAGATCAGGATCGGGCTCCAGGTCACCGGCATGATGGCGGCGAGCGCCATCCACAAGGGTATCGAGGGGATCGACTGAAGCACCTCGATGATGCGCTGCGTCACCAGGTCGAACAGCCCGCCGCGATAGCCGGCGAGGCCGCCGATGACAATGCCGAGCACGAAGCTGACGGAGATGCCGATGAGGCCTATGGTCAGCGAGATGCGCGCGCCATAGATAATGCGCGACAACACGTCGCGGCCGAGACGATCGGTGCCGAGCAGGAAGAACTGGCCGCCCTTGGCCGGGCAGACCAGATGCAGATTGGCATCGAGCAGGCCCCAGAACCGGTATGCATCGCCGCGGCAGAAGAAGCGCAACGGCTCCACCTGGTCGGTGCGATTGGTATAGATGCGCCGCAGCGTATCCATGTCGAGGCGCATGTCGCGGCCGTAGACGAAGGGGCCGACGAAGCTGCCGTCATGGAAGAGATGCACGCGTTGCGGCGGCGAATGGATGAAATCGACATGGCGGGTATGCAGGTTGTAGGGCGCCAGGAACTCGACGATCAGGATCGAGGCGTAGAGCAGCGCCAGGAAGACGCCGGAGGCCAGCGCCAGCTTGTGGCGCTTGAACTTCCACCACATCAGGCGCAATTGCGAGGCCTTGCTGATTTCCTTCTGCGCATCGGTGATCGGCGGCGCCTCGTTCGGGTCGAAGGGCGCGGTCGAGACGAAATGGGCAAGCGGGGCGCCGGGTTCCGGCAGCGGCGATGACGTCACTTGGCGCTCCCGCCTTGCAAACGGATACGCGGATCGAGGAAGGCGAGCGCGATATCGGAAATCAACATGCCGATCACGGTGAGGAAGGCGAGGAACATCAGGAAGGAGCCGGCCAGATACATGTCCTGGCTTTGCAGCGCCTTGATCAGCATCGGCCCGGTGGTTTCCAGCGAAAGCACGATGGCGGTGATTTCCGCCCCCGAAATGATCTGCGGCAGGATGGAGCCGATATCGGCGATGAAGAAATTCAGCGACATGCGCAGCGGATACTTGATCAGGGCGCGGAAGGGTGAAAGCCCCTTGGCGCGGGCGGTGACGACATATTGCTTCTGCAATTCGTCGAGCAGGTTGGCGCGCAGCCTTCGGATCATGCCGGCGGTGCCGGCCGTGCCGACGATGATCACCGGGATCCACAGGTGCTCGAGGATGGATTTCGCCTTTTCCCAGCTCATTGGCTCGCCAAGGAAGCGCTGATCCATCAGATGGCCGATGGTGACGCCGAACCAGATATTGGCGAAATACATCAGGATCAGCGCCAGCGTGAAATTCGGGATGGCGATGCCGAGCAGGCCGAAAAAGGTCAGGCCGTAATCGCCCCAGCTATATTGATGCGTGGCGGAATAGATGCCGATCGGGAAGGCGATCAGCCAGGTGACGATGATCGTACACACCGAAACGAGGATGGTGAGCCACAGTCGGTCGCCGACCACCTCGCTGACCGGAAGCTGGTACTCGAAGGAATAGCCGAAATCGCCGGTCAGCATGCCGCCGACCCAGTGGAAATAACGCAGGATCGGCGGCTTGTCGAAGCCGTACCGGGCGCGCAACTGCTCGATCTCGGCCATGTCGACGCCTTCGCCCTGGGCCTGAAGCTCGGCGATGTAGCTTTCGAAATAGTCGCCCGGCGGCAATTCGATGATGGTGAAGACGAGCGCCGAAATGAGGAACAGCGTCGGGATCATGGCGGCGATGCGCCAGAGAATGTAGCGCGCCATCAGGCTGTATCCTCCGAATACCAGAACGTATCCGGCATATACACGCCGAGCAATGAGGTGGGATTGAAGCCGTAGAGCGCCGTGTCCGGCACGTTGCGCAGATGCGCCGAGCGCAGGACGGGCTGGCGCGTCTGGTTGACGATGCCGATCGAGAAGACCTGCTCCGCCCAGTTCGACAGCATCTGCTCCCAGATGGCGGTTCGCTCCGCGTCGCTGCGCGCCTGATACCATGTGCGCAGCAACCGGATCTGCTCGATGGCTTCCGGCAGGTCCGGGGCCTGGCCCTTCTGGCCGCGCGAGAGATAATACATCCCCCAGGCCGGCCACTGCAACTGGTCGTCCAGGGTGGGCGCCAGTTGCCCGGGGTTCATCTCGGCGGTCGGCACGCCGTTTTCGAGGCCCGGCCACATGGTCATCATGATCTGCCCGCCCATGGTGCGCGAGCGGAAGACCTCGCGCTGCGAGGTGCGCACGAAAAGCGAAATCCCGATATCGCGCCAGTGATCGCCGACGAGTTCGAGAATGTCGGTTTCCAGCGTGCTTTCGCCCGCCGTCTCGACCACCACCTGCGCCACGCGTCCGTCGGGCAGCAGGCGGATGCCGTCGTCGTTGCGGTTGGCCAACCCGATCGCGTCCAGCAGCGCGTTGGCGGCGGCCGGATCGTGATTGGCATAGGCTGCGGCGTATTCGGGTTTGTAAAGCGGGCTGTCCGGCAGGATCGTGTCGGCGCTCGGCGTCGCCAGGCCGAAGAAGGAGACCTTGTTGATCTCGTCGCGATCGATGGCCAGCGACAGGGCGCGGCGGAAGCGAACGTCGCGCAACAGCGCCCGCCAGACGGGGTCTGAAACATTCTGATTGGGCAGCAGCGCCACCTTGGAGCCGCGCGTCGCCTTCCACAGCCCGACGCGCACCGGATAACGTTTCTCGGCGTCCTTCATATAGGTGTAGTCGGTGAAATCGACGCTGGTCGCCTGCAGGTCGCTCTCACCGGTGCAGGCCTTGGCGGCGATGATCGACGCCGAACTGACGTTCAGCACCACCTTGTCGATATAGGGGAGCTGGGCGCCGTTCTCGTCGACCCGGTGGAAGAAGGGGTTGCGCTCGAAGACGAACTGTTCCGCCGGCGGCCTGGTGCGGTTGCGCCACGGCTCCAGAACCGGGAGCTCCGGATTTTCCTGGCGGTAGCTGTTCGACATCTTGATGTGCAGATCGACCCATTCGTCGACCCGCTGTTCCTTGACGAGGCCGGCCAGACGGTTCGGCTCCTGGTATTTCTGGTGGAAATTGCGCAGGTAATGGGCGGGCATGCAGATGACGAGTTGCTGCGGCGCGGCAAGGCTCGGCAGGAAATCCGGGTTCGGACCATGCCAGGTATAGCGCACCGTACGCTGATCGAGCACCTCGAAGCGCGGCTTCTGGCCTTCGACCAGAAGCTCGGAAGGCGGGCCGCCCTTGCGCAGCCGCTTGTTGAGAATGACGTCTTCCCAGCAGTAGCGGAAATCTTCGGAGGTCAGCATATGGCCGTCCGACCAGCGATGGCCGGTGCGCAGGCGGAAGGTGAAGACGCGGTTGTCGACATTCTCGAAGCTTTCGAGGATGTCGGGAATGAATTCGAGCGTGGGGCTGTATCCGACGAGACGGGAATAGCCGCAGATGGTCATCAGGCGGATGTCCTTGGACCCGCCGATCAGCATGCGCAGCGTGCCGCCGTTGCGGCCGGGCTGGCGGCCCATCTCCGCCAGCTTGATGACGCGTGGTTCGCGCGGCACGCGGTCGGAAAGCGCCGGCAGCATGTCCTCGTAGACGAGCGGCGCCAGCAGCGGCGGCTCGAGCGCGGCGGCAAGGGCGCGCGGCATGGGCAGCGCCGCCGAAGCCATGAGGCCCAGAATGCCGCGGCGTGTGATTGGAAACCGGTCGCTGCTCATGGGCAAAGCTCCCGCGCATCGACATCGCGCCTGGCCAGCACCAGATGGCCGTCCCCGAGATCGGCGGGCGCCAGTGGCGCCTCGCCCGGTTCCTCGCGAAAGCGGCAGTCCCAGTTGCCGGCCGCGGCCGCGCCGCTTCTGGTGATCGCGGAAAAATCGAGCGGATGGTCGGGATCGGCAAAGGGAACGGCCGCCAGCAGTGCCCGCGTGTAGGGATGCACCGGCCTGCGCATCAGCACCTCGCGCGGGGCAAGCTCAACGATGCGCCCGCCGCACATCACGGCGATGCGGTCGGCCATGTAATCGACGACCGCGAGGTTGTGCGAGATGAAGATGTAGGTGAGGCCGAGATCGGCCTGCAGATCCTTGAGAAGATTGAGGATCTGCGCCTGCACCGAGACGTCGAGGGCCGAGACCGGCTCGTCGCAGATGAGCACGTCCGGTCCGAGTGCGAGCGCGCGCGCGATGCCGATGCGCTGGCGCTGGCCGCCGGAAAAGCTGTGCGGATAGCGGTTGAGGGCGCGCTCGTCGAGGCCGATCGCCTCCACCAGCCTGGCCACGTATTCCTTGCGCTGTTTCGGCGTGCCGCGCCCATGGATCTCCAGGGGCTCGCTGAGGATGTTCTGCACCGTCATGCGCGGCGACAGCGACGAGATCGGATCCTGGAACACCATCTGGATGCGGGCGCGCAGCGCCTTGAGTTCCTCGCCCTGCGCATTCAAGACGTCGATCGGCTTTTCGCCGAAATACATGATCGTGCCGTTGTCGGGTGTGACGGCGCGCATGATCATCTTGCTGAGCGTGCTCTTGCCGCAACCGCTCTCGCCGACGATGCCGAGACATTCGCCGCGACGCACGTCGAGGCTGACATGATCGACGGCCGGATGGCCGGCTGCCTTCGGCTTGGTCAGCCAGCCGGATTTGCGGGTGGTGAAGGTCTTGCTGAGGTCGCGCACCGACAGCACGATGTCGGAGCCGCCCTGCGGGCGCTTCGCACGCTTGGCGATCAGCATGTCGGCCTGTACGGGGATGTCGCGCAGCGCCTGCAGGCGCTCGCCGGGCTTCATGTCGAAATGCGGCACCGCCGCCATCAGGCCCTTCAGATAGGGATGGGCCGGGCGGCGGAAGATGTCGTCGACCGTGCCTGCCTCCATGATCTCGCCGCGATAGATCACCACCACCTCGTCTGCGACATTGGCGACGACGCCGAGATCATGGGTGATCAGCAGCATCGCCATGTTCAGCTTGGTCTGCAATTCGCGCAGTAGCTGGAGGATCTGCGCCTGGATGGTGACGTCGAGCGCCGTGGTCGGCTCGTCGGCGATCAGCAGCGCCGGGCGGCAGATCAGCGCCATGGCGATCATGGCGCGCTGGCGCATGCCGCCGGACAGCTCGAACGGGTACATGGAAAAGGTGCGGGCCGGGTTGGCGAAGCCGACGAGGCCAAGCATTTCCTCGGTGCGTTCGCGCAGCTCGGCACGCGATACCGGCTCGTGGATGCGCAGCGCCTCGCTCACCTGGTCGCCGATGGTGTGCAGCGGCGACAGCGAGGTCATCGGCTCCTGGAAAATCTTGCCGATGCGGCTGCCGCGAAGGCTGCGGATGGCGCGTCCGTCGCGGGGCATGGCGAGGATATCGACCGGACCTGTGCCGCGTTCGGGATCGGAAAACAGGATGCGTCCCCCGGCGCTCGCCGTCTGCGGCAGGATGCCCATCACCGCCTGGCTGATGACCGATTTGCCGGAGCCGGATTCGCCGACCAGCGCCGTTACCTTGCCGGGCAGCACGCGCAGGCTTGCATCCCGGACGGCGGTCAGCGTGCCGCCGAGCATCCCGAACGAGACTTGAAGCTTTTCGATGCGCAACAAATCGGCGCCTGAAGTCATGCCAGTAGCTTTCCCGCCTCGCTTCTCCGAACCTTCCCGCTTCCGTCGGAATTGTTCTCAGACGCCCGTAATATCCAAAGCTTAGCGAAGCACTTCCGGCCTGTCCATGGGGTCTTCGTCTGGCTTGACAACCGGCTCAGTCCAGCTTTGCGCAGAGGGATTTTTCAGTGAGAACATCCTCGCATTTCGCCGAGCGGCGGAAATCGTCGTAATAGAGCGTCCAGTCCGTCGTGTCGGCGGCGCGATAGGGGCCGAACTTGAAATACTGGTTCTTGCCGAGCCCCATGTCCGCATGGCCGATATGCCCCTTGACGGTCACCACCCAACGGTCGTTGGCGAAGATCTCGATGCGGCCATCGCCGTCCGGTCCCGGCTTCGTCAGCACGGCGAAATCGATCCAGCCGGACGAGGGTTGCGGCAGGGCAGCGCCGCGATTCGTCACGGTGATCTTGTCGGTGCAGGCGTTGAAGATGGCGCCGTCCTCGGGTTTGAAGGCGCTGTCGGTCGCCACGAGAGCCCGCATCTGGTTGGTTTCGGGTCTCAGCCAGACCGGCGTCTGGCCGGCCGGGCATTCGGCCATGCCGCCTTTGGGGCCGATGCTGGCGCCGTCATGAAAATTGGTCTCGACGGTGACGAACAGCTTGCCGTTGTTCATGCGGAAGCCGAGAAAGGGGCTGAAATCGCCCTCCGCCTCCGGGCCGATCTCGCGTTTCCACTGGGCGATCAGGTAGCGGTGGTCCTGCGAGGGGATGGGGTCGGCGAAGCGCACGGCGAAACCATACCAGACGCCGGCATCGTAGGGCACGCGCAGCTTGGTCTTTTCCCAGATCTCGGCGCGCTCGCTGCAGTTCTCGCTGTCGGCGGCGCAGAAGGGTTTGACGCTGAGTTTCAGCGCGCCGGCGCCGCTGCGCTTGACCGCGCTCTGGAAAGTGACGGTGCCGGCGCTCTGTTCGGCGTTCTCGCGGTAATAGAGCCCGCCCTCGGGCGAAAAATCCTGGCCGTCGAAACCATCGACCAGGACGTCATGCAGGGGATCGGCGAAAAGGGGCGTGGCGGCGGGCACGGCAAGCAAGAGCACGCCGGCAAGAGCGCCCCGAATCGTCGATGTCGTCATTGCAGCAGCGTCTCCAACATGTCCTTGCTGTCCGTCTGCCGCCGCTGGCGATAGGCCAGGATGATGCGTTCGGCCTCGGACTGGACGTCCAGCCTATCGCCTTCGATGCATTCCGGGCAATCGGTTTTCAGCATGTCCTCGCCGGGCAGCAGGATGGTGACCTTCTGGCGCATGCCGCGCAGCCGTTCCTGGCCGAGCGTCACCCAGTCGCCGCCGCAATAGGTGGAAAAGGCCTGGCTGGCGACGATCGGCTTGTTGAACTTCTTCGTCAGCCCCTGCAGCCGTTCCACCTCGTTGACGGCGCCGCCGAAGGCAGAGAAGGTCAGCCGGTCCTTGAGGCCGACATTGCCGAACATGACGTTGCCGATATGCAGGCCGATGCCGTAGCGGATCTCGGGCAGGCTCTTGCCCTTGCGCGCCGCGTTCAGTTCCGCCATGCGCAGTGTCGCCTGGCGCACGGCGGCCATGGCGGTGCGGGTCGCGGTTTGCGAGGGCTCGCGGTGACGCCCGCAAGGGTAGACGGCCAGGAAGCCGTCGCCGACGAAACTGAGGATCTCGCCGCCATTGCGGTTGAACGGCGTGGCGATGGCGTCGAAGAACTGGTTGAGCGTATCGATATAGGCCTGCCGGCCCTCGCGCTCGGCGAGCAGCGTCGACTGGCGCATGTCGGCCATGACCAGCGCGGCGCGGATCGTCTCGCCATCGCCGCGGCGGATCTGGCCGGAAAGCACCCGCTTGCCGGCATTGCCGCCGAGATAGGTGGTCAGCATGTTGTCGGCGAGCTTGTCGAGCACCGCCATCTTGGCGGCGACCGCCAGGCTGTTCTGGATGCGCAGCAGCGCCTCGATGATGTCGTCGCTGAAGCCGCCCGGCTGATCGGTCGTCCACGAGCCCAGCATGCCCTGGCCGCTGCCGTCGCCGAAGGATTGCACGAAGGCGAAATAATCGGTGGCGCCGAGCGCGTAGAGTTCTTCGAAGATCGGGAATTCCGCCGGCGCCGAGGGGTCGAGGCGGCGGCGCAGGTGGTCGAGATTGTTGCTCAGCAGGTAGAAATAGGGGCTGCGCAGGATGCGCTCCGAATCCGGCCCCTCGAGCACCTTTCGAAAACTTTCGACCGAAATGCCCTTGCCGCGCTCCCAGGTGAAGCCGAGCGCATCGTAGAGCGGATGCAGCATGGAGAAACTCAGATGCACCCGGACGAGCGGCAAGCCGGCGGCGGCCAGCCTTTCGCAAAAGCCCTTGATCAACGTTTCGAGATCGACGCCATGCAGGGCGGAAGTCTTCAACCAGGAGCTGACGCGGTCGAGCAGGGTGCGGGAAACGGTGGCGCGCGGTGTGGTCATCGCAAGTCCTTACAAATCGCGGCGTCGAACCGGCGCATGACCCTCTGGGAGAGACGACTCGCTGCACCTGCCGCTGGCAAGATATAAGCACGTCCGAGGGTAAAACCAGACGAACGGGCCGACAAATTTCCACCGGCCTCATCGCGGTCTCGTGAAGCTGCCCCCGCCGCCACACCGCTTGACACGGCCGCGAATTGATCCCAACTGCATCGGGGTCAGAGATTCTTGACCCCAGCACATCGCCACCATCCCGGATACCGATCTGTCGTGACCCCATCTTCCAGCCAGGCCGAGCGCCTTCATTCCCGCATCCTGTCGCGCGAGGCGCATGCCGGGGTCATCGGCCTCGGTTATGTCGGCCTGCCGCTGGCGATGACCGTCGCCCGCAACGGCTTTCGCGTCACCGGCTTCGATATCGACGCCGCCAAGATCGTTTCGCTGGAAGCCGGCCGTTCCTATATCGAGGCGGTGCCGGATGCGGTGGTCGCGGCCGAGACGGCGGCGGGGCGTTTTCGCTCGACCACGGATTTCGCGGGGCTTGCCGATTGCGACGTGATCGTCATCTGCGTGCCGACGCCGCTGACGCGCCATCGCGATCCCGACCTGTCCTTCGTGACCAGAACCACGCAGGCGATCGCCGAAAGATTGCGCCCCGGCCAGTTGATCGTGCTGGAATCGACCACCTATCCCGGCACCACCGACGACGTGGTCAAGCCGATCCTGGAGCGCACCGGGCTTGCCTCCGGCGCCGATTTCTTTCTCGGCTTCTCGCCGGAGCGCGAGGATCCCGGCAATCGCGATTTCGAGACCTCGACCATCCCCAAGGTCGTTGCCGGCGACGGACCGGACGCGTCGCGTCTGATGCAGGCCTTTTACGGCGCGGTGGTGCGCACCCTCGTGCCCGTCTCCTCCAACGGCACGGCGGAAGCGGTCAAACTCACCGAGAACATTTTTCGCGCGGTGAACATCGCCCTGGTCAACGAGCTGAAGGTCGTCTACGAGGCGATGGGCATCGACGTCTGGGAGGTGATCGAAGCGGCCAAGACAAAGCCCTTCGGCTACATGCCCTTCTATCCGGGGCCGGGGCTCGGCGGTCACTGTATCCCGATCGATCCGTTCTACCTCACCTGGAAATCGCGCGAATACGAGCTGCCGACCCGTTTCATCGAACTGGCCGGCGAGATCAATTCGGCGATGCCCAAGCACGTCGTGACCAGGCTGGCGGAAGCGCTGGACATCCACAGCGGCAAGGCGCTCAGCCGCTCGAAGGTGCTGGTGATCGGCCTCGCCTACAAGAAGAACGTGCCGGATACGCGCGAAAGCCCATCGCTGAAGCTGATCGAGCTGATCGAGGAGCGCGGCGGCGCGACCTGCTATTTCGATCCGCATGTGCCCGAGATCCCGCCGACGCGCGAATACGGCGCGTTTCGCGGCCGCAGGTCGGTGATGCTCGATGAGGAGACAGTCAAAGGCGTCGACGCGGTGCTGATATCGACCGATCACGATTCCGTCGATTACGAGAGCCTGGCGCGCTGGGCGCCGCTGATCGTCGACACCCGCAATGTCTTCCACCGCAAGGGGGTGTCCGCCCCGCATATCGTCAAGGCGTGAGCGCCGCCGCCTTGCGTTTGAGGTCTAGCGCGGCGGCGGCATAGCCGCCCGAGGCGCCGTCGATGAAATGCATGTGGTCGCGCTGCAGCGGCGTCGGCACCAGGCAGGTCATCAGCGCCTCCTCCTGCATGTGCACGCCGTAGCGGCAGATGCCGGCCTCGGAGGCCCGTTCCAGCCGCTCTGCGATGCGCGCCAGCCGGTCGCGGTCGATGTCCAGCGTCATCTTCAGCCCGTCGTCGAATTTCCTGAAATCGCTGTTGGTGGCGATGTCGCGGCGATAGCGGCCGGCATCGAAGCTGCCGAGCGGAAGCCCGGTGCGCGTGAGCACGCGCACCAGCGCTGCCTGGACCAGGATGACGAGCCTGTGGCGCAGGCGCAGGCCGGGCAGGCGATCCGCCTTCAGCTCCAGCATCATGCCGGCATGGGAGAGGCCGGGCGCCGGCCCGTCCTCCGGCACCGGATGACCGGCGCGTTCCGCGCCGCCGGCCAGCCCGAGGATATCGCCGACGAGGCCGCGGAAATCGCTGTCGGCGGCGGCCTCGTCCGGCACGGCGATGATCGAGGCGATGACGCCGTGGCGCGAGCGGATCGGGTTCCAGCGGCAGGAAAGGCCGGTGAGGTCGGGCTTTTCGCCGATGGGGGCGAGGTCGACGGAAAAGCGTCCGGCCTTCATCTGCCGTTCGGCCCAGCTCGCGCCGCCGCCGGCAAACATCGCATAGGTGACGAATTCGCTTGGCCGGAAGCGGGCGACGCGCACGTCCTGGCCTGCCTCGCGGGCGGCCGTGACCGGCACCATGGCGGCGCGCATGGACAGGCCGAGCTGTTCCAGCGTCCAGCGCCGGGTACTGGCCAGCGCCTGCGTGGCCGCCGCCGCGCCCGAGGGCGGCAGGGCGACCAGCGCGCCGTCACCGCCGAAGACGAAGGGCAGGTCGTCGCGCCCGAGCGCGTTCAGCACGCCCGAAATGACGCTGGCGCCGGCCATGTTGACGTCCTTGTAGCGGCCGGCATCGATCGCTCCGGTCGAATCGACGATATCGGCGACCGCCAGCCACCAGCCGTCCGGCAGCGGTGCATAATTGCCGATCTCGGTGACCCCTTCGAAGCGGTGGAAAACCGGCGCTTCGAACCGTTCTGCCTCATGCGTCGCGACCATGGTCAAGGCAAATTCCTCCCGATATCGTCTTGCGCCCGGCGCTTGCGGACGCAATATCACGGCCATATTACGCCTTGCCGGATGCTTCGGCCAAGATCGGGACAGCATATGAGTCGACTGGACAGTTTTATTCGCCGCGTCAGCGCCCAACGGGATGTGCTGAACGCCGTCGCGCCGCCGGTGAACGCGATGGAGGGGCCGGTGCTGGAACTGGGGCTCGGCAACGGCCGCACTTTCGATCACCTGCGCGAGATGCTGCCTGGCCGGCGCATCGTCGCCTTCGATCGCGACGTGCGCTGCCACGCTGCCTCGCGTCCGCCGGCGGGCGACATCGTGCTCGGCGAGATCGCCGAGACGGCGCTGGCCTGGCGCGGCTGCGGCGCCGCCCTCGTCCATGCCGATATCGGCACCGGTTATGCCGAGAAGGACGCGGTGACCCTGACCTGGCTGCCAGCGCTCGCCGCCGAAAGCCTGCGCCCCGGCGGCATCGCCGTCAGCGGTCTGCCGCTCGACCATCCGGACCTCGATCCTTTGCCGTTGCCGGACAGCGTTTCCGTAGGGCGCTATTTCGTCTATCGCCGGGCGTGAGCGCAGGGACGGTGATGCGAGGCTGCATCATCGCCCCGGCAATGGCGGAAATCGCCCGGTCGGCCCATGATTTCCATGGAACGGCACGGAGGTCGGATCTATGACGGGCGCATGTCTACGAAAACCCGCGGCTACACCTTCGCCTTCCTGGCGATCGTCATCTTCTCGCTTCAGGATGCCATATCGAAGCATCTCGGCGGCGCCTATCCGCCGATCTTCATCACCATGATCCGCTTCTGGGCGTTCGCCGCCTTCGCGGTGGTCATGGCGCGGCGCGGGGCAGGCAGCCTGCGGCAGGCGGCGGCGACGAAATGGCCTCTCCTGCAATGGCTGCGCGGCGTCCTGCTCGCCACCCAGATCGTGCTGGTCATCACCTCCTTCAAGCTGGTGGGACTGGCGCATTCGCAGGCGATCTTTTCGGCCGGGCCGATCATGGTGGCGCTGTTGTCGATGCCGTTGCTTGGCGAGCGCGTCGGCTGGCGGCGCTGGAGCGCGATCACCATCGGTCTCATCGGCGTGCTCGTCATCCTCAAGCCGGAGGGCGAGGGCTTCGATCTCGGCGTCGTGGTGCCGCTTGCGGCGGCGCTGACCTTCGCCCTCTACGTCATCGCCACGCGTTATGTGAGCCGCGACGATTCGGCGATGACCAGCTTCCTCTACACCGGCATCGGCGGCGCCGTGGTCATGACGCTGGTCGGGCCATTCTTCTGGGTGACCTTCTCGCCGACCGATTCGATCTGGATGCTGCTGCTCTGCTTCACCGGCATCTCCAGCCACTATTTTCTGATCCGCGCCTATGACGTGCTGGATGCGGCGGCAGTGCAGCCGATCATGTATCTGCAACTCGTCTTCGCCTCGGTGCTGGGCACGACGATCTTCGGCGAGACGCTGGGCGTGAACGTGGTGCTCGGCTCGGTCATCGTGGTCGCTGCCGGCATCTTCACCATCTGGCGCGAGAGCGTCATCGCGCGACGCCTGGCGAAGAAGACGATGGCGGAAAACGTCACCGCCTGAAGGGCGGTGGCGCCCGCCTTGCCGTTATTCGCGGAAATTGATATGCAGGCGCGCGTTTTGCAGCCTGCGAGGCCTTTTTGCTACACACAGTCGGAGCTCTTTTGAAGCGCCTTTTCGATTTTTCGATCGCCCTGGTCGCGCTCGTCGTCCTTGCCGTGCCGATTGCGCTGGTCGCGCTGGTGGTCAGGCTGACGTCGCCGGGGCCGGCGCTCTACTGGTCGGATCGCGTCGGCCGCAACAACCGCATCTTCCGCATGCCGAAATTCCGCAGCATGCGCATCGATACGCCCGAGGTCGCGACACACCTGCTGGCGCGGCCGGAGAGCTACCTGACGCCGGTCGGCTCCTTCCTGCGCCGCAGCAGCCTCGACGAATTGCCGCAGCTCTGGTCGATCCTGAAGGGAGACATGAGTTTCGTCGGCCCGCGCCCGGCGCTGTTCAACCAGCACGACCTCGTGGCGCTGCGCACCGAGCGCGGCGTGCATGTGCTGGCCCCCGGCCTCACCGGCTGGGCGCAGATCAACGGTCGCGACGAGCTGTCCGTTCCGGAAAAGGTGCGGCTGGACGAGGATTACCTGCGTCGCCGCTCGCTGATCTTCGACGTGCAGATCCTGTTGAAAACCTTTTTCCGCGTCGCCGGCCGCCATGGCGTCGCCCATTGATACCGAGGCTTTCGGGAGACAGGGCGGGGGAAACGCGCCGATTGGCGGTTGTGATGGCAGCGGACATCAAATCGTCGTGATATAGGGCTTACAGCGGTTTGGCACGACCAAACGCTTCGGGACGTGCCGGGCGCGTCTGAAAGGTTGAGTGGCAGTCGATGCTGGCGGAAAAATATGCGGCGCCGTTCCTGGCCCTGCCGCGCTTCATCAAACGGCTTCTGGCGCTCGGCGTCGATGCGAGCCTGTGCGTCATCACGGTCTGGCTTGCTTATTGCTTCCGCCTCGATGGCTGGGTAGCGCTGTCGGGCATCGAATGGTTGCCGGTCGCCGTGTCGTTGATGCTGGCCTTGCCGATCTTCATCGTCATGGGGCTCTACCGCGCCATCTTCCGCTATGCCGGCTGGTCGGCCTTCATCACCGTCTTGAAGGCGGTGGCGATCTACGGGCTTCTGTTCGTGGCGCTGTTCACCGCCGTCAGCGTGCCGGGCGTGCCGCGCACCGTCGGCCTGCTGCAGCCGCTGCTTCTCCTGATCGCCATCGGCCTGTCGCGCCTGCTGACGCGTTATTGGTTGGGGGATGCCTATCACCGGCTCTTGCGCCGCAATTCCATGTCCAAGGTGCTGATCTATGGCGCGGGCAATGCCGGGCGCCAGCTCGCCGGCGCGCTCGCCAACAGCCTCGAACTCAAGGTCGCCGGTTATCTCGACGACGACGAGCGCCTGCAGGGCTCGATCATGGGCGGCCTGCCGATCTACGATCCGCGCGACCTCGCCGGCATCGCCGAGGCCTTCGGCATCAGCGACGTGCTGCTCGCCATTCCCTCCGCCGACCGCAGGCGCCGCAACGCAATCCTCGAAAGCATCCGCAAGGCCAAGGTCAATGTCCGCACTTTGCCGGATCTGACGGCGATCGCCACCGGCCGTGTCGCCGTTTCGACGCTGCGAGAACTCGATATCGAGGATCTGCTCGGCCGCAATGCCGTCGAGCCCGAGCGCGACCTGCTGGAGCGAAACATTCGCGGCCGCGTGGTGATGGTGACCGGCGCGGGCGGTTCGATCGGCAGCGAATTGTGCCGCCAGATCCTCAAATGCGGACCCTCGACCCTGCTGCTGGTCGAGCAGAGCGAATTCGCGCTCTATGAAATCCTTTCGGAACTGACCAAGCTGCGCGACCATGCCGGCGCGTCTGATATCCAGATCATTCCCTTCATCGCCACGGTGCGCGACGCCCAGCGCCTGCGCCACATCATGGCCAGTTGGCGGCCGGAGACGATCTATCATGCCGCGGCCTACAAGCATGTGCCGCTGGTCGAATACAATCCGGCCGAGGGCATCCGCAACAACGTGCTCGGCACGCTGACCGCCGCGACCGTGGCGCGCGAGGCGGGGGTGAAGAATTTCGTGCTGATCAGCACCGACAAGGCGGTGCGCCCGACCAATATCATGGGCGCCAGCAAGCGGCTGGCGGAGATGGTGCTGCAGGCGCTTGCCGCCCAAGGCGCAGCCAGTGGCGAACCTGCGACCAACTTCTCCATGGTGCGCTTCGGCAACGTGCTCGGCTCCTCCGGCTCGGTGGTGCCGCTGTTTCGCCAGCAGGTACGCGACGGCGGGCCGGTGACGCTGACCCATCCCGACATCACCCGCTATTTCATGACCATCCCCGAGGCCTCGCAGCTCGTCATCCAGGCCGGCGCCATGTCGCAGGGCGGCGATCTCTTCATCCTCGACATGGGCCAGCCGGTGAAGATCATCGATCTCGCCCGGCGCATCATCGAGCTCTCGGGCTATTCGGTGCGCGACGACGACAATCCCGATGGGGATATCGAGCTGGCGGTCATGGGCCTGCGCCCCGGCGAAAAACTCTACGAGGAATTGCTGATCGGCGACAATCCGATGCCGACCCAGCATCCGCGCATCATGAAGGCGCGCGAGGACTTTCTGCCGTGGCCGGAGCTTGAAGCAAAACTGGCGGAACTGGACGAGATCCTCGACCGCAACGACATCGTCGAGGCGCGCGCCTTCCTGCAGACCCTCGTTTCCGGCTACAAGCCGACCGGCGAGGTCGTCGATCTCATCAATGCCGAACGGGCGTCGGCGCCTTCGGAACATGCGGCCTGATATTATCGGCCCCCGCTTTTCCCTGAAAAGCTTCAGGCCTTTTCCTCAGGCCAGCCTTTTTCCTGGATCTCGATCAGGATCAGGCAATGGAAGGCGATGGCCGCCACGATCATGAAGAAGCTTTCCCCGATTGCCAGGCGATTGTTGGAATTGCTGAGCAGCGTCAGGCAGAAATAGGCGATCGCGGCATAATAGGCATGCGCCGCCTGCAGCGACATCAGCCCGAGACGCCGGGCGCGCGTGATGGCATCGACGAAGACGGCGAGCAGCAGGGCAAAGACGGTGAGCCCGAACAGGCCGTGGCGCACGAGGATCTCCAGATAGCCGTTGTGCAGCAGCGTATAGCCGACATTGGCATATTCGGTCTTCTGCCAGCTCTCCAGCCAGTCGTTGCCCTGGCCGAAGATCGGCGAGGTCCGAAAGATTTCCCAGGCATTGGTCCAGAGCTGCATGCGCTCGTTCATCGACAGCGGCGTATCCTCGGAGCGGATGGCGTCATGGACGGCGGAGGAGACGTCGCCGGAATTGGAAAGCTCCTGCACGGTCGCGCCGATAGCGTTGATCGTCGGCCCCGCCGTCTGGGCGATATTGCCCCAGAACAGCGCGATGCCGGCCACCAGACAGATCGCCATCGCCGCGCCGAGAACGCGGATGAAGCGGGCGCGCATATAGCCATGCGCCAGCAGATAGATCAGCGGCAGGGTGATCGCCATCGCCATCCACACGCCCTTCGATTTGGAGCCGAAGATGTTGAGCAGGCTGAGCAGGACGATCGGTGGCGTACAGGTCACCGACAGGCGCAGCCGCCAGTCGGACCATGCATGGTGACAGAGATTGTGCATCATCCAGAAGAACGCGCCGATCAGCATGAAGCCACAGGCGACGGCGCCATGGATGCGGTTGTGCTGGATCATCGGCGTCACCGGCTCGCCCGAAAGAATGCCGCGGTAGTCGGTGAGGATCAGCAGGAAGATCAGCGCCAGCACGAAATAGCCGGCGAGAATGCGCGACACATAGGGACGGTAGACGACCAGCGCCGCCCCCAGGAAGGGAAAGAACAGCGGGAAGAAATACAGCCATTCCGACGCGCCGCGCTGGCGGTCCGGCGAGCTGTAGATCAGGAGCAGGAAGCGGGCGACGGCATAGAGCGTCCAGGCGATGCACAGCCAGCCGGCCCAGTGCATGCGCACGAAGGACAGCCGCGTATAGGAATAATAGCCGCCGATCAGCGTCAGCAGCACGGTGGCGTAACGGTAGGTGTCGCTCTCGATGACCGTCGCGGTCGCCATCAGGATCCACAGAAGGCTGCCGAGAACGGCAAGGGCCACGGGCAGTTTCACACGGGTTTCGATAGCGTTCAGGGCATCCAAGTGTTCGTCTCCACCGCATTCGGGCCGTTCGGTTCGCAAGCGCCGCCTCATCGCCTGCGCGTCATTCCGGGCATAATTTCGGCGGCGGCGCGCCGCCCCCGAACATCGGTCGATCCTCGAATGGATCGCAGCCCGATGATCACAGCTTGTCGCCTTTTGCAACAGGGCTTAGCGGGCCGTTAGCAATCGCGGTGCTAGAAAGCGGCCGGGTGCGGTCATGGCGCAACGTTTTGGCGTGTCGTCCGGCATAAGGCAAAGGTTTGCAGATATGGTTCCTCCGCTTCGTCCGGTCCTCTCCACGCTGCTGGCGGCGACGCTGTCGCTTACCGGTCTGAAGACGGCGCAGGCCGCCTGTCTGCAGGGCGTCAACCTCGCGGGGGCCGATTTCGGCCAGGGGCGCGGCGTCTACGGCAAGGATTATATCTATCCCTCGGTCAAGACGATCGATCACTTCGCCGCCAAGGGCATGAACGTCATCCGCCTGCCGTTCAAATGGGAGCATCTGCAGCCGAAGCTCGACGCCGCGCTCGACCCGCTCGAACTGCGGCGTCTCAAAGAGACCGTAGCGGCGGCGCGGGCCCGCGGCATGGTCGTCATCCTCGATCCGCACAATTATGCGGCCTATGACGAGGAGAAGATCGGCACGACAAGCGTGCCCGTCTCCGCCTTCGCCGGCTTCTGGGGCCGGCTGGCGGCGGAATTCCAGGACGACAGACATGTCTATTTCGGGCTGATGAACGAGCCGAACCGTATCGACGCGCGCCTCTGGCTGGAGGCTGCCAACGCGGCGATCACGGCGATCCGCGCGGTGGGCGCCAAAAACCTGATCCTGGTGCCCGGCACCAACCATACCGGTGGCCAAAGCTGGCACGAGAACACCCCGAACGGCGTCAATGCCGATGTCATGGGCGGCGTACGCGATCCTGTCGACAATTTCGCCTATGAGTTCCACCAGTATCTCAACCATGACTTCTCCGGCGGTGGCAGCGATTGCGACAGCGAGGCGGCCGGGCTGAAGGCGATTTCCGACGTCTCCGGCTGGCTGCGGAAGCAGGGCAAGAAGGGTTTTCTCGGCGAGATCGGCGTACCCGCCAACAAGACTTGCCTGCAGGCGCTGTCGAATGTGCTGCGGCGGCTGGAGCGCAACGGCGATGTCTGGCTCGGCTGGAGTTATTGGGCGGCCGGCGACTGGTGGCCGGAAAGCGAAGCACTCAACATCCAGCCGACCGCCAAGGGCGATCGCGGGCAATTGCCGGTGCTGATCGACGCCATCGGCCGCCGCAAGAAGGGCGGCAGCTGCAAGGCCTGAGCGATCCGGGAAAACGGTCCTCGCATCTTGACACTGCCGCGCCCGCGCCCTCAATCAAGGCACGGACAGGCAAGCGGAGGCGGCGATGACGGATACGGCGGTGAAACTGGAGGAGAGCTGGAAGCTCGCGCTCGGCGATGAATTTTCCAGCCCCTACATGCAGCAGCTGCGTGAATTCCTGGTGGAAGAGAAAGCCAAGGGAAAACACATCTTTCCACGTGGAGCCGAATTTTTCCGCGCCATGGACCTGACGCCGCTCGACCAGGTGCGGGTGGTGATCCTGGGCCAAGATCCCTATCATGGCGCGGGGCAGGCGCATGGGCTGTGCTTCAGCGTGCGGCCGGGCGTGCGCATCCCGCCGTCGCTGGTCAACATCTACAAGGAGCTGGAAACCGATCTCGGCATTCCCCCCGCCCGCCACGGTTTCCTCGAAAGCTGGGCGCGCCAGGGCGTGCTGCTGCTCAACAGCGTGCTGACGGTGGAGGAGGGGCGCGCCGCCGCCCATCAGGGCAAGGGCTGGGAGCGTTTCACCGACGCCGCCATCCGCGCCGTCAACGAGCAGCCGCACCCGGTCGTCTTCATGCTCTGGGGCTCCTATGCGCAGAAGAAGGCGGCCTTCGTCGATACCAAGCGGCATCTGGTGCTGAAATCGGTGCATCCGTCGCCGCTCTCGGCCCATAACGGCTTTTTCGGGAGCCGGCATTTTTCCAAGGCGAATGCCTTTCTCGAAGGGCAGGGGCGCGAGCCGATCAACTGGCGGCTGCCGGAGCGGGTCGAGGCCGCCTGATATCATTCTATCATGAACGATAAAGGCTTGTCGTCAACGCCAAGTGAACAATCCGTAGAGATCCCGGAGGCTGGCGCAAAAGCCGGCTTGGCATCATCTTGAGCCCAGAGCAATTCCAGCAAAAGTTCGTAGCGATTTTGCGTCCGGAATTGCGTGAAACAAAGGAAACAACCGGCCGTCTCCGGTCCGAAAGGGGCTTATCATGATCGATCAGATCAAAGGGCTGCACCACGTCACCTCCATGGCTGCCGATGCCCGTTCCAACAATGATTTCTTCACCCACACGCTCGGCCTGCGCCGCGTCAAGAAGACGGTGAATTTCGACGCGCCCGACGTCTACCATCTCTACTACGGCGACGAGACCGGTACGCCGGGCACCGTCATGACCTATTTCCCGTTCCCGGATATCGCCCGCGGCCGTCCCGGCACCGGCGAAGTTGGTACGACGCTTTTCTCTGTGCCCAAGGGCTCGCTCGGCTTCTGGCAGGAGCGTCTGTCGGGCCTCGGCCTCGACGGCATGAAGGCCGACGAGGCTTTTGGCGAGAAGCGCTTGCATTTCCCTGGCCCCGACGGCGACGGCTTCGCGCTGGTTGAGGTCGAGAAGGATAGCCGCGCGCCTTGGACGGCCGCCGGCCTCGATGCCGATCACGCCATCCGCGGTTTCCATTCCGTGTCGCTGCGCTTGCGTGACGAGGGCGCGACCAAGGAGTTGCTGAGCTTCATGGGTTATCAGCCGCTGGAAAGCCGTGACGGTGTCACCCGTATGATTGTGCCCGGTGGAAATGACGCGCATACGATCGACCTGGAGACTATGCCGAGCATCGCACGCGCCGCGCAGGGCGCAGGCTCCGTCCATCACGTCGCCTTCGCGGTCGAGAACCGCCAGAAGCAGCTCGAAGTGCGTAAGGCGCTGATGGATACCGGCTATCAGGTGACCCCGGTCATCGATCGCGATTATTTCTGGGCGATCTACTTCCGCACGCCGGGCGGCGTGCTGTTCGAAATCGCCACCAACGAGCCCGGCTTCGAGCGTGACGAGGACAAGGCGCATCTGGGCGAAGCCCTGAAGCTGCCGAGCCAGCACGCGCATCTGCGCAGCCTTCTGGAACAGCATCTGCAGCCGCTCGAAGGCTGAGGAGGACAGAACCATGACTACTGAGTCCGAAACCTATGTGCACCGGGTTCGCCCCGGGGCACCCGGCAAACCGATCCTGTTCGCCTTCCACGGCACCGGCGGCGATGAAAACCAGTTCTTCGATTTCGCCAGCCGGCTGCTGCCGGAGGCGAGCATCGTTTCGCCGCGCGGCGACGTTTCCGAATACGGTGCGGCTCGCTTCTTCCGCCGCACCGGCGAAGGCGTCTACGACATGGCGGATCTGACACGCGCTACCGCCAAGATGGCCGATTTCGTCGCCGCGCAGACGCAAGCGCATCAGGCGGGCGCGGTGCTCGGCCTCGGTTTTTCGAACGGCGCCAACATCCTCGCCAACCTTATGATCGAGCGCGGATTGTTCGACGCGGCGGCGCTTTTGCATCCGCTAATCCCGTTCCGGCCGGCCGACAATCCCGATCTCGCCGACCGCGCGGTGCTGATCACTGCGGGCGAGCGCGATCCGATCTGCCCGCCTGATCTCACCCGCGCGCTGGCCGATTACTTTACCGCGCAACGCGCGGATATGACGCTCGTCTGGCATTCCGGCGGCCATGATCTCAGACCGAACGAGATCACGGCTGTCGAGACCCTGTTCAAGCCTTACCGCTAAACCCTGCCGCAGGGGCGCATTGCGCCCCTCGCCGCCCGAAAAGAATTTTTCACAAAGGCCGGTTTGCGTCCGCCGGCCGCTTGTCGCGGCCCGCGCGCGGCGATAGGAATTTCAATCTTCAAACTTTCCGGACGATTCGAGATGACCCTGGCGGAACAGAGGCAGTATCGGCTTGGCGTGCTGTACGTCTCGCTGTCGGCGCTGGCCTGGTCGCTGTCCGGCCTGTTCATGCGCAGCATCCAGGCCGACCTGATGACGATCATCTGCGTGCGCGGCCTGTTTTCGGGCACGGCGGTCGGGCTGTTCTTCCTCTATCTGGAGCGTCGCCGCGCCTGGAGCATCCTGCTCGCCATGCGCTGGCCGACGCTGTGGGCGACGGTGCTGTCGACGACCGGTATGATCACCGGCCTCGGCGCGATCTATTACACCAGCGTCGCCGATGCGATGGTCATCTATGCGACGCTGCCCTTCATGACGGCGGGCGTCGCCTATCTCACCATCGGCGAGCGGCCGAGCCGGGCGACCTTGATCGCCGCCTCCGTGGCGCTGGCCGGTGTGCTGGTCATGCTCGGTGATGTCGGTAATGCCAGCGGCAACAGCCTGCTCGGCAAGGGGCTGGCGCTGGCGATGACGCTGAGCGGCGCGCTGTTCGCCACCGTCATGCGCAAGCATCGCGACGTGCATATGCTGCCGGCGATGATGTTTTCGGCCTGGCTGTGTTCGCTGATCACCATCTGGTTCGCCGCGCCTATGGCGCTGGCCGGCCATGACGTGCGGCTGATCATGCTGTTCGCAGTGGTGCAGAATGCGCTCGGCCTCATTCTCTATACCTTCGGCTCGCGCTGGGTGCCGGCCGCCGATGCCAGCCTGCTGACGGCGCTTGAAGTGCCGATCACGCCGCTCTGGGTCTGGCTGTTCATGAATGAGATGCCGTCTCAGGCGACGCTGATCGGCGGCCCGATCGTACTCGCCGCCCTGTTCGGCCATATCTGGGCGGAAATGCGCCGCAACCGGGCGCCGGCAACGGCTTGAGATCTTATTCTATCGCTTTCCCTACGGAAAACCGGTGTCCACTTTTCCTGCAAATGCTTTGGTCAGAACGTCGGCGGCGTGTTGATCCACAACAGCACGGTCTCGCCATCATGGGCGTTGCGCCAGGAATGCTGGCGGTGGCTGGCGAAATAGAGCGAATCGCCGGGGCCGAGATCGAAGAACTGGTCGCCATCGAGCACCATCTCGACACGGCCGGCCAGCACATGCACGAATTCCTCGCCCTCATGCTTGTAGGCGCCGTCGCTGGCCGCGCCGGGGGCCAGCACGAAGCGATGGCAATCCATCATCAGCGGCCCTTCGGCCAGAAGCTGCACGGTGACGCCGGGCGAGGTGGCCGGCCAGACGCGCCAGTCGCCGTTGCGCACCAGTTCGCGGCTGTCTTCGGTATCCTCGCCTGACAGCCGGGAGACGGTGGTGCCGTAATAGGCGGCGAGGTCGTGCAGCACCTTGAAGGTCACCCCTTGCGAGGTGCGCTCCAGCGTCGACAGCACCGAGGCGGCGACGCCGATGTCGCTCGCCACATCCTCCAGCGTCTTGTTGAGGCCGTGGCGCAGCGCCCGCAGCTTGCGCCCCAGGCCTTGCGTCGCCGCATCGGCCTCGAAGGCGGCGGCTTCCGCTTTCGGGGCGCTTTCCTCGGCATCGAGCGCGGCGCGGATGGCGGCGGGATTGAGGCCGCGCTCGCTGCGCAGCCAGGCGATGCGCTTCAGCCGCGCCACGTCCTCGGCGCTATATTGCCGGTGGCCTGTCTCGGAACGATGGGGGACGACGAGGCCCTGGCTTTCCCAGAGCCGCAGCGTCGAGGCGGAAACCCCCGCCAGCCGTGCCGCCTCCGCCACCTTGTAGCGTATCGCCGGGCCTTGCCTCATGCCTGCCTTGCACTCCATTGGTAAACCGTCCTCCACGCTTGTAGCGCGAATGGGCGGCGCGTCAAAAGAAAACGCCGGCGGGGCCAGGGCGCTGTGGACAGCATCGACGAAGGGTTTGACTTCCGGCGGCGATGCCGGTTCGACTGGGCGAACGCCTCGCCGGAGCCTTGCCCATGAAGCCGAACGTCCTTCTCATCACCGCCGACCAGTGGCGCGGCGATTGCCTGTCCGCCATTGGCCATCCGGTCGTCAAAACCCCGGCCGTGGACGAACTGGCAACCGGGGGCGTGCTGTTTCGCCGCCATTATGCCGGGGCCGCGCCCTGCTCGCCGGCCCGCGCCAGCCTCTATACCGGCCTCTACCAGATGAACCACCGTGTCTGCCGCAACGGTTCGCCGCTCGATGCCCGTTTTGACAATGTTGCGCTGATGGCACGCCGCGCCGGCTACGATCCGACCCTGTTCGGCTATACCGACACCGCGCCCGATCCGCGCGCCTTGCAGGCCGGCGATCCGCATCTGAAGAGTTACGAGGGCGTGCTGACCGGCTTCACCACGCGGCAATTGCTGCCCGAGCATGAGAAACAATGGCTCTCCTGGCTGCGCGCCCGTGGCCATGACGAGGCGACGAGCCGCGACGTCCATCGCCCGGCCGGCGACCTGCCCGAGGTCAACCGCGCAGCCCCCGCCTATTCGGCGCAGGAAACCCAGACGGCCTTCCTCACCGGCGAGTTCATCCGCTGGCTCGGCGAGCAGGATGCGCCATGGTTCGCGCATGTGTCTTTCCTGCGCCCGCATCCGCCTTTCGTGGTGCCGGCGCCCTATAACGACATGTATGCGCCGCCGGGGCCGGAGGTGTTTGCCCGCGCGCGCGACCGGGAAACGGAGGCGGCGATGCATCCTTATGTCGCCGCCAATCTCGCCGGCCAGTCGAAGGGCAGTTTTGTCCATGGCGCCAAGGGTAGCGTTGCCGATTGGAGCACGGAGGAGATCGCCACCATCCGCGCCGTCTATTACGGCATGATTTCCGAGGTCGATGCCCAGCTTGGCCGCCTCTGGCAGGCGCTTAAAGACAGTGGCGTGTGGGACAACACCATCATCGTCTTCACCTCCGACCATGCCGAAATGGCTGGCGACCACTGGTCGTTCGGCAAGAGCGGCTTTTTCGACGGCTCCTATCATATTCCGCTCGTCATCCGCGATCCCGCTTATGGCTCAGGGGCGGGCGGCGTGGTCGAGCACTTCACCAGCGCGGCGGATATTTTTACGACGCTCGCCGAACGGCTGGCGAGCCCGGCCCGTAACCATCTCGACGGCGGCTCGCTTGTGCCCTTCCTGCAGGGCAAGGCGCCGGCGCAATGGCGCGACGCCGCCTTCTGGGAATTCGATTTTCGCGATGTCGCGGGCGGCGCGGCGGAGGCGCATTTCGGCCTGCCGTCGAGTGCGTGCAACCTTGCCGTTCTGCGCGATGCCGATTTCAAATATGTCCACTTCGCCGGGCTGCTGCCGCTGCTCTTCGATCTCCGGGCCGATCCGCAGGAATTGCGCAACGTTGCCGCCGAACCCGCCTATCTTTCGACCCGGCTTGCCTATGCCGAAAGGCTGCTCGCCTTGCGCGCGCGCCATCTCGACCAGACGCTGGCGCTGACCGAACTGACGGCGGAGGGGCCGGTGCGTCGGGGCTGACGTATTCTCAAGGGAAAGATCCGCCCGCCCGTTGCGCATTTGACCGCGAAGCATGAAGATGGCGGCAACGAAACAAAAACTGCATGGGCGGGGACATGGCGAAACGGTCTGAGACGGGTGGGCGGCTTGACGATGCGGCGCGCGCCGGCTGGCTTTATTACGTGGCGGGCCGCACCCAGGACGAGATCGCCGGCGCCATGGGCATTTCGCGCCAGTCCGCCCAGCGCCTCGTGTCGCTGGCCGTCGCCGAGCGGCTGATCAAGGTGCGGCTCGACCATCCGATCGCCGCCTGCCTGGAACTCGGCCGCGACCTGATGCGCAAATACGGCCTGAAACACGTCGATATCGTGCCGAGCGATCCGGCTTCGACCTCGACCACGGTCGGCATCGCCGAGGCAGGGGCGGCGGAAATCGAGCGCTGGCTGAAGAAGCCCGATCCGATCGTCCTCGCCATCGGCACCGGCCGCACCCTGAAGGCCGCGGTCGACCAGCTGCCGGCGCTTGACTGTCCGCAGCACCGCGTCGTGTCGCTGACCGGCAATATCGGCCCGGACGGGTCGGCCGCCTATTACAACGTCGTCTTCTCCATGGCCGACGCCATCAAGGCGCGGCATTTCCCGATGCCGCTGCCGGTGCTCGTCTCCTCCGCCGAGGAGCGGGAACTCCTACACCAGCAGGCGCTGGTGCGCTCGACGCTGGCGCTCGGCGCCCAGGCCGATGTCACCTTCGTCGGTGTGGGCGAACTCGGCCCCGACGCGCCGCTCTGCGTCGATGGCTTCCTCGCCGCCGACGAGATGCAGACGCTGATCGCCGCCGGTGCGGCCGGCGAGATCTGCGGATGGATCTTCGATGGGCAGGGAAGGTTGCTGAATGACCCCGTCAACGAGCGGGTGGCGAGCGTTCCCATCCCCTCGCGCGAGACCTCCGTGGTCATCGGCATCGCCATGGGCAAACGCAAGGCGCGCGCCATCGCCGGCGCCTTGAAAGGCGGGCTGCTCAACGGATTGATCACAGATGAGGCAACGGCCGAATTTTTGCTCAATGTCTGAGCAAAAATTTATTGATTTGTTTTCAAGGTACTGAGTTGTGCTTTCGGCATTGCAGCACGGAATCCGGGTTGACATTTTATGTGCATTGATGAGTAATTGCCCATGAGCAAAGCGAATGCTCATCTTTTCTTCTGGGAGGAAGATTTATGACATTGAAGACTTTTCTGCTGGGCGCCTGCTCCCTGCTGGCGCTGGGCGGTATCGCCTCTGCCGAAACGCTGACCATCGCCACCGTCAACAATGGCGACATGATCCGCATGCAGAAGCTGACGGACGACTTCACCAAGAAGAACCCGGGTATCGACCTGAAATGGGTGACGCTGGAAGAAAACGTCCTGCGTGAGCGCGTCACCACCGACATCGCCACCAAGGGCGGCCAGTACGACGTCATGACCATCGGCACTTACGAGGTTCCGATCTGGGCCAAGCAGAGCTGGCTGCTGCCGCTTGACAAGCTCGGGGCCGATTACGACGTCAACGACATCCTGCCGGCCATCCGCGGCGGCCTGTCCGCCGACGGCAAGCTCTATGCCGCGCCGTTCTACGGCGAAAGCTCCATGGTCATGTACCGCAAGGATCTGATGGAGAAGGCCGGGCTGAAGATGCCCGACGCGCCGACCTGGGACTTCGTCGCCGACGCCGCCCGCAAGATGACCGACCGCAGCGCCGGCATCAACGGCATCTGCCTGCGCGGCAAGGCTGGCTGGGGCGAGAACATGGCCTTCCTGACCGCCATGTCCAACTCTTTCGGCGCCCGCTGGTTCGACGAGAACTGGAAGCCGCAGTTCGACCAGCCCGAATGGAAGGAAACGCTCGACTTCTACGTCAAGCTGATGAAGGACGCCGGCCCGCAGGGCGCTTCCTCCAACGGCTTCAACGAGAATCTGGCGCTGTTCCAGCAGGGCAAGTGCGGCATGTGGATCGACGCCACCGTCGCCGCCTCCTTCGTCTCCGACCCGAAGAACTCGACCGTCGCCGACAAGGTCGGCTACGCGCTCGCCCCCGACAAGGGTCTCGGCAAGCGCGGCAATTGGCTCTGGGCCTGGACGCTGGCCATTCCTGCCGGCACCCAGAAGGCGGAAGCGGCGGAAAAGTTCATCGCCTGGGCAACCTCGAAGGACTATCTGAAGCTGGTCGCCGACAAGGAAGGCTGGGCCAACGTTCCCCCGGGCACGCGCCAGTCGCTCTATGACAACCCGGAATACCAGAAGGCGGCGCCCTTCGCCAAGATGACGCTCGACAGCATCAATGCGGCCGACCCGACCAAGCCGACCGTCAAGCCGGTTCCCTATGTCGGCGTGCAGTTCGTCGCCATTCCGGAATTCCAGGGTCTCGGCACCACCGTCGGCCAGCTCTTCTCGGCAGCCCTTGCCGGCCAGACGAGCGTCGACGACGCCCTCAAGCAGGCCCAGGACGCTGCAACCGCCACCATGACCGAAGGCGGATACATCCAGTAACGTCTCCCGAGGACGCACTTGCCGCCCGGTTCGCCGGGCGGTCTTTTTCAAAGCGCGCGCCCGGCCGCGCCGCATTTCGCGCCGGCAACACAATCTCAGAAAACGTTCAGGGAATTTCACGGCCGGCCGCCATCCCCGTTTCCGGGAGCCCGGCAGGGCCATGAGACATGGGAGGGGCATGGGAATGGCCACGCAACAAACCAGGACACTGGCGCGCTTCATGCTGGCGCCGTCGGTGGGCCTGCTTCTGATCTGGATGGCGGTGCCGCTGGCGCTGACGCTGTGGTTCTCCTTCCAGCAGTATAATCCGCTGAACCCGATCCGCGACGGCTTCGTCGGCTTTTCGAACTACCTGCTGTTCTTCAACAATCCCGCCTTCCTCTGGTCGATCCTCAACACGCTGCTGATCGTGGCGAGCGTGCTGGTGATCACGCTGGTCGGCGGCATCCTGCTGGCGCTTTTGCTCGACCAGCCGATGTGGGGGCAGGGGTTCGTGCGCATCCTCGTCATCTCGCCCTTCTTCGTCATGCCGCCGGTCGCGGCACTGGTTTGGAAGAACATGATCATGCATGCCCAATACGGCGTGCTCGCCGACCTGATGCGCACCGTCGGCCTCGAGCCGATCGACTGGTTCGGGCGGTATCCGCTGCTGTCGGTGATCATTATCGTCGCCTGGCAATGGCTGCCGTTTGCGACGCTGATCCTCTTGACCGCGCTGCAATCGCTGGACGGCGAGCAGAAGGAAGCCGCCGAAATGGACGGCGCCAATTTCCTCAACCGCTTCATCTACCTGACGCTGCCACATCTGGCGCGCGCCATCACCGTCGTCATTCTCATCCAGACGATCTTCCTGCTCTCGGTCTATGCCGAAATCCTGGTCACCACCAATGGCGGACCCGGCTATGCATCGACCAACCTGCCTTTCCTCGTGGCCCAGAAGGCGACGCTGGAATTCAAGATCGGCCAGGCCTCCGCCGGCGGCATCATCGCCGTCATCCTCGCCAACATCGTCGCCTTCTTCGCCATGCGGGCGGTTGGCAAGAACCTCGACCGATAGGAGCGCATCATGGCAAGATCCGTCTCGACACGGCGTACCGCCATCGTCACCCTCGTGGCCTGGGCCGTCGCGCTGCTGATCTTCTTTCCGATCCTCTATACGATCATCACCTCGTTCAAGTCGGAGCAGGAGGCGATCCAGGGTTTCGACCTGATCCCGTCCTTCACGCTGGAAAGCTACCGCGACGTCCAGAGCCAGTACGACTATTTCACGCCGTTCATGAATTCCGTGATCCTGTCGCTCGGCTCCACCGTGCTGGCGCTGATCGTCGCGGTGCCGGCGGCCTGGTCGATGGCGTTTGCGCCGAGCCGTCGCACCAAGGACATCCTGATGTGGATGCTCTCCACCAAGATGATGCCGGCTGTCGCCGTGCTGTTTCCGATCTACATGCTGTTTCGCGATCTCGGCCTGCTCGACAGCCGCATCGGGCTGACGATCATGCTGATGCTGATCAACCTGCCGATCGTCGTCTGGATGCTCTACACCTATTTCCGCGAAATTCCGGGCGAAATCCTGGAGGCGGCGCGCATGGACGGGGCCTCGCTCTGGGGCGAGATCGTCTATGTGCTGACGCCGATGGCGGTGCCGGGCATTGCCTCGACCATGCTGCTCAACATCATCCTCGCCTGGAACGAAGCCTTCTGGACGATCCGCCTGACGACCACCAATGCCGCGCCGCTGACCGCCTTCATCGCCTCCTTCTCCAGTCCGCAGGGGCTGTTCTGGGCGAAACTCTCGGCGGCCTCGACGCTCGCCATCGCCCCCATCCTGATCATGGGCTGGTTCAGCCAGAAGCAGTTGGTGCGCGGCTTGACCTTCGGCGCGGTTAAATAAGAAATTCGGGGAAAGAGAAACATGGGCAAGATCGTCCTTAAGAAAGTCAACAAATCCTTCGGCGACACCGCCGTCATTCCGGGCATCGACCTGACCATCGAGAACGGTGAGTTCGTGGTCTTCGTCGGTCCCTCCGGCTGCGGCAAGTCCACGCTGCTGCGCCTGATCGCCGGCCTCGAGGACACCACCTCCGGCGTCATCGAGATCGACGGCAAGGACGTCACCGGCGAGGCCCCGGCCAAGCGCCAACTCGCCATGGTGTTCCAGTCCTATGCGCTCTATCCGCATATGAGCGTGCGCAAGAACATCGCCTTCCCCCTGAAGATGGCGAAGATGCCGCAAGCCGAAATCGACCGGAAGGTCGAAGATGCCGCCCGCATCCTCAACCTCACCAATTATCTCGAACGCCGCCCCGGCCAGCTTTCCGGCGGCCAGCGCCAGCGCGTCGCCATCGGCCGCGCCATCGTGCGCCAGCCCTCGGCCTTCCTCTTCGACGAACCGCTGTCGAACCTCGATGCGGCGCTGCGCGGCTCGATGCGCATCGAGATCAGCGAGCTGCACCAGCAGCTCAAGACGACGATGATCTATGTCACCCACGACCAGGTGGAGGCCATGACCATGGCCGACAAGATCGTCGTGCTCAATGCCGGCAATATCGAGCAGGTCGGCTCGCCGCTGGAACTCTACCGTTCGCCTCGCAACCTGTTCGTCGCCGGCTTCATCGGTTCGCCGAAGATGAATTTCGTCACCGGACCCTATGCGCAGGCGCGGAATGCCGCCACCGTCGGCGTGCGGCCCGAGCATATGACGATGTCGACTAGCGAGGGCGAATGGCGCGGCACGGTGACGGTCGCCGAACATCTCGGGGCCGACACCTTCCTGCACATCAATGTCGACGGCATCGGCCTCGTCACGGCGCGCGCCAGTGGCGAATTCGCCGTAAATCACGGAGACACCGTGTTCATCACCCCCGACCCGAACCGCATCCATCGGTTCGACGCCAACGGCAATGCCCTTGCCTGACCGGCCGGCGGCGGACACTGCCGCCGGACAATGCCTCTTCTCCAAGACATTCCCGGAGACACAAGATGACTGTGAAACTTTCGCTCGCCACGCTGCCGCAAGCTTCCGCCACCGCGGCGGTGCCGGCCTATGACCGCGCGGACCTGTCGGCCGGCATCGTGCATTTCGGCGTCGGCAATTTCCACCGGGCACACCAGGCCGTCTACCTCGACGACCTGTTCAATGCCGGCGAGGATCACGACTGGGCGATCATCGGCGCCGGCGTGCTGCCCTCGGATGCGGCGATGCGCGACAAGCTGGCGGCCCAGGATTTTCTGACCACCGTCGTCGAGCAGGACAACAACAAGAGCGGCGCCCGCGTCACCCAGCCGATGATCGGCATCCTGCCGGCCGGCGATTCCCGGGCGATCGTCGAAGGCCTCGCCGATCCGAAAATCCGCATCGTCTCGATGACCATCACCGAGGGCGGCTATTTCATCGACGCCTCAGGCCAATTCAACCCCGGCCATCCCGCCATCGTCGCCGACGGCAATGCGCCGTCCTCGCCGAAGACCGTGTTCGGGCTGATCGTCGCCGGGCTGAAGGCGCGCCGGGCGGCGGGCATCGAACCCTTCACCGTCATGTCCTGCGACAACATTCCTCATAACGGCAAGGTGACGGCCGCCGCCGTCATCGGCACGGCACGGTTGTCCGATCCGGCCTTCGCCGACTGGATCGCCAGGAATGTCGCCTTCCCGAACGGCATGGTCGACCGCATCACGCCGGCGACCGGGCAGCGGGAAATCGACCTGCTGCGCGACGAATACGGCATCGAGGACAATTGGCCGGTCTTCTGCGAAGAGTTCAAGCAATGGGTGCTGGAGGACAAGTTCCCGCTCGGCCGCCCGCGGCTGGAAAAGGTCGGCGTCCAGTTCGTGCCTGACGTCACGCCCTACGAGCACATGAAGATCCGTATCCTCAACGGCGGCCATGCGGCCATCGCCTATCCGGCGGCGCTGCTCGACATCCATTTCGTCCACGAGGCGATGGAGGATGCCGATATCCGCGCCTTCCTCGGCAAGCTGGAGCGCGACGAGATCATTCCGGTCATCCCGCCGGTGCCGGATACCGACCTCAACGACTATTACGCGCTGATCGAGCGTCGCTTCTCCAATCCGAAGATCGCCGACACCATTCCGCGTCTTGCCCAGGACGGCTCCAACCGCCAGCCGAAATTCATCCTGCCGTCGACCGCCGACCGGCTGGCGCGCGGCGAGGATATCGTCGGCCTGTCGCTGGTCTCGGCGCTGTGGTGCCGCTATTTCGCGGGCACCTCCGACAGCGGCAAGGCGATCGTCTTCAACGATGCCAATGCCGGCCGGCTGCAAGCGGCGGCGGCGAAGGCCAAGGACGATCCCGACGCTTTCCTCGTCTTCGACGACATTTTCGGCGACGTCGGCAAATCCGACCTGTTCCGCCGTCGCTTCGCCCATGCCTTGCGCACGCTCTGGGAAAAGGGTACGCGGCAGACATTGCAGCTTTACCTCGACGGCAAGCTGGCGGAGTAAACTCAGGAAGCGAGCGGCGTCATGGCGGTGAGTGCGGGGAAACTGGTGATCTTCGACTGCGACGGCGTTCTGGTCGACAGCGAACCGGTCTCCATCTCCGTGCTGGTCAATGCCATGCGCGATATCGGCGCCGACATCGACGAGGTCGGCGCCTATGAGCGCTTCCTGGGGCGCAGCCTGAAGGCGGTAACCGATTGCCTGCACGACGAATTCGGCCTTGCGGTGGGCGATGCCTTCCTGGAGCGCATCCGCACCGATCTTTATGCGCGCTTCCGCAGCGAGCTGAAGCCGATCTCCGGCATCGCCGAGACGTTGGATGCGCTACGCTTGCGGCGTTGCGTCGCCTCGTCCAGCCAGCTCGAACGCATCCGCCTGTCTCTGACCGTCACCGGCCTGATCGACCGGCTGGAGCCGCATATCTTTTCGGCGCAGATGGTGACGCGCGGCAAGCCGGCGCCCGATCTCTTCCTGCATGCGGCTGCTGAGATGCAGACGGCACCTTCCGATTGCATCGTCATCGAGGACAGCCCGGCCGGCATCCAGGCGGCGCGGGCGGCAGGCATGACCGTCTTCGCCTTCACCGGCGGCTCCCACACCGTCCAGCCGGCCTATCGTCAACAGCTTGCCGCGCTTGCGCCGGACGCGACATTTGACGCGATGACCGATTTGCTCCACCTTGTGGACCGGTACGGGAAATAGGGCGGAGAAATCAACCGGATGCGGGATCATGTCGTTGCGGTCGACGTCGGCACGGGCAGCGCGCGCGCCGGCATTTTCGATCTTGCGGGCCGGCTGAAAGCCCGGCGCGAACATCCCATCCTTATGCACCGGCCATGCGCGGATCACGCCGAGCATGATTCGGAAGACATCTGGGCCGCCGTCTGTCATGCGGTGCGCGCGGCGCGCGAGGCGGCGGAGATCGAGCCGGCGCAGATCGGCGCCATCGGGTTCGATGCCACCTGCTCGCTGGTGGTGCGCGACCGGCAGGGCCGGCCGCTCAGCGTCTCGACCAAGGGCGAGGCCAGCCTCGATACCGTCGTCTGGCTGGACCACCGCGCCACCGCCGAGGCTGACCGCTGCACGGCGAGCCGGCACCCGGTGATGGATTATTCCGGCCAGTTCATGTCGCCGGAAATGCAGATGCCGAAGCTGATGTGGCTGAAGGCCAACCTGCCGCAGATCTGGGAGCGGGCGGGCTACATCTTCGACCTCGCCGATTTCCTGAGTTGGCGGGCCAGCGGCAGCCATGCCAGATCGCGCTGCACGCTGACGCCGAAATGGAATTATCTCGGCCATGTCGCCCCCGGCTGGCAGTCCGATTTCCTGCAGGCCATCGGCCTCGACGATCTGCTGCAACGCGGCGGCCTGCCGGAAACGGCGGTGGCGGTCGGCGCCGGCGTCGGGCAACTGACATCGCAGGCGGCGGCGGATCTCGGGCTGGAGACGCAGACGCGGGTCTCGGCCGGCATGGTCGATGCCTATGCCGGGGCGCTCGGCGTGCTCGGCGCCTTCGCCGACGATCCCGAGCGGATGGAGCGGCAACTGGCGCTGATCGCCGGCACATCGAGCTGCCTTGTCAGCCTGTCGACCGACGCCAAGCCGACGCGCGGCCTCTGGGGGCCGTATTTCGACGCCCTGCTGCCCGGCTACTGGCTGGTGGAGGGCGGACAATCGGCGGCGGGCGCGCTACTCGATCATGTGGTGCGGATGCATGCCGCCGGCGGGCCGCCGACGCCTGAGCTGCACGCCCGCATCATCGTCCGGGCGCGGGAGCTGCGCGCTATCCATGGCGCAAGCCTTGGCGAGCGCATCCATATCCTGCCGGATTTCCATGGCAATCGCTCGCCGGCCGCCGATCCGCATGCGCTCGGCGTCATCAGCGGGTTGACGCTCGATACGTCCTTCGATGGGCTCTGCACGCTCTATTGGCGCGCCTGCGTCGCCATCGCGCTCGGCATCCGCCATGTTCTGGAGGTGATGCGCGATTACGGCTACGGCATCGACAGGCTGCATGTCACCGGCGGGCATCTGAAGAACCCGTTGATGATGGAGCTTTATCCCGATGTCACCGGCTGCACGATCATCGTGCCGGACATGCCCGATTCCGTGCTGCTCGGCACGGCGATGGGCGCCGCCGTTGCCGGCGGCCTGCATCCCGATCTCGCCGCCGCCGGCCGGGCAATGACGCCCACTGGGCAGGAGCGGCGTCCCAATCCCGATGCCCGCTCAGGCTATGACCGCGACTACCGTCGCTTTCTCGCCATGCTGCGCCATCGCGCCGAGCTGGACACGATGGCGTAAGCGGCCCTCAAGCCGGCTCGAACAGCGGCTGGATGCGCATTTCCGGGACGAGCACATTCCCCTTGTCGGTGATGCGAATATCCGGGATGACGGAGAGCGGAATGAGGTTGAAGCCCATATAGGCGATGGTGCAGCCGGCTTTTTGCCATTCGACCTTCAGCGCCTTCACCGCGTCCGCCACCTCATGCACGCGTTTGTCGGAGAGCAGGCCGGCGATCGGCAGCGGCACCATGGCGGTGACCTTGCCCTCGGAGACGACGCAGACCCCGCCTTGAGTCTTGCCGATGGCTTCCAGCGCCACCTGCATGTCGGCCTCGTTGGTGCCGGCGATGATGATGTTGTGGCTGTCATGGCCGACCGAGGAGGCGACGGCGCCGTTCTTCAGGCCGAAATTGTTGAGCAGGCCATAGGCGACATTGCCGTTGGACTTGCCATGACGCTCGATGACGGTGACGAAGCACAGGCCGTGACGGTCGAAATGCGCCTGCCAGTCGTTGGCCGGCTCCAGTTCGACGGTGACATGGCCGAGGGTGATGCCCGGCAGCTCCGTCTTGATCGTATGGGCGATCACCCTTTCGGTCGGCAGTTCCGGCGTCAACCTGATCGCCTTGGGCAGCTTGACGGTGTGGTAGGCGGCTTCCGGATAGCGGTAACGGTTGGAAAGCGCGGCGTCGAGCAGCGGCGTCACCTTGCGGTCCTCGACCAACAGCTCGCCGCCATACCAGGTATTGACGGGCTTCAGGTCGTCGTCGAGCAGCACGAGGTCGGCGCGGCGGCCGCCGCCGAGGCCGCCGATCTCGTTTTCCATGCCGAAGCGGGTGGCGCCGTGCAGCGAGCCCATCGACCACGCCTGTTCCGGCTTCATGCCGTATTTGACCGCCTCGCGCGTCACCCAGTCCATGCCGAACAGCAGCAGGTCGTCGGCATCGCGGTCGTCGGTGCAGACCGCGATGCGCTTGTGCGAGGCGCCGAGCTCGGTGATCGTCTTGATCGCCTGCGGCAGGGAATGCCAGGGCGTCGTCGGCGGGCCGCCGCGCAGGAAAAGCCAGACGCCGGCCTCCAGCAGGTCATCGGCGATATCGCGGTCGATGGCCTCATGCGTGTCGGTGACGCCGGAGGCGGCGTAGGCGGCGACGAATTCGCGGCCATAGACATGGCCGCTGACCGGCCGGCCGCGCGACAGGGCGGCGGCGAGGATGGCATGGCTGCGCTCGTCGCCCATGGCGACGGGCACGAAATCCATCTTCTCGCCGAGCGCAACCGCCTCCGGCCACTTGTCGAACAAAGCGGCGATCTTGTCCGGCGTCAGGTCGCCGCCGGCGGTTTCCAGCTCGGCGGAGGTCGCCGGCACGGTGCTGGGCACGGTCAGGAAGATCGACAGCGGCGCCTCGCGGGCATCCTCCAACATCGCCTCGACGCCGGCGACGTCCATGACGTTGCCGATTTCGTGGCTGTCGCAGAAGATCGTCGTCGTGCCGTTGAGCAGGGCGGCCTCGGCATAGGCGCAGGCCGTCACCATCGAGGATTCGATGTGGATATGCGGATCGACGAGGCCCGGCGCGATGATGCCGCCCTTCGCGTCATAGCGTTTCGCGCCATCGCCGCGATAGCTGCCGGCCGGCTTGACGGCGGCGATGCGGCCGTTGCTAACCCAGATCTCGCGGTCGGGCAGGATGCGTTCCGAATAGGTGGAGAGCACGCGCGCCCCACCGATCACCAGGTCTGGCGTGGCGCGGCCGGAAGCGACGTCGGCCAGCCGGCGGGTGAGGGTGGACAGGGGCGCGACGGAAAAACGGGTCAAACGGCTCATACTATCGTCCAATCAATCATGGGGCCTGCAAGGCGGCCGGCGGCGCAGGGCCGAATCCGGCGGAAACCGCGCCATGATGGACAGCAATCGCCCCGCAAGGCAAGGGCGGTCCCGATTTCTCGAAACAGGCTTCTCACGAAACTGTGATCGGGCGGGCTTACCCGCATGGGCCGGTTGGGCATCCCGATTTTTCCTGCTACCTTGCACCAGGGGATAGTTTCGCATTTCCGGGCCGGCCTGATCTTCCGGAACTGCGCCAGCAGGAGTGACCGATGCCGATCGCCACCGGGACTTTCGAAACGCCGCTCGCCATGCGCTACGTACAGCAGATGTCCCGGGAGTTCACCGATACCGAACCGGATGCCGGCGGCGGCTGTTCGCAGGTTTCGCTTCCGGGCGGCGGCATGGCGCGGCTGCAGGCGGGCGAGCACGGGCTGACGGTGACGCTGATCTCCGACGACCCGCAGGTGATCGCCCGCTCCAAGCGGATCATCGAGGGCTATTTCGAGCATGTGGCGGCCGGCCTGCCGGTCGCGCCGGTCTGGATAGATTCCGACGCCTGACACCCTTGCCGTCATCGCCGGCGCTGCCTAAATCGTGGGGCGCAACCACGAAGGAAGTGCGCATGATCATCGACGCCGCGAGGCTGGCTCTCGTCAATCTGTTCGCGGCGGAAACGCGCGCGGTGTTCTGGAAAGTGCTGGGGCTGACGCTGGTGGTGCTGGTCGGCCTGTGGTTCGGCCTGCGCTCCCTGTTCATCGCCTTCGCGCTACCGTGGATCGATGCCTTCCTGCCTGGCATTCCCGATTGGGCCGGCTGGCTGAGCTTCGTCTTCGCGATCTTCGCCGGCATCGGGCTGGCGCTGGCGCTGGCCTTGCTGATCTCGCCGGTGACGGCGCTGATCGCCGGCCTGTTCCTCGATGATGTCGCGGAGGTGGTGGAAAAACGCGATTATCCCGCCGATCCGCCCGGCCGGGCGCTGCCGCTGTTCAAGGCGCTGCGCAGTTCGATCGGCTTTCTCGGCGTCCTTATCGTCGGCAATATCGTCGCGCTGTTGCTTCTGTTCGTGCCCGGCGTCAACCTGGTCGCCTTCTTCCTGGTCAACGGCTACCTGCTCGGGCGGGAATTCTTCGAGTTCGCCGCCATGCGGTTTCGAACGCCGACCGAGGCGCGGGACTATCGCGCCCGCCATGGCCGAACGGTGTTTGCGGCGGGACTGCTGATCGCCGCCTTCCTGGCGATCCCGATCGTCAACCTGCTGACGCCGCTGTTTGCGGCCGCGCTGATGGTGCATCTGCACAAGATGCTGTCGAAGCGCGACGGTTTCGCCTGATCCGTCAGGCGGGAGCGTGCTGGGACGGCAGTTCCACCAGCGGCGCGGGGATGTCGCAGGTCTTTTCCGGCGCCCGGCAGAGATCGGCGATGATGCAATGCTCGCATTCCGGGCGACGGGCCTTGCAGACATAGCGGCCATGCAGGATCAGCCAGTGATGGGCATGGCGCAGGTAATGTTTCGGGATGGTGCGCAACAGGTTCTGCTCGACCTCGTCCGGCGTCTTGCCGGGCGCGAGTCGGATGCGGTTGGCGATACGGAAGATGTGCGTATCGACCGCCAGCGCGATCTCGCCGAAGAAAGTGGTCAGCATGACGTTCGCCGTCTTGCGCCCGACGCCCGGCAGCGACATCAGATCCTCGCGGTTACCCGGCACCTCGCCGCCGAATTCGTCGATCATCCGCCGACAGAGCGCGATGACGTTCTTGGCCTTGTTGCGGAACAGGTTGACCGTCTTGATATGCTCGCGCACGCCGTCTTCGCCGAGCGCCAGCATTTTCTCCGGCGTGTCGGCGATCTGGAAAAGTTTGCGCGTCGCCTTGTTGACGCCGGCATCGGTCGCCTGCGCCGAGAGCACCACGGCGATCAGCAGGGTAAAGGCATTGATATATTCCAGCTCGGTGGTCGGCTCCGGCCTCTGCACCGAGAAGCGGCGGAACATCTCCTTCACCTCCGCCTTGCTATAGGCGCTCTTCGCCAAGGCCGGCTTGCGGCGCGGTGCGGCAATTGACTTTTTCAAGGTTTGGGTGCTGGATTGCGGCTTCGGATTTTTCATGAACATGCTATAATCTTGCATCATGGCCCAAGGCAACGCCGATCCAACCAACGAGCAGCCGGTCTTCGCCGCCGAACTCGTGCCATACCGCTCGCTCGGTGCGAAGGGCTTTCGTGTGCTGTTGCTTTTGACCGGGGTGCTGTGTTTCGGGCATGGCGTGTTTTTTCTGGTCTCGGGCGCCTGGCCGGTCGGCCTGTTCTTCGGGCTTGATTTTCTGCTGCTCTGGGGCGCTTTCCTGCTCAATTATTATTCCGGCAAGGCGCGCGAGGAAGTGACGGTGTCGCGCACCCGCCTGTCGATCCGCAAGTTCGCGCCTTCGGGGCGCATGGTGGAGCATCGTTTCAATCCCTTCTGGGCGCGGTTTCGCGTGCGCCGCCATTCCGAGATCGGCATCGTTTCCATGCATGTAACGGGCGAGGGGCAGCGTACCGATATCGGCTCTTTCCTCAATCCCGACGACCGCGAAAGCTTCGCACGCGCCCTGACCGGCGCTTTGGCAACCGTCAAGCGACGCGTTTAGTTCCGTAGCGGCAAGAAACGGGTGGTATCCAGCCGCCAAAGGGTGTTTTCTCGGCTTTCAGGAGATAGACCCATGAATATCGTTGCCACTCTCGAAAAGGACATCACCCCGGACGGCTCCGAGTACGAGACCGTTCGCCAAGTGATCGAACTCATCAGCGCCGATTATCGCGACCAACCGTCGCTGGAGGCAATTGCCGCCGAACTCAGTCAGTCGCCGACGCAGTTGCAGAAGACGTTCACCCGCTGGGCCGGTCTGTCGCCCAAAGGGTTCTTGCAGGCCGTAACGCTCGACCATGCCAAGCGCCTTCTGCGGCAGGAGGCTATGCCGTTGCTCGAAACCTCGATCGAGGTCGGCCTGTCCGGCCCCGGCCGGCTGCACGACCTGTTCGTCACCCACGAGGCGATGTCGCCGGGCGAATGGAAGGCGCGCGGCCAGGGACTGACGATCCGTTACGGTTTCTACCCGTCGCCCTTCGGCATCGCGCTGGTGATGGCGACCGAGCGCGGGCTCGCCGGCCTGGCCTTCGCCGATCCCGGCGAGGAAAAGGCCTGCCTCGACGACATGACCTGCCGCTGGCCGAATGCCGCCTATGTGGAAGACAGTGCCGCGACGGCCGAATACGCGAAACGCATTTTCGAGCCCGGACAGTGGAGCGCCGACCGTCCCTTGCGCGTCGTGCTGATCGGCACGGATTTCCAGGTGCGTGTCTGGGAAAGCCTGCTGAAGATTCCGCTCGGCAGGGCGGTCACCTATTCCGACATCGCCCACGACATCGGCCAGCCGACCGCCATGCGCGCCGTGGGCGCGGCGGTCGGGCGCAACCCGATCTCCTTCGTCGTGCCCTGCCACCGGGCGCTCGGCAAGAACGGGGCGCTCACCGGCTATCATTGGGGCCTGACGCGCAAGCGCGCCATGCTCGGCTGGGAATCGGCACAGGTTTAAACTTTTTCGTCCGCCGTGATTTCGGCCTCGGCGGGCGGCTCCGCCAGATCCAGAAGCGCGCGGGCCGCACTTTCATCCGTGATCAGGGTGTTGCAGCCGATGCGGCGGATGGTGGCGCGGATCGCCTGGGCGCGATGCGTGCCGCCGGAGGACAGCACGATATGCTTCGCCTTCTTCAGCGTGTCGAGATCGATCGACATGACCCGCTGGTTGATCGAGTGATCGACGGAATTGCCGTCCTTATCCAGGAAATTGAACATCGTGTCGCAGACGCAGCCGGCGGCGATCAGCTCGTTCAGCTCCGCCTTGGAAATCCAGCCCTCCGACAGCGACGTCGAATGCGGCCCGATATCGCCGCAGCTGACGATGGCGAGGTCGAGCTTTTCCGCTAGCCGATAGACGCGGTCGAGGCCGCATCTGTCGATGAGGTTGCGTTTGGTCTCGACCGAATCGACCAGCAGCGGCGCCAGGAACATGTAGCATTCCGCCCCGAGCTGGCTTGCTAAGCGCCAGGAATAATCGATGGGGTTGGTGACATGCACGGCGACGATGCCGCCGAGCAGCGACACGACCTTGCAGTTTTCCCGGCGCGGCGGGCGAAAGCTGGCGAGCGAGGCGGTCATTGTCCGCCCCCAGCCGACGCCAATGGTCATGTCGTCGACGATGACCTCCGACAGGAACTGGCCGAGCGCCACGCCGACGCCCTTGGCCAGTGTCTCGGCATTGGCGACGGCCGGTGCCGGCACGACGATCGCTTCGTCCAGCCCGTAGGCGCGCTCGAGCTTGATCGCCAGCTCGACGCAATCGTCGATGCCCTCATTGATCCAGATCTGCACTTCCTGCCGCTTCATAGCCTCATCGAGCAGGCGGATGACGGTGGTGCGGCTGATGCCGAGCTGGCTTGCCACGTCTTTTTGCGTCAGGCCCTGGTTGTAGTAGAGCCAGGCGGCCCTGAGCCGTAGCGAATTCGCCTCGGAGAGGGCCGTATGCGTGCCGCGTCTGAGCTTGACCACGAAGCCTCCCGCCAAAATCTTTGTGGCGAAATATTGGGTAGTCTGACACTTATGTCAATCTTGGTAGGCAAATGTTCTTGACTTTTCCCGCAGATGCGGTCGATAGTCCGGGGCAACGAACCTGCCCCAAGGTCGAGCGTTGTGCATGTAGACCGCAGGCATGGTCCCGGATATCCAGGAGGATTTGCGAGATGACTTCCAAGCTTGAGCAATTGCGCGACATGACCACCGTGGTCGCCGATACCGGCGATATCGAGGCGGTTTCCCGCCTGAAGCCGGTGGATTGCACCACCAACCCGACCATCGTGCTGAAGGCGCTGGGCACGCCGATGTTCGCCGACGCCGTCAAGGAAGCGGTGAAATGGGGCAAGTCGCAGAATGGCGGCGATGACGCCGTCGTCGCCTCGGTCGCCGACCGTCTGGCGATCTCCGTGGGTGCGGCCCTCGTCAACCTCGTTCCCGGTCGCGTCTCGACCGAGGTCGATGCCGACCTGTCCTTCGACACCGAAGCCTCGATCGCCAAGGCGCGCCGGATCATTGCCGCCTACAAGGAGCGCGGTATCGAGCGCGACCGCATCCTCATCAAGCTGGCTTCGACCTGGGAAGGCATCCGCGCGGCGGAAGTGCTGCAGAAGGAAGGCATCGACTGCAACCTGACGCTGCTGTTCAGCAAGGCCCAGGCGATCGCCTGCGCCGATGCGGGCGTGTTCCTGATCTCGCCCTTCGTCGGCCGCATCCTCGACTGGTACAAGAAGTCGACCGGCAAGGACTACACGGCCGAGGAGGATCCGGGTGTCGTTTCCGTGCGCGCCATCTACAATTACTACAAGGCGAACGGCATCAAGACCATCGTCATGGGCGCCTCCTTCCGCAATGCCGGCGAAATCGAAGCGCTGGCCGGCTGCGACCGCCTGACGATCAGCCCGGCGCTGCTCGATGAACTGGCCAAGGACGAGGGCAAGCTGGAGCGCAAGCTCTCGCCCGACGCGATCACCGCCGACGCGCCGGTCAATATCGACGAAAAGACTTTCCGCTGGATGATGAACGAAGACGCGATGGCGACCGAAAAGCTCTCCGAAGGCATCCGCGCCTTCGCCAAGGATCTCGGTGCGCTGCGCGAGCTCGTCAAGAAGGAACTGGCCGCCGCCTGATCGGCCGCCCGCCATTTTCGAAGCATGACGCCGGTGGCCGGAAGGCCGCCGGCGTTCGTATTTGTCGAGGGGGAAAAGCCGTGTTAGACCAAGGGCATCGCGCACAAAGGTCACGCATGGATCCGAACAGCAACCTTCCCTCCCGCCGGCTGACGCCGCTGGTCTTCATGCGCCGGCACCAGAGCATCGTGGTCGGCGTGGTCGTCGGGATCGCGGTTTTCCTGCTGACCTCCGCCGTCTGGTCGACGGACAATCTGCTGACGAGCTGGGTGGCGGGCGCCGTCGTCTATGTCGTGCTCACCTGGCGGCGGATGCTGACGGCGAGCGTTACCCGCATCCGCCATCGCGCCGCCGATCTCGATTCCTCCGATGTCGTGCTGCTCATTCTGGCGAGCGGCGCAACGCTGGCCAGCATGGGCGGTATCGCGGTGGAACTGCACGGACTGAAGGATGCGGGTGCAAGCGAAGCACTGTGGCGTGGAGGGCTTGCTGCGGCGACGATCCTGATCTCATGGCTGTTCCTGCATACGCTGTTCACGGTTCACTATGCCCATGGCTATTATGCCGGGCAGGATGGTGGCGGCGGGCTGAAATTTCCCGACAATCCACAGGAGCCGGTTTTCTGGGATTTCCTGTATTTTTCCTTCACCATCGGCGTGGCGGCGCAGACGGCGGACGTTTCCGTCACCTCCATGCCGATGCGGCGCCTCGTCTTGTTGCATTCGGCCGTTTCGTTCTTCTTCAACACCACCATCCTCGCCCTTGCCGTCAATGTCGGCGCCAGCATCGTCTGAGGCGAGAATTATCCGGAAAGCGGCTGGGGCGGCTGTTCCCCGGGGAACGTCAGTCCATGTGGAACAGGGTGGGCAGCGGGACGGCAACCGGCTCGTTGTCCGGCTTCGTTTCCATGATATCGGCCATATGCGCCCACCAGCGCCGCATGACCGGATGCGCCGGCAGGGCGGCCATGCCGTGATCGTCCCTGCGCCAGAGGACGCCGAACAGCAGGCCGGTCTCCTCGTCGAGATGGATGGAGTAATCGGAAACGCCGGCCTCCTTCAACAGCGTGACCAGTTCCGGCCAGATGGCATCGTGGCGCGCCTTGTATTCCGCCGCCTTGCCGGGATGCAGTCGCATCCGGAATGCATATTTTTCCATGCCGTCCTCTCCTGTAGAGCCGATCAGGGGCGCGAAACCTCATCGAGATACCAGTTGATATAGCGCAACTCGTTCTGCTCCATCGGCGCGATCGGGCCGGGCTCATAAAAGTGCGAGCGCACGCCGCGGGCGGTATGTTCGATGATCGCCTTGTCCTCGTCCGTGGTCACCTTCCACAGCCAGGTGAGTTTTTCGAGGTCGTAGTCGCGGCCTTCGTCAGCCTTGGCGTCCACCAGCCAGATCAGCTCCATCTCGCAGACATCGACGCTGCGGGGAATGAAGCGGTAGATCATGCCGTGGTCGGCATAGCAGACGAGGAAGGTTGTGCCGCCGAGATGGACGGAGGTGACGCCGCCGTCGAAATCGCTGAAACGGCCCATCAGCGTCGAGAGCGCCGAACCGTCCTTGCTGCCGGTCTTGACGCCGTCATAAAGCGCATAGCGGAAGGCATGGATCGCTTCCCTGCCGTTCTTCGAGGTCTGCCAGTGGTCGCCGGCGCCGATATCGATGCCGAGCGCGCAGGTGCGCGCCTCCATCCTGGCGTTCAGCTCCTCGATCATGTGCAGCGGCTGTTCCAGCGCATGGGTCTGCGAATATTCGGGATGGGCCGGGCCGCAATGGTAGCATTCGACATAGTTTTCGACCGCCAGCTTCCAGTTGGCGTTAATCGAATACATCTCGCGATGCGCCACCTTCGCCTGGCCCCAGCCATACTGGCCGGCGGTGGCATGCAGCAGGTTTTCCACCTCGGAAAAATCCAGCGGCTGTTTCGCGAAGGAAATGAAGACGAGGCCCTCGACGGTGCGGACATGGAGCTTCTTCAGCCCATGCTCCTCGCGCCTGAAATCCTTGGGCATCAGCCGTGCCGCCCTAAGCGCGCCGTCATTGCCGTAGGTCCAGGCGTGATAGGGGCAGACGAAGGCCTTGGCGTTGCCTTTCGGTTTGGTGCAAACCTCGGCGCCGCGATGGCGACAGAGGTTCAGCATGGCATGGATGCTTCCATCCTTGGCGCGCGACAGGATGACGGCTTCCGAGGCAAGCTTGAAGACTTCGAAATCGCCGGGATTGGGAATGACGCTTTCATGCGCCAGACAGTGCCAATGGCGATAGAAGACGCGTTCGAGATCGCGCTCGTAAATGTCCGGGTCCATGTAGAAGGGGCGTTCCAGCGCATGGCCGGGCTTATGCGCCGCCACCAGCCGGTCGATGCGATCCTGCGAGGCACTGTGATAAAAGCTTTCCGGCGCGAGCATGGGTTGTCTCCTTGGAAGAACAGGCCGGAATGGTGTCGCGTTCCGGCGCGCGGGTATCGATGCATTGTGCCAAGCCCTTAACCGGCCTGTCGGCCACCTTCTCCCCGAGGGGAGAAGGGGATGTGGCGAAGGCTTCCCGTCTCTGGGGCGATGAAGAGACGGGAATGTCACTGGCCCTTCCTATGCGGAGAGGGAATGCTGCGGTTCCTATATCTCCCTTCTCCCCAACGGGGAGAAGGTGGCCGGCAGGCCGGATGAGGGAGCCTGCGCCAGCCTTGACCTACATCCTGACTCGCTCCGACTTCGGATCGTACATCGGCGCCAGCGAGGCCTCGGTCTTGACGCGCGTGCCGGCGATTTCGATCTCGTAGGACGAGGCGAGCACCTGATCGGCGCTTTCGCCTTCGCAGGGCACGTAGCCGAGGCCGATGGCGCCGCCGAGATAATGACCGTAATTGCCCGAGGTGATGGTCGAGACGATTTTTCCGTCGCGCACCAGCGCCTCGTTGTGGAACAGCAGCGGCTGCGGATCGGTGAGCTTGAACTGCACCAGCCGGCGCTTCAGCCCCGCCTCCTTCTTGCGCAGCACGGCGTCGCGGCCGATGAAGTCGCCCTTGGCCGTCTTCACCGCAAAGCCGAGGCCAGCTTCCAGCACATGGTCCTCGTCAGTGATGTCATGGCCGAAATGGCGGAAGGCCTTTTCGATGCGGCAGCTATCCAGCGTATGGATGCCGCAGAGTTTTAAGCCCAGATCGCTTCCCGCCTCTTCCAGCGTCTCAAAGACATGGGCGGTCTGGTCGGAGGAAACGTAAAGTTCCCAGCCGAGCTCGCCGACATAGGTGACGCGATGGGCGCGGGCGAGGCCCATGCCGATCTCGATCTCGCGCGCCGTGCCGAAGGGATGCGCTTCGTTGGAGAAATCGTCGGGGCTGACACGGCTCATCAGCTCGCGCGCCTTCGGCCCCATGACGCAAAGCACCGATTCGGCTGATGTGACATCGGTGATAACAACGAATTCGTCGTTGAGATGCCTGCGAAGCCAATAAAGATCGCGTTGCAGCGTTGCGCCGGGCACGACCAGCAGGAAACCCATTTCCGAAAGCCTTGTGACCGTCAGGTCGCTTTCGATGCCGCCGCGTTGGTTCAACAGCGGCGTATAGACGATGCGGCCGGGCTCGACGTCGATCTGGTTGGCGCAGATGCGGTTGAGAAAAGCCATGGCATCGCGGCCCTCGACGCGGATCTTGCCGAAGGAGGTCATGTCGAAGAAGCCGACGCCGTTGCGGACCGCCAGATGTTCCTCGCGCTGGTTCTCGAACCAGTTCTGCCGCTGCCAGCTATAGCGGTATTCGCGTTCCTGGCCGGGTTTTGCAAACCAGTTGGCGCGCTCCCAGCCGGCCACTTCGCCGAAGACGGCGCCGCGCGCCTTCAGGTGCTCATGCAGCGGCGTGCGCCGCACGCCGCGGGCGGTCGCCATCTGGCGATAGGGGAAATGGTCGGCATAGAGCAGCCCTAGCGTTTCCGAGACGCGTTCGCGCAGATAGGTGCGGTTCTTCTGGAAGGGCTGGGCGCGGCGGATATCGACTTCCCAGAGGTCGAAGGGGGCTTCGCCGTCGTTCATCCATTGCGCCAGCGCCATACCGGCGCCGCCGGAGGAGACGATGCCGATGGAGTTATAGCCGGCCGCGACCCAGTAACCTTTGAGCTCCGGCGCTTCGCCGAGGTAATAGCGGTCGTCGGGGGTGAAGCTTTCCGGGCCGTTGAAGAAGGTGTGGATGCCGGCCGTCTCCAGCATCGGCATGCGATTGATGGCGTTTTCGAGGATCGGCTGGAAGTGGTCAAAATCCTCCGGCAACTGATCGAAGCAGAAATCGGCGCGGATCTTTTCGCCCTTGGCCGGCCACGGCTTGGCCTTCAGCTCGAAGGCGCCGATCAGCATCTTGCCGGCATCCTCCTTGTAATAGGTGCATTCATCCGGCACGCGCAGCACAGGGAGCTGCTTGAGATTGGGGATCGGCTCGGTGACGATGTAGAAATGCTCGCAGGCATGCAAGGGCACGGTGACGCCGGATTGCGCGGCGAGATCGCGGCCCCACATGCCGCCGGCATTGACGACGTTTTCGGTTTCGATGGTGTAGATTTCGCCTGCTTGCTCGCAGGTGACGCCGGTGACGCGGCCGTCCTTCTGCTGCACCGAGAGCACGGTGACGCCCTCGATCACCGTCGCGCCGTTCTGGCGCGCGCCTTTTGCCAAGGCCATGGCGATGTTGGCCGGATCGCATTGGCCGTCGAGCGGCAGATGCACCGCCGCCTTCACATCCGCCGTGTTGAGATGCGGATACATGGCCTTGACCTCATCGACCGAGATCTCGCGCACATCGACATCGAAGGCGCGGGCGAGCGAGGCCTGGCGGTAGATTTCCTCTTTCCGCTCGTCGGTCAGCGCCACGGTCATCGAGCCGTTCTGCTTCATGCCGGTGCCGATGCCGGTTTCGGCCTCCAGCTTGACGTAGAGGTCGGCGGAATATTTGGCGAGCCTCGTCATGTTCTGCGAGGCCCGCAGCTGGCCGATCAGGCCGGCCGCATGCCAGGTCGTGCCTGAGGTGAGTTGCTTGCGCTCCAAGAGCACCACGTCGGTCCAGCCGAGCTTGGCCAGATGATAGGCCACCGAACAGCCCGATACGCCGCCGCCGATGATGACGGCCCTTGCTTTGCTGGGAATAGCCTTCATCGCCTCAAGCCCTCAGTCTTTCATTTTTCGCATCCCAGAGCGGCTGGTCTTCCTGCACCACCGCCGGATAACGCTCCCCGAAAATTTCCACCTCGACCCGCGTGCCCGGCACCGCCAGATCGGCGCGCAGCATGCCGAGCGCGATCGATTTTTCGACGCGGTGGCCCCAATTGCCCGAGGTCGTCTCGCCGACCACCTGTCCGTCATGCCAGAGCGTCGACATGTAGGGCGCGTCGCAATCGCCTGATGCGACGACGAGGGTGACGAAGCGTTTCGCCACGCCCTGCTGCTTTTCGCGCTCCAGCGCCGCCTTGCCCTTGAAATCGGGTTTGCCCCAATCGACAAAACGCTGAAGCCCACCCTGCAGCACGGTGTAATCGGTGGAAAGATCGCCCTTCCAGGCGCGATAGCCCTTTTCGATGCGCAAGCTGTCCAGCGCCTCCATGCCGAAGGGTTTCAGGCCATGTTTTTGCCCGGCCGCCCAGACGGCATCGAAGACGGCGGGCGTATCCTCGACCTTGGTGTGAATCTCCCAGCCGAGTTCGCCGGCAAAGGAAACACGCACGAGCTGGCACCAGATACCGGCGATCTGCGCCGACTGATGCGTCAGCCATCCCTTACCGAGATCAGCATCGGTGACTTCGGCGAGGATGTCGCGCGATTTCGGGCCTGTCAGAATCTGGCAGGTGAAGGCGTCGCTGACGTCGTCGAGCGTGAATTTGGCATCGGCCGGCATGTGCTTCAGCAGCCAGTCGCGGTCATGCCATTGCGCCGTGGCGGCGGTGATCAGGAAGAGGAAATCGTCGGCGAGCATCATCACCGACATTTCGGTGACGATGCGGCCCTTGTCGTCGGCGAAATAGGCAAGGCCGATGCGGCCCGGCTTCGGCAGTTTGCCGGTCGTCAGCGTCGACAGCCATTCGGTCGCGCCTTCGCCCTTGACGCGGAAGCGCGAGAAGCCCGGCAGATCGAGAATGCCGGCGGCATCGCGTACGGCGAGGCATTCCTCGCGGATGCGCGGGTTCCACGGCCCCTCGCGGTTCCAGGTTTGCGTGGATTCTTCGGAGGTATCGTCGCCGGGCTTGGCATACCACATGGCCCGTTCCCAGCCGTTGTAAGGCTTGAACTGCGCGCCGAGGGCGGCGATGCGGTCATGGATCGGCGACAGTTTCTTGTCGCGACCGGCCGGCCAGTAATGCTTGGGAAAATGCATCGCATATTCATGGCCGTAGATTTCCATGCCCTTGGCGACGCAATAATCCGGGTCGGCGGCGAAATCCGTGTAGCGGCGCGGATCGCAGGACCACATGTCCCACTCCGTCTGCCCTTCGGTGATCCATTCGGCCAACACCTTGCCGGCCCCGCCGGCCTGGCAGATGCCGAAGGTGAAGACGCAGGCCTCGAAGGCATTGGGCACGCCCGGCATCGGGCCGATCAGCGGATTGCCGTCGGGCGCGTAGGGGATCGGGCCGTTGATGACTCGCGACAGGCCGGCGGTGCCGAGGATCGGCACGCGCTCGACCGCATCGTTCAGATACCATTCCAGCCGTTCGAGGTCGTCCGGGAAAAGCTGGAAGGAGAAATCCTCCGGCATCGGGTCGTCCTCGGTCACCCAATGCGCCCGGCAATTCTTCTCGTAGGGGCCGAGATTCATGCCCGATTTTTCCTGCCGCAGGTAATAGGAGCTGTCGACGTCGCGCAGCAGCGGCAGCTTGTGGCCGACCTCTTTCGTCCAGGCGGCGAGTTCGGGGATCTCCTCGAACAGCATGTATTGATGGCTCATCACCATCATCGGCACGTCGCGGCCGAACAATTTTCCGACTTCGCGGGCGTAATAGCCGGCGGCATTGACGACATATTCGCAGCGGATCTCGCCCTTCGGCGTCGTCAGCACCCATTCGTCGTTTTCCCGACGCGCAGCGGTGACGGGACAGAAACGGATGATTTTCGCGCCCAGGTCGCGCGCGCCTTTTGCCAAGGCCTGCGTCAACTGCGCGGGATCGATGTCGCCGTCATAGGGGTCGTAGAGCGCGCCGGTCAGGTCGTGGGTTTCGAGGAAGGGATAGCGGCTCCTGATCTCCTCCGGCGAGAGGATGTCGAGATCCATGCCCTGGTAACGCCCCATCCCGACGACGCGCTTGAACTCCTGCAGCCGCTCCTTCGAATGGCCGAGGCGGATCGAGCCGGTGATATGATAGTTCATGGGGTAATCGACCAGCGCGCCCAGCTCGCGATACAGCGAGGCGGAATAGCGCTGCATGTTCATGATCGACCAGGAGGCGGAGAAGGTCGGCACGTTGCCGGCCGCATGCCAGGTGGAGCCGGCGGTCAGTTCGTTCTTTTCCAGCAGCACGCAATCGGTCCAGCCGGCCTTGGCGAGATGATAGAGCGCCGAGGCGCCGACGGCGCCGCCACCGATGATGACGACCCGGGCGGAGGAGGGCAATTCCGACATGCATTCGTTCCCTTGTTTTGCGCACAAGTCTTGGCAATGAAATTGATGCGCATCAAGCGGCGGAAACGGCTTTATTGATCGAAGAATTCGATTAGATTGCCGTGACCACGGCAAAAACGCCTATCGTATCGGGTTTTGCAACATGCAGATCGAACTCATCGAAACCTTCCTCGACCTGATGGAGACGCGTAGCTTCAACCGCACCGCCGAGCGGCTGAACCTGACGCAATCGACCGTCTCGCATCGCATCAAAGCGCTGGAGGCGACGTTCAACCGCAAGCTTTTCACCCGCAACAAGGGCGGCACGGCGCCCACCGCCTCGGGCCTGCGTTTCCTCGACCATGCCCGCGCCCTGCAACACCAGTGGCACGAGGCGGCGCGGGCGGTGGAAAGTGCGGGCGCCTATGAGCGCTCGATGCGCATCGGCGTGCAGCATGACGTCGCCGAGCGGCTGGCCGGTCGCTGGCTCGCCGCCATCCGCGCCGACCTGCCGGAAATCTCCCTTTACGTGGAGGTGGATTATTCCGGCCAGATGAACCGCGATCTCGGGGCCGGCGATCTCGATCTCGCCATCCTCTACACGCCACATTACCTGCCGGACCTGCATTACGAGCGCATCGGCGAAATGCCGTATCTGCTGGTTTCGACCGCGGAGACCGGCATCGCCGGCATCCGCCCGGAACAGTATATTCAAGCAGTCTATTCGCCGGCCTTCGACCGCGCCCACCGCCTCGCGCTGCCGCATCTGTCGGCGGCGCCGCTGGCGCTCGGCCAGAACATGGCGATCGCCGGCCTGCTGCGCAGCCTCGGCGGAGCCGCTTATGTCACGGCCGCGACCGCCGCCGAATTGCAGGCCGAAGGCACGGCGCGGTTGGTGGCCGACGCGCCGCCGATTGCCCAGATCGTCTACGCCGCCACCTCGTTGCGCACCCGCCACGCCCGCCAGCATCGCCGGATCATCGCCATCATGGCCGATCTTCTGGCGGGGTGAGTTTCGGGCCGGCCGGGCGGCGCGACCGGTTGCAGGGCAGGCATCGCACCGGCATTGCCGGGCCGCATCAGCCGGCGGCGCTGGCAAGGGCGAGCATGGCGCCGAAGAAGCCGGCGACGGCAAAGCCGGCGCCATAACCGGCATAGCCGACGAGGACCGAGAGAAACACCAGCGTGCCGACGACGATCTGCATCCGCCGGAAGAACGGGATGCCGGCCGGGGCATTCGATGGAGCGCCGGCGACCGGCAGGCCTGCGGCCTTCCAGTCCTCGATACCGCCGGCGAGATTGTAGATCGGCCTGCCGCCGATCCGCTCTATTGCAAGGGCGCAGGCCCTCGCCGAACGGCCGCCCTTCTGGCATTGGAAGATGATCGGCCGTTCGTCGCCCAGCGTCATCTCCGCCAGCAGGCCGGGCAGGCAGGACAACGGCGCGGAGACCGCCAGCGGGATACGCTCGGCGCGGAATTCGTCGGGCTCGCGCACGTCGATCAGCAGGGCGGAGCCCGCCCGGACGGCATTGGCGGCAGCCATGGGCGTCATGGTTTTCACATCGGGCATCAGTCTTGATCCTTTCCGCAGAAATGGCGGTAGAGCACGGTCATGATTTCCAGCACCGCCGGATGGTCGATGAAATAATGGAGGGTGCGGTGGTCGCGGCGGCAGTTGACCAGCCCCTCGCTTTTGAGCTTGGCGAGATGCTGCGACATCGAGGTCTGGGCAAGGCCGGTCGCCTCGATCAACGCGCCGACGCTGCATTCGCCCTGCGACAGGTGGCAGAGGATCATCAGGCGGTGGCCGTTGGCGAGCCCCTTGAGGAAGGCCGAGACCGTATCCGCCTTGTCCGCCATCCCGGTCATGTCGGTGGGAAAGCTCATGGCTGCTCCTTTACAATTCATAAGAAGATAATATCATAAAAATATGAATTGTGAAGGAAAGCGACATGACCAAGGATTACGCCGCCATCACCCGCGATATCTCCGCCTATACCGCCGAGATGCGCCAACTCGTGCCGCAGACGATGCAGGCCTTTTCCGGCCTGTCGAAATCGGCGGGCGCCGATGGCGCGGTCGATGCCAGGACCAAGGAGATGATCGCGCTGGCCATCGGCGTCACGCAGCATTGCGATGGCTGCATTGGCTTTCATGCCAAGGCGCTGCACCGGATGGGCGCGACGCGGGAGGAGGTGGCAGAGGTTCTCGGCATGTGCGTCTACATGGGCGGCGGCCCGGCGCTGATGTATGCGGCGGATGCGCTGCGCGCCTTCGATCAGTTTGCCGGCGCGGCGACGGAATGACGCCGGCCGCTTGTCTGAGAGACGCTTGCGTGTTCTAACGCGCCCATGGCTTTCACCCTGCGCCAGCTTCAATATTTCGTGGCGGTTGCCGAGCAGGGCTCGGTGACGCGGGCGGCGCATAATCTGTCGATCTCGCAATCCTCGATCACCGAGGCGCTGAAGGAGCTGGAAAGCGATCTCGGCGTGTCGCTGTTCGAGCGCCATCCGCGCGGGCTGTCGATCACCCATAACGGCCACCAGTTCCTGCGCCATGCGACGCGCATTCTCGCCACTGTCTCGGATGCGCGCAACAGCTTTACCGGCGAGCGCGCCGTTGCCGGCGGCAAGCTGAATATCGGCGTCACCTCGCTGGTCGCCGGCTATGTGCTGTCGGATCTCTTGGCGCGCTATCGCCGCGCCTGTCCCGAGGTGGATGTCACCGCCATCGAGGACAATGGCGGCTATCTCGAACATCTGCTGATCGGCGGCGAGCTGGATGTCGCCGTCATGGTGATCTCCAACCTGCGCGACCGCATGGCGTTGCAGGCGGAGATCCTGGAAACCTCGCCCTATCGGCTGTGGCTGCCGATCGGGCATCCGCTTGTCGCGGCCGATATCGTCACCGTCGCCGATGTGGCGCGTGAGCCGCTGATCATGCTGACCGTCGACGAAATCGAGGAAAACACCGGCAAGCTTCTGACGGCGCTGGGCGCCCGGCCGCAGGTCGCCTTCCGCACCCGTTCGGTCGAGGCGGTGCGCAGCCTGGTCGCCACCGGCGCCGGCATCGCGCTGCTGCCCGATCTCGTCTATCGCCCCTGGTCGCTGGAAGGCGACCGCATCGAAAGCCGCGATGTTTCCGCCTCGCTACCGGTGGTGCAGGTCGGCATGGTCTGGCGCAAGGGCTCCAGCCTGCCGCAATCGGCCCGTGATTTCATCGGCATTGCCGAGGCGATGCGCTCGGCCCGGCCGCGCTGAGCCTTTTTCCCCCGCGATATCGGAAATTCCGATATCGGTTTTCTGATAAATGAATTTGCGAATAGGTTGAAATCGGGCCAGTCTCTTCCTGGGAACAATCGCCGCAAAAGGCGGCCAACAGGGAGACTTCCGATGACGACACTGATGCGATCCTGTACCGCGCTCGTCGCGAGCCTCAGCTTTGCAACGCAGGTGCTGGCCGCCGAGCCCCTGAAGGAACTGGGCAAGGGCGAGGGCGCCGTCAGCATCGTCGCCTGGGCCGGCTATATCGAGCGCGGCGAAACCGACAAGAATTACGACTGGGTCACCAGCTTCGAGAAGGAAACCGGTTGCAAGGTCTCGGTCAAGACCGCCGCCACCTCGGATGAAATGGTGGCGCTGATGAACGAGGGCGGCTTCGACCTCGTCACCGCCTCGGGCGACGCCTCCCTGCGCCTGGTCGCCGGCAAGCGCGTGCAGCCGATCAACACGGCGCTCATCCCGAGCTGGAAGACCATCGACGAGCGCTTGCAGAACGCCCCCTGGCACACCGTCGACGGCGTGCATTACGGCACCCCCTATCTCTGGGGCCCGAACGTGCTGATGTACAATACCGACACCTTCAAGGACAAGGCGCCGACCAGCTGGAAGGTGGTGTTCGAGGAGCAGACGCTGCCCGACGGCAAGTCGAACAAGGGCCGCGTGCAGGCCTATGACGGCCCGATCTACATCGCCGACGCCGCCCTTTACCTGATGGCCCACAAGTCGGAACTCGGCATCAAGGATCCCTACGAGCTCAACGAAGACCAGTACAAGGCAGCGCTGGAGCTGCTGCGCGAGCAGCGCAAGCTGGTCGGCCGCTACTGGCACGACGCGATGATCCAGATCGACGACTTCAAGAACGAAGGCGTCGTTGCCTCCGGCTCCTGGCCGTTCCAGGTGAACCTGCTGCAATCCGAAAAGCAGAAGATCGCCTCGACCTTCCCCGAGGAAGGCGTCACCGGCTGGTCGGACACCACCATGCTGCACGCCGATAGCGAACATCCGAACTGCGCCTATATGTGGATGGAGCATTCGCTGTCATCGAAGGTCCAGGGCGATGCCGCCGCCTGGTTCGGCGCCGTCCCCTCGGTGCCTGCCGCCTGCAAGGGCAACGAACTCCTGACCGATCAGGGTTGCGCCACCAACGGCTTCGAGAACTTCGACAAGATCAAGTTCTGGCGCACGCCGCGCGCCAAGTGCGAAACCCAGAGCGAATGCGTGCCCTATCATCGCTGGGTGTCGGATTACATCGGCGTGATCGGCGGGCGTTGATCGAGGCTGAATTCTGGCTTGCCCCTCACCCTAACCCTCTCCCCGCTCGCGGGGAGAGGGGACTTGCCCGCCGAGGGGTTTTGCTTGATGAAACCGGCGCGGCATATCCCTTCTCCCCGTCAGAACGGGTAGATAGGCAAGCGGCAGCCGGATGAGGGGCATCCCCCACCCAAGATAAGCCCGGCCCTCAGGGCCGGTCCCCGAAAAGCAGGTCTCGACTGCGGAAACGCCAGCGCTTCCGCCCGACCCTGCATGTCCAGAAGAGCCTGACGGAGTCCCGATGACAGCCGCCGTGGAATTTCAAAACGTCTCGCGCCATTTCGGCCAGGTCCGCGCGGTGGATGGCGTCAATCTCGCCATTGCGCCCGGCGAGTTCTTCGCCATGCTCGGGCCGTCCGGCTCCGGCAAGACGACCTGCCTGCGCCTGATCGCCGGCTTCGAGCAGCCGACCGGCGGCTCGGTGCGCATCTTCGGCGATGCGGTGGAGGGCGTGCCGCCCTATCGCCGCAACGTCAACACCGTGTTCCAGGATTACGCCCTGTTTCCGCATCTGAGCATCCTCGACAACGTCGCCTACGGGCTGATGGTCAAGGGTGTCGACAAGGCGACCCGGCTGCGGCAGGCAGAAGAGGCGCTGGAACTGGTCAAGCTGCCGGGCTATGGCGCGCGCCGTCCCGGCCAGCTTTCCGGCGGCCAGCGCCAGCGCGTGGCGCTCGCCCGCGCCCTCGTCAACAAGCCGAAAGTGCTGCTGCTCGACGAGCCGCTCGGCGCGCTCGACCTGAAATTGCGCGAACAGATGCAGGAGGAGCTGAAAAGCCTGCAGCGGGCGCTCGGCATCACCTTCGTCTTCGTCACCCACGACCAGGGCGAGGCCCTGTCGATGGCCGACCGCGTCGCCGTCTTCAACAACGGCAATATCGTTCAGGAAGGCACGCCGGAGGATATCTACAAGCGGCCGAAACAGCGTTTCGTCGCCGATTTCGTCGGCTCCTCGAATGTCATCGCGCCCGACGTGATGACGCGTCTCGGTGGCGAAAAGCGCTGGGCGAGCCTGCGGCCCGAAGCGATCCGGGTGCGCCCGGCCGGCGAAGGCGTTGCGGCGACCGTGCAGCAATCCAGCTTCCTCGGCGCCGTCAACCGGCTGCTGGTCGAGGCGCAAGGCACGCGGCTGCATGTCATGCTGCCCGCCGATCAGCCGGTACCGGCCATCGGGTCGAATATCGGCCTCGGCTGGGTCGGATCCGACATCCACTACATGGATGACGCATCATGAGCGTCGCGGCCTCTCCCTCGATCCTGCCCGGTCGCGGCGGCTTTGCCGGGGCGCTCTCCGACAGCTTCTGGCGCAAGCCCAAGCTGCTCTTGTTCCTGATGCTGACGCCGCCGCTGCTCTGGCTCGGCGTCATCTATATCGGCTCGCTGCTGGCGCTGTTGCTGCAGAGCTTTTTCTCGATCGACGAATTTTCGGGGATGGTGAATTACGAATTCACCCTCGCCACCTATGCCGAACTGCTGCGCCCCTCGAATTTCGACATCATCCTGCGCACCGTCACCATGGCGGCGGCGGTGACCGTCGCCTCGGCGGCGGTCGCCTTTCCCATCGCCTACTATGCGGCGCGCTATGCGCAGGGCAAATGGAAGGCGCTGTTCTATCTCGGCATCATGCTGCCGCTGTGGTCCAGCTATCTCGTCAAAATCTATGCCTGGAAGCTGATCCTCGCCAAGGAAGGCATTTTGAACTGGGCCTTCGAGAAACTGCATCTGACATGGCTGCTTGACGGCATCCTCGCTTTGCCGGTCGTCGGCGGCAATTCGCTGTCGGTCAGCTATCTCGGCACCTTCATCGTCTTCGTCTATATCTGGCTGCCCTACATGATCCTGCCGACGCAGGCGGCGCTGGAGCGGGTGCCGGGCAATCTCATCGAAGCCTCCTCCGATCTGGGGGCGACGCCGGCGCAGGCGTTCCGAACGGTCATCCTGCCGCTCGCGCTGCCCGGCATCGTCGCCGGCTCGATCTTCACCTTCTCGCTGACGCTCGGGGATTACATCATCCCGCAGATCATCGGTTCGTCGCGGCTGTTCATCGGCCAGGCGGTCTATACCCAACAGGGCACGGCCGGCAATATTCCGCTCGCCGCCGCCTTCTCGGTGGTGCCGATCGTCATCATGGGCCTCTATCTGTGGCTGGCAAAACGACAGGGAGCCTTCGATGCGCTCTGATCGCTCCGCATCCTTTTCGCTGAAACTCGCCGCCGGGCTGGGACTTCTGTTCCTGCACCTGCCGATCCTCTTGATCTTCGTCTATGCCTTCACGACGGAGGAGAAGAGTTACCAATGGCCGCCACCGGGCTTCACCACGCAATGGTTTGCGATTGCCTGGAACCGGCCGGATGTGTGGGCGGCACTTGGCCTGTCGGTGAAGGTGGCGAGCATCGCCACGGTCATTGCGCTGGCGCTCGGCACGCTCTGTGCGGCTGCCGTTTCCCAGACGCGCTTCTTCGGCCGCGAGGCGATCTCGCTGCTGGTCGTGCTGCCGATCGCGCTGCCCGGCATTATCACCGGCATCGCGCTGCGCTCGGCCTTCAGCCTGCTCGACATTCCCTTCTCGGTCTGGACCATCGTGCTCGGCCACGCCACCTTCTGCGTCGTCGTGGTCTACAACAATGCGGTGGCGCGCTTCCGGCGCACCTCCGGCTCGTTGATCGAGGCCTCTATGGATCTCGGCGCCGATGGGTTCCAGACGTTCCGGCATGTAGTCCTGCCGAATATCGGCACCGCACTCTTGGCCGGCGGCATGCTCGCCTTCGCGCTCTCGTTCGATGAAGTCATCGTCACCACGTTTACCGGCGGCCAGCAATCGACGCTGCCGATCTGGATGCTGGAAGAACTGATCCGCCCGCGCCAGCGGCCGGTCACCAATGTCGTCGCCATGGTCGTGGTGCTGGTCACCTTCCTGCCGATCCTGGCCGCCTATTACCTCACCCGCGACGGCGACCAGATCGCCGGCGGCGGCAAATAAACTATTGAAATAAAGGGAGAACGTTATGGACACGCAGATGCTGATCGGCGCCCGCTTCGAAGCGGGCACGGAGGCCGACGAAACCATCCTGAACCCCAAGACCGGCGAGACGGTGCTCGACCTGCCGGAAGCCTCGCTCGGCCAGATCGACGCCGCCGTCGAGGCAGCCGAAAAGGCCTTTATCGACTGGTCGCAGACGACGCCCGGCCAGCGCTCGGCCTATCTCTTGCAGATCGCCGATGCCATCGAGCGCGAGGCCGCAGGCTTCGCGACGCTGGAAGCGCTGAATTGCGGCAAGCCGATCAATGCCGTGCTCAACGACGAGCTGCCAGCCGTTATCGATTGCTGGCGGTTTTTCGCCGGCGCGATCCGGGCGCTGCCGGGGCCGGTGGCCGGCGAATACCTGCCGGGCCACACCTCGATGGTGCGCCGCGATGCGGTCGGCATCGTCGGCTCCATCGCGCCGTGGAACTATCCGTTGATGATGATGGCCTGGAAGCTGGCGCCGGCGATTGCCGGCGGCAATACCGTCGTCTTCAAGCCTTCCGAGCAGACGCCGCTGACGGCGCTGAAGCTGGCGAAGATTCTCGCTGACATCCTGCCGGAAGGCGTGGTCAATGTCGTGCTCGGGCGCGGCGAGACGGTCGGCAATGCGCTGATCAACCATCCGAAGATCAACATGGTGTCGATCACCGGTGACGTCGCCACCGGCAAGAAGGTGCTGGCCGCCGCCGCCAAGACGGTGAAGCGTACCCATCTGGAACTCGGCGGCAAGGCGCCGGTCGTCGTCTATGACGACGCCGATATCGCGGCCGTGGTCGACGGTATCCGCGCCTTCGGTTACTACAATGCCGGGCAGGATTGCACCGCCGCCTGCCGCGTCTATGCCGATGCGAAGATCTACGACCGGCTGGTCGCCGATCTCTCCGCCGCCGTCTCGACCATCCGCCTCAACCGCGCCGACGACACCGAAAACGAGATCGGCCCGCTGATCTCGCGCCGCCAGCGCGACCGGGTCGAAAGCTTCGTCACCCGGGCACGCGAGCACAAGCATATCGAGGTGACCACCGGCGGCGCCGTGCTCGGCGACAAGGGGTTCTTCTTCCAGCCGACGGTGATTGCCGGGGCAACGCAGGAGGACGAGATCGTCCGTCGCGAGGTGTTCGGCCCGGTCGTCTCCGTCACCCGCTTCACCGAGCCGGAACAGGCGGTGACCTGGGCCAACGACAGCGATTACGGCCTCGCGTCTTCCGTCTGGACCAAGGATATTTCAAAGGCGATGAAGACGGCGGCGCGGCTGCAATATGGTTGCACCTGGATCAACACGCATTTCATGCTCTGCAACGAAATGCCCCATGGCGGCGTCAAGCAATCCGGCTACGGCAAGGACATGTCGATCTATGCGCTGGAGGATTACACCGCCGTGCGCCATGTGATGATCGCGCACGGCTGAGTGACTGTTATCCCGCTGCCCGCGCCGTTCGCCGGGCGGCGAGCGTCACGCGTATGAAGGCGAGAATGAACAGGGCGCCCATCATCAGCACGATGGTGGGCGCCGGCGCACTGTCGAGGAAGAAGCTGACATAGATGCCGGCCAGCGAAGACCCGACCGCAATCGCCACCGCCGTGATCGCCATGGCGCGAAAGGTGCGGGTCAGCAGGAAGGCGATGGCGCCGGGGGCGACCAGCAGCGACACCGACAGGATGATGCCGACCGCCTTCAGCGCGCCGACCACCGTCAGAGACAGCACCGTCAGCAAGCCGTAATGCAAAAGCCGCACCGGCAGGCCGATGGCGCGGGCGTGCTGGGCATCGAAGGCATGCAACAGCAGGTCCTTGCGCAGCAGCACCAGGAAGGCGGTGGCGATGAGGGCGATGATGCCGGTCTCGATCAGGTCGGAGGGCGCGATGCCGAGCACGTCGCCGAACAGGATATGGTCGAGATGCACATCGGCCTGCACCTTTACATAGAGCACCAGCCCGAGGCCGAACATGCCGGAAAAGACGATTCCGAGCACCGTATCTTCCTTGATGCGGCTGTTTTCCTTGAGGTAACCGGTCGCCAGCGCGCAGATCATGCCGGCGGTGAACGCCCCGACCGCCAGCGGCAGGCCGGCGATATAGGCGATGACGATGCCGGGCAGTACGGCATGGGAGACCGCATCGCCCATCAGCGACCAGCCTTTCAGCACCAGCAGGCAGGAGAGCAGCGCCATGGGAATGGCGACCATCACCGAGATGACGAAAGCATATTGCATGAAGGGAAGCTGGAAAGGCAGGATCGCCAGTTCGAGATACTCGTTCATGCTGCGTCCTCCGTGGCAAGCCGGGCGCGGCGACGGCTGGCGATGAGCCCGTGCTTGGGGGCGAAGACGAAGGCGGCGAGGAACAGCAGCGTCTGCAACACGACGATGACGCCGCCGGTGGCGCCGTCGAGGAAATAGCTGAGATAGGCCCCGACGCCGCTGGTCAGCGCCCCGATGGTGAAGCTGAGGCCGATCACCCGCTCGAAGCGGTCGGTGAGCAGATAGGCGGTCGCGCCGGGGGTGACGACCATGGCGACGACAAGGAAGGCTCCGACCGTCTGCAGGGCCGCGACCGTGGAAGCGCTGAGCAGGGTGAAGAACAGACCCTTGATGAAGGCGGGGTTGAGGCCGATGGTGCGCGCATGGCTCTCATCGAAGAAGGTCACCATCAGATCCTTCCATTTGACGGCGAGGATGGCGAGACTGACGCCGCCGATGATCACCAGCTGCAGCGTATCGGCCGGCGAAATCGCCAGAATATTGCCGAGCACGATAGTCTGGATGTTCACCGAGGTCGGCGACAGCGACACCATGAACAGGCCGAGGCCGAAAAAGGAGGTGAAGATCAGGCCGATGATCGCATCCTCCTTCAGCCGGGTGCGGCGATTGAGGAACAGCATTCCGCCGGCCGCCAGAATCCCGGAGAGAAAGGCGCCGATGGAAAAGGGCAGGCCGAGCATATAGGCGCCGGCCACCCCCGGCACGATGGCATGGGAAAGCGCATCGCCGATCAGCGACCAGCCTTTCAGCATCAGATAGGAGGAGAGAAAACCGCAGACGCCGCCGACCAGCGCGCTGACCCAGATGGCGTTGAGCATGTAGTCATAGGTGAAGGGTTCAAGCAGGGTGGTCATCGCCAGCCGCCTTTTTCTCACCATTGCCATAGATGACGAAGGGCCGCTCGTCGTCGCTGATCACCTTGAGATGACGCGGGTCGGCATCGTCATGCAGGTCGGCGCCGCCGAGGATGAAATGGCGCAGCACGCCGCCGAAGGTGCGCTCCAGGTTTTCCTCGTTGAACACCTCCGAGGTCAGACCGGAGGCCAGCACCGTGCCCTTGACGAAGACGCTGCGGTCGCAGAATTCCGGAACGCTGCCGAGATTGTGGGTCGAGACCAGCATCACCCGGCCCTCGGCGCGCAGCGCCTTCAGGAGCGTGATGATCTGCTCCTCGGTGGTGACGTCAACGCCGGTGAAGGGTTCGTCCAGCAGGATGATCTGGCCTTCCTGCGCGAGTGCGCGGGCGAGGAAGACACGCTTGCGCTGGCCGCCCGAGAGTTCGCCGATCTGGCGCTTGCGGAAAGCGGCCATGTTGACCCGCTCCAGCGCCTCATCGACCATCTGCCGGTCGCGGCGCGAGGGGATGCGCAGGAAACCCATATGGCCGTAGCGGCCCATCATCACCACATCCTCGACCAGCACCGGGAAGTTCCAGTCGACCTCTTCCGCCTGCGGCACATAGGCGACGAGGTTCTTCTTCAGCGCCGTCTTCACCGGCTCGCCGAGGATGCGCACCGTGCCGCTGGCGAGCGGCACGAAACCCATGATCGACTTGAACAATGTCGACTTGCCGCTGCCATTGACGCCGACCAGCGCGGTGATGGTGCCGCGCGGCACGGAAAAGCTGGCGTTGCGCAGTGCGGTGTGGCCGTTGCGATAGGTGACGGTGATGTTTTCGACTTCGAGGCCCGGCTGGCCGGATTTCTTGCTCATCCTCATTGTGTGAGACCCTTCACGATGGTCTCGACAGTCACCCGCAGCAGGTCGAGATAGGTCGGCACCGGCCCGTCGGCGTCGCTGAGCGAATCGACATAGAGGACGCCGCCATAGGACGCGCCCGTTTCCTGCGCCACCTGTCGGGCCGGCTTGTCGGAAATGGTGCTTTCGCTGAAGACGGCCTTGATATGGTTGGCGCGAACCTCGTCGATGACGTGGCGCACCTGCTGAGGCGTCCCCTGCTGGTCTGCGTTTACGGGCCAGAGGAAAAGTTCCTTCAGGCCGAAATCGCGCGCCAGATAGGAAAAGGCGCCTTCGCTGGTCGCCAGCCAGCGCTCGTTTTCCGGCAATTTTGCCAATTCGGCGCGCATCGGCGCGATCTCGGCCTTGATTTTTTCCGAGTAGGCCTTGGCGTTGGCGGCGTAAACCTCGGCATTGGCCGGGTCGACCTGCGTCAGGCCCTTGCGGATGTTTTCCACATAGATCAGCGCATTGTCGGGCGACATCCAGGCATGGGGATTGGGCTTGCCTTCGTAAGGGCCGCCGCCGATGGACAGGGGCGTGACGCCCTCGCTGACGGTGACGCTTGGCACGCCGGCGAGATTGGTGAGGAATTTTTCGAACCAGCGTTCGAGATTCAGCCCGTTCCACAGCACCAGATCGGCCTTTCGGGCTTTCAGGATGTCGCGCGGCGTCGGCTGGTAATTGTGAATTTCCGCGCCCGGCTTGGTAATGCTGTCGACGTCGGCGGCATCGCCGGCGACGTTGCGGGCCATGTCGGCGATGATGGTGAAGGTCGTCACCACTTTCGGCTTGGCGAGCGCCGCCTGTGGCACAGCGAGCGCTGCAAGGGCGAAAAGGGCGGTTGCGAGAGACAGTATACGGCACATGCGGGGCGATCATCCTCGTTGCAGATGCAAATGAGTTGCATTCTGAATATAAGGACGAATTGAAGGCTGTCAAACGCTATTGCAAATCATTCGCAAAATCTGGGAAAGCCCTGCCGTTCAAGGAGAGAGACGCGCAAAGGTTCGAAGTTTAACCGGCGTTTTAAGTATTCCGAAACGTCGTTCCTCTAACGTCTGTGCCGGTATTCTAGTCCCTGCAAGTCATGACGGAGCTGTCGCTTGACGGCCAAATTGCGTAAACTCCGGTTGCCCCGGAAGACCGTTTTCATCATCGGCGGCGCCCTGCTGCTCGGTGGGGCTACGGGCGCGTTCGCGCTTTACATGACGAAAGATCATTTTCTCGGTGGCGGCGACGAGGGAAAGACCGTCGCCTCGCTCTCCTGCACCACGGTCAAGACCTTCAAAATCAAGAAGAAAGACCGCTACTGGGTCCGGAAATTCATCAAGACCGCGCCGGCTGACGGGCTGGTGAGGGTCGCGACCGCGCTGCGCGTGGCGGAGGCGGTCTACACCACCGACAAGCCCGACCTCGTGCAGGTCGTGGTGCTCGACGAGCGCGGACCGGAGCAGCGCGCCGACATGCGCGGTCGCGCCATCGGCGCCGACGTCGTCTACGTGCCGCATCCGGAAAATATTCCCGACCTCGCGGGCACGCCGGTCTATACTGCGAAATATATAGACGGCCAGGCCAATGAGACCGGCCAGTTCTATGGCGAGAAGATCCAGCTTCCGCCCGAACATATCGACAGTCTGGTCGCGATGCTGACCGATCATGCCGATTGCGTCGATCCCGCAGCGCCGGAGGCCGGGGCTGCGAACGAGAAAAAGAAGGGCGGCGAGCAGGGCGGCGGCGAAGAAAAGGCCGCCGAGGCGGGTGAGGCCGAGCCGACCGCGCCCGAAGGCGAAGCCCCGTCTGCCGAAACCCCGGTTGCGGAAGCGCCGGCAGAGGTTCCCGCAACGCAAGAGGCCGCGGCCCCTGCCGAACCCGCCGTCAGTCAAGAGGCGGTCGCGCCTGAGGCCGCCCCGGTCACGCATGAGGCGGCCGCGCCGGCCGTCGAGCCCGGACCGATGGACGAGCCAGACGTGGCCGATGTCCCGGCCGTCTCGGGCGAACAGACCTCCGCGCCCGGTCCGGTCCGTGCCGGCGGCAAAGCCGCAGCCCCGGCCGCCGAACATGCCGCACCCGCCGTCAGCGAAAACCAGCCGGAAGCCAAGCCGCCGGTCACGGAAAAAGCCGAACCCGCCAAGCACGAAGTTTCCGAAAAATCCGGGAATCAGGCCGCCAAGCCCAAGCACGGCAAGGCCAAGCCGGCCGCCGAGCCGGAACAGGCCAAGGCCGAGCCGGCAGAGGATTTTTACGACGAGCCGTCCGTCTCCGGCAGCGAGTGACCGCGCATGGAAAAAGCCGGCAAGGGGATGCCGGCTCTTTTCGTATCCGTTGCAGACCACGACACCATGCCCGGATGTGTCCGGGATATGGGTTTCGCCTGCATCTTCCTTGCAAAATACGAAATTTCGCATGCCCGCTTGCTCGGCAGACGCGCGGGCATGACGAAAGGGAGGTTATCGCGCTCAGCGCCGGCAATCTCGCATCGCCGGCGTCGGATGCTTACGTCCGATCAATCCGCCTTGCCGCGACGGGCGGGGAAGAGGATGACGTCGCGGATCGACGGGGCGTTGGTGAGCAGCATGATCAGGCGGTCGACGCCGATGCCCAGGCCCCCGGCCGGCGGCATGCCCTGGTCGATGGCGTCGAGGAATTCGTCGTCCAGCTCCTTGTCCTTCTCGCCGCGCGCATGGGCCTGGGCCAGCTGCTCGACCATGCGGGCGCGCTGTTCTTCCGGGTCGTTCAGCTCGGAGAAGGCGTTGCCCAGTTCCCAGGCGTTGCAATAGGTCTCGAAACGCTCGACCAGGCGCGGCTCGCCCGGCACTTCCTTGGCGAAGGGCGAGATATCCTTGGGGAAATGCGTGACGTGGCTCGGCTGGATCAGTGTGCCCTCGACCTTCTCCTCGAAGATGAAGGCGAGGCATTCGCCCCAGGTCCAGTCCTTCTCGACCTCGAAGCCGGCCGCTCTGGCGGCGGCGCGGGCGTCATCGTCGGTCTTGATGGCGAGGAAGTCGATGCCGGTGACTTGCCTGACGGCGTCGGGCATCGGCACGCGCTTGAACGGGCCCTTGAAGGAGAGCTGCTTGTCGCCATAGGCGAATTCGGTCGAGCCGTGGATTTTTTCCGCCAGCTCGGCGAACAGCCGCTCCACGAGGTCCATGATGTCCTCGTAATCGGCATAGGCCCAATAGCATTCCATCATCGTGAATTCGGGATTGTGCCTGGTCGACACACCCTCGTTGCGGAAGTTGCGGTTGATCTCGAACACCTTGTCGGTGAGGCCCGATACCAGCGTGCGCTTCAAAAACAGTTCCGGCGCGATGCGCAGGTACATGTCCTGCTTCAGCGTATTGTGATGCGTCTTGAAGGGCTCGGCCGTGGCGCCGCCATAGACGGAATGCAGCATGGGGGTCTCGACTTCCATGAAGCCGTCGTTTTCCATGAAGCGGCGAATGCCGGACACGATCTTCGAACGCTGCTGGAAGCGTAGCTTCGATTCCTCGTTGGTCATGATGTCGAGGTGGCGCTTGCGATAGCGGATCTCGATGTCGGAGACGCCGTGCCATTTTTCCGGCATCGGCAGCAGCGACTTGGTCAGCATCTCGATCTTTTGGGCGTTGATCGTCAGCTCGCCGCGCTTGGTGCGGCGCACGACGCCGGTGACGCCGATGATGTCGCCGATGTCGATCATCGGCAGCAGGGCGCGCGCTTCTTCCGGCGTCGTGTCCTTATGGGAAAAGATCTGGATCTTGCCCGAGGCGTCATGGATATCCATGAACATGCCGGAATTGCGCGAGGAATAGACGCGGCCGGCGACGGTCACCACATCGCCTGTCTCGACGTCGGCTTCCAGCCCCTCGTATTTTTCCGCCAGCTCGCCGTTTGTCAGCGTGCGGTGGAAATGGGCCGGATAGACGTCGCCGATCTTTTCGCGCAGCAGCTTCAGTTTTTGCGCGCGCACTTCAGTGGCGTCGGAGGAGAGGGCGGTATCGAGCTTGGTGTCGGTCATCGGTCTTTTCCTGTCACGGTATCGGCCGCGTTATTGTCTGAATTTTCTTGTGTCGCCCCTCACCCTAGCCCTCTCCCCGAGGGGAGAGGGGACTGGAGCCTGGGGTCGGTGCCTCAACTCCCTTCTCCCCTTGGGGAGAAGGTGGCCGGCAGGCCGGATGAGGGGGTGCCCCCTCGAATGCTTATTTGCTTCCGACCATCGAAGCCACCACCTGCGTGGCGAGCTTGAGGCGCTGGCGCACGACCGAGCGGCCGAGGATCGCCATGGAATCGAACAGCGGCAGCGAGCGCGACGAGCCGGAGACGGCGACGAACAGCGGCGCGACGACGTTCTTCAGCTTCTTGCCCATGCGGTCGGCGATGGCGCGCAGTTCCGCTTCGATGGAGGCGGTGTTCCACTCGAAGATCTTTTCGAGATCGGGCTGCACCGTCTGGAGAATCTCCAGGATCTCCTCCGGGCTCAGCTTCACCTTGGCGAAGGCGGCAGGCTCCAGGTGGAGGTCCGACTTCAACAGGAAGGAGGCGAGGTCGGGCAATTCGCCGAGCTTGGAAATGCGCGACTGCGACAGCTTCAACCCGTCCTTCAGGCGGTCGTTTTCCATCGCCCAGGCGAGCACGCGGGCGGCGAATTCCTCTTCGGAGAGTTTTTCGCGGATCCAGCGGCCGTTCAGCCAGTCGAGCTTCTGGATGTCGAAGATGGCGCCGGCCTTGGAGAGGTTTTCCGGGTCGAATTTTTCGGCCAGTTCCTGCATGGTCAGCAGTTCCTCGCCTTCGGCGATCTGGATGAAGAACAGGCCGAGGAAGTTCATCAGCGCTTCCGGCAGGTAGCCGAGCGCGGTGTAATAGGAGATCGAGGTCGGGTTCTTGCGCTTCGACAGCTTCGACTTGTCGGCATTGCGCATCAGCGACAGGTGCATGAAGACCGGCGGTTCGAGGCCGAGATACTGGTAGATCAGGATGTGCTTCGGCACCGAGGCCAGCCATTCCTCGCCGCGCGCCACATGGGTGATCTTCATCAGATGGTCGTCGACGACATTGGCCATGTGATAGGTCGGCATGCCGTCTGCCTTCAGCAGTACCTGCATGTCGACGGCTTCCCACGGAATCTCGACTTCGCCATAGACGCCGTCGACGAACTTGCAGGAACCCTCGGTCGGGATTTTCATGCGCACGACGTTGGGCTCGCCGGAGGCGATTCGAGTCGTGACTTCCTCGGCGGTGAGGTTCAGACAGCGGCCGTCATATTTCGGGGCCTTGCCGGCGGCGCGCTGGGCGGCGCGCATCTCCTCCAGGCGCTCGGGCGTGCAGAAGCAATGGAAGCCGTGGCCGTTTTCGACGATCTTGTCGACGTAAGGCTTGTAGATGTTCTTGCGGTCGCTCTGGCGATAGGGGCCGTAGGGGCCGCCGATATCCGGGCCTTCGGCCCAGTCCAGCCCACACCATTTCAGCGCGTCGAGCACCTTCTGTTCGAATTCGGGCGTCGAGCGGGTGGCATCGGTATCCTCGATGCGCAGGATGAAGGTGCCGCCGTGCTTCTTGGCAAAAAGATAGTTGAACAGCGCGATATAGGCGGTGCCGACATGCGGCTCGCCGGTCGGGGAGGGGGCAATGCGTACGCGGACGCCGGAAGTGGTCATAATCTCTGCCTGTGCTGACAATGCGCAATGCACCCCGCGCGGCGGCGTGGATGCGCTGCCGGAGGGATGCGGGGCCGGGGATGGCGCGGAAGTCCGCTCGATACGGGCGGGTCTCCGGGTGTCATCCGTTCGCTGGCCTTAAGGCCACAATCCCCCGTCAACGTCAAGGAAAACCGCAACGGCCATGCCTCAAGAGACCGGCCAGACCATCATCAGCGCCGGCACCGAGACGAGAATGACCAGAAAGGAGAGCGGCAGGCCGAGGCGCGGATAGTCGGAAAAGCGATAGCCGCCCGGCCCCATCACCAGCGTGTTGCACTGGTGGCCGATGGGAGTGAGGAAATCGCAGCCCGCGCCGATCGCCACCGCCATCAGGAAAGCCTCCGGCCGGAAGTCGAGCGTGGTGGCGAAACTGGCGGCGATCGGCCCCATGACCAGCACGGTTGCGGCATTGTTGAGAAAAGGAGTGACCGCCATGGCGGTGATCAGGATCAGCGCCAGCGCGCCATAGGGCGACATCCCGGTCGCGACCGTGCCGAGCCAGCCGGCGACGATATCGCTGGCGCCGGTGGTGCGCAGACTGTCGCTGACCGGTATGAGGGCGGCGAGCATGACGAGGATCGGCCCGTCGACGGATTTGTAGACGTCGCCGGCGGGCACGGCTCCGAACAACACCATGGCGAGCGCCGCCGTAAAGAAAGAGACCGAGACCGGCGCAAGGCCGAAGGCGGTGGCGGCCATGGCGGCGGCGAGGATGGCGAGCGGGATGGCGGCGCGACGATGGGTGCCGAGCAGCACCTCGCGTTCGGCCAGCGGCAGCAGGCCGAAATCCTGAACCATGGCGGCCAAGGCCGGGGCGCGGCCCTGCAGCACGATGACGTCGCCGGTTTCCAGCGGCAGTTCGCCCAGCCGCTCGCCGATGCGCTGGCCGTGGCGGCTGAGCGCGATCAGGTTGACGGCGTGGTTGTAGGATAGCGCCAGGTCGCGGGCGGAGAGGCCGGCCAGCCGCGAATCGCGCGAGACCACCGCTTCGATCGACATGATGCCGCTCGTCGACTTGCCGTCCTCGGCAAGCTGGGCACCCGGCAGTTTCAGCTTGCCCTGAGAGACCACGCGATCGAGCGCGGCAGGATTGCCGGTAATCAGCACGGTGTCGCCGGTTTTGAGCGTCAGGTCGGGAAACGGCGCCATGCGCTTGTGGCCGCGCAGCACCGTGGTCGCCACCACCTCACCGTCACCGGGTTTCACCAGGTCGCTCAGGGGCTTGCCGGGCAGCGGCGAGTCGGCCGGCACGGTTGCCTCGCAGGCGTAGGAGGCAATGTCCATGGCCTCCTGCGGCGCGGATGTCTGGCGCACGCGATCGGGCAGGATGCGGTGGAAAAAGATCAGGAACAGACAGCCGATCACCGCCAGCAACCCGCCGACGGGGGTGAAATCGAACATGGTGAAGCTCTGCCCGGTCATTTCCTCGCGGATCTGCGAGACGACGATGTTGGGCGAGGTGCCGATCTGAGTCATCAGCCCGCCGAGCAGGGCGGCGAAAGCCATCGGCATCAGGTAGCGCGATACCGGCACGCCGGTCTTGCGGGCGAACTGCATGGCGACCGGCATCATGATCGCCAGCGCGCCGATATTCTTGATGAAGGCCGAGAGCACGGCAACGACGACCAGCAACAAAGCGAGCTGGGTGCCGACGCCGCGCAGATCGGGAAAGAAGCGCTTGATCGCCACGTCGACGATGCCGGAGCGAGCGACGCCGGCGCTGACCACCAGCGCGCTGCCGACGATGATGACGATATCGTTGCTGAAGCCGGAAAAGGCTTCCTTGGCCGGCACGACGCCGATCGCCACGGACATCACCAGCGCGCAGCAGGCGACGAGATCGTAGCGGAAGCGATCGACGATGAAGGCGGCCATCATGGCGGCGATCATGGCGAAGGCGAGAATTTGATCAGTGGTCATGCAGCGCCCGTTCCCCCTTGCCGATTCGCGACCCGACGTTGCATGAAGGCATCCGGACGGCGCAATTTCAACGCTTGCGGCGGGCCGGCGGTTCCGGAGGCGGACGCAGGCCGAAATTTTCCGGGGAACATTTTTCCCGCCGGCCGGTTCGATTACCAGAGGCGACGGGTTGTGCCAACCGGACGCGATGGAGAGGAAGAACGCGGAAATTTTTCCGGTTTCTTTCCGCGGCCAACGAAACGGCAGGCGAGCTTCGAACCCATCCGACCCTTCGCCTCGCTCCCGCCCTTTACGGAAAAGGCCCGCATCGACGATGCGGGCCTTCTGCATGGGGAGCGTCAGTGCTTTCCGGACCGTTGGCGGCGGTTGCGCGCCACCATGTTCAGAACCTCGACAAGGCCGGAGAAGGCCATGGCGGCGTAGACATAGCCTTTCGGCACATGGAAACCCATGCCCTCGGCAATCAGCGTCGTGCCGATCATCAGCAGGAAGGCGAGCGCCAGCATGACGATGGTCGGGTTGCGCTCGATGAAATTGGCGAGCGGCGTCGCGGCCAGCAGCATGACGGCGACGGCGATGACGACGGCGACGACCATGACCGGCAGATGCGGCGTCATGCCGACGGCGGTGATGATGCTGTCGACGGAGAAGACGAGGTCGAGCAGCAGGATCTGGCCGATGGCGGAGGCGAAGCTGTTGATCGCCGCGCCCCCCACCATGTCTTCCTTGTGGTCGACCGGATCGACATTGTGGTGGATTTCCTTGGTCGCTTTCCAGACCAGGAACAGGCCGCCGGCGATGAGGATCAGATCCTTCCAGGAGAAGCCGTGGCCGAAGAGTTCGAAGACCGGCTGGGTGAGCTGCACGATCCAGGCGATGGTGCCGAGCAGGGCGAGGCGCATGATCAGCGCCAGGCCGATGCCGATGCGCCGCGCCTTTTCACGGTTTTCCGCCGGCAGCTTGTTGGTGAGGATCGAGATGAAAATCAGGTTGTCGATGCCAAGGACGACCTCCATGACAACGAGCGTAACCAGCGCGATCCAGGCGGCGGGGTCCTGCGCCAGCGTGACGATTTCCTGCATTCGATCCTCTTTTGTGTGGGGAAGCCTGCCGATAGGGCATAGCACGCCTGCATCTAGGCCGAAAGCGGGGCGACGCAAGTCCGCCGCTCGTCGCCGGGCGGGCGATTATCGGTAAACAGGCGGGCTTGCGCTTGAGGAAAGGCCCGTCAGGCGGCGCGGCGGTAGGCGGCCATGAAGACGCGCACCGCGCTGCCGATCACGCGGTCGAGCTCCTCGCGCGGCGGTGGCTTCTTCATTTCGCCAAACAGGCGGAGTTTGAAATAGCTGCCGCTGCACATGTCGATGAGCTGGCGGGCGGCGAGATCGGTGTCGTCGATCGCGAGCTTTCCCTGCATGCGCTGCATTTCGAGATAGTCGCGAAGAACGCTGCGCACGTTGACGGATTCGGAGGAAAAGAAGCGCCGCGCCAGCCCCGGCATCCGGTCGATGACGCCGATGACGCTGCGCATCGAACAGATGACGTCGTCGTTCATCATGTGTTGACAGAAGGTCATGCCGAAATGAAAGAGCGCGTCCTCGACGCCGGCGGGTTTTTCCAGCGCATCGCGCGTCGACAGCGCGAAGCGGGTGCGCTCGCGCTCGATCAGGTCGGCGAACAGGTCTTCCTTGTTCTGGAAATAAACGTAGATCGTGCCCTTGGAGACGCCGGCCTCGCGGGCGACGTCATTCATGCTCGCCGCATCGAAACCCTTTCCCATGAAGATGCGTTTGGCCCCGTCGAGGATCTGTTCGCGCTTGGCCGGATCCTCGCCGGCCGCGTGACGGCCGGTGATCGGTGGCGTCGGTGCGGCCGCCTCGGTCGCCTGCTTTCGGGTGTCGGTCATCGCCATGCCTGAATTGTTAACTTAATTGAACCGCGCGGTTCGATTTGATCTTGATATGCACTTAAAAAGCCTCTATGTCAAATCGAACTGAACCGTTCGGTTCGATTTAAGATTTCGCGGATGGTGTTGCCATGGCTGGCTCGAAGAAAACAAATGTCGCTCGCGTCGTGAGCGTTTCGGAAGGGGAAGCGGCAGAGAACGAGGCCGTCTCCGCCGAGATGCGCGACAAGGCCGAGGCGCCCGCCGCCGCCGCGCCGGTCGAAACCAAGGCGCCGGAAGCGCCCAAGAAGAAGCGCCGCAGCCTGCTGCTGCCGCTCTTCGTTCTGGCCGCGCTCGGCGCCGGCGGCTGGTATGGCTACAACTGGTGGATCGACGGGCGTTTCCTGGTCTCCACGGACGATGCCTATATCCATGGCGATATCGCCACCATTTCCCCCAAGGTCAGCGGTTACGTGGCCAAGGTGCATGTGATCGCCAACCAGACGGTCAAGGCCGGCGATCCCCTGGTGACGCTCGACGATGGCGACTACACCATCGCCGTCGACCAGGCCAAGGCGCAGATCGCCACCCAGAAGCTGTCGCTGGATCGCATCGATGCCCAGATCGCCGGGGCGCAATCGTCGCTGAAGCAGGCCGAGGCCCAGCAGGGCGCGCTGGAGGCGGCGCTGCGCGGTGCAGAAATCAATCGCAAACGCGCCGCCGAACTGCAGCAAAAGTCCGTCGGCACCGTCGCCTCGCTCGACAATGCCGAAATCGCGCTGCAACAGGCCCAGGCCAATCTCGCTGCCGGACAGGCGAGCGTCACCGCCGCCGGCTCCAACATCACACTCCTGCAGGCGCAGCGCAAGGAAGCCGAAAGCACCGTGCGCTCGCTGGAGCTGACCCGCGACAAGGCGACCCGCGACCTCGGCTTCACGATCCTGCGCGCCCCCTATGACGGCATCATCGGCAATGTCTCGGTGCAGGTCGGCGACCTCGTCTCGCCCGGCACGCGGCTTGCCGCGCTGGTTCCGGTGAAGGAGCTTTATATCGAGGCCAACTTCAAGGAAACGCAGATCTCGCAGCTGAAGACCGGCGAGAAGGTGCGCGTCCATGTCGATGCCTTTGACGACAAGCCGGTCATCGGCACGGTGCAGTCGATCGCGCCGGCCTCCGGCTCGGTCTTCTCGATGCTGCCGCCGGAAAATGCCACCGGCAACTTCACCAAGGTGATCCAGCGCGTGCCGGTGCGCATCGCGCTGCCGCAGGACGCCCTCGACAGCGGCCACCTGCGCGCCGGCCTCAGCGTCGTCGTCGACGTCGACACCCGTACCGCCCCGCAGGGCGGCGCGATTGCGGCCGAACAGAAGTAACAAGAGCGATAGCTAAAAAAGAAAGCGCGGAGGCCGACGGCCATGGCGACTGCAACGATGAACGGGACGGCGCCCCAGGCGCCGGCCGCGGACCATGTCGATACGAAGCGGATGATCGCCTTCTTCGCCATGGTCTTCGGCATGTTCATGTCGATCCTCGACATCCAGATCGTCTCCGCCTCGCTTGCGGAAATCCAGGCGGGCCTGAGCGCCGGCTCGGACGAGGTCGCCTGGGTGCAGACGGCCTATCTCATCGCCGAGGTGGTGATGATCCCGCTCTCGGGGACGCTTGCGCGCATCGTCTCGACGCGCATCCTGTTTTCCGTTTCCGCCGCCGGCTTCACGCTGGCGAGCATGCTGGCGGCCACCGCCACGAACATCGACCAGATGATCATCTACCGCGCCCTGCAGGGGTTCATCGGCGGCGGCATGATCCCGTCGGTCTTCGCGGCCGCCTTTACCATCTTCCCGCCCTCAAAGCGTAGCGTCGTTTCGCCGATGATCGGCCTCGTGGCCACGCTGGCGCCGACCATCGGCCCGACCATCGGCGGCTATCTCAGCCACGCCTTCTCCTGGCATTGGCTGTTCCTGATCAACGTCATTCCGGGCATCATCGTCACCGTCGTCACCTGGAACCTCATCGATTTCGACAAGCCGGAATGGCATCTGTTCCGCAAGTTCGACTGGTGGGGGCTGATTTCGATGGCGGTGTTCCTGGGCGCGCTCGAATATGTCCTGGAAGAGGGTAACGCCAACGACTGGTTCAGCGACGAATTGATCCGCTACGGCGCGGTCGCCTCCGCAATCGGCGCGGTGGTGTTCTTTTACCGCGCCTTCACGGTGGATTTTCCGGTCGTCGATCTGCGCGCCTTCACCAACCGAAACTTTGCCTTCGGTTCGCTGTTCTCCTTCGTCATGGGCATCGGGCTTTATGGCCTGACCTATCTCTATCCGCTCTATCTCGGCCGCATCAGGGGGTATGACAGCCTGATGATCGGCGAGACCATGTTCGTCTCGGGCCTGGCGATGTTCTTCACCGCCCCGGTCGCCGGGCGGTTGTCGGTCAAGATGGACCCGCGCGTCATGATGATGATCGGTTTCGCCAGCTTCGCCTCCGGCACCTGGATCATGAGCTCGATGACGGCGGACTGGGATTTCTACGAGCTGCTGGTGCCGCAGATCCTGCGCGGCGTCGGGCTGATGCTGTGCATGGTGCCGATCAACAACGTCGCGCTCGGCACGCTGCCGCCGGCCAAGATCCGCGGTGCGTCCGGCGTGTTCAACCTGACGCGAAACCTCGGCGGCGCGGTGGGGCTGGCGGCGATCAACACCATCCTGACCCAGCGCGAGCAGGAGCATTACGCACGCCTTGCCGAGCATGTTCAATGGGGCAATCCGGAGGCGATGGAGAAGCTGCGCAACATTGCCGGCAACTACAGCTCCTACGGGCTCGACGGCACCGCCATCGCCATCCGCAAGCTCTCCGGCATGGTGACGCAGCAGGCGATGATCATGTCCTTCATCGACGTGTTCCTGATCCTGACGGCGCTGTTCTCGATGCTGATCGTGCTTGCCATGCTGATCAAGAAGCCGCAGGCCGCGCCGACCGGCGGCGGCGGCGGGCACTGACGGCTGGATGTCGCGCCTGATTCCCGCATGGGTGCGACATCGGCCTTGCCATTTGCCTGTCACCTCCTATCTCACGCAATCCGTAAGCAACGGTAAGGGGTGAATGCAGCATGAATCGCAATGGGCTTTACGCACTGGTCGGGGCGCTCGTGGTGGTGGTCGTCGGCCTCGGCATCTATGTCTATCGTCAGGAGACCAAGCCCTCGGGCGTCGAGATCAAGGTCGGGGAAAACGGGATCTCGGTACAGGAAAACTGATATCGGCCAGGGCTGCCGCCGCCATCGCGGCCGTGCAGCCCCAATTCCCGAAAGCAGCCTGCAACGTTGCAGGGCGGACTGTACAAAACTCTCCTGTTCGATTAGAGCATTTCCGGTGAACAAGAAATCACCGGAAATGCTCTATCTTTTTGTTTTTATCGCATTGTCCGGCGCCGAAGCGATCTCGCTTCGGCCGGAAATGCCTTAGTCACCTCCGGCCCACATCCGATCCACAAGGCGGTTTGAGATGATCGATCCGAAAGACCTGTCCGCGCGCTTTCCCGGTGATTTCCTGTTCGGCGTCGCCACCGCGGCGTTCCAGATCGAAGGGGCGTCGAAGGCGGATGGGCGCAAGCCGTCGATCTGGGATGCCTTCTCCAACATGCCCGGTCGGGTCCATAATCGCGACAACGGCGATATCGCCTGCGATCACTACAACCGGCTGGAGGCCGATCTCGACCTCATCCAGTCCATGGGCGTGAAAGCCTATCGCTTCTCCATCGCCTGGCCGCGCATCCTGCCCGATGGCACCGGCCCGATCAACGAGAAGGGGCTGGATTTCTACGATCGTCTCGTCGACGGCTGCAAGGCGCGCGGTATCCAGACGTTTGCGACGCTATACCATTGGGATCTGCCGCTGACGCTGATGGGCGACGGCGGCTGGACGGCGCGCTCGACGGCCTACGCCTTCCAGCGCTATGCCCGCATCGTCATGGAGCGGCTGGGCGACCGCCTCGACAGCGTCGCGACCTTCAACGAGCCCTGGTGCTCGGTCTGGCTCAGCCATCTCTATGGCATTCACGCGCCGGGTGAGCGCAACATGGAAGCGGCGCTCGCCGCTTTGCACCACACCAATCTCGCCCATGGCCTCGGCGTCGAGGCGATCCGCGACGCGGCTCCCTCGGTTCCGGTCGGCCTGGTGCTGAATGCCCATTCGATCTTCCCCGGCAGCGATGGGCCCGCGGATCGCGCCGCGATGCTGCGCGCCTTCGATTTCCACAATGGCGTGTTCTTCGATCCGGTCTTCAAGGGCCATTACCCGCCGGCCTTTATGGAGGCGCTCGGCACGCAGATGCCTGAGATCGCCGAGGGCGATCTTGCGACCATCAACCGGCCGCTCGACTGGTGGGGCCTGAATTATTACACGCCGATGCGCGTCGCAGACGATCCCTCCGAGGGTGCGGTCTTCCCCGCGACCGTCGCCGCGCCGCCGGTCGAGGAGAGCAGGACCGACATCGGCTGGGAAATCTGTCCCTCGGCGCTGCGCTCGCTGGTCGAGGAGCTTTATGCCCGCTACGACCTGCCCGACCTCTACATCACCGAAAACGGCGCGGCCTACAACATGGGCATCGAGGACGGCGCGGTCGACGACCAGCCGCGCCTCGATTATTATGCGCGGCATCTTTCGGTCTGCGCCGATCTGGTCGGCGAAGGTTATCCGCTGCGCGGCTATTTTGCCTGGAGTCTGATGGACAACTTCGAATGGGCCGAGGGTTACCGGATGCGCTTCGGCCTCGTGCATGTGGATTACGAGACGCAGGTGCGCACGATCAAGAAGAGCGGCCTATGGTATGGCGCTCTCGCCGGCCGGTTTCCGCACGGGAATCACAAGGCAGGCTAGCACTACACCTCAGAGGCGAATCGCGGCTACACGCGCAAAGGCAGGTATTCGCCGCCGCGTTTAACCTATTCTGAAGGTTTTTCCCTAAGCTGTATCGATTGTATGGAGTCAAGGGATGCAGCTTTTGTCGCGGCTTATTCCAGAAACGAGCGAGGGACGCCGGCAGCTTGCCGTGCTTGCCGTTCTGGTGGCATTCGCGATGGTTGTCGTCATCGTGACCTCCATCGTGCTGGCCGCCATCGGCCAGGTCGCGCGCCATGCCAACGACCTCGATGACGGCCGCTCGCAGGAAACCACCAATGGCGCCCTGCAGACCTTCGTCTGGCAATTGAAGGCGACGCTCAACGACTACGCCGCCTGGGACGACGCCGCTCAATATGTCTATGCGCCCGACCAGCAGGACTGGGTGATCAGCAATATCGGCGACATGACCGTCAACAGCGACCTGTTCGACACCGCTTTCGTCGTCGGTCTCGATCGCAAGGTCTACATGGCCTATCGCCATGGCAAGCCACTGGAGGAGACGCTGGACAGCTATTTCAGCCCGGCGATCGCCACGCTGTTCATCAATGCCAGCGCGCCGCAGTCGCGCGCCGCGCCGGAGGCGGCCGGATTCGTCGAAACCCGCGACGGAATCGCGGCGGCAGGCGTGTCGCTGGTGCGCATGAAGAGCGGCGAGCTGTCGGTGCCGGTCAAGGACCAGCGTTATCTCGTCTATGCCCGTCACCTGAACGAGGACAAGGTCCGCAAGCTCTCCGACACCTATGTCATTCCCGGCCTGCGACTGGTCGGCCCGGAGGTGATGAGCCCCTATTTCGCGCCGATCATCGATGCGACGGGAAAACTGCTCGCCAAGCTGGTATGGACCTCGCGGGTGCCGGGCGATGCCAGCTTCGAGCAGGCGCGGCCGCTGGTGCTGGTGGCGGTCGGCATCGTCGGCTGCTTCTTCCTCGGCCTGTTGCTGCTCGGCGTCGTCGCCATGCGTCGCCTCAAGGAAGACGAGACCAGGGCACAGAAGCTTGCCATGGAGGACCGGCTCAGCGGGTTGCTCAATCGCTCCGGCTTCTATGCCGGCCTGGAAAAGCTGATCCGCACCGCCCGCGACGAGAAATGCAGCGTCTTCCTGCTCTATCTCGATCTCGACGGCTTCAAGGAGGTCAACGACGCCTATGGACATGGCACCGGCGACCAGCTCATCCGCGGCGTCTCCGCGGGTTTGCAGGTGCTGGTGCCGCCCGACGCCATGCTGGCGCGCATCGGCGGCGACGAATTCGCCGTCGCCATCGCCACACGCCAGTCGGAGGAGGTGGCGCGCAAGCTGGGAGAGGCGGTGCTGTCCTTCTTCGCCGAGCCGCTGGTCATCGGCGAGCGGGTCGCGACCGTCGGCGCCAGCATCGGCATTGCCGCGTCGCCGCTCGGCCTCGTCGATTGCGACGAGGCGCTGCGCCGCGCCGACCTCGCCATGTACAAGGCCAAGGAAAACGGCCGCGGCCGCATCTTCGCCTACGATCCCGACATGGATGCCGATCGCGAGGAGAAGAACCGGATAGAGATCGACCTGCGCCGCGCCATCGAGAATGGCGAGCTGACGGTGGCCTACCAGCCGGTGGTGCGCGCCATCGACTGCGCCATCGTCGGCGTCGAGGCGCTGGTGCGCTGGACGCGGGCCGGGCACGGGCCGGTGCCGCCCGACAGTTTCATTCCGGTGGCCGAAACCACGGGACTGATCGATGCGCTCGGCATGTTCGTGCTGCGCACCGCCTGTCTGCAGATCCTCGAATGGCCCGATCTGCATGTGGCCATCAACATTTCGCCCGGGCAATTCCGCAACCCGGCTTTTACCGTGAATGTCGCCGATGTCATCCGCCAGACCGGCGTCGATCCCGAAAGGATCACGCTGGAGGTCACGGAGGGTTATTTCATCCAGAACCCGGCGCGTGCCCGGTGGACCATCGACCGGCTGAAGGCGATCGGCGTCAAGATCGCGCTCGACGATTTCGGCGCCGGTTTCTCCAGCGTCGGTTACCTGCGGCAGTTCGGTTTCGACCGGATGAAGATCGACCGCTCGCTCGTTGCTGCCGTGCATGACAGCGTCAAGGCCCGCGACCTGCTGCAGGCGACCGTCGCCATGGCGCGGGCGCTGGATATTCCCGTCACCGCCGAAGGCATCGAGGAAGAGCGTCAGGCGCTCGCACTGCGCTCCTGCGGCTGCGACGAGATGCAGGGTTTTCATTTCGGCCGGCCCGCCCCGGCCGCCGAGATCGCCGCGCTGCTTTCCGAACGCGGCGGGCGGGTCATCGCGGCGTAGGCTATTCCAGCAAAAGTGTAGAGCGGTTCTGCGTCGGCAATTGCGCCAGAGGAGAACCTTCTAACTTCCGAGGTGCTTTTGGCCGCGCTTCTTTGCAAGCGCGATCTGGCGCTGGCGTTCGCGAAAACGCTGGCGGTCGGTCTCGCTCTGGGTCTCGGCGCAATGCGGGCAGGTGACGCCTTCCTCGTAGAGCGGCGAGGCGACGTCCTCAGCCGTCAGCGGCTGGCGGCAGGCGCGACAGAGGATATGCTCGCCCTCCTTCAGGCCATGGGTGACGGAGACGCGGTCATCGAAGACGAAGCAGGCGCCTTCCCAGAGGCTGTCCTCCTCCGGCACCTGTTCGAGATATTTCAGGATGCCGCCCTTGAGGTGGTAGACCTCGTCGAAACCCTGTTCCTTCATGAAGGCGGTGGCCTTCTCGCAGCGGATGCCGCCGGTGCAATACATGGCGATCTTCGGCTTGTTGTGCAGGCCGGGATGGTCGCGCACCCAGCCGGGGAACTCTCGGAATGTCTTGGTCTTCGGGTCGACGGCGCCGCGGAAGATGCCGATGGCGGTTTCGTAATCGTTGCGGGTATCGATGACGATGGTGTCGGGATCGGAAATCAGCGCGTTCCAGTCCTTCGGCTCGACATAGGTGCCGACGACGCGGTTTGGGTCGATATTCTCGACGCCCATGGTGACGATTTCCTTCTTCAGCCGCACCTTCATGCGCAAGAAAGGCATGGCCGAGGCATGACTTTCCTTGTGCTCCAGCCCCTTGAGTTCCGGCTGGGCGCGCAGGAAGGCGAGCACCGCCCCGATGCCGTCCGGCGGGCCGGCGATCGTGCCGTTGATGCCCTCATGCGCCAGAAGCAGCGTGCCCTTGACGCCATTGTCCTCGCATACCCGCTGAAGGGGCGCGCGCAGCGCCTCGAAGCGCGGCAGCGCCACGAAATGATAGAGCGCGGCGACGAGAAACGCGCCGTCCGCATTCGTTTGGTCGAAAAGATGATCGGTCATGGTCCGGAAATACCGCTTTCGGGCCGCGCACGCAACGGTAGCCCCCTGCGGCATCTGGCGTCAGGACGCAGTCGGAAGCGGCAACCCCATTTCGCCGCGCAGATCCTCGGTCGCCAGCGACTGGTTGGAATAGCGCGAGTCGCCGGTGACCTCCGGTCCCAGCCAGTCGGGCAGCGGCGGGTTCTGGTGTTCCGAATCGAGTTCGACTTCGGCGACCACCAGTCCGTTATAGGCGCCGTGATAGACGTCGACCTCCCAGACATAACCGTCATGTGCGACCTCGTGGCGGGTCTTGTCGAGGACGATGCCGATGGCGTTGCCGAGCATTTCCTCGGCGTCATCGAGGGGGATGTCGTATTCGAACTCGTCGCGGGTCATGGCGCTGCGGCCGATCTTGATCGTCAGCTTGGCGGATATGCCGTCGAGAATGCGCACCCGGAGCGACCGGTCCTCCATCGAGGCGATATAGGCCTGTCGCATCGAGGTGTGGTTTCGGGCGGTCTCCCGCCAGCGCTCGTCGAGAACCAGAAACTTGCGCTCGATCTCTTTTGCCATAGGTTATCCGTGCGAGAGCCCTTGCCAGGGCGAGAGGCTAGCGGATAAGGCAGGCCCGCGTAAAGCCGCGGACGGAATTTTCCGGCTTATTTGTCTCGACATCGTCATAGGGGCGGGGTATTCGAAAAGCAATTCTAATCGTTTTAAGGACTGTTCGGCCATGGGCGAAAAAACCGAAAAGCTTCTCTCGATCCTGAAACTGCAGCCGGTCGTACCGGTGCTGATCGTCGAGGATGCGGCATCCGCCGTGCCGCTCGCCCGGGCGCTGGTTGCCGGCGGCCTGAAGGCGATCGAGATCACCATGCGCACGCCCGCCGCTCTCGATGCGGTGCGCGCCGTGGCGGCGGAGGTCGAGGGCGCCCATGTCGGCGCCGGCACGATCCTCAACCCCGCCCATTTCGAGGCCGCCGTCGCGGCCGGCTCGACCTTCATCGTCAGCCCTGGCGCGACGCAGGAGTTGCTGGACGCCGCGCGTGGCTCCGCCGTGCCGCTGCTGCCGGGCGCTGCGACCGTCAGCGAGGTCATGGCGTTGCGCGAGGAAGGCTATCAGGTGATGAAGTTCTTCCCCGCCGAACAGGCTGGCGGCGCCGCCTATCTCAAGGCGCTCGGCTCGCCGCTCGCCGGCACGCTGTTCTGCCCGACCGGCGGCGTCTCGCTGAAGAACGCGAAGGACTATCTCGGCCTGCCGAACGTGGTCTGCGTCGGCGGCTCCTGGGTTGCGCCGAAAGAGCTGGTGCAGGCCGGCGACTGGGCCGGCATCACCAGGCTTGCGGCGGAAGCGGCGGCGCTACGCGGCTGAGGGCATGTTTTCGAGGCGTGGCGGCATGAACGCCGCGCCTGAGCCCTTTCGAAACCGCGCCGGCCTTCCTATCTCTGGGCGGCTATGACCAACAGGGAGACGGCAGACATGTTCGATGCGCGAAAGCTTCTGGATCAATTCCTCGGATCGCAGATCCCCGGGGTCGGCGGCACGGTGCGCGACCGCGCCGAGCAGGCCGTCCAATACGGCAGGGACAACCCGCTTAAGACCGGGGCGCTGGCGGCCGTTCTGCTCGGCACCAAGACCGGGCGCGACGTCGCCGGCAATGCGCTGACCATCGGCGGGCTGGCCGCCATCGCCGGTCTCGGCTACCAAGCCTACAGGAATTACCGCGACGGCGCGACGCCGCAGCCGCAAACCGCGCCGGTTGATCCGCAGCAGATCGAAATTCTGCCGCCGCCGGCCGATTCCGGCTTCAGCACCGAACCTTCGGTGATGCGCAACGATTTCGTGCTGGTGCTGGTGCGCGCCATGATCGCCGCCGCCAAGGCCGACGGTCATATCGACGACGAGGAGCGCGGCCGCATCATGGACAAGGTGAGGATTTCCGGCCTCGATGCGGAGGCGGAAGCCTTCCTCGAAAAGGAACTGGCCGCACCGACCGATCTCGATGCGCTCGTCGCCGCAGCACAAACGGACGAGCAGAAGGTCGAGCTCTACACCGCCTCGCGTCTCGCCATCGAGCCGGATACCCGCGCCGAGCGGGGTTATCTCGATCTGCTTGCCGGCCGCCTCGGCCTGCCGGATACACTGGTCGACCATATCGAGGCAACGGTTTCGGGCGTCAAGGTCTGAGGCCTGCGGCAAGCTGAGACCTTGCCTTTCCGCGTCCGCCGCTTTACAGCGGCGGACCATGGATCAGGGAGAAGCATCTATGAGTGCCGACCAGCAGAAGCCCCGCTCGCCGGCCTTGGCCGCCGGCATCATCATGCTCTCGGTCGGTCTGCTGTTTTTCCTGATGCCGAAGATCATGCTGTGGCTGGGAGACTATTCGCCCTGGCTTGCGGCCGTGTTCGGCACGCTCGCCGTGCTCGCCTTCTTCCTGATCTTCTGGCTGCGCGCCCGCTACCAGCGCAACAAATAGCTTTTTGCCGCATTGTCCAACGCCGAGGCGATTGGAAATGCTTTAGGCAAAGCCGCCGCCCTGCAGCGACGCGCCCAGCAACAGCAAGCCCATCAACAACACGAAGACGGCGCCCAGCAGCTCGATGCCGTGGCCGATCCAGGCCGCGCCAGCGCCGTTTCCGGCAAAGCGCAGCGCCATGCCCTTGGCGGTGACGGCCAGCGTCGCCAACGCCGAGACGGTGATCGCCGTGCCGAAGGACATGGCCAGCACCGACAGCGCGCCGCCGAGATAAAGCCCGTTCAGCAGCGAAAAGGTCATGACCAGCAGCGCGCCGGAGCAGGGGCGCAGGCCCACGGCAATGATCGCCGACCAGGCTTCGCGCAGGTCGAAGCGCTCGGCATTCAGCAGGCCCGGGTCGGGCGCATGCGCATGGCCGCATGTCTCGCAGACGAGACCGGCCCCATGATGGTCGTGGCCGCAGCCGGCATGGTGATTGTGGCGCGCGGTCTGGCTGCCGGCGGAAAAGGCGTGGCTCGAACCCGCCTCGGTATCGGAAAACAGGTGGCCGGTGACGCCGGCCGCGGCCAGCTCGGCCGGGGCGGGCTCGGGCAGGGTCAGGCGCAGCGAACGCAGCTTCTTGTAGATCAGCCAGGCGCCGAACAGGGCGATCATGGCGAAGCTCGCGGTTTCCAGCGCCTGTGTCGCCTGTGTCATCGAAATCGTCGTGCCGCGCAACACCAGATAGGCGGCGGCGACAAGCAGGATGGCGACGATGCCTTGCATGAAGGACGACAGGAAGGCGATCAGCACGCCGCGGCGCAGCTGGATCTCGTTGGCGATCATGTAGGAGGAAATCACCGCCTTGCCGTGGCCGGGGCCGGCGGCGTGAAAGATGCCGTAGGCGAAAGAGAGACCGATCAGCGATGTCAGCGCCCAGGGGTTTTCGCGCATCGCCTTCAGCGCCCCGGTCAGCGCCCGGTAGAAGGCCTGCTGGTGCTGGTTGACCCAGAGGAACAGGCCGGCAAAGGGACCGCCGATCTGGATGCCGGGTTCGGCCGCGCCGATGCCGAGCGGCGATTGCGCCTGCGCCAGGTCGATGCCGGCGATCAGCACCAGGCCGGCCAGGGCGAGCAGGACAGCGATGCGGCGGTCGCGCGAAGAATTCAGCATGACAGCTCCAGTCTCGTGGCGAAGAGTTTCGACATGTTGGTGCCGGTGGGGTCGTTGAAGAAGGCGTCTGTCAGGGTCGTCTGGTTCTGGGCCAGCACCTGATCGGGATCGGGGCGGATGACGGCGCGCTTGCAGGCTTTCAGCGCATCGCCGATGGTCGCCATGTCCTCGTCATGGGGAAAATCGATCGAGGTGTAGAAGGTCGGGTCGTAGACGCCGAAGGCGAGCCTGCCTTTCAGCGGGATCGGTTGCGCCGGCTTGACTGCGAAGAACATCAGCAACTGCCCGTCCTTGTAATCGACATGGATGATGTCGGGTTTCTGGACCGGCACGGTTTTGCCGTCGACGGTGATCGACATGTAGTAATTGAAGTCGGCCAGCGAATCGCGAACCGTCGTGCCGACCGCATCCTGTTCCGGGGGGTCGAGCTTCAGGTTGGTGTTCTTGTCGAAATCCATCAGCACGCTGGAGGAAAACACCTCGTCGAAGCGCCAGACATTGCGCAGCTCGGTGATCGTGCCGTCGTCGCCGGCCACGACTTCCAGCCGCGCCTCGGCGAAGATATGCGGATGTGCGAGTGCCTGCGACGCGCCGAAGGCGATAGGAAGCGCGAGAAGGACCAAACGTTTCGACATCGAGGAAGCCTTGAGAATCGGTCGCCTTTTCTCGGGCGAGACTTGGACGGAATTGCGTCAGGCCCGCTTGCGGAACCAGTTCGAGAGGAAATCCACGAAGGTGCGAACCTTAGCCGGCAGATAACGCCGGTGCGGATAAACGGCATAGATGCCGCGATCGGTCGGCAGGTAATCGGCAAACAGCGACACCATCTCGCCGCTGTCGATGAGCGGCTTGGCGATGAAATCCGGCACGGCGGCGACGCCGAGGCCGGCGCGGGCGGCGCGCAGCGTCGCCTGCGGGCTGTTGACCTCGATCGGCCCGGAGACCGGCACCGAGAAGATCGTTCCGTCCTTCTCGGCGAAGCGGATATTGTTGTGCGAGCGGGTGTTGGTGTCGATGATGAAGGGCACGCCGGCCAGGCCGCCCGGATGATCGAGCCCGGGATGGGCGGCGACGAACTCCGCCGTGGCGCAGATGAACACCCGGAAATCGGACAGCTTGCGCGCGATCATGCCGGAATCCTCCAGCCGGGTGATACGGATGGCGACGTCGAAACCCTCCTCGATCAGGTCGACGAATCTGTCCTCGGAGAGGATTTCCAGGGACAGATCCGGGTGGGCGATGGCGAAATCGATCAGCGACTGGCCGATCTCGGCATCGACATAGGTGCGCGGCGCCGAGATACGCAGCTTGCCCTTGAGGTCGGTGTTGTTCTCGCGCACCAGGTCGGCGAGGTTGTCGATTTCCTTGAGGATATCCGAGGCGGTGCGGTAATAGGTATGGCCGGCCTCGGTCAGCGAGAATTGCCGCGTGGTGCGGTTGAGCAGCAGGGCGCCGAGCTCGTCCTCCAGCTCGCGCACATATTTCGACAGCAGCGCCTTGGAGCGGCCGACCTTGCGCGCCGCTGCGGAAAAACCCTCCGCCTCGACGACGTCGATAAAGGCGCGAATGCGCGTCAGCGTGTCCAAAAGTCGTTCTCCTCTATGGTTAAGGAATAGTGAACAAACCGCTCGCGTCGTTCAATAAAAAATTCCCGCATCCGGTTAAAAAACCGCTTGATTATGACGTCGAATATTCTTACATCCGCGCTTGCCCAAAGTCGCACGTGCCTGTGGGTGTCCGCCGACCCTCGATGTGGTGAGGAAATCGGTAAGGTACCTGGAACTAACCGCTCCAGTCGCTATTCCGGCCAACCGGGAAATGCGAGGACACCTTGAAGCAACGACGGTGCGGGCCTTTCTGGTGTCTGCCGGCTTTCCATCAGCCGGGGTTACTGAAGAGGCACACCTTCATTGCCGGACGTGCGGTTGGGATATCCCCTCCAATCCATGGCAGACAAAGCCGAACCATGCTGCTTGTGTGGCGTTGGTTCATCATCGCGCTGTTCATGCGCTCGCAAGGATTCCGGGGTCTCCATCGGCCGGGTCCGCGCGAGGCGTTGACGGCACTTTGTCCTCCGGTTTCCGGAGCTTCGAACCGTTTGGGGAATCAAGACCATGACCACCGCCCGCATCCTCGACTTCATCAACACCCGCCGTCCGGAAGGCCCCTGCCTCGTGGTCGATCTGGATGTCGTGCGCGACAATTACCAGGCTTTCCGTCACTCGATGCCGGACAGCGCCATCTATTATGCCGTCAAGGCCAACCCGGCTCCGGAAATCCTGTCGCTGCTCGCCTCCATGGGCTCGAGCTTCGATTGCGCTTCGGTCGCCGAAATCCAGATGGCGCTCGACGCCGGCGCCACCGCCGACCGCATCTCCTTCGGCAACACCATCAAGAAGGAGCGCGACGTCGCGCGTGCGCATGCGCTCGGCGTCGACCTGTTCGCCGTCGACAGCCATGAGGAAGTCGAGAAGATTTCCCGTGCTGCTCCGGGTGCGCGCGTGTTCTGCCGCGTCCTGACCGATGGCGAAGGCGCGGAATGGCCGCTGTCGCGCAAGTTCGGCTGCGTTCCGCAGATGGCCGTCGACGTGCTCGTCTATGCTCACCAGCTCGGCCTGGAGTCCTACGGTGTGTCGTTCCATGTCGGTTCGCAGATGCTGCGCGTCGAAGCCTGGGATTCGGCGCTCGCCGATGCCAAGCGCGTCTTCGCACAGCTTGCCAAGCAGGGCATCCACCTGAAGATGGTCAACATGGGCGGCGGTTTCCCGACCAAGTACCTGCGTGACGTGCCGGCGGCGGAAGCCTATGGCAAGGCGATCTTCGCTGCGCTGCGCAAGCACTTCGGCAACAACATCCCGAAGACCATCATCGAGCCGGGCCGCGGCATGGTCGGCAATGCCGGCGTCATCAAGGCGGAAGTCGTGCTGATCTCGCGCAAGTCCGACAACGACGACGCGCGCTGGGTCTTCCTTGACATCGGCAAGTTCGGCGGCCTCGCCGAAACCATGGACGAAGCCATCCGTTACCCGATCCGCACCAAGCGCGACGGCGACGAAATGGAGCCTTGCGTCATCGCCGGCCCGACCTGCGATTCGGCCGACGTGCTCTACGAAAAGAACCTCTACCCGCTGCCGCTCTCGCTCAGCATCGGTGACGAGATCCTGATCGAAGGCACCGGCGCCTACACCACGACCTACTCGGCCGTGGCGTTCAATGGCTTCGAGCCGCTCAAGGCCTACGTTATCTGACAGGCCTGGCTTCTGGCCATTCCGGCATCGCCCTCCCACGGGTGGCGATGCCGATGCTGCCTCGTTTTCGGGGTTTTTCCACCCGACAGTTCCGATGACCGCTTGTGGCGGCAGTCTTGGTGCAGGAGGCCGACATGGCCGCTGTTTTCAATTCCGTGCGCGCGGTGTCCGCGCCGTCCGCTTATCTGATCGACCGCGAGACACATGACGACGTCGCGGCGCGGGAAGCCCTGCTCGACCGGGCCATGGGGCCGAACCGCCGGCGCAAGTCGTCGGAAAAGTTGCGCAAGGGGCGGCTTGCCGCCGAAGGCCTGTCACTCGTCGCCCGCGATGTCGGGGGCGAGGTCGTCGCAACCGTGCGGCTGTGGCATGTCGAGGCCGGCGTCGATCGCCTCGGCCAGCCGGTGGCAGCGCTGCTGCTTGGGCCGCTTGCGGTCGATTCCGCCCGCGAGGGCCAGGGTATCGGCGCCGCCTTGATGCGCGCGGCGATCGCTGAAGCCAAGCAGCGCGGCCATGGCGCGATCCTGCTCGTCGGCGATCCCGAATATTACGAGCGTTTCGGCTTCTTCGCGGACAAGGCGCGGCATCTGGTCATGCCCGGCCCCTTCGAGCGCCGCCGTTTCCTCGGCCTCGAACTGACCGAAGGCTGGCTGGACGACGCGGCCGGCGTGATCGTCGCCAGCGGGGCGCGGGCCTGATCGGCTCCGCACCCCGCTCCGGGTGGCCTATGGAAAAAAACCTGCGATCGGCGGGAACCTTTTTGCGAGCTCGTGTGTTATGCGTCGGGCCGTGTCCTGTGACACGGCCTTGTTCCGGTAACGCCCAAGAGTTTTCATGCAGGTTTCAAAACGGCGCTTCTCTCTTCGGGAACGCACATCCCATCTTCATGCCGCCGTCGATGCGGCGGTCGGATCCTTCGAGACGACACAGGATTACGGCCGCTATCTCTGCGGCATTCACCGTTTCCGGGCGGATGTGGAGGTTGGACTGACGGGCATGGCATGGCCATCGACGTTCGGCGGCTGGCGCCCGCAAGCGGTCGCGTCGCTGGCGGCGGCCGATCTCGATGACCTGCACCTCAACCAGCGCTCCGGCTTTTCCGTCGTTTTCGACCTCGCCGATCGTTCGCGGCTGGCGGGTGCGCTGTATGTGCTCGAAGGCTCCTCGCTCGGCGCGCGCGTGCTCTACGCGCGGGCGCAGGGGCTCGGGCTGTCGGAAACATTCGGCGCCCGGCACCTGGCGCGGCAGGCGAACGGGCTCGAGAACTGGCGCGGCTTTCTGGCGGTTCTCGATGGCATGGCGGATTTCGACCTGGACGGCGCGGTGGATGCAGCGGGCGATGTCTTTCGCCACGCCGCCCACGCCTTCGAAGACGGCGCCCGCCATGCTGCATGACCGCACCATCGATCTCAGCAATTGCGATCGCGAACCCATCCACATTCCCGGCAGCATCCAGACGCATGGCTGCATGCTGGCCTGCGACGACCGCGGCGGCACCGTCGTGCGCCATTCGCTCAATGCCGCGGCCATGCTCGGCCTCGGCGGCGCGATCAATGGGGCGGCGCTGTCCGACCTGATCGGCGACAAGGCGGCGCATGATTTGCGCAACGCGCTGGCGACCGCCTCCGTGCCGGAGCGTCCCGCGCTGCTGTTCAATCTGGCGCTCGCCAACGGCGCGCATTTCGATGTCGCGGCCCATCGTTTCCGCTCCACGGTCATCTTCGAGTTCGAGCCGGCCGGTTCGGAAGCGCGCCAGCCGCTGGCGCTGATGCGCGAGATGATCGGGCGCCTGACGCGGGCCTCCGACATACCCGCCATGCTGCGCGATGGCGCCCGCCTCGTGCGCGGGCTGCTCGGCTATGACCGCGTCATGGTCTACCGCTTCGGCCATGACGGGGCGGGGCAGGTGGTCAGCGAGGCCAAGCGCGGCGATCTCGAAAGCTTTCTCGGCCAGTATTTTCCGGCCAGCGACATTCCACGCCAGGCGCGGGCGCTTTACCTGCGCAACACCATCCGCATCATTTCCAATGCCGCGGGGGCGGCGGTGCGCATCGAGCCGCAGGAAGACAGCGCCGGCGAGCCGCTCGACCTCTCCTATGCGCATCTGCGCAGCGTCTCGCCGATCCATCTCGAATATCTGCGCAACATGGGCGTCTCCGCCTCGATGTCGATCTCGATCATCATCGACGGGGCGCTCTGGGGCCTGATCGCCTGCCATCATTATACGCCGCATGTGCTGCCGATGGCCGAGCGGGTGGCGGCGGAAATGTTCGGCGAATTCTTCTCGCTGCATCTCAATGCCCTGCAGCAGCAGCGCAAGCTGGAAAACGCTCGGCAGGCGCGGATGTCGCTCGACCGTTTCGTGCAGTTCGCCTCGCATTACGGCGAGGTCGACGAACTTCTGCGCGAGCGCATCGCCGATATCGCCGCGCTTGTGCCGTGCGACGGCGCCGGGCTGTGGATGAACGGCATCTGGAGCGGCATCGGCGTCACCCCGCCGTCGGCGGCGGTTCCCGCGCTTGCGCGCTTCGCCGGCGAGGTGACCGAAGGGCGCATCTGGGGAACGCACGCCCTGTCGCAACGACTTTCGCAGGCCGAGGATTACTACAAGGACGTCTCCGGCGTGCTGATCGTGCCGCTGTCGCAGATGGCGCGCGACTACCTGTTCTTCTTCCGCCGCGAGGTGGTGCAGACGCTGGACTGGGCCGGAAATCCCAGCAAGACCTATGAGACCGGTCCGCTCGGCGACCGGCTGACGCCACGCAAGAGCTTCGCCATCTGGAAGGAGGAGGTGCATATGCGCGCCGAGCCCTGGACGGATGCCGACCGCGAGATCGCCGAGGCGATCCGCGGTGCGCTGGTCGAGATCGTGCTGCGCCACAACGAGATGATCGCCGACGAGCGCCGCAAGGCCGACGTGCGCCAGCGGATGCTCAACGAGGAACTGAACCACCGGGTCAAGAACATTCTTTCGGTCATCAAGTCGCTGGTCGGCCATCCCGTCAGCGAGCAGCGGGCGCTTAGCGATTACGTCACGTCGCTGAAGGGGCGCATCCAAGCCCTGTCCTTTGCCCATGACCAGGTTGTGCGCAGCGACGGCGGCGGACTGCTCGCCGACCTGCTCAATGCGGAACTGACGCCCTATCGCAATCAGTCGGCGGCGATCACCTTCAGCGGCCCGCCGGTCTGGCTCGACAGTCGCGCCTTTTCGGTGATGGCGCTGGTGCTGCACGAACTCTCCACCAATGCCGCCAAATATGGGGCGCTGTCGATCTCCGGCGGGCGGCTCGACGTCGCCTGGGCGCTGACGGCGGAGAAGGATTGCCGGCTGGAATGGCGCGAAAGCGGCGGCCCGCCGGTCGAGCCGCCAAAGCGCCACGGGTTCGGCACCGTGCTGATCGATCGCAGCGTACCCTACGATCTCGGCGGCGAGAGCGATGTCGCCTATGCCCGCGACGGGTTGCGGGCGCATTTCCTGCTGCCGCGCCGCCATGTCTCGGAAATCGCCGAAAGCGACGCCCTTCCGGCCGCCGACAGGCCGGCGATGGCGGTGACGGCGGGAGACGCGGAATCGCTTGCCGATATCCAGCTTCTGCTGGTCGAGGACCAGATGCTGATCGCGCTCGACGTCGAAAGCATGCTGGCCGACCACGGCATCAGCCGGGTGACGACGACGGGATCGGCCATGGACGCCTTGCATCGCCTCGACGTGCTGATGCCCGATATCGCCGTGCTCGACCTCAATCTTGGCGCGACAACCTCGCTGCCGGTCGCCGAGGAACTGGCGCGGCGCGGCATCCCGTTCCTGTTCGCCACCGGCTATGGCGAAACCTCGATCCTGCCGCCGAGCATGGAGACCGTGCCGGTGGTGCGCAAACCCTATGACGCCGAAGTGCTGATGGCGGCGATCCGGCGCACCCTGAAGCGCGTCGGGAAGCTCTGAACAATCAGGCGCTGATGTCGATGACGCCGCAATCGCCGGCTTCGGAGGCGAAGGCGAGAAGGCGGCCGTTGCCGCTCCAGGCCATGGAGGTGATGGCGCCCTTGCCAGGGCGGCGCAGCAGCGCCTCCTTGCCATCGGCGATCCGCACGCCGAGAACCATGCCGTCGACGAAGCCGATGGCCAGCACCTCTTCGGCGGGATGGAAGGTGACGTTGGTGACCATGATGTTGGCGCGGGTGCCGAGTTCCAGGGGCGCCTTGCCCATCGGGCCGTCCTTGCCGGAAAACGGCCAGACGATCGCCGCCGGGGCACCGGAGGAGGCGAGCCACTTTCCCTTCGGCGACCAAGAGACCGATTTGACCTTGGACGGATAGCCGGACATGCGCATGTGGCGCGCCTCGGTGCCCGGCTTGACGTCGAGCTTCCAGCCATGCAGCGCGTTTTCCTGCATGGTGGTGACGACGAAGCGGTTGTCGGGGGAGAAGGTGACGCCGGTATGGGCGCCCTTCCATTCCAGATCCAGCGGCTGGCCCGGCGTCGCCACCCAATGCAGCGACACGCCATTGTAGCGCGCGGCGGCGATGCGCAGACCTTTCGGCGCGAAGGCGAGGCCTTCGACGGTGCGCGTCTCCGGGAATTCGCGCGTCGTGCCGTCGGCAAGCCGCACGAAGCTGGTCTTGCCATGGGCATAGGCGACCGCGCCTTGCGGGCCGCCGGCGACCTGCGCAATCCATTTGCGCGGCGCTTCTGCCAGCAGCGTGGTGGCGCCATCGGCGGCGATGCGCATCACCTTGCCGTCTTCGCCACCGGTCAGCAGCGAGGCCGACCACGGATCGCGGACGGCGGTCAGCAGGCCGGAATGGGCCTCGACGACCTTTTCGCCGCCATCGAGACGGTGGATCGTGCCGCTGGCCGCGGCAAAGAAGGGGATGTCACCGAGGAAGGCGGTGGCGAGCACGTGGCCCGATATGTCGAGGGGGGCGACGGTCGGCATCAGGCGAGCGCCTCGATGACCCGTTTGTCCCAGCCGAGAACCCTGACTCCGTCTATATCGATCACGCGCATTCCATCCCCATGTTCATAGCAGAACCAGCGGTTCCAGTTTTCCGTCAGCCAGTCGGTGTCCAGCGCCCGCATGCCGTCCTTGAGGGACTCGCGTGGCAAAAGCGCATAGACCAGCCCTGCCTTATAGCCGGAGATCACCAGCAGGCCCAGCCCGCAGTCCTCGTCCTGCGGTTCGTAGACCATCAGGTCCACCGGGGCGGAGCCGGGGCCGAGATCGTAGTTTTCCGGCAGGCGGAGGATGTCGCCGATGCACAGCGCTCCGCCTGCGGTGTCCTTCAGCCGGGCCATTCAGCCGGCCGTCGCCTCACAGGCCTTGAAGCTGCGTTCCAGCTTCTCGCGGTCGAGGTCGCGGCCGATGAAGACGAGACGCGTCTCGCGCGGTTCGTTTTCCTTCCACGGGCGCTGATGATCGCCCTCGATGATCATGTGGACGCCTTGGACGACATAACGCTCCTCGTCGCCCTTGAAGGCGATGATGCCCTTGAGGCGCAGGATGTTCGGGCCATCGGTCTGCGTCACCTTCTGGATCCAGGGGAAGAAGCGGTCCGGGTTCATCTCGCCGCCACGCAACGACACCGACTTGACCGTCACGTCATGGATCGGCGAGGGCGCGTGGTCATGGTGGTGATGATGCTCGTGATTGCAGTCCGGCCCGCAGGCATGATCGTGATCGTGATGGTGGTCATGATCGTGATGATGATGGTGGTGATCGTGGTCGCAATCCGGGCCGCAGACATGATCGTGGTCATGCTCGTCATGGTCGAGGAAGTGCGGATCGTTTTCCAGCGCACGTTCGAGGTTGAAGGCGCCCTGGTCCAGCACGCGGGCGAGATCGACGCCGGAGCGGGTCGTCTTGTAGATGCGGGCGGACGGGTTGATGGCGCGCACGACATCCTCGATGCGGGCGACGTCCTCTGGCGAGACGAGATCGGTCTTGTTGATGACGACGACGTCGGCGAAGGCGATCTGGTCCTCGGCCTCGCGGCTGTCCTTCAGGCGCAGCGGCAGGTGCTTGGCGTCGACGAGGGCGACGACGGCGTCGAGCTCGGTCTTGGCGCGCACGTCGTCATCCATGAAGAAGGTCTGGGCGACGGGGACGGGGTCGGCCAGGCCGGTTGTCTCGACGATGATGCCGTCGAAGCGGCCGGGGCGGCGCATCAGGCCCTCGACGACGCGGATCAGGTCGCCGCGCACCGTGCAGCAGACGCAGCCATTGTTCATTTCGTAGATCTCTTCGTCGGATTCGACGATGAGGTCGTTGTCGATGCCGATCTCGCCGAACTCGTTGACGATGACGGCATATTTCTTGCCGTGAGCTTCGGTCAGGATGCGGTTGAGCAGCGTCGTCTTGCCGGCGCCGAGATAGCCGGTGAGGACGGTCACGGGAATGGGCTTGGCAGCGGATGTTTCGGTCATGGGAAGCCTCGTCTGGAGCCTGACGCTCGAAGGAAACGCGTTGCCCTCCATATAAGGAGGCAATCGGGGCAGTTCAAAGCCTTTATGCGCGGGAATGCGGTCGCGGCGCAAACTCGTCCACATCGAAGGCGGCGACATCGGCCAGCAATTCGAGAATGCCGGTCACGGCATGATCGATCAGGGCGCGTCCCTTCTCCGCCGTTGCCTTCTTCGCATCGCCGGCGACACCTTTCGCATTGAGGTCGGACATCTTCCAGCCGAAGGCATGCGGACCATAGGCGCGCAGATGCCGGAAACGCTGCGCAAACTCGCTCTGGCGCGAGGAAAATCTCTCCGCTTTCGCCATGTCCACCCTGTCGGGATAGAGCGCCAGCATGACCGCCGTCTCGATCTCGCCGCCATGGATGTCGATTGCCTTCTCGGCCGGGTCGATCCAGCCCTCCGGCTGGCCGAAGCGCGTCCAACTGGTGGCGACCGCCAGCATGTCGAAGCGCATGCGGGCTTCGGTGGCGACGATGGTCATCAGCGGCGCATTGCCGCCATGGGCATTGAGCATCACGAATTTGCGGATGCCGAGACGGTTCAGCCCCTCGGCGATGGCCAGCCAGCGAGAGATCGCCTCGTCATAGGCAAGCGTGCGGGTGCCGCGCACATCCATATGCTCGACGGAATAGCCGGTATCCTCGACCGGCAGGAAGGCGACCGGCAGGTTCTCCGGCAGGCGGGCGATGGTTTCCTTCACGATGCCGGCGGCGATCAGGCTGTCGGTCTCGAAGGGAAGGTGCGGACCGTGCTGCTCGTATGCACCGAGCGGCAGCACCGCGATCCAGTCGCGCCGCGCCTCGGGGGAAAGGGCGGGATCGTTGTCCTGGAAGCGCGGCTTCGGTGGGACCGGGGGTATTGGCATCTGGCGATTGCCTTCCGCATTGGTTAAGGATTGGGCAGGCATACATACCGCCTTCGTCCAGCCACGAAAAGAAAGCGTCATGGGGAAAAAGAAGGAAGGCAAGAAGAACAAGAGCGCCCGCAAGAAGAACCGGGAGGAAGTGACGCTGGATTTCGCCCAGGCGGTGACGCAGGCGGCACGTTCGGTGCGCACGGCGTTGTCGCGAAGCCTGCTCGACGGCGGGCTCTATGCGGGGCAGGACAGCGTCATCATGGCGCTTTTCGAGGCCGACGGCATGACGCCCGGCGCACTTGCCCAGCGGCTCGGCGTCAAGGCCCCCACCATGACCCGCACTATCGGCCGCATGGAGGCGCAGGGCTTCGTTCGCCGTCACGCCGATGCGCAGGACCAGCGCCAGACGAAGGTGCATCTGACCGAGGCCGGCCAGGGCAGCGTCGAACTGATTTCCCGCGCCGCCGCCGCCTGCGACGAACTGGCGCTGAAGGGTTTTTCCGACAAGGAAAGGCGGGTGCTGATCCGCCTGCTGCGCGCTGTCGACCTCAACCTGCAGGGCATCGAGCCGCCCGCCGCCGAGGAGGAATAGGCAAGGCCGACGGCTCATTCGCCGGAACGCAATTTTTACGATTGCCGAAGCAGGCTAAAATCGTTTAATTAAACAATTTAATTACAGATCGAGAATCGACGGCTGTTCGTTGGGCTGAAGCGGAGGACTTTTGTGGCTCAAAAGATAAAGCTCTCGACGATCGCCGAAACGCTTGGCATTTCAACGGCGACCGTCTCCCTTGCCTTACGTGACAGCCCGCTGGTGGCGTCGGCCACACGCGACAAGATCAAGGAGCAGGCCAGGGCGCTGGGCTACATCTACAATCGCCGCGCCGCCAGTCTGCGCACCTCGCGCTCCGGCATCATCGGCGTCGTGGTGCATGACATCATGAACCCGTTCTATGGCGAAATCCTGAAAGCCATCGAAAGCGAGCTGGATCGCAGCCAGCACACCTTCATTCTTTCCAACCATTACGATTCGGTCGAGAAGCAGCGCAATTTCATCGAGACGCTGCTGCAACTCGGCGGCGACGGCGTCATCATGTCGCCGGCCATCGGCACGCCGATGGAGGACATCAAGCTTGCCGAGCAGAACGGTATGCCGGCCATCCTCGTCGCCCGCTCGATGGAGGGCGTCGACCTGCCCACCTATCGCGGCGACGACAGTTATGGTATTTCGCTGGCGACCAACCACCTGATCGGTCTCGGCCACCGCACTATCGCCATGATCGGCGGCACCGACCAGACCTCGACCGGCCGCGACCGCTACCAGGGCTACGTCAATGCGCTGCGCAAGGCCGGCATCGAGGTCGATCCGGACCTGCGCATTCCCGGCCCCCGCTCCAAGCAGGGCGGTTTCGAGGCGGCGGTGCATTTTCTGTCGCTGCCGCAGAAGCCGACGGCGGCCGTCTGCTGGAACGACCTCGTCGCCATCGGCCTGATGAACGGCATCGCCCGCGCCGGGCTGGTGCCGGGCGTCGACATCTCGGTCACCGGCTATGACGACCTGGAGGAAGCGGCGATCGCCACACCGGCGCTGACGACGGTGTGGAACGGGCAGGCCGAAGTCGGCCGGCTCGCCGCCCGCGCCCTGCTCGACCGTCTGCTCGGCAGTCACGAGCCGGATGGCATCCATCTCATCAAGCCGGAAATGCGCATCCGCCAGTCCACCGGCCCGATCAACAGGCGGTAAGCTCATGACCGATATCTCCGTGCTCGTTCCGGGCCGTATCCATACCCGCGTTATCGAGCGGCTCGAAGGCCGGTTCACACTCGTGCGGGCCGATGTGGCGACGCTGGATGCGGCGACGCTTGCCGGCATTCGTGGCGTCGCGGTCTCCGGCAGCTTCCCGGCGGCGGCGATCGATGCGCTGCCCAATCTCGAAATCATCGCCAGCTTCGGCGTCGGTTACGATGGGGTGGACGTGTCGCGTGCCGCAGCGCGAAACATCGTCGTCAGCAATACGCCCGACGTGCTCAATGACGAGGTGGCCGATACAGCCGTGGCACTGGTCATCAACACCGTGCGCCGCCTGCCGCAGGCGGAGGCGTTCTTACGTGCCGGGCGCTGGGGCAGGGGAGAAAGCTTTCCCTTGTCGCCGCTTTCGCTGCGCGGGCGCAGGGTCGGGCTGTACGGCCTCGGGCGCATCGGGCTGGAAATCGCCCATCGCCTCGAAGCGCTCAAGCTGGAGATCGGCTACCATACCCGCAATCCGCGCGCCGACGTGCCCTATCGTTATTTCGGCTCGCTGCGGGAGATGGCTGGGGACGTCGATATCCTGCTCTGCATCGTGCCGAAGACGCCGGAGACGCACAAGGCCATCGATGCCGATATCCTTGGAGCGTTGGGGCCGCAGGGCGTGCTGATCAATGTCGGGCGCGGCTGGAGCGTCGATGAAGCGGCGCTGATCGCGGCGCTGGAAAGCGGCACCATCGCCGGCGCCGGCCTCGATGTCTATTATGACGAGCCGCGTGTGCCGGAGGCATTGCTCGGCTTCGAGCAGGTCAGCCTGCTGCCGCATGTCGCCTCGGCCAGCGTGCCGACCCGCAACGCCATGGCCGATCTCGTCGCCGACAATATCATCGACTGGTTTTCGATCGGCCGCGCCCGAACGCCTGTTCCGGAGACGCCGCAGCCCATTTCCGGCTGATATGCGTTAACCTAGATCGGCAACGCTTTCTTAACCCTCTGGCAATTTTTCCGGCGCATGGTGGGGCCATGTATCGATTCCAGGAGAATAGCCGATGAAAGCCTTTGTCCTCGCAGCCGCTGTCGTCATGCTGGGCGGTGTCGGCGCAGTGCTGCTGCACCAGGGGTCTCAGGCTGTCGATCCCCTCGTGTCCGGCTCGATTGCGCCGATCGCCTCGGCCTATACCGCCACCAACCTCAACGGCAATGCCTCCTGCCGCGTCATGCGCGGCCAGCCGGTCTCGCATCGCAGCCGCCAGTTCAGCGCGACGGCGGAATGCGACACGGTCTGGCCGGGACTGGCCGAGGCAAAAACCTGGACGGAGAACGAGGACGGCACCGTCATCCTCGCTGATTCCAGCGGCGAGGCGGTGCTGACGATCGTCGAGGGCGACGGCCCGGGCTATGAAACCATGGAGCCGCAGGGCGCATCGGTGATGCTGCGCGCCGTTCAATAAGGAATGGATGGCGCCGGCTTCCCGGCGCTTTATTTTTACGACTTGATGGCCTTTGCCGCCGCATAGGCGCGCACGGCGTCGCCGAAGGCTTCGAACAGCTTGCGCGAGGGCGTATCGGTTTCGGCCCAGTATTCCGGATGCCATTGCACGCCAAGCGCAAAGCCCTTCGCGTCGATCACCGAGACGGCCTCGACGGTGCCGTCCTCGGCGACTGCCTCGACCTGCAGGCGCGGGGCGGAGGCCGAGATCGCCTGGCGATGCAGCGAATTCACCTGGATTTCGCCGGCGCCGAGATAGCGGGCGATGCAGGAACCCTCGGCGATGCGCACGCCCTGGCGGATGCCATAGGCTTCTTCGCGCGAAACGCCTTCCGGCCTGCGATGATCCCAACGGCCAGGCATGTCCTGGATTTCGGTTTCCAGCGTCCCGCCCAGCGCCACGTTCAGTTCCTGCAGACCGCGGCAGATGGCGAGCAGGGGCATGCCGCGCTCCAGCGCCCGGCGGATCAGCGGCAGGGCGGTGGCGTCACGGGCGGGATCGAAAGGGCCGTCGCTGTCGCGGGCCTCGGCGCCATAGAGGCTCGGATGCACGTTGGTCGCCGAGCCCGAGACCAGCAGGCCGTCGACGCGGTCGAGGATCGCGTCGGTGTCGTTGCCGGTTTCCAGGGCCGGAATGAGGAAGGTGGAGACGTCCGCCACCTTGACCACCGCCTTGACATACTGGGTCTGGACGGAATGCCAGGTCGTTGCATCGAATTCGCGAATATCGGCCGGGATGGCCACGAAGGGTCTCGACATGTCTGCTCCGCAGGTCTTTCGAATTGCCGGTTCGTTGTGATGCCAGATCGCTGCCCAAGTCAACTGCCCGTTTTTGCAAAGCGTGCGGGGCGCCGCTGGCGGCGGTGGGGAAACGGGATCGACGCAGCCTGCCGCATGCTCGAATTTTGGGCAAAAACAATAATGGTTTCAACGCTTGAAACCGGGCGGGCAACGTGTTTAGCTCGCCCCACGGGCCAGCGCGAGGGACGAGGGCGCGCAACTGGGAGGTAAGTCATGGATCGTCGTTCATTCATCAAGAAAGCGGGCGTGGCCAGTGTCGGCGCAGCAGGCGCGGCAGTGCTTGCCGCACCCGCGATCGCGCAGCAGGCCCCGAAGATCACCTGGCGACTGACGTCGTCATTTCCCAAGAGCCTCGATACGATCTATGGCGGCGCCGTGGATCTGGCCAAGCATGTCTCCGACGCCACCGACGGCAATTTCGACATCCAGGTCTTCGCCGCCGGCGAAATCGTCCCGGGCCTGCAGGCGGCGGATGCGGTCGGCGAAGGCTCGGTCGAGATGTGCCACACCTGCTCCTATTATTACGTCGGCAAGGATCCGACCTTCGCCATCGGCACGGCGATCCCCTTCGGCCTCAATGCCCGCCTGACCAATTCCTGGTTCTACGAAGGCAACGGCAACAAGCTGCTCAACGAATTTTACGCCACCCACAATCTCTATGGCATGATTTCCGGCAATACCGGCGCGCAGATGGGCGGCTGGTTCCGCAAGGAGATCAACACGCTCGACGATCTCAAAGGCTTGAAGATGCGCATCGCCGGCCTCGCCGGCAAGGTGGTGGAAAAGCTTGGCGTCATCCCGCAGCAGATCGCCGGCGGCGACATCTATCCGGCGCTGGAAAAGGGCACCATCGACGCCGCCGAATGGGTCGGCCCTTATGACGACCACAAGCTCGGCTTCAACAAGGTCGCCAAGTATTATTATTACCCGGCCTTCTGGGAAGGCGGTCCGGTCATCCATACCTTCGTCAACCTGGAAAAATGGAATGGCCTGCCCAAGGCCTATCAGGGCGTGCTCTCCGATGCCTGCGCCTTCGCCAATACCAGCATGATGGCGAAATACGACATGAAGAACCCGCTGGCGGTCAAGCAGCTCGTCGGCGAAGGCACGGTGCTGCGCCCCTTCAGCCAGGAGATCCTCGAGGCCGCCTATACCGCCGCGCAGAGCGTCTATGCGGAAATCTCGGCCGGCAACCCCACCTTCAAGAAAATCTACGACGACCAGGTCGCGTTCAAGAAGGAAGGTTATCTCTGGATGCAGCTCGCCGAATACACGTTCGATACGTTCATGATGATCCAGCAGCGCGCCGGCAAGCTATAGAGCTTTTCCAGGAAAAGTGTGTAGCGGTTTTCCGTCCGGAAATGCGTAAACAAGGGATCGAGCATTTCCAGGAAAAGTGTGTAGCGGTTTTCCGTCCGGAAATGCTCCAGGTATTGGAAGTTCCAGCAAAAAGGCCCCGAAGCACTTTGCCTCGGGGCCTTTTTCATGCGCGCCGCTCTTTTACTGCGCCGCGTCTTCCGCCCCTTCGGCCAGAAGGCCGAAGACGAAGGGCGAGAAGGAGCGCCAGCATTCGACGCGGAACGTATCTTCCGACATGCGCAGCAGCACGATCTCCGCCTTGCCGAAGATGGTGCGCGAGCATTTTCCGACCGGGCAGGCCTTCAGCGACAGATCCTGCGGGCAGCCGCTGTTGATCGCGGTTGCCGCGCCGGGGCCGGAAACGATGATCGCCGTGTTGCGATGCGAGACGTCCGTCGCCGAATGCATCGCGCCAGCGGATGCGGCGGCGGCCATCAGATCGGCGCCGTTCTCGTCGATCACAAGCCATTCGTCCGGGCCGAGCCACAACGCCATGCGGCCATTGGAGATGGCCGAGGCGCTCGCGCGGATCGGAAGGTCGAGGCCGAGCGCCGAGGACAGGGCGCCGACGGCGTCTGCCTTGGCACGCAGCGAGATGCGGCTGGCGGGCTTGGCCGGCGTAAGGCGCACGCCGCCGGAGCCGCCATGGGCATTTGCGAGCGGCTCACGGCGGAGCGCTTGGGTCTGATCAGCCATTGATGCGGCCCCCTTCCTTGTCAAAGAACACCAGATCCGTCACTTCGACGGGGATCGTCCTGTCCGGCATCGGCACATAGAGCGTCTGCCCCATCTTCGCCCGTCCGCCGGCAATCAATGCGAAAGCGATGGAACGCCCGCAATTCTCCGACCAGTAGGACGAGGTGACGTGACCGAGCATGGTCATCGGCTTCGGCTGGTTCGGATCGGCGACGACCTGCGCGCCTTCCTCCAGCACCACATGCGGATCCTTGGTGGTGATGCCGACCAACTGCTTGCGGCCTTCCTTCACCAGATCGGGGCGCTTGAGGCCGCGAATACCGACGAAGTCCGTCTTTTTCTTGGACACGGCCCAGCCCACGCCAGCATCTTCCGGTGTCACCGTGCCGTCCGTATCCTGGCCGACGATGATGTAGCCCTTCTCGGCGCGCAACACGTGCATGGTCTCGGTGCCGTAGACGCAGGCGCCCATCGGCTCGGCTCTCGCCCAGATCGCTTCCCAGATCGCCTGGCCGTAGTCGGCGGGCACGTTGACTTCGAAGCCCATGTCGCCGGTGAACGACATGCGGAACAGACGGGTCGGCACGCCGCAAATCTTGCCTTCGGCCACGCTCATATGCGGCATGGCTTCCGGCGAAAGATCGATGCCTTCGACCAGCGGCGCGATGATCTCACGCGCCTTCGGGCCCTGGACGGCGATGACCGCCCATTGCTCGGTGGTCGAGGTCAGCCAGACGTTCAGATGCGGGAACTCGGTTTGCAGATAGTCTTCCATGTGCTGCAGCACGCGCGGCGCCCCGCCGGTGGTGGTGGTCACATGGAAACGATCCTCGGCCAGTCGCCCGACGACGCCGTCGTCATAGACGAAGCCGTCCTCGCGGGTCATGATGCCGTAACGGCAGCGGCCTGGCTTCAACGTATCCCAGGCATTGGTGTACATCAGGTTGAGGAAGGCGGCGGCATCCGGGCCGACGACCTCGATCTTGCCGAGCGTCGAGGCGTCGAAGACGCCGGCAACAGTGCGCACCGTCCTGCATTCGCGGTTGACCGCCTCATGCATGGTCTCGCCGGCGCGCGGGTAATACCAAGCGCGCTTCCAGTTGCCGACATCCTCGAATTCGGCGCCATGCGCCTCTTCCCAGGCATGCATCGGCGTCTTGCGAGCCGGATCGAACAGATCGCCACGCGAATGGCTGATCAGCGCGCCGAAGGTGACCGGCGTGTAGGGCTGGCGGAAGGTGGTGAGGCCCACCTGCGGGATCGGCCGGTCGAGCGCCTCGGCGGCGATCGCCAGGCCGTGCATGTTCGACAGCTTGCCCTGGTCGGAGGCCATGCCGTTGGTGGTGAAGCGCTTGATATGCTCGATGGAATGCATGCCCTCGCGCACCGCCAGACGGATATCCTTGGCGCAGACGTCGTGCTGGAAGTCGATGAAAGCCTTCACGGTCGTATCTGCGCCCGCGCCTTCGCCCGCGCCCAGCATGCCGCCGGTCCAGGCGAAGCGCGCCTCGCCGCGCGGCGAGGTCGACGCCGAACCGTCGATGCCGGCTTCCCGCGCCATCGAGACACCGGCGGAAACCGCCTCGTCGATGGCCGCCTGCAGATCGTCGGTGCCGTTGCAGGCGCCGACGCAGACCATGTTCTGCGCATAGGTGTCCGGCAGGAAGCGCTGGGTCGCGGCATCGAAACGCAGCTTGCCACGCGACTGCGAGAACAGATGCACCGACGGCGTCCAGCCGGAAGAGACGATCAGCGCGTCGACCGGGATCTTGCGCACCGCGCCGCCGCCGTTTCGCGTCACATGCATGGCCGAGACGCGCAGCTTGCCCGAGGTATCCGTCACCGAATGGCCGGTGAGGACATCGATGCCGAGCGAACGGGCTTCGGCGAGCACGCCGGTCCCCGGATTGTCGCGCGTATCGACGATGGCGGCGATGGAAACGCCGGCGCGGCGCAGGTCGAAGGCCGCTTCATAAGCCGAATCATGGGCGGTGTAGACGCCGATCTTCGAACCGACGGCAACACCGAAATGGTTGATGAAGGTGCGCGCCGCCGAAGCCAGCATGATGCCGGGACGGTCGTTGTTGGCGAACACCATGTGGCGCTCGATCGCGCCGGCGGCAACGATGACGCGCTTGGCACGCACCTGCCACATGCGCTCGCGCGCCGTGCGGCGGTCTGGGCTGGCCAGATGATCGGTGACCCGTTCCACCAGCGCCACGAAATTGTGGTTGTAGTAGCCGAAGGCCGTGGTACGGGTCAGGACCTTCACATTGTCCATGGCCTGGAGCCTGGCGACCGTCGCCTGCGCCCAGTCGTAACCCGGCTGCCCGTCGATGGTGACGCCGGCATCGAAATGCAGCGCGCCGCCGACTTCCGGCTGTTCGTCGACAAGCATGACCTCAGCGCCGGTTTCAGCCGCGGCAAGCGCCGCGGAAAGACCGGAGACGCCGGCACCGACGACCAGCACGTCGCAATGGGCGTAACGACCGGCATAATGATCCGGATCGGCCTCGGTGGGCGCAACGCCCAGACCGGCGGCGCGGCGGATGAAGGGCTCATAGATGGAATGCCAGGCCTTCTTCGGCCACATGAAGGTCTTGTAGTAGAAACCGGCGCCGAAGAAGGGCGACATCAGGTTGTTGATGCCGCCGATGTCGAAGGAGAGCGACGGCCAGCGGTTCTGCGACTCGGCCTTCATGCCGTCGAAGACTTCCTGGACGCTGGCGCGCACGTTCGGCTGGCGACGGGCGGAATCGCGGGAAATGTCGAGCAGTGCATTCGGCTCTTCCGGGCCGGCCGAGAGGATGCCGCGCGGTCGGTGATACTTGAACGAGCGGCCAAGCAGATGCACGCCATGCGCCAGCAGCGCCGAGGCGACGGTATCGCCCTGAAGCGCGGTGTAGCTCTTGCCGTCGAATGTGAAACGGACGGTGCGGGCGGGCGTCAGCCGGCCCTTGCCCGTGATACGATTGGCGCCGCTCATCGGGCGTCTCCTTCCAGGGCCTCGTAGGTCTCGACCTTGGCGTCGGTGGCCGGCGCGGCGTTTATATCCGGCTTCGGCTCGCCTGCCTTGTAGGTCTTGATGAACCGGTCGCTGACGGTGTCGCGGACCGCATTGAAGAAGCGGCCGCAGCCATGGATATGGCGCCAGCGCTCGTAGATGATTCCCTTCGGGTTCTGGCGAAGGAAGAAGAAGGCCTCGAATTCCGCGTCGGAAATGTCGGCCATGTTGGTCGGGCGCGCGATATGCGCGTCGCCGGCGCCGCGGAACTCCAGTTCGGAGCGGTCTTCACCACAATAGGGGCAATGGATGAGCAGCATGTCGAAATCCCTCAATGCGCCACGGCCGCGGCGGCGGCTTCGTCGATCAGGCGTCCGGTGCGGAAGCGGTCGAGCGTCAGGCCGGCCGCCAGCCGGTGTGGCTCGCCGCGGGCGATCAGATGCGCGAAGAGATGCGCCGAACCCGGCGTCGCCTTGAAGCCGCCGGTGCCCCAGCCGCAATTGACGAACAGGTTTTTCACCGGCGTCACGCCCTGGATGGCGGAACGATCCGGGGTGTTGTCGACGATGCCGCCCCATTGGCGCATCATCTTGACGCGGCGGAACATCGGGAACAATTCGCAGATGGCGTCCAGCGTATGGGTGATGATCTGGATGCCGCCGGTCTGGGAATAGGAATTGTACTGGTCGGTGCCCGCGCCGATCACCAGTTCGCCCTTGTCCGACTGCGAGATATAGGCATGCACCGTGTTCGACATGACCACGCAGGGGAAGATCGGCTTCAGCGGTTCGGACACCAGCGCCTGCAAGGGGCTCGATTGCAGCGGCACGCGCACATCGGCCATGTTCATGACGACCGAGGTATGGCCGGCGGCGGAAACGCCGATCTTCTTCGCACCGATGAAGCCGCGATTGGTCTCGACGCCGAGGACGGCGCCATCGGGGCCGCGGCGGATGCCGGTGACTTCGCAGTTCTGGATGATATGGACGCCGCGATCCGACGCGCCACGGGCATAACCCCAGGCAACGGCGTCGTGGCGGGCGGTGCCGCCGCGCCGCTGCAGGGCAGCGCCATTGATCGGATAGCGCGCCGACTTGGAGATGTCGAGCGGCGGGCAATAGGCCTTGGCCTGCTCCGGCGTCATCCATTCGTTGTCGATGCCGTAGAGGCGGTTGGCGTTGACGTGGCGCTTGAACGACTGCTGGTCATGGACCGAATGCGACAGCATCATCACGCCGCGCGGCGAATACATGACGTTGTAGTTCAGATCCTGGCTCAGACCCTCCCACAGCTTGAGCGCATGTTCGTAGATGTCCATGCTCTCTTCGTAGAGGTAATTCGAACGGATGATGGTGGTGTTGCGGCCGGTATTGCCGCCGCCGATCCAGCCCTTTTCCAGCACTGCGACATTGGTGATGCCGTGCTCCTTGGCGAGATAATAAGCGGCCCCCAGACCGTGGCCGCCGCCGCCGATGATGATGACGTCGTATTCCTTGCGCGGCTCGGGCGAGGTCCATTGCGCCTTCCAGCCCTTGTTTCCGCGCATCGCCTCGCGGACGACGGCAAAAATCGAATATTTTTGCATTGGCGTTTCAACTCCTGTGAGTGAGGCCGTTCCGAAAAAGATGGGCCAAGAAATCGCAAATCCGCGCGCGACACAACGGCTGTTTTGCGACGCATACGCCCCAGGCTTTCGACACGAATGACGCAAAAAGGCATGAGGTCGGTTTTTTCGGCGCGAACGATATGGGACGGCTGGACTTTCCCGGAGCGATCTGATACTCCGCTCAACCAATCGCGCGGCTCCGGCTTGTGCGAACGTTATGTTTATTGCCTCTTCGCCCCAATCCCTGACTGTGGCGTCGGCATCAACCAAACCAAAGGAACGGGATTTCACGTGCAGGTACTTGTCCGCGATAACAATGTCGACCAGGCGCTCCGCGCCCTGAAGAAGAAAATGCAGCGCGAAGGCATTTTCCGCGAAATGAAGATGCGGGACTACTACGAGAAGCCCTCCCAGAAGCGCGCCCGCGAAAAGGCCGAAGCCGTTCGCCGCGTCCGCAAGCTGGCACGCAAGCGCGCCCAGCGCGAAGGCCTCATCGCTACTGGCCGCCCGGCTGCTCGGTGATCGGTCGTCATTTCGACGTAATCAATTCGCATGAATGGCGGGGGCGGCTGATGTCGCCGCCGCTTTTTTGATTCCCCTCGCGCGGAGGACGAGACGGCGTTGAGCCGCCTGTGACGCGAGCCTGACGATGGGCTGACATGATCACCACACCTGCTTCTCTCCCGACCGCCGGCGCATTCCGTTTGTCCATCGCGCGGCTCGTTCCCGCAGCGGCGATGACGCTTGCGACCGCCCTGGCGCTTTCCGGCTGCCAGACGGCCTCGACGGACGACATGATCAAGGTCGACCGCGAACAGGGCTCGGAGCAGAACATCGCCTCGCTGTCCTCGGTCATCAACAGCAATCCGACCGATCCGGAAGGCTATAATGTCCGTGGCTCCGCCTATGGTCGCGCGGGTCAGTTCAAGCGCGCCCTCGACGATTTCAGCCGCGCGCTGCAGATGAACCCGAAATTCTACCAGGCCTATGCCAACCGGGCGCTGGTCTATCGCAACATGGGCAAGCAGGCGGAAGCGGCCGCCGATTACAATATGGCGCTGCAGATCAACCCGAAATACGATGTCGCCTATATCGGCCGCGGCAATCTCTATCGCCAGGCCGGCCGCATCGACGAGGCCTTCAACGATTTCAATCGTGCGATCCAACTCGATACGACGGATGGGCGCGCCTATCACAATCGCGGCCTGATCTACCAGAAGCGCGGGGACCACGCCAAGGCGATCGAGGATTTCGCCAAGGCGATTTCGCTGTCGCCGAATTCGCCCGAGCCCTACAACGGCCGCGGCATTTCCTACATCGCGCTGAACGACGACGACAACGCCTTTGCCGACTTCAACCACGCCATCGAGCTGAACGGCAGCAATGCCGAATCCTGGGCCAACCAGGCGCTGGTCTACGAGCGGCGCGGCGACATGGCGCGCGCCAGGAAATCCTATTCGCACGCCCTGCAGCTCGACCCGAAATATACGCCCGCCAAGGACGGACTTGCCCGCACCCGCGGCGCGAGCTGAGCCTTCGACAATCGAAGCCTGTCGCAAACCGCCGTCGTGGCCCTCACGGCGGCGGTTTTGCTTTGAACAGGCGCAACGAAAAGGCCATGGCAGACGCCTGCCATGGCCTTTCAGGCAATCAACGAAATCGGCGCTTATTTCAGCAGCACAAAACCGGCGATGGTCAGGATGACGAACAGCACCAGCCCGCCGAAGAAGCCGGCCGCCGTGAAGAAACCGGCGGCCATGGCGATCAGCAGCACCACAAGGATCATTGTGCCGTATTTGGCGCCGTGCACGAAAAGGTCATAGGTCTTCTCATGTTCCGAATAGTTCATTGGCGCGCCGGTCTCGACCGGTCCGGTATGATGCTCGCTCATCGTCTACGATCTCCTTGCGGGGCGGCGCGCCCCCTCGGCCTCGCCGCCTGAATATGGCCAGAATCGCCGCCCGTTTGCAGGCGGCTTCTCGTGGATCAAGCCCTACACAATACAAAGGAAAAGCGCAATCGGAGATGTCCGGTCGCGCTTTTCAAGGCATGATGAAATTGGTGTGGGCTTATCGTCGGAAAGCCCTGCCGATGGCAATGAGGATGCAGGCGCCGATGAAGCCGGCGATCAGATAGCCGATCCACCCGCCGAGCACGATGCCGAATACCGACAAGAGAGCATTGGCGACGATGGCGCCGACAATGCCGAGCAGGATGTTCATGAGCACGCCCATATTGCTGTTCATGAATCTTTCCGCCAGCCAACCGGCAATTCCGCCGATGATGATCGCTGCGATCCAACCGACCTGTGCGTCTTGCATGGAAACCTCTCCCGTTAAAAAACAACCCACGCCATATCAATGCAAAAGTCGCGTTTTCGTTCCATGGCTTTCGCGTCTCGCGCGTGGTGACAGCATTGTCAGGGGCTTCGTTTCGCCCTTTCTGTTTTGCGCATGTCCGTATGGAAAACCGCTACGCACTTTTCCTGGAAATGCTTTATGCATTGCAGGGAGAATGACGGGAAAGGCGGCGAATCGTTCGCCCCCGCATTCCGAATCATAAAAGGCGACCGGTCTTGTCAGCCGGCCGCGATAAAGGGGAAGGAGGACAAGGTGACGGCACTGCTTCGATTCAGTGGCGGGATAGACGCCTTCAGCAAATCCATCGGCACTCTGTGCGAATATGCCGTTCTCATCTGCTGCCTGATCAGCGCGGCCAACGCGTCGATCCGCTATGTCTTCAGCTACAGCTCCAATGCCTGGCTGGAGATCCAGTGGTATCTCTTCGCCTTCATCGTCATGATGGGGGCCTCGCATACGCTGCGCATGAACGAGCATGTGCGCGTCGATCTCATCTACGGGGCGATCTCGGCCCGCGCGCGGCTGTGGGTGGATGTGATCGGCATCGTCTTCTTCCTGCTGCCGGCCTGCGTCTATCTCGCCTGGCTGTGCTGGCCGGTTTTCCACACCTCCTATGTGCAGGGCGAGATGTCCTCGAATGCCGGCGGTCTCATCCGCTGGCCGGTCAAGCTGGTGCTGGTGGCGGGTTTCGCGCTGCTGGCGCTGCAGGGGCTTTCGGAGCTGATCAAGCGGATCGCGGCGCTTTCGGGCCGTATCGACCTCGACACCAAATACGAAAAACCCCTGCAATAAGCTCGGCGGATCGGGAGGATTACGCTTTTGTTCAGTTACGGTATCATGCCGCCGCTGATGTTCCTGGGGCTGATCGTTTTCATGCTCTATGGATTTCCGGTGGCCTTTTCGCTGGCCTCGGTCGGCCTGTTCTTCGGCATCGTCGGAATTGTCACCGGGCATTTCGACCCGGTCTTCCTGCTGGCGCTGCCGCATCGCTTCTTCGGCATCGTCTCCAACGACCTCTTGCTCGCCATTCCCTTCTTCACTTTCATGGGCGCCATCCTGGAGCGCTGCGGACTGGCGGAGGATCTGCTGGAAGGCACGGGCAAGCTGTTCGGAGCGATCCCCGGCGGCCTCGCTTACGCCGTCATCGTCGTCGGCGCCATCCTCGGGGCGATCACCGGCACGGTCGCCGCCTCGGTGATCACCATGGGCGTCATCTCGCTGCCGATCATGCTGCGCTATGGCTACAACAAACGGCTGGCGACCGGCGTGATCGCCGCATCCGGCACGATCACCCAGCTCATCCCACCCTCGCTGGTGCTGGTGGTGCTGGCCGACCAGCTCGGCCGCTCGGTCGGCGACATGTATCTCGGCGCCATCGGCCCGTCGATCCTGCAGGTGGCGATCTTCATCCTGTTCATCATGGTGCTGTCGGTGGTGCGCCCCAACGACATGCCGCCGCTGCCGCTGGAGGTGCGCGGCAAGCTGGACGGCAAGCTGCTGTTCAAGGTGCTGGCCGGCATGGTCCCTTCGATCGTGCTGATCTTCCTCGTGCTCGGCACCATCTTCATGGGGCTGGCGACGCCGACGGAAGCCGGCGCGCTCGGCGTCGTCGGCGCGATAGTGCTCGCCGCCCTGCATCGCCGTCTCACCTGGCCGCTCATCCGCCAGGGCATGAGCTCGACCATGCACATCACGTCGATGGTGGTGTTCATCCTCATCGGCTCCACCTGCTTCTCGCTGGTCTTCCAGGGCATGGACGGCTCGCGCTGGATCGAGCACCTGCTGACGGGGCTGCCGGGCGGACCGGTCGGTTTCCTGATCTTCGTCAACATCTTCATTTTCGTGCTCGCCTTCTTCCTCGATTTCTTCGAGATCGCCTTCATCGTTATCCCGATGCTGGCGCCGGTGGCGCAATCACTGGGCATCGACCTCATCTGGTTCGGCGTGCTGATCTGCATCAACATGCAGACCAGTTTCATGCATCCGCCCTTCGGCTTCGCGCTGTTCTACCTGCGCTCCATCGCTCCGCGCGAGGTCAAGACCACCGACATCTATATGGGCGCCTTGCCCTGGCTCGCCATGCAGCTCATCCTCGTGGCGGTGGTGATCTTCTGGCCGGAATCGGTAACGCATTGGCTCGACAATGGTCCGAAGGTCGATCCGAGCACCATCAACATCGTCGTGCCCGGCTTCGGTGAGAACGGCGGCGGCGCGCAGATGCCGAATTTCGGCCTGCCGCCGCTCGGCGACGACGGCAAGGGCGGCTTGCCGGGCCTCGGGAGCCGGCCTGCAGAAGGCGTGCCCGGCCAGCAGCCGGCCACGGCGCAACCGGCCAAGCCGGCTGTCGACCTCAGCCAGCCACCGGTCATCCAATGAGGAAAGGCCCGCCTGTCGAAAGGCAGGCGGGCTTCCTGCTGACCAAAAATCAGCTGCCTTCCGGCCGATCCCTGGGATCGAACTGGATGATCGTCATCCAGCGGGCGGTGAGCGCCGGTTTCTTCTCGTTTTCGATCTCGACCGTGACGTCATAGGTGAGCATCAGCATGTGGGCGCCGCGAAAGCGGGCCTCGGCGAGCAGGAAACGGCCGCGGACCCGCGCGCCGACCTTCACCGGCGATAGGAACCGCACGCTGTCGAAGCCGTAATTGATGCCCATGGTTTGTTCGCGAATCTGCGGCGCGCCGTCGAAACTGAGGGCGGAGAGCAGCGACAGCGTCAGAAAGCCATGGGCGATAGTGCCGCCGAACGGCGTTTCGGCGGCACGCGCCGGATCGCAATGGATGAACTGGTGGTCATCGGTGGCATCGGCGAAACGATCGATGCGGGCCTGGTCGACGACGATCCAGCCGGAGACGCCGACTTCGGTGCCGACGATGCCGCTTATATCGGCAAGGGAGATTTCAGACGCCATTCAGGGGACCGATCCGCAGGTAGGGGAGGTTAAAGTTCGACGCAGAAGAGGACGCTGCGCCCGTCCGCATCGACCGTTTCGACCGGCGTGGCGGCGGCAGGGGAGAGCAGGCGCCAGCCGCGCCCGGACGGCGGCAGGCGAAAGCGGCGGCCCTCACGGGCGCGGTTGAGTAGGATTGCCAGCCGCGTGTCGCGGCCGGTTTCACGATCCGGCGTGCGGATGACCATGGCGAGCGTTGCTCCCTGCTCGTCCTCCCAGTCGGCCACCGTCATCGGCTCCCCGCCAGCCGTCGCCCAGACGACGTCGCCGTCCGCGCCGGTGAAGAAGCTTTGGGCGGACAGGCCGTCGAAGCGTTTTCGCAAACCGGAGAGGAAGGCGGTGTGGGCGATCAGCCCGTCGTCGAGGCGCGACCACTCGATCCAGGTGATGGCATTGTCCTGGCAATAGGCATTGTTGTTGCCGCCCTGGCTGCGGCCGCCCTCGTCGCCGGCGGTCAGCATCACCGTGCCCCGCGCCGAAAACAGCGTGCCGAGCAGGGCGGCGAGATCGGCGCGGCGGCCGGCGAGTACCGCGCCGCCTTCCGTCTCGCCCTCGACGCCGTTGTTCCAGGAAAAATTCTCGCCATGGCCGTCGCGATTGTCCTCGCCATTGGCCTCGTTATGCTTGTGTTCGTAGGCGACGAGGTCGTGCAGGGTGAAACCGTCATGGGCGGCGATGAAATTGACGCTGCGGGTTTCTTTCGCGCCGTCGCGCTGGAAAATATCCGAGGAACCGGCCAGCGCCGTCGCCAGAGCGCCGGTCATGCGAGCATCGCCGCGCCAGTAGCGGCGCAGGTCGTCGCGGGCGCGGTCGTTCCATTCGAGGAAGTCTTTCGGGAAATTGCCGAGCTGATAGCCGCCCGGGCCAATATCCCAGGGTTCGGCGATCAGCACCCGGTCGGCCAGAACTTCGTCGGCATGGATCGCGGCGAGCGTCTCGCTGTCGCGGGAGAAGCCGTCGGCGGTGCGGCCGAGGACCGGGGCGAGGTCGAAACGAAAACCGTCGACGGCGGCATGCAACACGAAATGGCGCAGGCTTTCGACGATCATCTGACGGATATGCGGGTGGTCGCAGGCGACCGTATTGCCGGTGCCAGTATCGTTGACGAGATGGCCGGGCTCGCCGCGATGGTGGCGATAGGCGGTGAGATTGTCGAGGCCGCGCAGCGACAGGGTCGCGCCGTGGCGGTCGCTTTCGCCGGTATGGTTGAAGACGAGGTCGAGGATGACGCCGATGCCCTCGGCGCGCAACGCCGCGACGGTGTCGGCCAGTTCGGCGACGCCGCCCGGCACGACACGCGGATCGAGCGCCATGAAGGCGATGGGATTGTAGCCCCAGCCATTGGTCAGGCCAAGCGGCGGCAGATGGCGTTCGTCGATCCAGGCGGTAATCGGCATCAGTTCGACTGCATCGACGCCGAGCCGTTTCAGATGGGCGATGATAGCAGGGTGGGCCAGGGCCGCGACCGTGCCGCGTTGCGCCTCGGGCACCTCAGGATGCAGCATGGTGAAGGGGCGCACCGCGACTTCGTAGATGAAGCCGCCTTTCCTGAACAAAGGCGGCTGGCGCTTCACCGGCCTGTGGCGGCGAACGATGGCCTTCGGAACGAGATCGGCGGTCTCAGTGCCGAATTGGCTCAGCCTTGCATCATGGCGGAAGGGCCGGTCGAGTTCGGTGGCATAGGGATCGACCAGCAGCTTGGCCGGATCGAACCAAAAACCCTTGTCGGGATCGTAGACGCCATCGGCGCGAAAACCGTAGCGGGCGCCGGGCTTCAGGTCGTCGACGAACATGCGGTGGATATCGCCATCGCGCTCCATCGGCAGGCGCACCTCCGCCTGTCCGTCGAACAGGCAGAGATCCACATGCGTGGCCAGCGGAGACCGGACGGCGAATTCGACGCCGCTGTCGAAAAGGATGGCACCACCCTGACGAGAGAAGCTATCCTCCATGCGGCGTCTCCATGGCGGGCCGTCAGGTGATGACGCTTGGTGCGTCGCGGCCGGTGCGGGCCTTGATGTCGGCGATTTCTTCGGCAACGGCGATCAGGTCGGCGAGCGCCTCCTGTGTGTCCAGCCCGTGGCGGCCGGGATCGGGCTCGTAGCGCTCGATATAGACGCGCAGCGTCGCGCCCGACGTGCCGGTGCCGGAGAGGCGGAAGACGACGCGCGAGCCGCCTTCGAACAGCACGCGGATGCCCTGGTTCATGCTCACCGACTTGTCGACCGGGTCGTGATAGGCGAAATCGTCGGCCGAGGCGACGGTGAGGGCGCCGAACTGGGTGCCGGCCAGCGTCGGCAGCTTGGCGCGCAGCGCCGTCACCAGCCCGTTGGCGGCATCGGAATCGACGCCTTCATAATCGTGGCGCGAATAATAGTTGCGGCCATAGGCGGCCCAATGCTGGCGCACGATATCGGCGACGCTCTCGCCGCGCACGGCCAGGATGTTCAGCCAGAGGAGAACCGCCCAAAGGCCGTCCTTTTCGCGCACATGGTTGGAGCCGGTGCCGGCACTTTCCTCGCCGCAAATGGTGGCAAGGCCGGCATCGAGCAGGTTGCCGAAGAATTTCCAGCCGGTCGGGGTCTCGTACATGCCGATGCCGAGCTTTTCGGCGACGCGGTCGGCGGCGCCCGAGGTCGGCATCGAGCGGGCGATGCCGGCGATGCCGGCCGAATAACCGGGGGCCAGATTGGCGTTGGCCGCCAGGATCGCCAGGCTGTCGGACGGCGTGACGAACATGTCCTTGCCGATGATCAGGTTGCGGTCGCCGTCGCCATCGGATGCCGCGCCGAAATCGGGCGCATCGTCGCCCATCATCTCGTCATAGAGTTCCTTGCAATAGACGAGGTTCGGGTCCGGGTGATGGCCGCCGAAATCCGGCAGCGGCAGGAAATTGCGCACCGAACCGTTGGGCGCCCCAAGCCGGTTTTCGAGGATCTCCTTGGCATAGGGGCCGGTGACGGCGCTCATCGCATCGAAGGCGATGCGGAAACCGAGGCTGATCATGTTGCGGATGGCGCCGAAATCGAACAGCTCCTCCATCAGCGCCGCATAGTCCTCGACCGGATCGATGACCGAGATCACCATGCCGGCGACCGTCTGCTTGCCGATCGTATCGAGGTTGATGTCGGCGAAATCGGCGATCTTGTAGGCGTCGATCGTCTTGGTGCGGGCATAGATGGCGTCGGTGATCTTTTCGGGGGCCGGGCCGCCATTGCCGATATTGTACTTGATGCCGAAATCTTCGGTCGGGCCGCCGGGATTGTGGCTAGCCGAAAGGATGATACCGCCGAAGGCCTTGTATTTGCGGATGATATGCGAGGCTGCGGGCGTCGACAGGATGCCGCCCTTGCCGACCATCACCTTGCCGAAACCGTTGGCGGCGGCCATCTTGATGGCCTTCTGGATGACTTCGCGATTGTAGTACCGGCCGTCTCCGCCGATCACGAGGCACTTGCCCTGATACCCTTCCAGCGAATCGAAGATCGACTGGATGAAGTTCTCGGCATAGTTTTCCTGCTGGAACACCGGAACCTTCTTGCGCAGGCCGGAGGTTCCCGGTTTCTGATCGGCATAGGGCTTGGTGGGAACAGTCTTGTTCATGTGGCTAAATGCCTTTCGAGACGAGGCGGGCGTAGAGCGCGGCATAGGTTTCGGCGCTCTTTTCCCATGATACGTCCGATTTCATGCCCTGCTTTTGCATTTGCGTCCAGAGTTTTTGATTTTCATACAGGCGGAAGGTTCGCCGCAAGGCAAGGCGCAGGCCTGAAAGGTCGATGGGCGAAAACTGCACGCCGGTCGCCACTCTGGCATTGAGCGCGGCTTCGTTGGCATCGATGACAGTGTCGGCAAGCCCGCCTGTATGGCCGACGACGGGGATGCAACCGTAGCGCAGCGCGTAAAGCTGGGTGAGGCCGCAGGGCTCGAAGCGCGAGGGAATGAGGATCGCGTCGCTGCCGGCCTGCATGAGATGCGACAGCGGCTCGTTATAGCCGAGCGACAGGCCGACGCGGCCGGGATAGCGGGCGGCAGCGGCCCGGAAGGCCGATTCCAGATCGGCATCGCCGGAGCCAAGCACGGCGAGCTTGCCGCCGCGGGCGACGATCTCGTCGGCGACTTCGGTCAGCAGATCCATGCCTTTCTGCCAGGTGAGGCGGCTGACGACGCAGAAGATCGGTCCCTGATCCTGGTCGAGGCCGAAATGTTCGGCCACCGCCCGGCGGTTTTCCGGCCGGCGCTTCATGTTCCCTGCGGAATAATGGGCCGAAATCATCGGGTCGGTCGCCGGATCCCAGACATGGGCGTCGATGCCGTTGACGATGCCGGTGAGGTCGGCGACGCGGGCGCCGATGACCCCTTCCAGTCCCATGCCGAAGGCCGGCGTCAGGATCTCCTCGGCATAGGACGGGCTGACGGTGGTGATCGCATGGGTGGTCTGCAATCCGCCCTTGAGGAAGCCGACATCGCCATAATATTCGACGCCTTCGATGGAGAAGGCGTGCGGCGGCAGGTCGAGGCCGGCGAAGATGCTGGAGGCGAACTGGCCCTGGAAGGCGATATTGTGGATGGTGACGGCGCTTGGGCGTTCCGGCACGAGGCCGTAGCGCATATAGACCGGCGCCATCGCCGCCTGCCAGTCATGGGCATGGACGAGGTCCGGCTGCCAGCCGGAAAGCACTCCGGCCGCAATCTCCGCCGCCGCCCTGGACAGGGCGGCGAAGCGTTTCCAGTTGTCGACATGGTCGATGCCGGCGGGATCGAGATAGGGGCCGCCCGCCCGGTCGTAAAGGCTTGGGGCGTCGAGGATCAGCAGGTCCAATCCCCGGTGCTCGACCTCCAGGACGGTGGCTTCTTCGCCCAGCAAGTCATCGAAGCGATGGCAGGCCACGGCGCCTTGCACGGCGGCAAGAACGGACGGGTAACCGGGAATCAGGGTCCGGGTTCTGATGCCCAGCGGCTTGAGGGCGAGCGGCAGGGCGCCCGCCACATCCGCCAGCCCGCCGGTCTTGACCAGCGGGAATATCTCGGAGGCGACGGCAAGAACCTGCATGGCGTTACAGGTCCAGGCGGTCGATCATCGCCTGGGTGATCAGGCAGATGCCGCTTTCGGTGCGGCGGAAGCGCTTGCCGTCGAGTTCCGGCTCCTCGCCGACGACGAGCCCCTCGGGAATGGTCACCCCATGATCGATGACGACATTCTTGAGCTGGGCGCGCCGGCCGATGCGCACGGAGGGCAGCACCACGGCGTTGTCCAGCCGCGAATAGGAATTCGCGCGCACGCCGGTGAACAGCAGGCTGCGGTTCAGCGAGGCGCCGGAGATGATGCAATCACCCGAGACCAGCGAGGAGGTGGCCGAGCCGCGGCGGTTCTCGTCGTCATGGACGAATTTGGCCGGCGGCAGGATCTCGGCATAGGTCCAGATCGGCCAGGACTTGTCGTAGAGGTCGAGCTCGGGAACGATGTCGGTCAGGTCGATATTGGCCTGCCAGTAGGCGTCCACGGTTCCGACGTCGCGCCAGTAGGGCTCGCGCTCGAAATCGGAGCGCACGCAGGAATCGGCGAAGCGGTGCGCCTGGGCTTTGCCGTGGCTCACGATATGCGGAATAATGTCCTTGCCGAAATCGCGGCTGGAAGAAGGGTCCGCGGCATCGCGGCGCAGCGCGTCGACCAGGAATTTCGTGTGGAAGACATAGATGCCCATCGAAGCGAGCGCAAAATCCGGATTGCCGGGGATGCCCGGCGGATCGGCCGGCTTTTCAACGAAATCGATGATCCTGTCGGTGCCGTCGACATGCATGACGCCGAAGCCGGTGGCTTCCATGCGCGGCACTTCCAGGCAGCCGACGGTGACGTCGGCGCCGGAATCGACGTGCTGCTGCAGCATCAATTCGTAGTCCATCTTGTAAATATGGTCGCCGGCGAGGATGACCATATATTCCGGACCATAGGATTCGATGATGTCAAGGTTCTGGTAGACGGCGTCCGCCGTGCCCTCATACCACTGCGTCTCCGAAACGCGCTGGGAGGCCGGCAGGATGTCGAAGCTCTCGTTTCGTTCGGGGCGGAAGAAGTTCCAGCCGCGCTGCATATGGCGGATCAGCGAATGCGCCTTGTATTGCGTGGCGACGCCGATGCGGCGGATACCGGAATTGAGCGCATTCGACAGCGCGAAGTCGATGATGCGGGTCTTGCCGCCGAAATAGACGGCGGGCTTGGCGCGGCGGTCGGTCAGTTCCTTGAGGCGGCTTCCCCGGCCGCCGGCCAGAACATAGGCCATCGCATCGCGGGCAAGGGGTTGGATGCGTTTTTCTACCATGAAATCCTCCCGGTATTCTGAAAGTTTCGATGCCCGTCTCCCGAACCGATGCGCATTCGCGAGACGGGGTGCTGCCTGTTTTCGTTCGCCTTTGCGGGCGAAACCTGGAGCATTGTCCGATACCGAAGCGACCACGCTTCGGCTGGAAATGCTCTAGCCTTCCCATTCCAGCATGATCGTCGCCAGCGGCGGCAGGGTGATCGTTGCCGATATTCCTCCATTCGACACTTCAACCGCCTGGACGCGTCCGCCATTGCCCTTGCCGCTGCCGCCGTAGATTTCGGCATCGGTATTGATGATCTCGCGCCAGCGCCCGGCATGGGGCAGCGGCACGGCATAGTTTTCGCGGTAGACCGGCGTGAAATTGCTGATCACCGCGACCGGCTTTTCGCCGGGCGCCTTGCGCAGCCAGGCAAAGACCGAATTCTGGTGGTCGTCGGCGATCAGCCATTCATAGCCTTCGCCCTCGCAATCGCGCGCATGCAGCGCCGGCTTGCTGCGATAGGCGAGGTTGAGGTCGCGCACCAATCGGCGCATGCCCTCATGCATGGGATATTGCAGCAGGTTCCAGTCGAGCTGGCGCGCCTCGCTCCATTCGCTCCACTGGGCGAACTCCTGGCCCATGAACAGCAGCTTCTTGCCGGGATAGCCCCACATATAACCGTAATAGGCCCGCAGGTTGGCGAACTTCTGCCAGTCGTCGCCCGACATCTTGGCGATCAGCGATCCCTTGCCGTGGACCACCTCGTCATGGCTGAGCGGCAGCACGAAGTTTTCGGAGAACGCATAGAGAAGGCCGAAGGTCAGCTCCTGATGGTGGTACTTGCGATGCACCGCCTCCCGCGACATGTAGCTCAGCGTGTCATGCATGAAGCCCATGTTCCACTTGAAGCCGAAGCCGAGCCCGCCCTCATGCACGGGATGCGAGACTTTCGGCCAGGAGGTGGATTCCTCGGCGATCATCATCGCGCCGGGATGGCTGCCGTAGACGCGCGCATTGGTCGTCTGCAGGAAACGCACCGCGTCCAGGTTCTCGCGCCCGCCATATTCGTTGGGCACCCATTCGCCTTCCTTGCGCGAATAGTCGAGATAGAGCATCGAGGCGACGGCATCGACGCGCAAGCCGTCGAGATGGAATTTCTCCGTCCAGTAGAGCGCGTTGTTGACGAGGTAGGACAGGACTTCCGAGCGGCCGAAATTGTAGATCGCCGTGTTCCAGTCGGGATGGAAACCCTGGCGCGGATCCTCGTGCTCGTAAAGCGCGGTGCCGTCGAACCAGGCAAGCCCGTGCTGGTCGGTCGGGAAATGCGCCGGCACCCAGTCGAGGATGACTCCGAGGCCGACCTTGTGGCAGCTGTTGACGAAGCGGGCAAAGCCTTCCGGCTCGCCGAAGCGGGCGGTCGGCGCATAAAGCCCGGTCGTCTGGTAGCCCCAGGAAGGATCGAAGGGGTGCTCGGTGATCGGCAAAAATTCGATATGGGTGAAGCCGAGATCGACGCAATAGGGGATGAGATGCGCGGCCAGCTCGTCCCAGCTCATCATCTCGTTGTCGTCGCGCCGCCGCCAGGAGCCGGCATGAACCTCGTAGATGGAAATCGGCTGCCGGCGATGGTCGACGCTGGACCAATGCTTCATATGCGCCGCGTCCTGCCAGTCCTGCACCAGTTCCGGCGTCGTCATCGAAGCGTTTTTCGGTCGCAGTTCGGCGCGGCGGGCGAAAGGATCTGCCTTGAGCGGCAGCGGCACGCTCTCAGGGCCCATGATCTCGAATTTGTAGGCGACGCCGGCGCCGACGTCGGGGGCGAAGATCTCCCAGATGCCGGTGTCGCGGCGCAGCCGCATCACATGCCGGCGGCCGTCCCAGGTATTGAAATCGCCGACGACCGATACGCGGCTGGCATTCGGCGCCCAGACGGCGAAATGGAAGCCGTTGACGCCTTCATGCTTCAGCGGATGGGCGCCGAGCTTGTCGAACAACCGAAGATGCGAGCCTTCGCGGATATAATAATCGTCCATCGGCCCGAGCACGGGCCCAAAGCTGTAGGGATCGGTGACCATCCATTCGGCATCGCCGCGCCGGGCGCGATAGCGCACCGGCTGTAACCGGGTGACCGTGACAGGGCCTTCGAAAAATCCTTCATCGTGGCGCTGTTCGAGCGTGCCGATTTCCTGGCCGTCGAGCGCGAAGGCGGTGGCCGCCTCGGCGCCCGGAATGAAGCAGCGGGCGACATAGCCGTCGCCGGCGCGATGCACGCCCAGCACCGCGAAGGGATCGGCATGGGTGCCGTGGACGATGGCGGCGATTTCCGCCGCCGGCAGTTCGGGAGGGCGTCCGCCCCCACCGTTGCGGGCCTCGGCCTTCCTGCCCTGCTTCATCCCGCCCTCCAGATCTCTTCGGAATATTGCCGGATGGAGCGGTCCGAGGAGAACCATCCCATCCGCGCGGTGTTGTAGATGGCCTTTTCGTACCAGCTCTTCGGATCGGACCAGACCGTGTCGACGTCACGCTGGGCGCGGGTATAGTCCTCGAAGTCGCGGGCGACCATGAACCAATCATGACTATAGAGGCCGTCGATCAGTCCGGAGAAGCGGCTGCGATCATCCGGGGAGAACACGCCGGAAGCGATCGCCTGCAGGGCCTGTGACAATTCCTTGGAGCCTTCGATGATGGCGCGGGCGTTCGACGGCTCGGAGCGGGCGCGGGCGACCTCCTCGGCGGTCTTGCCGAAGATGAAGATGTTGTCTTCGCCGACATGGTCGCGCATCTCGACATTGGCGCCGTCGAGCGTGCCGATGGTCAAGGCGCCGTTGAGGGCGAATTTCATGTTGCCGGTGCCGGATGCTTCCATGCCGGCGGTCGATATCTGCTCCGACAGATCGGCCGCCGGAACCATGACTTCGGCGAGGGAGACGTTGTAGTTCGGAATGAAGACCACCTTCAGCAAGCCGCGCACCGACGGATCGTTATTGACGACGCGGGCGACGTCGTTGGCGAGCTTGATGATCAGCTTGGCATTGTGATAGCTCGGCGCCGCCTTGCCCGCGAACAACTTAACGCGCGGCACCCAATCCTGTTCCGGATGCGAGCGGATCTGGTCGTAGAGGGCCACCGCCTCGATGATGTTGAGAAGCTGGCGCTTGTATTCGTGGATACGCTTGATCTGGATGTCGAACATCGCGGAAGGGTCGATGCGGATGCCCATGCGCTGGGCGACCAGATTGGCGAGCGCCTGCTTGTTGGCCCGTTTCACCGCCGCGAAGCGATGCTGGAAGCCGGTGTCCTTGGCATGGGCGTCGAGGGCGCGCAGCGCCTCGGCATCGTCCATGAAGGCGTCGCCGATGGTTTCGCGGATGAGGCCGGTCAGGCCCGGATTGCATTGCATCAGCCAGCGGCGCGGCGTGATGCCGTTGGTCTTGTTGTTGATGCGGTCCGGATAGAGCTTGTGCAGGTCGGCAAACACCGTTTCCTTCATCAGCTCGGTGTGCAGCGCCGAGACGCCGTTGATCGAGTGCGAGCCGACGAAGGCGAGGTTGCCCATGCGCACCCGGCGATCGCCGTTCTCGTCGATCAGCGAGATCGAGCGGATCTCGCCATCGCTCATCATCCTGGTCTTGCGCGCGTCGACCAATACCTTGGCGTTGATCGCATAGATGATCTGCATGTGTCGCGGAAGCAGACGCTCGAACAGCGGCACCGGCCAGCTTTCCAGCGCTTCCGGCAGCAGCGTGTGGTTGGTGTAGCTGATGGTGCGCCAGGTGAGGTCCCAGGCCTCGTCGAAATCGAGGTTGTGGACGTCGATCAGCAGGCGCATCAGCTCGGCGATGGAAACCGCCGGATGGGTGTCGTTGAGCTGGATCGACACCTTGTCGGGCAGCGAGGTGAAATCGGGATATTGCTGCAGGTGGCGGCGCAGAATGTCCTGGAGCGAGGCCGAGGAGAAGAAGAATTCCTGCCGCAGGCGCAGTTCCTGGCCGGCGGGCGTCGCATCGGCCGGATAGAGCACGCGGGTGAGGGTTTCCGCCTTGTTGCTCTCGCGCAGCGCCCCGATATGGTCGCCGGCATTGAAGGCGTCGAGCAGGATGGGGTCGATCGGCTGGGCCGACCAGAGGCGCAGCGTGTTGACGCGCTTGCCGCGCCAGCCGACGACGGGCGTGTCGTAAGCCATGGCGATGACGCGCTCGCTCGGCTTCCAGATGTAACGCGGCGCCTCGTCATAACCGCCGACGGTCTCGACCGTACCGCCGAAGCCGATTTCGTAGGAACTCTCGCGGCGCTCGAATTCCCAGGGGTTGCCGTGGGCGAGCCAGGTCTCGGGCAGTTCCACCTGCCAGCCGTCCGACATCTGTTGGCGGAACAGGCCGTGCATGTAGCGGATGCCATAGCCATAGGCGGGGATGTCGACGGTCGCCATCGATTCCATGAAGCAGGCGGCGAGCCGCCCGAGGCCGCCATTGCCGAGTGCGGCATCCGGCTCGAGACCAGCGATGACGTCGAGATCGACGCCGAGCGAGGTGAGCGCGTCGCGGATCTCGTTCATCAGGCCGAGATTGTTGACGGCGTCGCGCATCAGCCGGCCGATGAGGAATTCCAGGGAGAGATAATAGACCCGCTTGGCGTTGGTCTTGTAGACCTGCTTGGTCGAGGCCATCCACCGGTCGATGACGCGGTCGCGGATGACGAGGATCGCGGCGGTCAGCCAGTCGTGCGGCTTGGCGACCTGGGCGTCCTTGCCGATGCGGTACGTCAGCCGCTCGATGATCTCCTCGGCAAGGACGCTCGGCTCGGAACTGCGCGGGGAGGGGAGAGGAATGCCTGCCTTCGAAACATTGTTCATCATCTGGCTCTGAGCTATTTCTACCTGCGTTGTTCCGTCCGGCCGGGCGCACATGAATATAGTCATCATCCGATGCCTGAAGCACAACTGCGATAGTTTATGCATTGTTGCGAAACAGTTGCAACCGACATTTAATCGAATTAAAAAATAGATCGGACAGCGCGAAGAGACGGCAAAAGGATTTGATTCTGATCATTTTTTCCGTTCTGATGCGCGGCGCTCAGTTTGACAGCAAACACCGCCCCGCAGGGATTGCGGGACGGTGCTGGCTGCTTTGGGCGATGGGTGGTCGGCGGCGCGCCGGCGCTCAGTTCGTCAGGCGCGTGGTGCGGTCGGCGGCCTTCTTGCCGATGGTCTTGAAGGCATCGACCAACTGGGCCATGCTGTCGGCGGCGAAATAGTTGGCGGTTGTGCCGGCGCAGGTTTTCAGCAGATTCTGGCCGCGGGACGGCGCCATGAAGGCCACCGTGTAGATGGTGATCTTGTCGGCGCGCGCCTTGTCGCAGATCGCCAGCGTCTGGGTGTCGTCATAGGTGTTGTTGTTGTCGCCATCGGTCATGAAGACGATGAATTTCTGCGGCGTGAGGCCGGTCTTGTCGGTATGCGCCTTGGTTTCCTTGGAATCGGTCAGGCTGCTATAGGCCTTCTGCATCGCGTCGGTAGAGGCTGTACCGCCCTCGGCGACGAGCGCGTTGACATAGGTCGTCGCCTTGGTCGTTCCCCAGTCGAGCGGCGACGGGGTCTGGGCCGACATATTGTAGGACACCGCTCCCAGCCGGCTGTATTCCGACTTCGGATCGGCGGTGACGAGTTGCGCGGCCAGCGTGGTCACGGCGGTCTTCAGGGCGGTGATCTTCGAGACATAGCAGGGGCTCGAAGCCTTCAGGTTCGGATATTTCGACCAGTTGCTTGCGGTATAGTTCGGGCAGGACGATGTCGCTCCGTCCTTGGTGTCGGTGATCCAGGCCATGGAGCCGGATTTGTCGAGCACCAGATACATCGACAAGGCATTCATCGTCGCGGTCTGGCTGGCTGTCTTGCTGTAGGCGACGATCTCGGGATCGCTGACGCCGAGCACCCGGGTGAAGCCGGTCAGGGCAACCTTGTAGTGGGCCTCGACGCTGACGGTGAATTTCTTGCCGTTGCCGGCGATCGGCGTTTCGTTGATCAGGATCGTCGGGGCGGCGCTGAAGGGCGCATTGGGATCGTCGTTCTTGGCGGCGTCGTCGCCCGTGCTGCCCGAACCCGCCATCTGGCCGCGCAGGAAGGACAGGGCCAGGAGACGGGCCTGCTCTTCCGTGAATGCCTTCTCCGCCAGCGCGGTCGCGGCGGCGAGGGCCGCGGAGTCGGCGGCGTTCTGCACGCGGGTGTGCTCCTGCGTCATGCGCAGGTAATCGATGGCGACCCCGGCGACACCGAGCAGCACCGGCAGCAGGATGGCGGTCGTGGCAGCAAAATTTCCGCCCCTGTCGGCCAGCAGGCGCGCGAAGCGGGAACGGTACGCGGTCATGGGGCATCCTCGCGGTTCGAAAGATGCTCCAGTTCTAGCGATGGTTCCCTTGCCAGGTCGTTTACCGGATGCCTCGTATTTGAGCGATCACGTGTTTTTTGCAACACTTTTTGCGTTAGAGCATTTCCAGGAACCGTGAAAGCGGTTTTTCGGTATCGGCATGCGAACATGCCGGCGTCAGGCCTCGACGGGGATGACGTCGACGGCCTGCAAGGTCTGCTGGCGGCCATAGCTCTTCAGCGCGCCGATGACCGGGGCGACGTCAGCGTAATCGCGCCCGTAGCCGACGACGATGTGGTCGGTGCCGGCCTGAATATCGTTGGTCGGATCGTATTCGACCCAGCCCGCCAGGCCCCCGCACCAGATGCGCACCCAGGCATGCATGGCGTCCGCCCCTTCCAGCCGTTCCTTGCCGGGCGGCGGGAGGGTGCGCAGGTAGCCGCTGACATAGCCGGCGGGAATGCCGAGGCTGCGCAGCGCCGTGATCATCACATGGCTGAAATCCTGGCAGACGCCGCGCTTCAGTGCAAAGGCCTGCGCCGTCGTCGTGTCCACCGTCGTCGCCTTGGGGTCATAGGTAAAATCGCGGTGGATTCGGCGGCACATGGCGCGGGCGATTTCCAGCACCGTGCGGTTCTTCAGATCCATGGCCCGTGCGTAAGCCGAGATCGCCGGCTCCTCCGGCAGGCGAGGGCTGGCCCCAAGGAAATGATGCGGCGAGTCCGCGCCGAGCGACCAGCAATTGCCGAGTTCGTCGGGCAGCTTGTCGAGGGTCGGCGAGAAATCGGCGCTGACGGTCACGACCTCGACCTGCACGCGGGCCTTCATGCGGATGTCCAGCCGCTCATGGGGTGCGCGGATCAGGATGGAGGCAGCCGGATGCTGGAAGAAATCGGTGAAGGCGGCGCGTTCCTCCGGCTGCGGCTCGACGGTCAGCGCGCCGGCGATCAGCCGCTGGCGGTCGGGGATCGACAGCGGCATGACGCGGATGATGTGGCGCGCATTGAAGGCGAAGCTGTCGTAAAGATAACCCATGTGCAGCGACAGGTCGTAGAGCATCGCCGCCTCAGCCGAGATAGGTTTGCGCCAGCAGGTCTGAAAGGTGCTCCAGTTCCTGCTCCAGCTTACGATAGGACTGCGCCGTCAAGGCCTCCGGCGTCATCACCGCCAGGCCCGAATGCAGGCGCATCGCCTCACGGGACAAGGGAGACATCTGCCCGTTGACGAGGGCGTTCGGCAATTGCTCCACCTCGTTGTGGATTTCGTTGAGCTGGAACAGGATCGAGCGCGGGTTGAGCGGGTCGAGCGCCAGCAGGTCGGTGATCGTCAGCCGTGTGGTCGAGACGCTGTAGCGGCGGCGATGGGTCATGACGTTGTCGCCGATCTCCAGCAGCATGTCGAGCGCCCCGTCCGGCGCTTCGGGCCCAGCCATATGGCCGAGCAGCCGCGTCATGTGCAGCCCGCGCTCAAGATAGCGGCCGATCGACAGGAAACGCCAGCCGGTGAAGCGATACATGTTCTCATGCACGAGGCCGGCGAAACCGGCGAGCTTGCGCAGCAGCACGGTCATGGCGTGCGCCGCGTCATCGCCGGGCTGCACATGTTCGTGGAAGCGGCGGGCGGTCTTGGCGAGGTCGTTCAGCGCCAGCCAGCCGTCCGGCGAGAAGCGGTCGCGGATGTTGCTGGCCGAATAGACGGCGCTTTCGATATTGGCGAGCAGGCTTTCCGGCACGGCCGCGGCGGTGTCGATGTCGAGGGCGGCGAGATAGGCGCTGACTTCGGCGAGCAGCGGCTGCTTCGGATCGGCATATTCGGCAAAGCGCGCGTTCCAGGCGCGCAGGATGCGCAGCGCCCCTTCCGCGCGCTCGATGTAGCGGCCGAGCCAGAACAGGTTGTCGGCGGCGCGGCTCGGCAGGCTGCCGGGCATCAGGCGGGTAAATTCGGCCTCGGCCGGCAGCAGCGTCGGCCGCGCGACCGGTTTGTCGGAGACGATCCAGACATCGGCGGCGCTGCCGCCCGCCTGCATGGCGATGGCGGCGACGTCGTCGCCGGAGCCGATGCGGGCGAAGCCGCCGGGCATGATTTCCCAGCCGTTCGTCGTGCGCGCCGCATAGACGCGCAGGCTCATCGGCCGCGGCGTCAGCTTGCCGTCGACCAGTGCCGGCGTTGTCGAGAGCGTCACCGCCTCCTGGCCGACCAGTTTTGCGCCGTCGCTTTCCAGCCAGTCGCCGATCGACAGTTGCGCCTGGTCCCTGAGCTTCGCGCCCAGCACCGACTGGCCGTTGTCGTCGAAGAAGGGCAGGCGCGAATAGGCCGGGCCGATGACCATCTTGCCGATGTTTTCGGCGACATGGGCGCGCTCCGCCTTCTGCCCGCACCACCAGGTGGCGACCGAGGGCAGCGACAGATCCTCGCCCAGCAGATGGCGACAGATGGTCGGCATGAAGGCGAGGAAGGCACGGGTTTCGAGAATGCCCGAGCCCAGCGCATTGACGATCATCACCGAGCCGGCGCGCAGCGCCTCGACCATCCCGGGCGTGCCGATATGCGAGGTCTGCTTCAATTCCAGGGGATCGGCATAGGCCGCGTCAAGACGCCGCCACAGCACGCTCACCGGCTTGAGGCCGGCGACGGTGCGCACCATGACGCGATCGTTGACGACGATCAGATCCTCGCCTTCGAGCAGCATGAAGCCGAGATAGCGGGCGATATAGGCGTGCTCGAAATAGGTCTCGTTGGCGGGGCCGGGGGTCAGCACCGCGATGCGGTCGTCGGCGCTGTGCCTGCCGGTCTGCAGCGTATCGCGGAAGGCACCGAAGAAGGAGGCGAGGCGATGCACATGCAGCTCGGCATAGATGTCGGAAAAGGCGCGTGTGGTCGCCACCCGGTTTTCCAGCGCGAAACCGGCGCCGGACGGCGCCTGCGTGCGGTCGGCCAGCACCCACCAGTTGCCGTCGGGGCCGCGGCCGATCTCGAAGGAACAGAAATGCAGGTAATGGCCGCCGACCGGCTTGACGCCGACCAGCGGGCGCAGGAATTCCGGATTGGAGGCCACTAGCGCCGGCGGCAGAAAGCCGTCGCGCACAAGCCGGTTCTCGCCATAGATATCGGCGACGACGGCTTCGAGCAGGTTGGCGCGCTGCACCAGACCGCGGGCGATGCCCCGCCATTCCCTGTCGTCGATCAGCACGGGAATGTGGGAGATCGGCCAGCTGCGCTCGCCGCTGCCCTGTGCGCCGTAGGCGCGGTAGAAAACGCCCGCATCGCGCAGATAACGGTCGGCGCGGGCCATGCGCTCGGACAGCTCATGCGCCGAGAGGCGGTTGATCGAGGAGAGCAGCTGCTTCCAGACCGGCCGCACCTGGCCGTTGGTGTCGACCATCTCGTCGGCGACACCCGGCAGGGCGCGATAGCCGAAGGACGGATCGCCCGATCCGGCCGGCGCGCTCGCCCGTCGTCCCGTCGCCGGTTTTTTCCCCATTTACAGCCCCTGCGGCCGGCGCAGGTCGAGCGTCAGCGGGAATTCCGGCGAAACGGTTTCCTGCATCAGCGGATAAGAGCCGGCTGTATGTCCCCAAGGCTCGAAACGGGCGAGGCGCCTCGCTTCCGCTTCATTGCCGTTCACAGGGAAAGTTTCATAATTGCGCCCGCCCGGATGGGCAACATGATATCGGCAGCCACCCAGCGAACGCCCGCTCCATGTGTCATAAATGTCGAAGGTCAAGGGCGTATCGACCGGCAGCACCGGATGCAGGCCCGATGCCGGATGCCAGGCCTTGAAGCGGACGCCCGCGACCGAGACGCCGGCCTCGCCCGTCTGGCGCAGCGGCACGGCGCGGCCGTTGCAGGCGACGCGGTAGCGCTCGGGATTGTCGGTCTGCAGACGCACCTGCAGGCGCTCGACCGAGGAATCGACGTAACGCACCGTGCCGCCGGGCGCGCCTTCCTCGCCCATCACATGCCAGGGCTCCAGCGCCTGGCGGATTTCGAGCTGCGTGTTCTCGTATTGCACCTCGCCGCAGAAGGGGAAGCGGAATTCGAGCTGGGCGGCGAACCATTCCGGGCGGAAATCGAAGCCGTTCTGGCGCAGATCCGCGAGCACGTCGAGGAAGTCGGCCCAGACGTAATGCGGCAGCATGAAGCGGTCGTGCAGGCTGGTGCCCCAGCGCACGAAGCGGCCGTCGAGCGGCGTGCGCCAGGCACGGGCGATCAGCGCCCGCACCAGCAATTGCTGGGCAAGGCTCATGCGCGCATTCGGCGGCATTTCGAAACCGCGGAATTCCACAAGACCAAGGCGGCCGGTCGGCCCGTCCGGCGAAAACAGCTTGTCGATGCAAATTTCCGAACGGTGGGTGTTGCCGCTGACATCGGTGAGCAGGTTGCGGAACAGGCGGTCGACCAGCCAGGGCAGCGGCGGCTGGCCCTGACCCGGTGCCGGCACCTGGGCCAGCGCGATCTCCAGCTCGTACAACCCGTCATGGCGGGCCTCGTCGATGCGCGGCGCCTGGCTGGTCGGGCCGATGAACAGGCCCGAGAACAGGTAGGACATCGACGGGTGGCGCTGCCAGTGCAGCACCAGGCTTTTCAACAGATCCGGCCGGCGCAGAAAGGGGCTGTCATTGGGATTGGCGCCGCCGACCACGACATGGTTGCCGCCGCCGGTGCCGGTGTGGCGGCCGTCGATCATGAACTTGTCGGTGCCGAGCCTTGTCTGGCGCGCCTCCTCGTAGATCGCGGCGGTCGTCTCGACGCATTCCTTCCATGACGAAGCGGGGTGGATGTTGACCTCGATGACGCCGGGATCGGGCGCGACGCGGATGACGTCGATGCGCTCGTCCTGCGGCGGCGCGTAGCCCTCGATATGCACGGGCAGGCCGAGCGCCTTGGCGGCGCGTTCGATCGAGGCGATCAGGTCGAGATAATCCTCGACGGTGACAGTCGGCGGCATGAAGACGCAGAGCCGTCCGTCGCGGGCCTCCACCGACAAGGCGGTGCGTACATGGCCGTCGATGTCCTGTGCATAACCGCGGGTCTGGCCGGGCTGCGGCTGCCGCTCGGAAAACGGCTCGAAATGCGCCGTCTGCAGGGGGCGGCCGCCATGGCCATGGAAATCCGGCAATTTTTCACGCGGGACGGTCGGATCCTGCGGGTTGATATAGGGATATTGCGAGGGCGGGATATAGGCGAGCGCGCTCAGCGGCAGGCGATAGCCGACGGGGCTGTCGCCGGGCACGAGGAAGATTCGGCCGCGCCGCGTCGTCCATTTCTCGCTCGCCCAGCGCCGGCCGCTGGCGCGCGCATTCCAGGCCTGCACCGGCAGCACATAACCGGTCGGCCGCGTCAGGCCGCGCTCGAAGACACGGGCGATGCGGCTGCGATCCTCGGCATTTTCCAGCTTCGAATTGGCCGGATCGACGTTTTCCGGCAGGTTCGCCTCCTTGACCAGCCATTCGGCCGGATCCTCGAATGCGGGCAGGACGTGGTCCGTGGGAATGTCGAGTTCGCCGGCAATGGCGGTCAGCAGCCGGCCGGCATCCTCCTCCGTCACCTTGTAGTCGGTCGCCTCGCGGGCGACGAGGGCATCGCTCTGCCAGATCGGCACGCCGTCCTTGCGCCAGTAGAGCGAGAAGGTCCAGCGCGGCAGGGATTCGCCGGGATACCACTTGCCCTGCCCGTAATGCAGGAACCCGCCGGGCGCGAAGCGCTCGCGCAGGCGGCGGATGAGGCTGTCCGCCTTGTCGCGCTTGGTCGGGCCGACGGCATCGGTATTCCATTCCGCCGACTGGAAATCGTCGATGGAGACGAAGGTCGGCTCGCCGCCCATGGTCAGGCGCACGTCCTGCGCCTGCAATGCACGGTCGACGTCATGGCCGAGCGCGTCCAGCGCTTCCCAGGATTCGTCGGAGAAAGGCTTGGTGATGCGCGGATGCTCGGCGACGCGCTCGACCTCCATGGCGAAATCGAATTCCGTCCTGGCCTCGCCGATATAGCCGCCGGAAATCGGCGCGGCATTCCTGTAATGCGGAGCGGCGGCGAGCGGGATATGGCTTTCGCCGGTCAACAGGCCGGAAGTCGGGTCGAGACCGACCCAGCCGGCGCCGGGCAGGTAGACCTCGGCCCAGGCATGCAGGTCGGTGAAGTCGACCTCAGTGCCGGAAGGGCCGTCCAGCGCCTTCAGATCCGGCGCCAGCTGGATGAGGTAGCCGGAGACGAAGCGGGCGGCGAAGCCGATGTGGCGTAGGATCTGCACCAGAAGCCAGCTCGTGTCGCGGCAGGAGCCTTTCGCCGTCGTCAGCGTCTCCTCCGGAGTCTGCACGCCAGGCTCCATGCGGATGACATAACCGATTTCCTGCTGCAGGCGGGCGTTCAGCCCGACGATCATGTCGACCGTCCCCTGTTCGGAGCGGTCGAGCGTTTCCAGGAAGGCGGCCAGCGCCGGGCCGGGCGGCTCCGCTCTGCGGTAGATCGAGAGATCGTCGGCCAGATCCTCGGGATAATCGAAGGGCCATTTCGTGGCGCTGTCCTCGACGAAGAAATCGAAGGGATTGTAGACCGTCATGTCGGCGATGAGATCGACTTCGATCTTCAGCTCGGTCACCGGCTCCGGGAAGACGAAACGGGCGAGGTAATTGCCGTAAGGATCCTGCTGCAGATTGACGAAGTGGTTTTCCGGCGTGACCTTCAGCGCGTGGCTCAGCACCCTCGTTCTGGAATGGGCGGCCGGCTTCAGCCGGATCACCTGCGGCCCGAGGACGACGGGCGTGTCGTAGCGATAATGGGTGAGGTGATAGATGCTGGCCTTGATCGACATCGTGCTGCTTGCCGTCCCCGTTTCGCCTTTGCGGCGCTTGTTATGATGCGGCGATCTTGTGCAATGCAGCGCAAGAAAGCAAGGACGAATGCCCGCCGCGATTGTGGCCTTGCGGCAGCCGTCGGGCATCTGCTAACTGCTGCCGCAAAGCCCGTGGGCCGTCTCGACTGGAACCATCATGCGCCATATCCTCATCGTCGGCATCGGTTCGGGCAATCCCGAGCACCTGACCGTCCAGGCCATCAACGCGCTGAACCGCGCCGATGTGCTGTTCATTCCAACCAAGGGGGCGAAGAAGGCCGATCTTGCCGATGTCAGGCGCGATATCTGCGCGCGCTATGTCACCAATCCCGAGAGCCGCACGGTGGAGTATGCCCTGCCGGTACGGCGTGCCGAGGGACAAAGCTATCTCAGCGGCGTCGACGAATGGCATGCGGCGATCACCGCGATCTACGAGGAGCTGTTCAGCCAGGAACTCGGCGAGGACGGCATCGGCGCCTTCCTCGTCTGGGGCGATCCGATGCTCTACGACAGCACCATCCGCATCATCGAGCGGGTGAAGGCGAGCGGCAAGGTGACCTTCGATTTCAGCGTCATTCCCGGCATCACCAGCGTGCAGGCGCTGTGCGCGTCCCATAAAATTCCGCTGAACCTCGTCGGCAAGCCGGTCGCCATCACCACCGGGCGGCGGCTCAACGAGCATTTCCCCGGCCTGATCGAGACCGCCGTCGTCATGCTCGACGGGGAACAGGCATTCAAGGCGGTCGAAGATCCGGATGCAACGATCTATTGGGGCGCCTATCTCGGCACGCCGGACGAAATCGTCATCAGCGGCCCGGTGCAGGCGGTGAAGGACCGCATCCTCGCCGCCCGCGCCGAGGCGCGCGAACGGCATGGCTGGATCATGGATATCTACCTGCTGCAGAAGGGGACGGATTTCGATGACGAGGCAGGGAGCAATTCCCGCAAAAATGTGTAGCGGAATTGCGTAGCGAATGCGGCCCGGCGTCGCATCTTGATCTGCCGCAAACGGTTTCCCGTCGCGATGGCGTAGCCGGAACGGGTAAAAATCCGTTATCATAGGCGTGTCATGACTGAATGTAGCCCGATCGATTTCAACGGAGCGGCGATCGCCTCGACCCGGCGCGGCGTCTGCCCGGCTCTGGATGCGCCGATGCAGACCGGCGACGGCCTGCTGGTGCGTCTGCGCCCGCTGGACAGTCGCCTGCCGCCCGCCGCCTTCGTCACGATTGCCGAAACCGCCGCCCGTCACGGCAACGGGCTCATGGAGGTGACGGCGCGTGGAAACCTGCAGGTGCGCGGGCTGACGCCGGCAAGCGCGCCGTTGTTTTCGACCGAGATCCTGGCGATGGACATGCCGCTTGCCACCGGCCTCGCCATCGAGACGCCACCGCTTGCCGGGCTCGACCCGGAAGAAAACATCGACGCCCGGCCGCTGGCGGACGTTTTGCGCGCCCGCGTTGTTTTAGAAGAGCCGGCCCTTTCGCTGGCGGCAAAACTCTCGATCACGGTCGATGGCGGCGGGCGGTTTTCGCTGCAGAACGTCTCGGCGGATATCCGGTTGACGGCCTTGCCGGACAACACTTGGGAAATCGCATTGGCCGGCGATGACCGCACGGCAAAACCTGTTGCGCGCCTTCCTGCGGAGGCGGCCGTCGATGCCGTCATGGTGCTGTTGCGTGCGCTGTCTGCCATGGGACGACGGGCGCGCGGCCGCGATCTCGATGCCGGGGAATGGCGGTCGCGGTTCGGATTCGAGGAGAACGGGCAGGGGGGACGGGAACACTCGGTTCCGTCACCGGCCGGCCTTCATCTCTGGGACGGGTTTTCCGCTCTCGGCGTCGCCTTGCCCTTCTGCCAGATCGAGGCGGCTGCGCTTATCGCTTTCATACGCGAGACGGAGGCGCTCGGTTGCCACGAAATCCGGCTGGCGCCGGACCATGGCTTTTTTCTGATCGGCATCGCGCCGGCGCAGTTGGCTGCGGCACGGGATGCAGCGGCGGCGCGTGGATTCGTCGTCGATCCTCAGGAACCGGCCAATCATATCGCGCTGTGCGCCGGTGCGCGCGGCTGTGCTTCGGCCTTTTTCGATACCCACGCTTTGGCGCGGACCTTGATCGCGGCGGCACCCGCTCTGCTCGACGGCTCGCTGACCCTGCATGTCTCCGGTTGTCCGAAGGGCTGTGCCCATCCGGCCCCCACGCCCCTGACGCTGACGGCAGCGCCAACAGGCTATGCGCTTGTCGTAAATGGCTCCGCATCGGGCTCGCCAGAGGCGTACATCGCTGCTAAGGACGTGACCCACGCGATTGCGCGTCTCGCCGCGCTGGTCGGCACCGCCAGGCGGGCCGGGGAGACGGCGGCCGACTGTCTGCAGCGGCTGGGCAGGGATGCGATACGGGAAGCGGTGCGACAGGACAGGGAATGACAGACTACGATTATATCCGGCAGGGCGATGCGATCTATGAGCGCTCCTTCGCCATTATCCGCGCTGAAGCCGATCTTTCCCGCTTTTCCGAGGCGGAAGCGGATGTGGCGGTGCGCATGGTCCATGCCTGCGGCCTGGTCGAGGCTGCCCGGCATTTCGTCTTTTCGCCGGATTTCGTCGGTGCGGCCCGCGCCGCGCTTCAAGCCGGCGCGCCGATCTTCTGCGACGCGCAGATGGTGGCGCATGGCGTCACCCGCGCCCGCCTGCCGGCCAATAATGAGGTCATCTGCACGCTGAGCGATCCGCAGACGGCTGTCTTCGCCAAGGAAATCGGCAATACCCGCTCGGCCGCCGCCATCCGCCTCTGGGGCGAGCGCATGGCTGACGCCGTCGTCGCCATCGGCAATGCGCCGACCGCACTTTTCTATCTGCTTGAGCTTCTCCGCGACGGCGCGCCAAAACCGGCGGCGATCCTCGGCATGCCGGTCGGCTTCGTGGGGGCTGCCGAATCCAAGGATGCGCTGGCAGAAAATTCCTATGGCGTGCCCTATGCCATCGTGCGCGGCCGTCTCGGCGGCAGCGCCATTACGGCGGCGGCGCTGAATTCGCTGGCGAGGCCGGGCCTGTGAGCGGCGTTGCACCCGGACGCCTGATCGGCGTCGGTACCGGCCCCGGCGATCCCGACCTGCTGACCGTCAAGGCCGTGCGCGCGCTTCAAAGCGCCGATGTGCTCGCGTATTTCGCCAAGGAAGGCCGGCGCGGCAATGCAAGGCCCATCGTCGACGGCATCGTGCGCGAAAACATTCCCGAACTGCCGCTCTATTATCCCGTGACCACGGAAATCGAGACGCATGAGGACGGCTACAAGAGCCGCATCACCGCCTTTTACGACGCCTCCGCCTCCGCCGTTGCCGAACATCTTTCGGCAGGGCGCACGGTCGCCGTCCTCAGCGAGGGCGATCCGCTGTTCTACGGCTCCTACATGCACCTGCATGTACGGCTCGCCGCGCGGTTTCCGGCCGAGGTTATTCCCGGCATCACAGCCATGTCCGGCTGCTGGTCGATGGCCGGCTTGCCGATCGTCCAGGGCGACGACGTGCTCTCGGTCCTGCCCGGCACCATGCCGGAGGCGGAATTGCTGCGCCGCCTGTCGGACACGCAGGCCGCCGTCATCATGAAGGTCGGGCGCAATCTCGGCAAAATCCGGCGCGCGCTCGCTGCCGCCGGCAAGCTGAGCCAAGCCGTTTATGTCGAGCGCGGCACCATGGCCAATGCGGCGATGATCCCGCTTGCCGAAAAAACCGGCGACGAGGCCCCCTATTTCTCGCTGGTGCTGGTCGCCGGCTGGCAGGACCGGGCGCGCATCGAGCAACTGGCGAGGGCGGCATCGTGAGCGGCATTCTCTATATCGTCGGCACCGGCCCCGGCAGCCCGGAGCAGATGACGCCGGAGGCGGTGCAGGCCGTCGAGGCGGCGAGCGAATTCTTCGGCTACGGCCCCTATCTCGACCGCCTCGTATTGCGCGCCGATCAGCGCCGCATCGCGTCGGACAATCGCGAGGAACTGGACCGGGCGCAGGCGGCGTTGACGCGGGCGGCTACGGGCGAAAAGGTCTGCGTCGTCTCCGGTGGCGATCCCGGCGTGTTCGCCATGGCCGCGGCCGTCTGCGAGGCCATCGACAAGGGGCCGGAAGCATGGCGCGAGATCGAGATCGTGGTGACGCCCGGCGTCACCGCCATGCTTGCGGTCGCGGCCCGAAGCGGCGCGCCGCTCGGTCACGATTTCTGCGCCATCTCGCTCTCGGATAATCTCAAGCCCTGGGACATCATTACAAGGCGTCTGCGGCTGGTGGCCGAGGCCGGGCTGGTGATCGCGCTCTACAATCCGATCAGCAAGGCGCGCCCCTGGCAGCTCGGCGAAGCTTTTTCGCTGCTGCGCGACATCCTGCCGGCGACGACGCCGGTGATCTTCGGCCGCGCCGCCGGCCGGCCGGACGAAAACATCCGCGTCATGCCGCTGGAAACCGCCGACGCCGCCATGGCCGACATGGCGACCTGCGTCATCATCGGCTCGCTGGAAACCCGCGTCATTGCAAGGCCCGGCCGCGCCGATCTCGTCTATACGCCGCGCTTTATCGCCGGAGACAAGAGGTGAGCGATCCGGTCGAGCGCTTCTTCGGCCGTCGCGACGGCCGGAACGGCGGCCGGATGCCGGCGCTCGACCATCACGACCTCGATGCCCAGCGCGCGGGCGGCGGCGATCTTGGCATAGGTCGCTTCACCGCCGCTGTTCTTGGTGACGACGACGTCGATGTTTTTGTCCGTCAGCAAAGCGCGCTCGTCGGCCTCGTCGAAGGGGCCGATGGAGAGGATGTACTGCGCATCCGGCACCGTCAGCGGCGGATCGACCGGATCGACGCTGCGCACCAGATAGGCATGGTGCGGCGTCCGGTTGAAGACATGCGCCTCCTGCCGGCCGATGGCGAGAAAGACGCGGCGGGGGATGACGCCCAGCGCATCGACGGCCGCTTCGAGATCGGGCACGCGCGTCCAGTGGTCGCCGGCCCGTTCCTCCCAGCCAGGGCGGCGCAGGGCGAAAAGCGGCGTGCCCGCGCGCGCCGCAGCCTCGGCCGCATTGGCGGAAATACGCACCGCAAAGGGATGCGTGGCGTCGACCAGCAAATCGATGTTTTCGCGCGTCAGATAATCGGCCAGACCGTCGGCGCCGCCGAAACCGCCGCTACGCACAGGCAATGGCAGGGCTTTGGGCTCGGCCGTGCGGCCGGCGAGCGACAGGGTGGCGTCGTAGCGCGGATCTCCGGCCAACAACCCGGCGAGCTGGCGGGCTTCGGTGGTGCCGCCAAGGATAAGAATGCGATGCGCCGCCATGTCTGATCTTCCCATGCAATGGCTGACCATTATCGGGATCGGCGAGGATGGTCCAGACGGTCTCGGCGACGCCGCGAAGGCGGCGATTGCGGGGGCCGCAACTGTCTTCGGCGGCGCGCGGCATCTGGAGCTGGCGGCATCATTGCTGACGGGCGAAGGTCATGTCTGGCTCAGCCCCTTCGAACGCTCGGTGGACGAAATCGTCGCCCGGCGCGGCCAGCCGGTCGTGGTGCTGGCCTCCGGCGATCCCTTCTTCTTCGGCGTTGGCGCGACGCTGTCGCGGCGCATCGACCCTTCGGAAATGCGGGTGATGCCGGCGCCGTCCTCCTTCAGTCTTGCCGCCTCGCGGCTCGGCTGGCCGTTGCAGGATGTTGCATGCGTGTCGCTGCATGGCCGTCCGCTCGATCTCATCCGCCCGCATCTGCAACCCGGTTGCCGCGTGCTGGCGCTGACGTCGGACAGCGACGGGCCGTCGGCGCTTGCGGCGCTGCTGACGGAAAATGGTTTCGGTCAGTCTCGGCTTACGGTTCTCGAAGCGCTCGGCGGGCCGCAGGAGCGGGTGACACATCATGTGGCCGAAGCTTTTGGCAGCGACGTGTTCCATTCCCTCAACGTTTGCGGCGTCGAGATCGTCGCCGGAGAAGGTGCGAGAATTCTGCCGCTGGCGCCGGGGCTGGACGATAGCCTGTTCGAGCATGACGGCCAGATCACCAAGCGCGAGGTGCGGGCACTGACGCTGTCGGCCCTGTCGCCGCGGCGCGGCGAACTGCTGTGGGATATCGGCGGCGGCTCCGGTTCGATCGCCATCGAATGGATGCTGCGCGATCCCGCCATGCGCGCCATTGCCATCGAGCAATCGCCTGAAAGGGCCGCCCGCATTCGCCGGAATGCCACCGCCTTCGGTGTGCCCGGCCTGACGGTAGTCGAGGGTGTGGCGCCTTCGGCGCTGGCCAGTCTTGCCGCTCCGGATGCGATCTTCATCGGCGGCGGCGGCAGTGAGGACGGGGTGTTCGAGGCGGCGATCGCCGGCGTGAAGCCGGGAGGGCGGCTAGTCGCCAATGCGGTAACGTTGGAGATGGAGGCGGTGCTATTGTCTGCCCATGCGCGGCTTGGTGGCGGTCTGATCCGCATCGATATCGCCCGCGCCGGTCCGGTCGGGCAGATGACAGGCTGGAAGCCCGCCATGCCGGTGACGCAATGGACGTGGCGAAAGCCATCGTGAGGTTCAAGAGGATATCATTATGACAGTGCATTTCATCGGTGCAGGCCCAGGTGCGGCCGACCTCATCACGGTTCGCGGCCGCGATCTCATCGGCAAATGCCCCGTCTGCCTCTATGCCGGTTCGCTGGTGTCGCCGGAGCTCTTGGCCTATTGCCCGCCGGGGGCGCGCATCGTCGATACCGCGCCGATGTCGCTGGACGAGATCGCGGCGGAATTCGTCAAGGCCGCTGCCGCCGGCGAGGATGTCGCGCGGCTGCATTCGGGCGATCTCGCCGTATGGAGCGCGGTTGCCGAACAAATCCGCCGCCTGCAGCAGAGCGGGCTCGATTACACGATGACCCCGGGCGTGCCGGCCTTTGCGGCGGCGGCCTCGGCGCTCGGGCGCGAACTCACCATTCCCTCGGTCGCCCAGAGCCTGGTTCTGACCCGCGTGTCCGGCCGCGCCTCGCCGATGCCAAACACGGAAACGCTGCAGGCCTTCGGGGCAAGCGGCTCCACGCTCGCCATCCATCTCGCCATCCATGCGCTGGATCAGGTGGTGGCGGAACTGACGCCGCTTTATGGCGCGGATTGCCCGGTCGCCATCGTCGTCAAGGCCTCCTGGCCGGACGAGCGCATCCTGCGCGGCACGCTCGCCGATATCGTCGAAAAGGTCGCCGCCGATCCGATCGAGCGCACGGCGCTGATTTTTGTCGGCCCCGGCTTGGCGGCCCGCGATTTTCGTGAGAGCGCGCTATACGATCCCGCCTATCAGCGCCGTTTTCGCGGCCGGCAGTAACCGCCGCTCAGAGGGTACCGGCGAGAAGGCCGAGGCCGGCGACGGCGGCGAGCGCGCCGGCGGAGCGCACCAGTAGCGGGCCGGTCACCGTATTCAGGCGGGCAACCGCCATGCCGAGGCCGATGCCGGCGGCATGCAGCAGGGCCGTCGCGGCCATGAAACCGCCCGCATAGGCAAGGCCGTCGGCATCGGCCGGCATTTCCGCGCCATGGGCGTAGCCGTGGAAGACGGCGAACAGGCCGACGATGCCGGCCGCCGCCAGCATCGAGGTCTCGCGACTGAGCGCGACCATGCCTCCGAGGACCACGACCGAGAGCGCGATGCCGATCTCGAAGAAGGGCAGGGGCAGGCCAGCCACGCCCAGCGCGCCGCCGAGTGCCATCACCGCGACGAAGGTCGCCGGCACCAGCCACAGCGCCCGCCCACCGATCTCAGCGGCGAGCACGCCGACCATCACCATGGCCAGCACATGGTCGATGCCGCCGACCGGATGCATGAAGCCATGAACGAGGCCGCCGGTTTCCCCAAGGCCCGTATGGGCGAAAGCCGCGGCCGGCGTCATCAGCGCCGCGGTCGCGGCAATCAGGGAAACAATCGATTTTCTGGCCATGCTCGATCCTCTTGCAACGGGCGTTTCCGCAGCCCTTCGGCGATGATTTGTGGCATATCGGCGCGGCGGAGAAAATGCCGCATGCCGATGCGGTCCTAAAAATGGTTGGGCAAAGCTGGTGTCGCGCCTTTGCATTCCGTTAACGGCTGGCTGGCATTCTGGTGGGCAAGCGCGATGCGTATCGAGTTCGCGCAACTTCGGATCCTCGAAACCCGGCTTTTCCCGATGAAAAGCGCGGGTTTCTTTTTCAGACCGTACCGGTTTTGCCAAAAGCGACCTACGAGGACGCAAAAAGCCAGAGTATAGAAAGCGCGCTGCTCTGTTTTCCCCGGAGCGCAAAAACTTCAAGCCTCGCTTCTGCGGGGCTTTTTTATTGGCCGGACGAAAAAACGGCGGCCGAGGCCGCCGTCATGGGCATGGACAGGGGGCAATCAGCTGTTGCCGCCGCCGGTGCCGGCCCAGCGGTGCCATTGCTCCTCGGTGCCGCGGAAGACGTTGAGGTCGATGCGGCCCTTGACGCCATGCGACAGGCCGGAGCCCGAATATTGCCAGAAGACCCATTTGCGGCCCGGATAGACTTTCGACGGATGGGCGGCGACGGAACGCAGCCAGAAGGGGTAAGCCTGGAAGGCGCCCTGCAGGTTGTCCTCGTAGAAATCCGGCGCGGTGTAGATCACCGGACGCTTGCCGTAGTGGCGCTCCAGCATGTCCATGAAGACCTGCATCTTCTCGCGCACCTTCTCGGGCGAGGGGCGCTTCTTGCAGCGCGATTCGCCGTTCCATTCGACGTCGATGACCGGCGGCAGGGCGTCGGGGTCGCGCGGCACGTTGCGGATGAACCATTCGGCCTGCTCGCCGGCGGTGCGGCACCAGTAGAAGAAGTGATAGGCGCCGCGCTTCAGGCCGGCTTCCTTGGCCCTTTTCCAATTGGTGCGGAACATCGGATCGACGTGGTCGCCGCCGTCGGTGGCCTTGATATAGGCGAAGTTGGCGCCCTGGGTGCGCAGCCGCGACCAGTCGATATCGCCCTGCCAGCGCGAGACGTCGACGCCGTGGACGGCGTGGTTGCGCGGCGAGGCCGAGCCGAAATTGATCGGATGGGCATCGCGGAAGCGATGGGCGTAGATGCGCCCGCGCGGGCCGGCATCCGGCGCCTTGTCGACTGGAAAATTCACCGCCGCCAGTTGCTGCACCGGCCGTTGCGAGGGCAGCGGCATGGCAAGCGTCTGCGTTGCCGAGAAGGCGGTCGGGGATTTCGGGCCGGCGGCCCAGGCCAGCCGCTCCGCAGGCGTGTTCGCCGCCGCCGTCTGCGCGCTCGTTGCGCCGACATTGGCCGAGGGCACTGGCGGTGCGACGATGGCGCCGGTCTTTTCCTGGGAGGGCGCGGAAGACAGGCTCTCCGAGCCGGAGCGCGAGGAGCAGCCCGACACCGAGAGGCTGGCGACGAGAAGGACAGTCAAGGCCGATGCACGCATTTGGAACCCATGACGCAATACAAGAGGGAGGGCGGCCAGACGCGCCGCCGTGGACCATTCCAACAAAAGCTAACAGGAGATTACCGGGAAAGTTTGAATCCAATCTTTACGCGCGGCGGATGCTTCCGGCGCCGATAACCGTAAAATGGCGTCTTCGGACGAAAAACGGTGGAAAACAGGCCGTTTTCCACCGTTCGACGTTAACCGTGTCTGTCGGAAAAAGGGTTTATTCCGCCGGCTGTGCCGCCCTATCGTCCTGCGCCAGTCCGAAAAACCGCGCTGCCAGACGTCCGACCAGCACACCCGCCACCGCGCCAAACGCCTTGATCACGGCATCCTCGACATGGGCATGGCGGCTGGGAGACAGAAGCTGGAGCAGTTCGATGGCGCCGGCCCCGACCACCAGCAATACGGCGCAGAGCACGAAATGGCGGGGATATGCGAGGACGAACAGCGCACCCAGCAGCAGGAAGGCCAACGCCCGGTCGACATCGACCGGCAACAGGTCGTGCGGCCGCCAGCCGATCGGCGAGACGGTGGCGAAGACAATGGCGAGCAGGCAGAGCCACGGGGCGAATTTCAACAGGTTGCGGATCATCGTCATCACCTCGTGGCGCGGGTTCTATGGCAGGCCGCGCCGGCGCTGCGGCGGGGTTTTCGATCGCGACACGCGGCAAGACAGGTCCGGGGCGGCTTGTTCCCTTATCCGCCGGTTTCTGTGTCGATTCTGTGGCGTCGCCGTCAGGCGGCTTTTCGCGTGGCGGTTTGCGTCGAGCTCGTGGAGACGACTGTGCCGGCAAGCGACAGCAGGTCGTCGACGGCGCCGGCTGGCGCGCCCGCGCATGCCAGTTTTTCGCGCAAGGCAGCGGCGATATCGGTGACAGCGTCTCCTTCCGGCACATCCACCGCCTCGCGCCACAACAGGGCCGCCTCGACCAGCAGCGTGCTGGTCGCCCGGCCGAGCCCGGCCGATTCGAACAGGGCGCGCACCGTCGGGAAACGCCCGCGCTGCAGGATGGCCATGACGCCGGTGGCGCTCATGCCGGACAGCGCCGAGATGGCGGCGGCAGCCTCTTCCACGCGTAGCCGGCAGATGGCGTCGAGCAGCAGGGCGGGAGCGAGGTTGCGATTCTCGAGGATCGCGCCCGCGAGGTCGCCGGCGGCGGCCGGTGCTGCCTCGGAGCGCGCGGCTGCGGTCTGCGGCGCGAAGAGCTTCCATTCGCTCTCCGTCTCGTTCATGGTTTCGATGGCGCGGTCGAGCGTTGCGGGGACTTCGGCGGTGGACCAGCGGTCGCCGAGGATGAGGCCGGCGCGGGTTTCCATGTCGAGATCGGGCCGGGCGGCGAGTAGCATGCGGATATTCTCGTCCTGGCGCATGCGTTCGGCGATACGGCGCAGCGCGACGCTCGAGATCGCCGCGTCGGCGTTTTCGAGCAGAATGGTCAGCTCCGATTCGCTGCCGGTCTCGGCGATGGTCGCAGCGACGACGTCGGAAAGTTTCGGCCGCGCGGCGACCAGGGCGCGAGCCACCAGCGGCCGCGTCGCCAGGATGTCGATGAGGTCGATGTCGGTCAGGACGGGCGAGCGCAGGATGACGACGGCGGCGATATCGGGTTCGTCGGCGGCCAGTGTCAGGATGACGTCGTGCGGCGCCTGCGGGCTGTCGGCGATGGCATAGGCCAGCGACTGGCGCACCGCCGGCGACCGGTCCGCCGCCAGCGCCTGCAACGCCCGCCCGGCGGCGGCGCGCTCCCAGGGGGTGACGCGGGACTTGAGAAATGCCCGGCCGATGGCGGCGGCGGCGCGGATGCGCTCCCTGGCGCCCGCCTGCATCGCCCATTCAAGAAATGCCTCTACGATCATCTCGCCTCGCGCCGCGATAGTGTCTGCCCGTGTTTCCTGCCGCAGGACGCGGCTGTAACGGCAAGCGATAGCAGGGCGGACTTGTTCGGAGCTTGCGGGCTTTATCCATCCGGGCATGGGCTGCGGGCGGCGACCGGACTGAAGCCCGTTCGGATGCATGCGACGTGGTCGGGTGATTGTCGTCAGCTTGGGCGCGACAGGGAAAATGCGGGGGACGCGATGATCTCCCGCTTATATCAGCCTTTTTACTTCCGCCCAGCCGTCGCTGCTTGTGATGATTGCGACGACCTTTGCCTTGTTCTCTTCTTCGGTGCCGTCGCCGACAAGCTGGAAGATCGTCGCGATAGCGACCGTGCATCCTGTCAGCGCCGATTGCACCAAGGCGCGACTGGTCATCTCCTTGGGTCTTTCCGCCTCAAAGCTCTTGCCGACTGAGTGGACAATCTTGAACGGCAGAACCACAAGGCCGATAAGTGTTGCATAGACCGCTTTGCGCGCAAATCGCGCATGCTCCTTATCGACTATATATCCGATATTTTTCCCGCATTTCCCGCATTTGCAAACATACTGCATTTCGGAGTTGGAATTCGGCCCGCTCCTGTTGGCGTCATCGCGAAGGTCGATGAAGCCGTTGACGCGTGTGGAGACCCGGCCAGCTTCAGCCAGAACAAACCAGGGCGCCAATGCGGCGCCGATGGGGGCGAACGTAACGCTGGCGCCGGCAACGCCGATGGCCACGCCTGTTTTGAGCCCGGCTGCTGCGACGGCAGTGGTCAGACCCGTTTGTATGGCAGTTTTGCGGCCGCTTGCCAGCGCTGTCTTGGCGAGCGTCGCAAGGACCACCATGTATTTTTCGCTTTTCGTTCGCAGTGTGTTTTGATGAGGTTCCAGATGTTTCACCAAATCGGACAATATTTCCGGCGCAGGAATGCTCGACATTATTTGACCTCTTAAATGTATTTGAATGTGACGTATGCGATTATTGGTCGATATTATTAAATCTTGGCAAACGCAGAAAATCGGGGACGGTGAAATTAGGTCGACGGTATGCAAATCCGTCATATGGCAGACTTTACGGCGGCGGTCGGAGCGTCGGCTTCATCGGTAAGCGACCGATGCGTGCGAACTGTAAGGGGATGTTTGAAGCTTCGCGTGAGCATTTCGATTTTTCGCCCCAATGCCAAGGAGCTGACATGCCCAGGAACTGAAGTGCAAAGAGCGGATAAGGGCGTGCGGTGCGGTCGTGCACGGGAGACGGGAAGGTTGTCGCCCAATTGATAGGTTCACCGAGCCTGTGGGCCACAATGCAAAAAGGGCTTTCCGTTTCCAGAAAGCCCTTGCTTTTCAGCGAATTAGGATGGTGGGCGTGACAGGGATTGAACCTGTGACCCCTACGATGTCAACGTAGTGCTCTCCCGCTGAGCTACACGCCCATCCGATGAGGCGCATACACCACAAAAGCGCTTTGCCAGTCAACTGGTTTTTTCCGCTTTGTGAAAGGTTTTTACAAAACCCTTTGTTTTCCGCAGTTTCGCGCGGAAAACATGCGCAACGCTTCAGTTCCTGGCTCAGGCCGCCAGGAGTTTGTTGACCTCGTCGACGAGGTCGCGCAGGTGAAACGGCTTGGAAAGCACCTTCGCATCCTTCGGCGCCTTGGAATCGGGGTTCAGGGCGACGGCGGCGAAGCCGGTGATGAACATCACCTTGAGGTCGGGATCGAGTTCGGTTGCCCGCCGCGCCAGTTCGATGCCGTCCATCTCCGGCATGACGATGTCGGTCAGCAAAAGCGAGAAAGGCTCCTCGCGCAGCCTGTCATAGGCGCTGGCGCCGTTGTCGAAGGACGACACCTTGTAGCCTGCCTTTTCCAGCGCTTTGACCAGGAAGCGGCGCATATCGTTATCGTCTTCGGCAAGAAGAATTTTCTGACTCATGAAAATGGGACCGTTATTCATTGACTGCTGCTTGTACAGGATTGTCCGCCTTGCACCCTAGTGCGACGGGGTAAACATCCCGTGAATCGGGATATTGGCGGATGCGTTTTCGTCGGGGCGGCACTATGGACTTGCCGACAGGCAACTGGCAACATCTGCGAAGCACCAAGTTTGTGGCATGGTAAAGGCAAAAAGAGGCCAAATGCACGGAAGGCAGAACGAATCCGACCTTTTCGAGGTCCGGGAACCGGAAATCCAGCGCATTCCGTTCGTTTTCAACTCGCCGCATAGCGGTCGCCGCTATCCCGTCTCCTTCGTGGAGCGCTCGCGCCTCGATCCGTCCTCGCTGCGCCGCTCGGAAGACCATTATGTCGACGAGCTCTTCGGCGCGGCCACCGAGCTTGGCGCGCCGCTGTTGATGGCGCATTTCCCGCGCGCCTTCATCGACGTCAATCGCGAGCCCTACGAGCTCGATCCGCGCATGTTCGACGGCGCGCTGCCGCCATTCGCCAATATCGGCTCGGTGCGTGTTGCCGGCGGGCTCGGCACCATTCCGCGCATCGTCGCCGAAAACATGGAGATCTATGCCCACCGCCTGCCGGTGGAGGAGGGGCTGGAACGGGTCGAGACGATCTACAAGCCTTATCATGCCTGCTTGCGCCGGCTGATCGCCCGCACCCATGTGCGCTTCGGTTTCGGCGTGCTGATCGATTGCCATTCGATGCCCGGCAATATCCGTGTCGCCGGCTCCAACCTCAGGCCGGATTTCATCATCGGCGACCGCTACGGCACCAGCGCCTCGACCGATCTCAGCCGCGCCGCGATCGACATCCTCGAAAATCTCGGCTTCACCGCCGTGCGCAACAAGCCCTATGCCGGCGGTTTCATAACGGAACATTATGGCCGCCCGGCGCGGGGCCTGCATGCGCTGCAGGTGGAGGTCAGCCGCGCGCTGTATGTCGACGAGACGTCGCTGCAGAAGCGGCCGGAATTCGAGGCGGTCGCCGCCGCCATCTCGTCCTTCATGCGCCAGATGGCCGATTACGTGGCGCTCTATGCCGCCGACGCGGCATTGGCGGCGGAATAGATTTTCCAAAAAAAACCGCGCTTTGCGGCGCGGTCAAATCTAGGGAGGAAACACCCAAGGAGGGTATTTACAGTCGAAAGACTGTAGGGAAAAGTTATGTGTGCATCGCACAAATGTCAAGCCGGAATCCAGCCGCTATTGCTGCGATGCCGAAAGCGGCGCGGGGCCATGAAAGCGGTTTGCTTTCAAGGGGTTTTCCTCTACTAAAAGAGAAACCAAAGTCCTTTCCCGGTGGATCTCCCATGCTTCCTGATCGCGCTTTCTTCAACCGGCTGGCCGATGCGGCCAAGGCCGAGACCCTGCCGCGTTTCCGCACCGGTGTCGATGTCGTCAACAAGCAGGATGGCGGTTTCGATCCGGTGACCGAGGGCGACCGCGCGGCGGAAGCCGCCATCCGCGCCGTGATCGGCGCGCAGTTTCCCGAGCATGGCATTCTCGGCGAGGAGCATGACAATGTCGGCCTCGACCGCAGGCATATCTGGGTGATCGACCCCATCGACGGCACCCGCGCCTTCATTTCCGGCGTGCCGGTCTGGGGCACGCTGATTGGCTTCCAGGAGGATGGCCGGTCGATCATGGGCATGATGGACCAGCCCTTCACCGGCGAGCGTTATTTCGCGGACGGCAAGGCCGCCTGGTATGCCGGCCCCGACGGCGAACGTCAGATCCGCAGCCGCGATTGCGGCGGGCTTGCAAACGCCATCCTGTTCACCACATCGCCGCATATGTTTGCCGGCGAAGATGCGCGCCGCTACCGCGACGTCGAAAGCCGGGCGCGCCTGTTCCGCTACGGTATCGATTGCTATGCCTATGCGCTGCTGGCGGCCGGGCATGTCGATCTCGTCATCGAGACCGGGCTGAAGCCCTATGACGTCGGGGCGATGATCCCGCTGGTCGAGCAGGCCGGCGGCGTCATGACCGACTGGCAGGGCGGCCGCGCCGAGGCGGGCGGCAATGTGATCGCGGCCGGGAGCGCCGCGCTGCACCGCGAGGCGCTGGAGCTTCTCGCGCGCTAAAGCGCGTCGCGATCTTTCAGATTCGCTTCTGCGCTTTGGGTCATCGATTTTTCGCATGTCGTTGTCGAAAAATCGCGGCACACTTTTGCGCGACATGCTTCAAGCTTATTCCATCGTCAGCGCGACTTCGGCCTTTTCGGCATCGCTGCCGGGAATGAAGGCAGCGATGGCGGCCAGCGCCTGCACGCGATAGACATCCTTTTCCTGAAACAGCTCGTGGCGCGCGCCCGGAACCGGGATGAGCTGGGCGGCGCGAAAATGGCGCGACAGGTTTTCCTGGTCGATATAGGGGATGACGCCGTCGCGCATCGGCGCCAGAATCAGCGTCGGAATGCGGATCGAGGCGAGATGATCGGGATCGAGGCAGCGACGGATGGCGCACAGCGATTCGCGCAGCCAGCGCGCCGTCGGCAGGCCGACCATCAGATGCGGAAAATCCTCCAGCAGGCTTTCGTTGCGGGCGAAACGCTTGGCGTCCGCCGTCAGCGGATTGTCTTCGAAGCCGAACTTGATCGTGCCGCGGCCGACCTGGAGGCCGCCGAGGCCGATCAGGCAGAACAGCTTCGACAGCCGTCGCATGGTGCCGATCGACATCTTTACCCTGGCAATGCCGACCAGCGGCGCGCTCAACACCATGCGCTCGATACGGCTTTCGAGCTGCGGCGCGGCCGAGAGCGCCACCAGCGCGCCCGTGGAATGGGCGAGCAGGAAGAAGGGCAGGCGCGTATCCGGCAGAACGACGGCATCGAGAAATGTGAAGAGATCGCGCTCGTAATCGGCAAAGCGGCGCACATGGCCCTTCAGGCCGTTGCGCACCAGCCGTTGCGAGCCGCCCTGGCCGCGCATGTCGTAGGTCGCGACCCACATGCCCATGGCGTTGAGGTCGCGAATCGTCTCGAAATATTTCTCGATGCATTCATTGCGGCCATGCAGCAGGACCACGGTGCCGCGCGCCGGCGAAATTTCCGAGCGAAAAACCGCATAGCGCAGTTTCACGCCGTCATGGGCGGTGAAAAAGCCGACTGTGTGGTTTGCGGGCGCCGGATTGCCCGGCGTTTCATGCAAGGTGGCCTCCATTCGGCGACGACTGTCCTCTTTCCGGTGAGATGAGATCGACGTTAAGCCGTTTCGCAACAGGAGAAAAGGGGCCGGAGTGCGCGAACAGGGGGAGGGGAGACAGCGCATCCGGCCCTTGAAGATAAGGCCGAGGGGGGACATGAAACCCGGCCACGAACGATGGGTGTCGTTCGATGTGCGAGAAATAGCAGGCCGTCGATGAACGGCAGCGGAATTGCCCGTTCAGCCGCCGTTCATGCGAAAAAGTGCGGCCGGGGCTTGAAGGCGCAAAGACCTCTTCCCATCTGTTTCGGGCGGATGCCAGACGGGTCCGCAATCCGGCTCCTTCATCGCCAAACGCGGGATGTGGGAGCCTCAACCCGCACAACGTCGCTTCACAGGAGGACACCATGCGTCACGTCGATTTTTCCCCGCTTTACCGTTCCACCGTCGGTTTCGACCGCCTGTTCACCATGTTGGACAGCCTCGGTCAGCCGGAACAGGCCCAGACCTACCCGCCCTACAACATCGAACGCACTGGCGAAAATACCTACCGCATCACCATGGCGGTGGCCGGCTTCGATGAAACCGAACTCAGCATCGAGGCCCGCGCCCATGTGCTCACCGTCAAGGGCGAGAAGGCCGACGAAGCCGCCGGCGACAGCGAATACCTCTATCGCGGCATCGCCAAGCGCGCCTTCGAGCGCCGCTTCCAGCTTGCCGACCATGTCGAGGTGCAGACCGCGTCGCTGAAGAACGGCCTTCTGCATATCGAGCTTCTGCGCAACATTCCCGAAGCCATGAAGCCGCGCCGCATCGCGATTGCCGCCGAAGCGGTCGCCACGCCGAAGACCATCGAAGCCAAGGTCACCGAGACCGAACCGGCTTCGGTCAACTAAGCTTCATTCTCTCTCCTCTCGAATGAACGAGGGCGGCGCCTGCGGGCGCCGCCTTTTTCGTTTCAGGCCTTGGCCGCCACGGCCTCGCTGCGCTGGCGTTGCGTCGCATAGCGCTGGGCGATGACGGCGCAGGCCATGAGCTGGATCTGGTGGAACAGCATCAGCGGCAGGACGATGGCGCCGATGGGCTGGCCGGCGAAGATGGCGCTGGCCATCGGCACGCCGCTGGCGAGGCTTTTCTTCGAGCCGCAGAAGGTGATGGCGATCTCGTCTTCCTTGGAGAAGCCGAGCAGGCGGCTGCCGAACATGGTCACGATCAGCACCACCGCCAGCAGCACGATATCGACCACGACGACCGCGCCGAGTTCGGCGGCCGTAAAGGTGTGCCAGATGCCTTCGACCACGGCGTCGCTGAAGGCGAGATAGACGACCATCAGGATCGAGCCGCGATCGACGGGGGTCAGGATTTTTTTGCGGGCGCGGATCCAGTTGCCGATCCAGGGCTGCAGCAACTGGCCGGCGATGAAGGGGGCGAGCAGTTGCAGCAGGATCTGCTCCAGCGCATCCATGGAAAAACCGCCATGGCCGCCGAGCGAAAACAACAACCCGACCAGCAGCGGCGTCAGGAACATCCCGAAAATATTCGAGGCCGAGGCGGCGCAGATCGCGGCCGGGACATTGCCGCCGGCCATGGAGGTGAAGGCGATGGAGGACTGCACCGTCGAAGGCAGCACGCAGAGGAAGAGGATGCCGGTATAAAGCGTCGGCGGCAGCACGCTCGGCACCAGCAGGCCGACCGCAAGGCCAAGCAGCGGAAACAGCACGAAGGTGGCGGCGAGGATGGTGATGTGCAGGCGCCAATGCAAGAGGCCGGCCATCACCACGTCGCGCGGCAGGCGCGCGCCATGCAGGAAGAACAGAAGCGCGATCGCCAGCTTGGTCGCCACGCCGAAATAATGCGCGAAAGCGCCTTGCGCCGGCAGCAGCGAGGCGAGGATGACGGTGCAGACGAGCAGCAGGGTAAATGTATCGGGCAGGAAACGGCGCATGGCATAGTCTCGCAATGACGGCTTTGTGGATTGAACCTGTGCTATTATGATTGGGGATGCAAGGAATAACAGTCATCACGAAACAGGATAGGCCATGCTCGACCTCACCCAGTTGCGCAGTTTCGTCGCCGTCGAGCAGGCCGGCAGTTTTACCGCCGCCGCCGAGCGGCTGGGGCTGGGGCAATCGACGGTCAGCCAGCATGTGCAGCGGCTGGAGGCGTCGCTCGGCCGGCGGCTGCTGGCCCGCGATACGCACCGGGTCGTGCTGACCGCCGATGGCGAGGCCTTGCTGACCCATGCCCGGACACTGCTGGCGGTCGAGGGGCAGGTGCAGGCGCTGTTTTCCGATACGGGCTTGCGCGGTCGCATCCGGCTCGGCGTTTCCGAGGATTTTGTCGGCAGCCAGTTGCCGGCGGTGCTGGAGGCCTTTGTGCGCTCGCACCCCTCCGTCGACCTGGAGCTGACGGTGGCGCTGTCGGGCGTGCTCTATGAAATGCAGGATAGTGGCGATCTCGACCTGGTGCTCGCCAAGCGCCGGCTCGGCAACGATCTGGGGACGCTGATCTATCGCGAGCCGCTGGTCTGGCTGGCGCGCGATCCCGAGCAGGCGCTGGCGACAAGGCCGCTGCCGCTGATCGCCTTTCCGCCGCCGAGCCTGACGCGGGCCATCGCGCTGGAGGCGCTGGGGCGACATGGGGTGGCGTGGCGGATCGTCTGCACCTGCGGCAGCCTCAGCGGGCTGACGGCGGCGGCGCGCGCCGGCATGGGCGTGCTGGTGCAGCCACGCAGCATGGCGCCGGCAGGACTTCGGGAAATCGAGGCCGGCGCCCTGCCGAAGCTGGAGGACGTCGAATTCGTGCTGGTGCCGCGCAAGGATGCCGACAAGGCGCTTGTTACCGCCGTCTCCGAGGATATCCTCCGGCGTATCCGCAGCCTGCGGCTTGGAGAAAGCCGGGGCTGATCACCCTGCCAGGCATTCCAGCAGGTTGTCGACATCAGGCTGTTCGGTGGCGAAGCTGGTGACCAGGCGGATCAGCATTTCGCTTTCGTCCAGAAGGTCGGGCGTTTCCGCCGGTACCGGCCATTCGTAGAAGCGGGCGCCCTTTTCCTCCGCAACGCGCGCGGCATCCCTGGCGACGATGGCGAACACCTCGTTGGAGACCGTATCCCAGGCCAACCGGGCGCGGTTGGAGGCGCTTAAGCCCGCGCGAAGACTGTCGGCCATGGCATTGGCGTGGCGGGCAAGCTCCAGCCACAGCCCGCCCTTGAGATAGGCATCGAACTGGGCGGCGATGAAGCGCGATTTCGAGAAGAGCTGGGCGGAGCGTTTGCGCAGGAAGGGCAGCTCGCGCGCCATGTCGGGATCGAAATAGATGAGCGCCTCGGCGCACCAGCAGCCATTCTTGGTGCCGCCGAAGGAGAGGATGTCGACGCCGCGTTTCCAGGTCATGTCGGCGGCGGTCGCCCCGTCCAGCGTCACCAGCGCATTGGCGAACCGGGCGCCGTCCATGTGCAGCGCCAGTTTTCGCGCGCGGGTCACGTTGGCGATGGCCTCGATCTCGTTGAGCGAATAGACGGTGCCGATCTCGCTTGCCTGGGTGATGGTGACGGCGGTCGGCTGGCCCTGATGCACGGCGCCGGGCGGGAAGCGGCCGATCCTCGCCGTGAGGTCGGCCGGGTCGATCTTGCCGTTTGCGCCGTTGACGGTCACCAGCCGCAAGCCGCCGGAGAGGAATTCCGGGGCGCCGCATTCGTCGTTCGTGACATGCGCCTCGTTGTGGCAGAAGGCGACGCCGCCGGGGCGCGTAAGGCTTGCCAGGGCCAGCGAATTGGCCGCCGTGCCGGTGGCGACGAAGAACACCGCCACCTCGCGCTGGAACAGTTCGCAGAAGGCTTCCTCGACCTTCTTGTCGATGTCGCTGCTGCCATAGGCGGAGGCGAAGCGGCCGGACTCTTGGAACAGCCGCTCGGAAATCGCGGGATGGGCGCCCGCCCAGTTGTCGGAAGCGAAAAACATGATCGACGGCTTTCGGTCTGATGATGGAAACGGGTTTGCTGCGGCGACCTTACGAAATTGCCGCGCCGATTCAACAGCCGGGTTGAGCCTTTGGGCCGAAAAATCGTCTCGGCAATTATCTTCAAAAAATTCTCCATATAGTGTAATATTATTGCTTGACGCTTAAATAACCGGCAATCTTCCTGCTTCAGAGACGAAGAATCTCAGGCTCGGCTCTTGCGGCGGGGGGATCTTTCTGGCATAGAACCCGTGAAATAGGACAGGGCTGCTGTCCTATTTCAGCCTCGAAGGGCCGATGTGCCGCCGAAACCCGGCGGCCGCGCCGTGAAGGGTCAGGACTGCAACGCGGCTGTCACGGCCGGCATCCATAGTGTCGGGTGCCGTGCGTAAGGCCGGTCTGCCCGCGAGACTGCGGGCTTGCGAACGGAGAGAGCAGATGACGAAGACGATACCGTCACATCAGATCGGGCATGACATCGATGGCGCGGCGACCGCGGCCACGAAAACGCCCGCCTTTCCGTCCGGCCTGCCGAAGAAGCAGGGCCTCTACGATCCGCGCAACGAGCACGATGCCTGCGGCGTCGGCTTCATTGCCCATATGAAGGGCCAGAAGTCGCACCAGATCGTCCGCGACGGCTTGTTCATCCTCGAAAACCTCACCCATCGCGGCGCCGTCGGCGCCGATCCGCTGATGGGCGACGGTGCCGGCATTCTGGTGCAGATCCCCGACCGTTTCTTCCGCGAGGAAATGGCCAGGCAGGGCATCACCTTGCCGAAGGCTGGCGAATACGGCGTCGGCCATATCTTCATGCCGCGCGATGAAAAGCAGATCGCCCATTTCAAGACCGTCATGAAGCAGGTGATCGAGGAAGAGGGGCAGGTGCTGCTCGGCTATCGCGAGGTGCCGGTCGACAATGCCTCGCTGTCCAAGGCGCCGGAGATTGCCGCCACCGAGCCGCATCATGTCCAGATCTTCATCGGCGCCGGCCGCGACGCCGCCACCAACAACGAGTTCGAGCGCCGGTTGTTTACCCTGCGCAAGGTGATCTCCAACCGCATCTATGCCGAATTCGACGGCGAAGAGAGCCATTTCTACCCCGTGTCGCTGTCCTCCAAGACGGTCGTCTACAAGGGCATGTTCCTCGCCTATCAGGTCGGCGCTTACTACAAGGACCTCGCCGATCCGCGCTTCGAATCGGCCGTGGCGCTCGTCCACCAGCGTTTCTCGACCAACACCTTCCCGTCGTGGAAGCTGGCGCATCCCTATCGCATGGTCGCCCATAACGGCGAAATCAACACGCTGCGCTCCAACGTCAACTGGATGGCGGCGCGTCAGGCCTCGGTCTCCTCGCCGCTGTTCGGCAGCGATATCGAGAAGCTGTGGCCAATCTCCTATGAGGGCCAGTCGGATACCGCCTGCTTCGACAACGCGCTCGAATTCCTGGTGCGCGGCGGCTATTCCCTGGCGCATGCCGTCATGATGCTGATCCCGGAAGCCTGGGCCGGCAACCAGTCGATGTCGCCGGAGCGCAAGGCATTCTACGAATATCACGCCGCGCTGATGGAGCCGTGGGACGGCCCGGCGGCCGTCTGTTTCACCGATGGCCGCCAGATCGGCGCGACGCTCGACCGAAACGGCCTGCGCCCGGCCCGCTATCTCGTCACCGATGACGACCGCGTCATCCTCGCTTCCGAAGCCGGCACGCTGCCGGTGCCGGAAGAGAGCATCGTGCAGAAGTGGCGGCTGCAGCCCGGCAAGATGCTGCTGATCGACATGGAGCAGGGCCGCATCATCTCCGACGAGGAGGTGAAGTCTGAGCTTGCGACCAAGCATCCCTATCGCAACTGGCTGGACCGCACCCAGCTCATCCTCGAAGAGCTGAAGCCGGTCGAGCCGCGCGCGCTGCGCCGCGACGTGTCGCTGCTCGACCGCCAGCAGGCCTTCGGCTATACACAGGAAGACACCAAGATCCTGATGTCGCCGATGGCGACCACCGGCCAGGAAGCGGTCGGCTCGATGGGCACGGATACGCCGATCTCGGCCATGTCCACCCGCTCGAAGCTGCTCTATACCTATTTCAAGCAGAACTTCGCGCAGGTCACCAATCCGCCGATCGACCCGATCCGCGAGGAGCTGGTGATGAGCCTCGTCTCCTTCATCGGCCCGCGCCCGAACATTCTCGACCATGAGGGCATGGCAAACGCCAAGCGCCTGGAAGTGCGCCAGCCGATCCTGACCAATGGCGATCTCGAAAAGATCCGCTCCATCGGCCATACGGAAGACCGCTTCGATACCAAGACGCTGGACTTCACCTATGACGTCGCGCGCGGCGCCGAGGGCATGATCGAAATGCTCGATCGGCTCTGCGAACGTGCCGAGGCGGCGGTCAAGGGCGGCTACAACATCATCGTGCTGTCAGACCGTCAGGTCGGGCCTGACCGCATCGCCATTCCGGCGCTGCTGGCGACCGCCGCCGTGCATCACCACCTGATCCGCAAGGGCTTGCGCACCTCGGTCGGCCTCGTGGTCGAATCCGGCGAACCGCGCGAAATCCATCACTTCTGCTGTCTGGCGGGTTACGGCGCCGAGGCGATCAACCCCTACCTCGCCTTCGACACGCTGCTCGACATGCATGCGCGCGGCGAATTTCCCAAGGAAGTGGACGCCACCGAAGTCGTCTATCGCTACATCAAGGCGGTCGGCAAGGGCATCCTCAAGGTCATGTCCAAGATGGGCATTTCCACTTACCAGTCCTATTGCGGCGGCCAGATTTTCGACGCCATCGGCCTGTCTTCCGAGCTGGTGACCAAGTATTTCTTCGGCACGGCGACGACCATCGAAGGCATCGGCCTCGAAGAGATCGCCCGCGAGACGGTCGCGCGCCATGCGGCCGCCTTCGGCAAGGATCCGCTGCTGGCCAAGACGCTCGATATCGGCGGCGAATATGCCTTCCGCATGCGCGGCGAGGATCATGCCTGGACGCCGGACGCCATCGCCTCGCTGCAACATGCCGTGCGCGGCAATGCAGAGGATCGCTACCGGGAGTTCGCCGAACTGGTGAACGAATCGGCCCAGCGCCTCAACACCATTCGCGGCCTGTTCAAGATCAAGCCGGCGGAAGCGGCCGGCCGCACGCCTGTTGCCATCGATGAGGTCGAGCCGGCGGTGGATATCGTCAAGCGCTTCTCGACCGGGGCCATGTCCTTCGGATCGATCAGCCGCGAGGCGCATTCGACGCTGGCGGTCGCCATGAACCGCATCGGCGGCAAGTCGAACACCGGCGAGGGCGGCGAGGAAGCCGACCGCTACCTGCCGCTGCATGACGGCTCGGCCAACCCCGAGCGTTCCGCCATCAAGCAGATCGCATCCGGCCGCTTCGGCGTCACCACCGAATATCTGGTCAATGCTGACATGCTGCAGATCAAGGTGGCGCAGGGCGCAAAGCCCGGCGAGGGCGGCCAGCTCCCTGGCCATAAGGTGGATGCGACCATCGCCAAGACCCGGCATTCGACGCCGGGCGTCGGCCTGATCTCGCCGCCGCCGCATCACGACATCTATTCGATCGAGGATCTGGCGCAGCTGATCTTCGACCTGAAGAACGTCAACCCGGCGGCCGATATCTCGGTCAAGCTGGTTTCGGAAGTCGGCGTCGGCACGGTGGCGGCGGGTGTTGCCAAGGCGCGCGCCGATCATATCACCGTCTCGGGCTTCGACGGCGGCACCGGCGCCTCGCCGCTAACCTCGCTCAAGCATGCCGGCTCTCCCTGGGAAATCGGCCTTGCCGAAACCCAGCAGACGCTGGTGCTGAACGGCCTGCGCTCGCGCATCGCCCTGCAAGTCGACGGTGGCCTCAAGACCGGCCGCGATGTCATCATCGGGGCGCTGCTCGGGGCCGACGAATTCGGCTTCGCCACCGCGCCGCTGATCGCGGCCGGCTGCATCATGATGCGCAAATGCCACCTCAACACCTGTCCGGTCGGCGTCGCCACCCAGGATCCGGTGCTGCGCAAGCGCTTCAAGGGCACGCCGGAGCATGTGGTCAACTACTTCTTCTTCGTCGCCGAGGAAGTGCGCGAGATTCTCGCTTCGCTCGGTGTGCGCAAGCTCGACGAGATCATCGGCGCGTCGGAATTGCTCGAAAAGGACGACATGCTCAGCCACTGGAAGGCAAAGGGGCTCGATTTCACCCGCATCTTCCACAAGGTCGAGGCGCCGAAGGAGGCCACCTATTGGACGGCCCGCCAGAAGCACCCGATCGACGACGTGCTCGACCGCACCATGATCGAGAAGGCTGCTGCCGCGCTCGAACGCAAGGAGCCGGTCGCCTTCGAGGTCGATATCAAGAATGTCGACCGTTCCGCCGGCGCCATGCTGTCGGGTGAAGTCGCCAAGCGCTTCGGGCACAAGGGCCTGAAGGACGACACCATCGCGGTCACCCTGCGTGGCACGGCCGGTCAGTCCTTCGCCGCCTTCCTCGCCCGCGGCATAACCTTCGATCTGGTGGGCGACGGCAACGACTATGTCGGCAAGGGCCTGTCGGGCGGCAAGATCATCGTGCGGCCGCCGGCCAATTCGAAAATCGCCGCCGAGAAATCCATCATCGTCGGCAATACCGTGATGTATGGGGCGATTGCCGGTGAGTGCTACTTCAACGGCGTGGCCGGCGAACGCTTCGCGGTGCGCAACTCCGGTGCGGTCGCGGTGGTCGAGGGCGTCGGCGACCACGGTTGCGAATACATGACCGGCGGCGTCGTCGTCGTCATCGGCGAGACGGGTCGCAATTTCGCGGCCGGCATGTCCGGCGGCGTGGCTTATGTGCTCGACGAAAAGGGCGATTTCGCCAGCCGCTGCAACATGGCCATGGTCGAGCTGGAGCCGGTTCCGGAAGAGGACGACATGCTGGAGAAGCTGCACCATCACGGCGGCGACCTCATGCACAAGGGACGCGTCGACGTCTCCGAGGACATGACGCGCCACGACGAGGAACGCCTTTACCAGCTGATCTCCAACCACATGCACTACACCGGCTCGAAGCGGGCCAAGGAAATCCTCGACCACTGGGCCGAGTATCGTCCGAAGTTCCGCAAGGTCATGCCGGTCGAATATCGTCGCGCTCTGGAAGACATGGAGCAGATGCGGATGGGCGTCGCGGCCGAATAAGCCGCGACATTCCAACTCTTTGTTTTCGCACCCAGCTTTTATGAATTGAGGACGATATTATGGGCAAGGTCACTGGATTTCTGGAAATCGACCGGCAGGTCATGAAGTACCAGCCGGCTTCCGACCGCATCCGCCACTTCCGCGAATTCACCATTCCGATGTCGGATCAGGAAGTGCAGAAGCAGGCGGCGCGCTGCATGGACTGCGGCATCCCCTATTGCCACGGGCCGACCGGCTGCCCGGTGCATAACCAGATCCCCGACTGGAACGATCTGGTCTATAACGGCAACTGGGAGCAGGCGATCCGCAACCTGCATTCCACCAACAATTTTCCGGAATTCACCGGCCGCGTCTGCCCGGCCCCTTGCGAAGAAGCCTGCACGCTGAATCTCGAGGACATGCCGGTCTCGATCAAGACCGTCGAGCAGGGCATCGCAGACAAGGCCTATGAACTCGGCTTCATCGTGCCGCAGCCGGCGACGGTGCATACCGGCAGGAAGGTGGCGATCGTCGGCTCCGGCCCGGCCGGCATGGCGGCCGCCCAGCAGCTCGGCCGCGCCGGCCATGACGTGCATCTCTACGAGCGCGAAGCCAAGCCCGGCGGCTTGCTGCGCTACGGCATTCCCGACTTCAAGATGGAAAAGAACTTCATTGACCGCCGCGTCGAGCAGATGAAGGGCGAAGGCGTCACATTCCATTGCGGCGTCAATGTCGGCGTCGATGTCAAGGTCGAGCAACTGCTTGCCGATTACGACGCGGTCCTCTATTGCGGCGGCTCGGAAACCCCGCGTGAGGCCGGCATTCCCGGCGTCGATCTCGCCGGCGTCCATGACGCCATGCCCTATCTGGTGCAGCAGAACCGCCGCGTCGGCCGCGAAAACATCGAAAGCACCGGCTGGCCGAGCGATCCGATCCTGGCCGGCGGCAAGCATGTGGTCGTCGTCGGCGGCGGCGATACCGCATCGGACTGCGTCGGCACCGCCTTCCGCCAGGGCGCGGTCAAGGTCACCCAGCTCGACATCCGCCCGCAGCCGCCGGAGAAGGAAGACAAGCTGGCTGTCTGGCCGTTCTGGGCGACGAAGATGCGCACCTCCTCCAGCCAGGCCGAGGGCGCGATCCGCGAATTCCAGGTGGCGACGCTCGAATTCGTCGGCGAGGACGGGGTGCTGACCGGCGTCAAGTGCTGTCAGGTGGACGAGCGCCGCAAGCCAGTTGCCGGCACGGAATTCGTCATCAAGGCCGATCTCGCCTTCATCGCCATCGGCTTCCGCGGGCCGTTCACCGGCAGCGTGCTGAAGGAACTGGACGGCAGGCTGACGCTGAACACCGACCGTCGCGGCTCGACCAATGTCGTCGCCAACGATCGCGACTACCGCACCTCGGTCGACAAGCTCTGGGCCGCCGGCGACGTGCGCCGCGGCCAGTCGCTGGTCGTCTGGGCCATCCGCGAGGGACGTCAGGCTGCGCGGGCCATCGACGAGGCGCTGATGGGATCGACCGTCCTGCCGCGCTGATCGGGCGGCAGGCTTCCATGTCGAGGCGGCGCGGGGGCGCCGCTTTTTCATGATGGCCGGTTACTTCACCACGCGGTAATCATCGATCCGCCCCGCGGGGGCGGGTTCGACCTCGCCGCGTTCGACCAGCAATTTTCGGGCGGAGACGTCGATCGCCGGGCGGGGCGGTGTGGCGCCCATCAATTCCTTGCCGCCGTCGAGATCGGGGTCGATGAGGCTGATCGGCGGGGTGCGGTCGATCTTGATCTGCTCGGTCGGCGGCAGGTGGATGAGGTCGGGCAGGTTGCTGGCATCGAGCCTGACGAGCGCTTCCGCCGGCGCAACGCCGCCGAGCAGGCGTTTGACCGATTTCTCGACGTAGAAAGCGATCTTCTGACGGCCGGCCTTGGTCATGTTGATGCCGTCGCCGCTGCGCAGGCGCACCTGCTGGCCGTTCACATCCGAGCCGGTGATCACGAACTTGCCGTTGGCATCGACGAAGCCGTCCCAGATGTCGATGAATTCGCCGCCGGCCTTTTCCACCTCGGTGCGGAAAATGCCGTTGAGCTGAACGGCATCCGCCGTCATCGAGGGCGACGGGAAAGCGGGCAAGCCGACCCAGAGCAGCGGCAGATGCCGGCTGTGGACAATGTCGGCAAGCTTTTCCGCGCGGGCGGTGTATTCGTCGAGCCAGAGCTGAGTGCGGAATTTTTCACGCGTGCCGTTGATCAGCATCTGCTGGCGGTCGTTGGCGCCGATCATCACCACCACGACTGCCGGCTTCACCTCGTCGATGGCGGCGGGCAGCTTGTCCTGCCAGTTGAAATGGTCCTCGCGCACCAGGCCGGAAGCGACCTCGCCGCGCGTCTCGACTGCGACATCGGGGGTCGCGGCGAAGCTGTCGTTCAGCCCTTCGCCGAGACCGTTCGCCAGGAAATCGCCGACAACGAGAATCTTGCGGGCATTTTCCGCCTTGGCGACCTCGGGCTCGGGCGGCGGCGCGGCGACGGCGGGTGCGGGTGTGCGCTTGCGCGGCCGGGGGCGCACCTGCTTCTTCGGTTCCTCGATCGGCGGCGGTGGCGCGGCTTTCGGCTTCACGCCGAACAGCATCTGGAAGAGCGTGCGCCGCTCGGCGCGCTGCTGCGCCTGCACGTCGCTCAACGGCAGGATGAGGATCACGGCCAGAAAAGCCATAACCCCGGTTCTTCGCCATGCTGTCGCACCGGACCTTGCCGTCACGTCTCACCCGTCCTGCTGCCGCGCCTGACCTCGAAAGGGGCGCGGCTTTACTTGCGCAGCGCCTTCAGCAGCCTTTGCGACGGTTCGCCGTCGCTTTCCATGCCGAGCCGCTGCTGTACGGCGGCGATGGCGGCCTTGGAGCCGGAGCCGAAATTGCCGTCGACTTCGCCCTCGTAATAGCCGAGCGCCTTCAGCCGTGTCTGCAACTCGAACTTCTCCTTGACGTCAAGCGTGCCGTCCGGGCGCGGCCAGCGCTGCTGCAGGCCGCCATAGCCGGCGATTTCGTCGGCAAGAAGGCCGACGGCCAGCGCATAGGTGTCGGCGGCGTTGTATTTCTTGATCGTGAAGAAGTTCTTGGTCATCAGGAAGCCGGGGCCGTTGGCGCCGGCCAGCAGCCGCAGCGTGGCGCGGTCGCTGCCGTTCTTGAAACCCTTGCCGCTGGGGCGCAGGAAGCCGAGCTGCTGCCATTCGGCGAGCGACCGCGTCTTGCCGGCCTGGCTGGCCGCGCCTTGTGGAACGGTGACCTCGTAGCCCCAGGTCTTGCCCGCCTGCCAGCCGTTCTTCATCAGCAGGTTGGCCGACGTCGCCAGCGCGTCCGGCACCGAATTCCAGATGTCTCGATGGCCGTTGCCATCGGCGTCGACCGCATAGAGCAGGTAGCTGGTGGGGATGAACTGGGTATGGCCCATGGCGCCGGCCCAGGAACCGGTCATGCGGTCGGCGCTGATATCGCCGTTTTGCAGGATCTTCAGCGCGGCGATCAATTGCGTGCGGGCGAACTTGGCGCGCCTGGGATCGGCATAGGCGAGCGTCGCCAATGCGCGGGGGACATAGTGCAGGCGATCTTCCTTTTCCAGGATTGCGCCATAATTCGATTCCATGGACCAGATGGCAAGGAGGATATTCTTATCGACACCGAAATGACGTTCCAGCGCCTGCAGGGTCACCCTGTGCTTCTTGGCCATCTCGCGGCCGATCCGCACCGTGTACGGATTGACGCGGGCATCGACGTAATCCCAGACCTGCGACTTGAATTCGGGCTGGTACTGCGCCTTCTGCAGCACATCCGGATCGGGATCGGTGACGCCGGCGAAAGCCTTGCGATAGGTGGATTGCGTGATACCCTGCTGCATGGCCGTGGCCTGGAAGCCGGCGATCCATTTCTTGAAGCCGGGGTCGGCGCTGGCAGCCTGGGGGGTGAACAATGCCGCACCGAAGGTCAGCGCCAGAGCGAGGCCAAGAAATGAGGTCCTGTTGGTCTCAGTCATCAGTTGTCCTGTCCTTGTCTTCACGAGTTGCCAGGTCTTCACGGATCTGCTGTTCGGACGCCGATGACGCATCCGGCATGGAAGCCGAGTTTAGAGGCATTTTCTCAACAAACTCTTTACCATGCGAAACCGGCGGCGTCATCTTTTGCGAAAAAGTAGCAATTATGTACTACGTCCGCCAATTGGCGAATGATTTGGCCGAAAGACGCCCAAGGAGGCATGTGTGAGTCAGCATAAGAAGGTACGCAAGGCAGTATTTCCCGTCGCGGGACTTGGGACGCGGTTCCTGCCGGCAACCAAATCCGTTCCCAAGGAAATGCTTACCGTCGTGGACAAGCCGGTCATCCAGTATGTCGTCGAGGAAGCACTGGAGGCGGGCATCGAGCATCTCGTGTTCGTGACCGGGCGCAACAAGCACGTCATCGAGGATTACTTCGATATCCAGTTCGAATTGGAACAGACGCTGCGCTCGCGCAGCAAGACGGCGGAGCTGACCATCCTCGCCCAGCAGTTGCCGAAGGCCGGCACCGTCAGCTTCACCCGCCAGCAGGAGCCGCTGGGGCTGGGGCATGCCGTCTGGTGCGCGCGCGAGATCGTCGGCAACGAGCCCTTCGCGCTGCTTCTGCCCGATATGATCATGCGCGCCGAGGATAGCTGCATGAAAGGCATGGTCGAGCTTTACGACCAGACCGGCGGCAACATCATCGCGGTCGAGGAATGCGCCCCCGACCAGGCCCATAAATACGGCATCGTCGGCGTCGGCGAGGCGATCGGCAAGGGTTTCAAGATCACCGGCATGGTCGAGAAACCGGCCAAGGGCACGGCGCCCTCCAACTTCTTCATCAACGGCCGCTACATCCTGCAGCCGGAGATTTTCGGCATCCTTTCCACCCAGGAGCGCGGCGCCGGCAACGAGATCCAGTTGACCGACGCCATGCTGAAGCTACTTTCGCGACAGGAATTCGCCGGCTATCACTTCAGGGGCGAAACCTTCGACTGTGGCGCCAAGGACGGCTTCATCCTCGCCAACGTCGCCTTCTCGCTGAGCCGCGAGGATATCCGCCCGCTGGTCGAGGCGCAGATCCGGGCAATGGTCTCGGGCAAGTAACCGCCGTTTGGCCGGGCCTTCTTCCTCCAGGGGAGGAGGCCGGCTGACAAACGATCAGCGCTTCAGCGTCAGGCCGATGCTGGCGCGCAACGTCCTCGTATCGTCGCTGACCTTGCGCGAGGTCAGTTCGTAGCCAAGGTCGCCCTTGAGGTCGAGATAGCGGTTCAGGCCCCAGGTGAAGCCGGGGCCGGCGGTGTAGACGGTCTCATCCTGGACACTGCCATTGGGATAGTCACGGAAGACGGTGCTGCCGGTCAGGCGGGCCACGACATTGTCGCGCACCTCATGCGAGATGCCGGCATTGGCGGTATAGGCGACATACCCGCTGGCGCCGGCCGTGGTCGAGGGTTCGATGGTCGTCGCCAGGCCGAAGGTGACGTCGGTGCCGCGCTGCGGCGACCAGGCGAGCGTGCCATCCACCGTCAGGCCGGACAGCGCCTGCAGCCGTTCGTCGTCGAAATCGGCACGCTCGTAACCGGCGGAAAGCTCGCCGCGCAGCTTTTCGCCCATATCCAGCTCGACGCCGCCCTTCATCGCATAGGTCCAGAAGGAACGGGCATAGCCGAGGCTATCGGTTCTGAGGTCGTAGCGGGCGCGCCCGACGGCGGCTTCGAGGAAGGGAATGATCGCCGGCGACAATTCGTAGCCGATGCGGCCGCGCAGCGTCCCCGACAGGCGGTCGCGGTCCTCCAGCGATACCTTGCTGCCATCGGCCAGCGTCGCATCGGTATAGATGCGCTTTTCCAGGTCGAGGCCGGTGGTGCCGCGAATCACGCCGAATTCGCGCTGCAGTTCCAGCCCGCCCTTCAGCGTGTGAACGCCGGCCTGGGTGGTGGCGCCGCTGATGGCGTTGGGATCGTCCGTATCCTCGCGGTAGAAACCGTAGCCGCCACGGATATGCCCTGTCATGCGTTCGGCGAGATCGAGGCGCAAGTCGGCGTCGATGTTGACACTCGGCTTTTCCTCGCCATCGCCGCTGATGTTTCGCTGGTAGATGCCGTCGCCGGTGACGGTCAGGGCATGGCGCGACCAGTCCGAGGCCAGCGTGCCCTTGAGCTCGGTCTGCAGGTAGTTGCGGTTCTGGGTATTGCTGCCGGATTTCTGGCGCTCGGCGGCGACGGATTGCGTGACCGAAGGACGCAGCACCATGGTGCCCAGCCGGATGCCGGGCGCGTCGTTGCGATTGGGAATGAGGCGCGGCGTCAGCGCATCGAGGGAATTTTCGCGCAGGTTCATGCGGTTGAAATCGACATCCGCCTGTTCGTCCTCGCGGCCGCTAAGACGTCTTGCGCGCGGATTGGTGCCGGTCGCCAGCGTGTCTTCGGCATTGCCCGCCGCGTTTGCCGTCGGGCGGGTGCGCAGCCCCTGCGCCGGCCGGGCGGCATCGGTGGTGAACAGGGGGGAAGTGGCGGCGTTGGGATCGTTGTCCGCGCCATCGGTGTTCATACCATAGGGGTCGGCGGCATTCGTTGCGCCGGGCGTGGCGGCCTGCTGCGGCAGGGTGCGGGCCGCGTTTTCCGGCGTCTTCGGCTTCGGGCGCGACTGGGCCGAGGATAAGGACGGCAGAACGAACAAGGCGGTCGCGGCGAGCGCGACGCCGAGGGAAATCGGGCGGCAGGAGGGCATTCTTCTTGTCATTCTCGTCGTCCGCGATTGACCGCTGTTTTCCTCGGGGCTCCGGCGACGCAGCACCGGATCTGTCGATTGCTTTCCAAAGAGTAAATGTGTTTGGTTAACCATTGGTTGACGAACCCGTCTCGCGGGCGATGCGGTGGACTTCGCGGGAGAAAGGCGTTAACGATCCGCCATGATCAAGCGAGCCATCCATCTCATCGAAAACAGCGCCGTCGAATCGGCGCTGCGCACGGTCGCCACCGAAAAGAACGGCCTGCAATCGCTGGAAAACGCGCTTTCGGGCGCGCTCGCCGCGCCGTTTTCGCGCGCCGTGGAAATGATAGGCGATATCAAGGGGCGGGTGATCGTCACCGGCATCGGCAAGAGCGGCCATATCGGCTCGAAGATCGCCGCGACCTTCGCCTCGACCGGAACGCCTTCCTTCTTCGTGCATCCGGTGGAGGCCAATCACGGCGATCTCGGGATGATCACCCAGGACGACGTCATCATCGCGCTGTCCTGGAGCGGCGAGAGTGCCGAATTGCGCGGCATCATCGCCTTTTCGCGGCGCTTTTCCATCCCGCTGATCGCCATCACCGCGGGCGCGCAATCGACGCTGGGGCGCGAGGCGGATGTGCTGCTCTTGCTGCCGACCGAGCAGGAAGCCTGCCCGCACGGCCTGGCGCCGACCACCTCGACGCTGATGCAGCTTGCCATCGGCGATGCGCTGGCCGTGGCGCTGCTCGAAGCGCGCGGTTTTTCGGCCACCGATTTCCGCACCTTCCATCCCGGCGGCAAGCTGGGGGCGAGCCTGAGCCATGTCGGCGACATCATGCATGTCGGCGAGCGCATCCCGCTGGTTCCGCTGGGATGCTCGATGCAGGAGGCGGTGACGACCCTGTCGCACAAGCGCTTCGGCTGCGTCGGCGTCGTCGACGAGACCGGCCGCCTCTGCGGCATCGTCACCGATGGCGACATCGCCCGCAACCTCAACCGCAATCTCGCGGCGATGACGGTCGACGACGTCATGACGCGCACGCCGAAGACTGTGCGCAAGGAAACGCTGGCGACCGGCGCGATGGCGCTGTTGCAGAAGCACAATATCTCGGCGCTGATCGTCGTCGACGAGGAAAATTTCCCGGTCGGGCTGGTGCATTTCCACGACCTGCTGCGCATCGGCGTCGCCTGAGGCGATACCCTCGCTCAGCTATCGACAGGTTCGACCATCAGGTCCCCACCGTTGCTCCTGGCGACGCGAACGCGCGTTCCCGCCGGCAGATCCGGGCCTTGAACCGTCCAGAAGGTGTCGTCGAGACGGATGCGGCCCCGGCCTTCGCGGATCGGTTCGTGCAGCGTCGCGGTGCGGCCGACAAGGCTCTGGCCGCGCTGGTTGAGCAGGGGCTGGTCGCTGACATTCGCGCCGCTGGACAACATCCGCCGCCCGATAAAGACGAAGGCGACGGAAAGGGCCGCAAACAACAGCGCCTGCACTTCCCAAGCCCAGAAGGCCTTGTCCCAGACCATGAGCGACAGCGCGCCGATGGCGATTGCCGCCGCACCGATCCAGACGAGGAAGACGCCGGGCATCACGAGTTCGGCCGCCAGCAGCGCGAGGCCGAGCAGCCACCAGCTCCACGGGCCGACTTCGGCGATGAAGGCCGCGATCATCCGTTCAGCTCTCCTGGCGCGGGGTGGGGAAGGTGACCTGCGGCGTCGAGCGGGCCGGGCCAGACGAACGCGGCGGCGTGCGCGGCGCATCGCCGCCATTGGTGCCGAACACTTCCTTGGCAATCGCGCCGATGCCGCCGAGCGTGCCGATCAGCGACGAAGCTTCCATCGGCATCAGCACCACCTTGGAATTGGGGGCCTTGCCGACGGCGGCCAGCGCCTCGGTGTATTTCTGGGCCACGAAATAGTTGATCGCCTGCACGTCGCCGGCGGCGATGGCCTCGGAGACCATGCGTGTCGCCTTGGCTTCAGCCTCGGCCAGGCGTTCGCGCGCCTCGGCCTCGCGGAAGGCGGCCTCGCGCTCGCCCTCGGCTTCGAGGATGGCGGCCTGCTTGGCGCCTTCGGCCCGCAGGATCTGGGCGTTGCGCGAGCCCTCGGCTTCAAGAACCTGGGCGCGCTTTTCGCGCTCGGCCTTCATCTGCCGGGCCATGGCGTCGACCAGGTCGACCGGCGGGCGGATATCCTTGATCTCGACGCGGGTGACCTTGATGCCCCAGGGGCGGACGGCGTCGTCGACCACATGCAACAGCCGTTCGTTGATGGTTTCGCGGTTGGAGAGCAACTCGTCCAGATCCATCGACCCCATGACCGAGCGGATATTGGTCATGGTGAGGTTGAGAATGGCGTTTTCGAGGTTGGAGACCTGATAGGCGGCTTCGGCCGCATTCAGCACCTGGTAGAAGGCGACGGCATCGGCCGTGACGGATGCGTTGTCCTTGGTGATGACTTCCTGAGTCGGCACGTCGAGCACCTGTTCCATCACGTTCATGCGTGCGCCGATGCGCTCGATGAACGGCACGATCAGGTTGAGGCCGGGCTCCAGCGTGCGCGTGTAGCGGCCGAAACGCTCGATGGTATAGCGAAACCCCTGCGGCACCGTCTTGATCCCGGCGAACAGGACCAGGATGACGAAGACGACCAGCGCGATGACGACGATATCGAAGCCGGAAGGCTGCATATTCTTCTCCCCGGAAACGGCCGGCGACGATGCCGGGCCGTCATGCCTTTAGCATGGATCCCCATGGGCATGACAGGCCTTTCGGCAACCTTCGGTTCAGGCCACGGCCCAGCCCTGCAATTCCCGCCGCACCACGGTTTCGAGAACCGTCATGCCCTCGCGACTGTCGTTGAGACACGGAATATGGGTGAATTTCTCGCCGCCATTGTGCAGGAAGGATTCGCCGGCCTGTTCGGCGATTTCCTCCAGTGTTTCCAGGCAGTCGGAAACGAAGCCGGGGTTCATGATGGCGATGCGTTTGGTGCCGTTCTTCGCCAGTTCCTCCACCGTCTTGTCGGTATAGGGCTGCAACCATTCCTCCGGCCCGAATCGCGACTGGAAGGTGACCATCAACTTGTCCTTGGAAAGCCCCAGCCGCTCGCGCAGCAGCCGTGCGGTCTTCTGGCACTGGCAATAATAAGGGTCGCCCTTGTCGAAATAGCTCTTCGGGATGCCATGGAAGGACGTGATCAGCAGATCCGGCTGCCAGTCGAGGCTGGCATAATGCTTCTCCACCGATTGCGCCAGCGCCTCGATATAGACGGGATCGTCGTGATAGGGCGGCACGGTGCGCAGCGCCGGCTGCCAGCGCATTTTCAGAAGCGTCTCGAAAGCCTTGTCGTTGACGGTCGCCGTGGTGGCGGCGGCATATTGCGGATAGAGCGGGAAGACGAGGATGCGTTCGCAGCCTGCCTGTTTCAGCGCATCGATGCGCGAGGCGATCGAAGGCTGGCCGTAGCGCATCGCCCAATCGACGACGACATTCGGGCTGTCGGCCAGCGCCTTGCCCATGAGTTCGGCCTGGCTGCGCGTGTAGGTGCGCAGGAAGCTCTCGTTCTTCTCCTTGTTCCAGATCAGCTCATAGGCCTTGCCGACCTTGCCGGGGCGGGTGTTCAGCACGATGCCGAACAGGATCGGATACCAGAAAAGCCGCGACCACTCGATGACGCGCCTGTCGGTCAGGAATTCCTTCAGGTAGCGGCGCATCGAGGTGTAATCGGTGCCGTCGGGCGTGCCGAGATTGACAAGAAGGACGCCGACCTTGCCGAAACGGACGGTCGGGTGGCTGGTGGGCAGGTCGGAAACAACAGCGTTCATCAGTCTCTCTTTGCGCGAGCGGTTTGTCGCCGCTGTATCTAGGGCGGCGCCTGCGGTTTTGCATTGCCTTTAATCAAGTTTGTTCGGTTTCTAAAAAGAAAAACCGGCCCGGGGAAGCCCGGACCGGTTCATGGGGGCGGGACAAATTGTCCTTATTTGGCCGGAATCTCCAGCGCCTCGCCGATGGCGAGCTTTTTCGGATTCGGCTTGCCGTTGGCAGACGAGATCGTCTTCCACGCCTCGCCATTGCCGTAGAACTTGACGGCGAGATCCCACAGCGTGTCGCCCTTGACGACGACATGGCTGGTGGGGGCGGTGGCGGCCTGGGTCGCGGGCGATTCCGCAACGGCGGTATCGGCAGGCTTTGCCTGTGTTTCCGCCGGCTTGGTTTCCGTCGTTGCCGCCGGGGTTTCGGCGGTCTTGGTCTCAGGCGTGGCCGGCGCGGTGGCTGCCGCGGTTTCCACACCCTTCACGCGCCCGTCGGTATAGGGTTTGTAGGGATTGTGGGCGGTGAGATAGTCGGCGACCGTGTTTTCGAGGCTCGGGCCGAAATCGTAGGGGTTGATCGCCTTCTTGGCGAACACGTCGTAGCCGTCGCCGCCGCGGCGGGTGTAGTCGTTGGCGACCACGCCGTAGGTCTTGTTCGGATCGAGCGGCACGAAGGTGTCGCCTTCCTTGACCTCGGCCGAGACGATGCGGCTGCCGGCGGGCTTTGACTTGTCGAAGGTGTATTTCAGGCCGGAAACCTGGGTGAAGCGGCCGGCGCCTTCCTCGATCTGGCTGGCCCCGTTCTCCAGCGCCGCCAGCACGTCCGAGCCCTTGAGCTGGAAGGTGGCGAGCGTGTTCTGGAAGGGCAGAACGGTCAGGACGTCGCCCATGCTGACATCGCCCGAATTGATCGAGGCGCGCAGGCCGCCGCCATTGGCGAAGGCGATCTGGATGCCCTGGCCCTTGACGCGGTCGAGCATGGCGTCAGCGACGAGATTGCCCATCGAGCATTCGGTGACGCGGCAGACCTCGCGGGCGCCCTCGATCGGATCGCTGGACTTGCCGACGATCTTCTTCTTCAGTTCCTCGATCGGCGCGCCCATTTCCTTTAAGTGGGCGGCGAGCGCCTCATCCGGCTTGAAGCTGGAATCGACGAGGATGGGATCGCCTTTGGCGTCCTTGACGACGCCGTTGTCGTCGAAGGTGACGACGAGGTCGCCGAGATATTTTCCGTAGGACCGGGCCGTCACCACCGGCACCTTGTAGCCGCCGGGATTGTCGACCATCGTCGGATAGGGGCCTTCGGCTTTCGGATCGGTGTTGGAGAGCAGCGTGTGCGAATGGGCGCCGACGACGACGTCGACATCGGGGATCTTGGCGATGGCATCGACATCGCGGACATAGCCGACATGGGTCAGCGCGATAATCTTGTTGACGTTCTGCTTCTTCAGTTCCTCGACGGCGGCCTTGATGGCGGAGACATCGTCGGAAATCATCACCAGCGGGCCGGGGGAGGAGGTTTCCTCGGTGTCGTTGGCAACGGCGCTGACGATGCCGATCTTCTGGCCGCCGACATCGAGCACGGTATACGGCTTGATGCGGTCCTTCAGCTTGGAGCTGTCGCCGGTCAACACGTTGGCGCTCAGCACCGGCAGCTTCACCTTGTCGAGGAAGCCGACGAAGCCGTCCTCGCCGTCGTCGAATTCATGATTGCCGACCGCCATGGCGTCGAAGCCGATGGCGTTGACGAAATCGGCCTCGGCCGCGCCCTTGAAGGTGGTGTAGAACAGCGAGCCCTGGAAATTGTCGCCGCCGTTCAGCACCAGCACGTTCTTGCCGCTGAGCGCGGCGCGGCGCTGGTCGATGGCGGTCTTCAGGCGGGCGGCGCCGCCGAAGCATTCGTTCTTGCCCTCTTCCTCGGCCGAGCAGCTCGCATCGTATTTGTTGATCGATTCGATGCGGGAGTGGAAATCGTTGATGTGCAGGATGTTGAGTTCGTAATCCGCAAAGGCGACGCCCGAGGACAGCGTCATCATCGACGCTGTCAGAAGTCCGAATGCAAAGGGCTTGATCATAGGTGATGTTCTCCGCTGTTGTCCGGGAGGCCTTTTTTGCCGGTCTCCCTCCGGGCTTATCCTACGGTCACTTCGTGACACTGTTCCCGGCGTGGATGTTTCCACCAACCCGTGCCGACTTCAAGCAAAAAGCTGCAGGGCCACCTCAACTATCGTCACAGGGCAAATATGCAAAAAGGCCCCCCGGAGGGAGCCTTCGAAAGCTGTCTTAACAGTCGTTTGCAGACTCAGGCGCGACGCGTCAGCGTGAACTGGGTGCCGGATTCGGCGGTGCAATTCAGGCGGCTGGGGTCGGCCAGCTTGCAGTTCACCCGCGAATTGGTCTTCTTCAGGTTGGAATAGAGGTTGATCTCGACGATGCCGTTCGGCTGGGCCGTATAGGAGCCGGAAGCGAGCACGGCATTGGAGCCATCCGTGGTACGGGTGTCGAAGCGACCGGCATTGAAGGTGGAGACCAGGCCGTTCGGATCCGTCCACGTGCCGTCGACGGTGTTCATCGCCGGCTGCTGCGGCTGCGAGATCGGCGGCAGGGGGCGAGGCTCGGGCGAGGACTGGCAGGCCGTCAGAAGGGCCGCGGCGGCAAGGAAGGTCAGGGATTTCTTCAAGGTCATGGTCTCTCCCGCTGGTGTGTCCGGCGCACAGGCTCTGTCTGGACGTCGTCCCGCAACCGCTCTTGCGTCATACGTCCTTGAAAAACCATGCCGCGAAGCCTCAGTCATGGCAAGAACCATAGCCGGCACTGCATCACTCTTTTGCCGACCGTTGCGAAAATGCCCGCAACCTGGGTTGCGGGCATTGAAAACATTGAAAGGTCAACGCACCAGGATATTGCGGAACTGCCAGGGGTCGCTTTCGTCGATGTCCTCGGGGAAGAGGCCCGGGCGACCGGCCAGCGGCGTCCAGTCGGTGTAATGGCCTTCGACCGGGCCGAGATAGGGCATCTGCACTTCGAGGCAGCGCTTGTAGTCCATCTCGTCGGTCTCGACGATGCCGGCCTTGGGGTTTTCCAGCGCCCAGACCATGCCGGCGAGAACGGCGGAGGTCACCTGCAGGCCGGTGGCGTTCTGGTAGGGGGCGATGTCGCGGGTCTCCTCGACCGACAGGCGCGAGCCGTACCAGTAGGCGTTCTTGTCGTGGCCGTAGAGCAGCACGCCGAGTTCGTCGATGCCGTCGACCAGCTCGTTCTCGTCGAGAACGTGCAGGACCGGCTGTGCGTGGCCGCCATTGCCGAACATCTCGTGCAGCGACAGAACCGCGTCATTGGCCGGATGATAGGCGTAATGGCAGGTCGGGCGATAGGAAACGTCGCCGTCCTTGTCATGGGCGGTGAAATAGTCGGCGATGGAGATCGCCTCGTTATGGGTGACGAGGAAGCCGTACTGGGCGCCCGGCGTCGGGCACCAGCTGCGCACGCGGGTGTTGGCGCCCGGCTGTTCCAGATAGATGGCGGCCTGGCAGCCCTTCTTGTGCGTCTTGGCGTTCTTCGGCATCCAGGTTTCGTGCGTGCCCCAGCCGAGTTCGGACGGCTGCAGGCCCTCGGAGATGAAGCCTTCCACCGACCAGGTGTTCCAGAAGGTGTTGAACGGCTTCGGGTTCTTGGCGCGCTGGGTGTCGCGCTCGGCGATATGGATGCCCTTGACGCCGGTCTTCTTCATCAGCTTGGCCCAGCCGGCACGGTCGTCGGCGGCGGGCTCGTCGAACTTGATGCCGAGTTCGGTGGCGACGTCGACCAGCGCCTTCTTCACGAACCAGGAGACCATGCCGGGATTGGCGCCGCAGCAGGAGACCGCCGTCGTGCCGCCCGGGTTCTTGCGCTTTTCGGCGCGCATGGTTTCGCGCAGCGCATAGTTGGTGCGGTCGGCATTCTTCATCGTGTCGTCGAAATAGAAGCCGAGCCAGGGCTCGACGACGGTGTCGATGTAGAGCACGTCGAGCTTGCGGCACAGCTTGACCAGGTCGACCGAGCCGGTATCGACGGAGAGGTTGACGCAGAAGCCCTGGCCTTCGCCTTCGGTCAGCAGGGGTTTCAGGAGTTCCTTGTAGTTCTCCTTGGTCACATGCGCCTTCACATGGCGCACGCCGTGGCGCTCGTAGATTTCAGTGTCGGCGGCGTCTTCGCGCGGCTCGATGACGATCAACCGGTTCCGGTCGTATTTGAAGTGGCGCTCGATCAGCGGCAGGGCGCCGCGGCCGATCGACCCGAAACCGATCATGACGATCGGGCCGGTGATTTCGCCATACACCGGATAGGTTTTTTCAGTCATCTTTTTCTCCATGAGAGGGCGGGCATCTGCCGCCGAAAGGGAAAGGTCAGGCCGCCGCACCGGTTCTGCCGGCTTCGGATGTCCCTACAGCATAAAATCCCGTCACAATAAAGTCCCGATGACAGGCCGGGCGGAAAACGCTCACGCGTCGCTTTTCTCCAGCGCCGCCTGGCGCAGATAGGCGACGAGCCCGTCCTTTTTGGCAACCATGGCCTTGTAGGCGAGCTGGTCGGGTTCCAGCCCCTCCAGCCGGTCGGCCAGGGATTGCGCCAGCGCCGCGCCATCGGCATGGCGAAGCAGGGCGGCGATGGGGTCGATATAGATGCGGATGGTGAAGACGATATCGCCTGACACGGGCAGCCGGCGCAGGGTCTGGCGCTCGACGCGGACGATATGGCCGGCGGCATCGAAGGGCGTGCGGCCGTGCGCGGCGCTGACCTCCGGCGGCCAGAACAGGTCGCCGCGCGGATAGACCGACCAGTTGAAGCGCTCGGCCGGCAGTTCCGGCTGCAGATTGTCGAAGATGCGGTTGATGAGGCCGGAATTGCGGGTGCCGGCCTGGAAGCCGGGGACGGGGGCATGCACCTCCTCCATCGGCCGGCCGAATTTTTCCGGCAGCGACCAGGCGGAGGGGAAGGCGACGAAGGCTGCGACGATATGCCAGCCGGTCTCGCGCCGGCGCAGAAGCACGAGATCGTCCTGCACCAGCGAGCCGGCGATCTCCAGCGGCGGTGTGCCCGGCGCATCCAGCGCCACCTCGCGCCCGGCCAGCGCCAGCCGCCCATCGGCCGTACGGGAACAGAGATGGGCGTGGTCGCGTAACAGGTGGCCGGCGACGGTATCGAGGCATTCCTGCTGCGCCGCCTCGGTTCCGGGCTCGGCCAGGAAGACCTGGGGGCGCTCGGTGGCGATCAGTCGCGCCTTTTCGTCGAGATAGCGGCCGAGATCGGCATCCGGCTCCAGCCAGGTCTCGGGCGTGATCGAGCGCAGGCCGATGGAAAACGGCTTGGCCGAGGTGTGGTAGGGCATGTGGACGAGGCGGCGGGTCATCGGACGGCTCAGGGCAGATCAGGATTTCAAGGCGTCGAGGCCGCCGCCGGCGACGCGCGTCACCGCGATTTCGGTGATCTCATAGGTGCAGACGCCGTGGAGGGTGAAGGGATCGGCGGCGACCAGCGCCTCGATGTCAGCACGCCCGCCGTGGGCGAAAATGACGCCGCCGGTGCGGGGCACCTTGCGGCCGGAGGCGAGGAACAGGCCGCGCTCGTAACCCGCCTGCAGCCAGTCGAGATGCGGCTGCATGTACTGGTCGGCCTCTTCGGTGCCCTTGAGATAGGTGAGCGACAGGATGAACATGGGTTCTCAGTCCGTGATCAGTTGCGCGCGGATCAGGCCGCGCAGGGAATTGCCAAGGAAAATCTGGCGGTTGCGCAGATCCTGAAGCCGCAGGCGCTGGCTGCGGGCCTTCTGCCGGCAGATCATGTCGGTGCGGAAGACGCCGGACAGCAGGCCGGAATTGAGCGGCGGCGTCATCAGCGGCCCACCGGTCTCCTCCACGAAGATGCTGGTGATCGTGCCTTCGCAGACATCGCCCAATTCGTTGAGCAGCAGAACCTCGTCGGCGTCTTCCTTCGAATATTCGGCGCGCGCCGCCTCGTAGACGTCGCGTTTCGAGGTCTTGTGGCGCAGCAGCGGATCGGCGGAATCGAGGCGGGTCTGGGCGACGCGCAGCGTCCAGACAGTATCCTCGTCGAGCGGCGTGAATGGCGTCGAGGTAATATCGATCTCGCCCTTCGGCGTCAGCGTCAGGCGCACGCGCAAGGGTTCGGCTGCGTCCTTCAGGTGCTCGTCCAGCTTCTTGCGGGCGGCGGCCGGCTGGCGGAAGCGCAACGCATCGGCCGAACGCGCCAGCCGCTTCATGTGCTGGTCGATCCTCAGCGGCCCCTGTCCGGGCTCGTAACGAAACGTCTCGATCAGCGTGAAATCCATTGATCCCCTACCGCAAAACGGGCCTTCAACAGGCATTCCTCATATTCGGCATCGGCGCGCGAATCGAACACGATGCCGCCGCCGACATTGAAGACTGCGTGGCCGTTTGGAAAGAGCGAGATGGTGCGGATCGCCACCGAGAACCGCATCGGCCCCTCCGGCGAGACGAAACCGATCGCCCCGCAATAGGCGTCGCGCGGGCCGTCTTCCAGCGTATGCAGGATGCTCATGGCGCTGATTTTCGGGGCGCCGGTGATCGAGCCGCAGGGGAAGAGGGCGGCGAAAATGTCGCGCAGGGTCAGGTCAGGCAAAAGCTTCGCCTGCACATGGCTGACCATCTGGTGGACGGTCGGATAGGTCTCAATGTCGAAAAGCTTGGGCACGTCGAGCGTGCCGACCTCGGTGATGCGCGAGATGTCATTGCGAAGCAAGTCGACGATCATGCGGTTCTCGGCCTGCGTCTTCTCGTCGGCCAGCATGGCAGCGACGATGTCCGCATCCTCCTGCGGCGTCGCGCCGCGCGGGGCGGTGCCCTTCATCGGATGCGTCTCGATCCAGCCGTCCTCGTCGGTGCGGAAGAACAGTTCGGGCGAGCGCGACAGCAGTTTCGGGCCGCCGAGATCGAGATAGGCGCTGTATTTCACCGGCTGGCGGGCGATCAGCGACCAGAAGGCGGCGAGCGGATCGCCGTTCCAGCGCGCGGTGATCGGCATGGTCAGGTTCGCCTGGTAGCAATCGCCCAGGCGCAGATGCCGGTGCAGGCGCTCGAAGCGGTCGCGATAGGTGTCGAAATCCCAAGCCGCGCGCGGCTCGCTGAGGAGGGGCTCGTTTTCGGCGCGCTGACGCGGCTGCAGGAGCGGATGGTCTTCATCCGCCGGTGCATCGAAGAGGCCGAAGCAGAGCAGCGGCGTCTCGCGGTCCTCGACGGCGAAATTTTCGAGCTTGTCCTCGAACAGATGCCCCGCCTCATAGGCCATATAACCGGCGAGCCATTTGCCGGATTTGCGCGCCGCCTCCAGCTTGTCGAGCGCGGGGAAAAAATCGGCGCGCCTGTTCACCATGACGATCTCGGCGGGATCGGAAAACAGCATGGCGGTGCCGGCCGGGTCGTCACGAAACAGGGCGAAGGGCGGGTGGTCGGCCATGGAAGTCGTCGTCTTTCCGCTAACCGCCGCCCGCTTGGCGGCGGGCGGCGCAATGCTTGGTTTCAGTCCTTATCAAGCGCTTCGAGTTCGTCGATCAGCCCTTCAATCATCGACAGGCCCTGTGCCCAGAACGACGGATCGGTGGCATCGAGCCCGAAAGGCTTCAGGAGTTCCGAATGATGCTTGGTGCCGCCGGCCTTCAACAGCTCGAAATACTTCGCCTGGAAGCCCGATTCGGCCTTCTGGTAGACGGCATAAAGCGAATTCACCAGGCAATCGCCGAAGGCATAGGCATAGACGTAGAAGGGCGAGTGGATGAAGTGGGGGATATAGGCCCAATAGGTCTCGTATCCTTCCGAAATCTTGATCGCCGGGCCGAGGCTTTCATTCTGCACCGACAGCCACAATTGCCCGATCTGCTCGGAGGTCAGTTCGCCCTCCTTGCGGGCGGTATGCACCTTACGCTCGAATTCGTAGAAGGCGATCTGGCGCACGACCGTGTTGATCATGTCCTCGACCTTCTGGGCGAGCATTGCCTTGCGCTCGCGCTTGTCCTTTGTTTTATCCAGAAGGGCACGGAACGTCAGCATCTCGCCGAAGACGGAGGCGGTTTCGGCGAGCGTCAGCGGCGTCTGGCTCATCAGCGCGCCCTGGCCACCGGCCAGAACCTGATGCACGCCATGGCCGAGTTCATGGGCAAGCGTCATCACGTCGCGCGGCTTGCCGAGGTAATTGACCAGCACGTAAGGATGGGCCGAGGGCACGGTCGGATGGGCAAACGCCCCCGGCGCCTTGCCGGGGCGCACCGGCGCGTCGATCCAGCTTTCGTCGAAGAAGCGGCGGGCGATGTCGGCCATCTCAGGCGAAAACGCGGCATAGGCCGAGAGCACCATGTCCTTGGCTTCCGTCCAGGGAATCAGCGCATCCGGCGTCTCCGGCAGCGGCGCGTTGCGGTCCCAGTAGTTGAGCTGGTCCATGCCGAGCCATTTGGCCTTCATGGTGTAATAACGGTGCGACAGGCGCGGATAGGCGTCCTTGACGGCGGCCGCCAGCGCATCGACCACCTCGCGCTCGACGCGGTTGGCGAGATGCCGGCTGTCGGCGATGTCCTGAAAACCGCGCCAGCGGTCGGCAATGTCCTTGTCCTTGGCGAGCGTGTTGGTGATCAGCGTGAAGACGCGCAGGTTCGCCTTGAAGGTTTCGGCAAGCGCCATCGCCCCCTTGCGCCGCGCCTCGGGATCGGCTTCCTGCAGCAGGTTCAGCGCCACTTCCAGCGGCACCTTCTCGCCGTCGATATCGAAGCGCAGCTCGGCCAGCGTCTCGTCGAACAGCCGATTGAAGGCGGTGGCGCTGGTCATGGATTTTTCGAGGAAAAGCTGTTCCAGCTTGTCGTCGAGCTGGTAGGGCTTGTCCTTGCGCAGGTCGAGAAGCCAGGGCTTGTAATGGGCGGCGAGGCTGTCGCGCGAAAGCGAGGCCTCGATCACCGAATCGTCGATGCGGTTCAGCTCCAGCGGGAAGAACAGGAGATGCGCGGCGATATCGGTGAGCTTCACCTGCACGTCGCCGTAGAACTTGCCGTTGGCGGGGTTGCTGGTGTCGGAGAAATAGGTCAGCCCGGCATAGGAGGCGATGCGGCCGAGCAGATCCTCCAGCGCATCCGACTGGGCGATGGCAGCACCCAGCCCTTCGTCGCCGGTTTTCGTCGCGGATTCCGCCAGCTTGCCCTTCCAGCGCGCCTCGAAGGCGACTGCCTCGCTTGCCGCCTTCTCAACATCGCCGAGGAATTCGGGCGAATCGGTGGCGGGATAGAGATCGGTGAGACGCCAGACCGGAAGCTCGCCGAGTGCCGCCGACTGGCGGGCAATGGCGGCGGGGGCGGTCTGCATCACGGGGAGGGGGCGCATCGGCATGTCCTTCTTCGATCGATCCTACATGTATCGTCACGCAGATGTATTCACGCCCAGGCGGCGCGGCAAGCGTTTCGCGTTGCTTTCCTGCCCGAGAGGCGACCGGTGTGCCGGAAAATGCGAATGGTTAAAATCCGAGCATTTCTCAAAACTGGATGTTCAACCCTCCCATGCCAGGGTCAGCCTCGGGTTTCGCATGATGCGACGCTCTCATGATGGATGATTGCCAGGAGTTGACCGTGACCGCGCACATTCTTGTTGTTGATGACGACCCCGTCCAGCGCCGCCTTCTCAAGAACGCCGTCGAGCGTCACGGCCATATTCCGCATCTGGCCGAAAACGGCCGCGCGGGGCTGGAGCTGCTCAAGCGCCGGCTGGGCGAAATCAACGTCATCGTGCTCGATCTGGTCATGCCGGAAATGAACGGGCTCGGCTTTCTCGAAGCGCTGCACGATCTTGGTATCGATCTACCGGTCATCGTCCAGACGGGGCAGGGCGGCATCGATACCGTGGTGCAGGCGATGCGCGCCGGCGCCTTCGATTTCGTCGTCAAGCCGGTCTCGCCGGAGCGAATCGCCAATTCCATTGCCAATGCCCTGAAGGTCGACCAGCGCGAGGCCAAGGCCCGCGCCGGCCGCCGCAGCCGCGCAGGCGCCATCGGCTTCGACGACATCGTCTCCGCCAGCCCCTCGATGCTGCGCGTCATCGAGTTGGCGCAACGCGCCGCGCAATCCAACATTCCCGTGGTGCTGGAAGGCGAATCGGGCGTCGGCAAGGAACTGGTGGCCCGCGCCATCCAGTCCGGCGGCGACCGTGCCGGCCGGCCGTTCATCACCGTCAATTGCGGCGCCATCCCGCATAATCTGGTGGAAAGCATCCTGTTCGGCCATGAGAAGGGCGCGTTCACCGGTGCGACCGAACGCCACGCCGGCAAGTTTGTCGATGCCGACGGCGGCACGCTGTTCCTCGACGAGATCGGCGACCTGCCGCTCGAGGTGCAGGTGAAGCTGCTGCGCGCCGTGCAGCAGGGCGAGATCGAGACGGTCGGCGCCAGCAAGCCGCAACGCGTCGACGTGCGGCTGATTTCGGCGACCAACAAGGATCTGATCGAGGAGGTCAAGGCCGGCCGTTTCCGCGAAGACCTCTATTACCGCCTCAACGTCTTTCCGATCACCATTCCGGCGCTGCGCCGTCGCAAGGAGGATATCCCGCATCTGGCGCGCGTCTTCGTACAGCGCTTCGCCAGTGAACAGAAGCTGGCGCACATGCCGGTGCTGACCGCAGGCGCGCTCGGGCTTTTGACCGCCTATGATTGGCCGGGCAATATCCGCCAGCTCGAAAACGCCGTGTTCCGCGCCGTCGTGCTGTCGCAGGGCCATGAGATCACCGAGCAGGATTTCCCGCAGATCGCCGCCCAGCTTCCGGCCTATGCCGCCGGCAGCGGCCTGGCCGTGGAGCCCGGCCATTCGCCGGCGCAGATCGCGGCCCGTACCTCGCCTTTCGCCGAGCGCGGCCTGCTCGAGGGCGGCCATGCCCTGCCGGAGATGATCGACCATCCGGCCGCCGCTGTCGTGCCCGACAATGTCATCGTCAGCCTCGACGAATCCGGCGATGTGCGCAAGCTCGCCGACATCGAGGAAGAACTCATCCGCTTTGCGCTGAAATTCTATCGCGGCCAGATGAGCCAGGTGGCGCGCAAGCTCGGAATCGGCCGCTCGACCCTCTATCGCAAGCTGAAGGACTACGGAATCGACCCCGACGACCCCATGAAAGACGCGGCTTGAAAAAAATTATGGCGTTAACGGTCGCGCAAGGCTATTTCGTTACCTCTCGTAAAGCTCTTGTTAGTGGTGCATTCACCATATATGGAGCTTGTGCATGTGTGGCATTTTTGCCATCGTGTCACCGCAATTGACATTCATGTGATCAAATATGCGATAGAGAGCGTCGAACGGGGATAGATTTGGCGAAATTCATTCGAACGAATACGCCGTCGAACGGGGACGGGAGCTTTGCCGCTGTGCTCAGGAACTGGGTGGCGAAGCCCGCATTGATTCTCAGCCTCGTTCTGGCCATGGCGCCGATGCTGGCGCCCTCTGTATCTCATGCGGCAGGCGATACCCGCAGCCTGAAGCTCTATTTCGTGCATACCGGCGAAAAGGCCGTCATCACCTTCAAACGCAACGGCAAGTTCGATCCGCAAGGGTTGCAACAGATGAACCGCTTCCTGCGGGATTGGCGCCGCAACCAGCCGACCAAGATGGATCCGCGCCTGTTCGACCTGATCTGGGAAGTTTATCGCCAGAGCGGTTCGCGCGAATATATCCATGTCGTTTCCGGTTTCCGCTCGCCGCAGACCAATTCCATGCTGCGTTCGCGCACAAAGGGCGTCGCCGAGAAGAGCCAGCACATGCTCGGCAAGGCGATGGATTTCTACCTGCCGGACGTCAAGCTCGCCAACCTGCGCGCCATCGGCATGAAGATGCAGGTCGGCGGCGTCGGCTTCTATCCGAAGTCGGGTTCGCCCTTCGTGCATATGGATGTCGGCAATGTCCGCTCCTGGCCGCGCATGAGCCGCCAGGAACTGGTGCGTCTGTTCCCGAGCGGCAAGACGATGCATCTTCCCGCCGACGGCCAGCCGCTGCCGGGCTATCAGCAGGCAGTGGCCGATTACAAGCGTCGCGCCGGCTCGGTTCAGATCGAGATGGCCGAGGCATCGCCGAAGAAGCGTGGTTTCTTTGCCCGCCTGTTCGGTGGTGGCGCCGATGAAGAGGAAGAAAGCGGCGGCATGGAGGAATCCGCCCCGGTCGTCGCCGCGCCCAAGCAGACGGCGCCCGTCAGGCAGCCGTCCGCCCCCGTCGTCGAGCCCGAGCAGCCGGTCATGACCGCGCAACTCGAACAGCCGGCAGCGCCCGATATCGATGCCCCCGTGCCGATGGTGCGCCCCGCCTTCCGCGAGCCGGCGCAGGCCGGCATGGCGACGGCGCTGCTGCCGTCTTCGCATAGCTCCGCCCAGGACGCGCTCGCCGCGGCCCTGCCGGCAGCGCCGGAGCCGCAGCAACCGGCGACCGACGGTTTTGCCGATCTGGCCTCCTACAAGATTCCGGTTCCGTCGTTGGCGCCCACACGTGCGCAGCAGGAAACCGCCTCGGCCGAAGCGATGCTGGAACAGTCGGCGCTTGAAAAGCTCGCCTATGTTCCCGTTCCCGGCAGTCGCCCGGAAATTGCCCAGGCGCTGGCCGCCCAGGCGAAATCCGCCGCCGAGCAGAAGAACGAAGGCGCCATCGAGCAAGCCTCGCTCTCGCCGGCCGTCGCCGCCGCCCTAGCGCGCAACACGACCGGTGCGCAGGAAGATGCCGATCTTGCCGTCGACGAACCGCCTTCCGAAGGCACGCCCGCCTATCAGGCCGAAGCGGCGGCACTCGCCGCCTCGAGCGGCGCCGAACACGCCGAATACAGCACCGATGAGCCGGAAGACGGCGATGGCGACGGGGCCATGCAGCTTGCCGCCCTCGAACCCGTCCAGAAACCGGCCGCCACCGATCTCGCCGCATTGCCGACGCAGGTGGCGCCCGCCAAGGGTGGCCGTCCGAAGAAGGTGGATGCCGATGCCGCGACCCGCGAGCCGGTGCGCACCGAGCCGAAGCTGACGACGCAGATCATCTCGCAATGGGCGCTGAGCAAGGCGCGCGTCGAGCTGAACTCCAAGCCGGTCAAAGCCCCGCGTTTCGTCAGCCCGACCCTGCGCGCGCAGCCGACCGCCGTCTACACCGCCGGGTTCTCCCCGAAGACCGCTTCCGTCGATCCCGGCCGTTTCAGCGGCAACGCGGTCAATTTCATGGAAGTGCGCAAATTCGACAAGGCGAACGGCATCACCGAATAATCCCGCCGTTTCATCGTTACCAAAACAAAACCCCGGCCTCGCGAGAGGCCGGGGTTTTTGCATGTAGTCCATGCGGACGGCATTATTCCATGCCAAGTGCTGCCATGTAGGTCTGGAGAATGGTTTCCTCCTCGATGCGCTCGTTGGCATCCTTCTTGCGCAGGCGGATGATGGTCTTCATCGCCTTGGTATCGTAGCCGCGACCCTTGGCTTCGCCGTAGACGTCCTTGATGTCGTCGCTGATCGAGGCCTTTTCTTCTTCGAGACGCTCGATGCGTTCGATGAACTGGCGCAGTTCGGCGGCGGCGACGTTTTCGACTGTGTTTTCTTCTGCCATCTCGTGTCCTCTTGAATTAATCCTTCCGGCCCGGCGCGGTGGCCCACGCGCGGGTTCGCATCCCGGCCGCTGACCTGCCGCGAAGCGGGGCCGAGGTCAAGGGCCCGGATGCCGTATTTGCCTAGTCGCGGGGCTTGTTTTCCTCGAAGGCAGCCTTTTGCGCTTCGGTGGCGTCGCGCTGGTAGCGTTCTTTCCAGTCCTCGTAAGGCATGCCGTAGACATGCTCGCGCGACTGGTCCTTGCTCATCTCGACGCCGGCTTCGAGGGCGGCGTCGCGATACCAGTTCGATAGGCAATTGCGGCAGAAGCCGGCGAGATTCATCATGTCGATGTTCTGCACGTCGGCGCGTTCGCGCAGATGCGCGACGAGCCGGCGGAAGGCGGCCGCCTCGAATTCCGTCTGCTGGTCCTTGTGTAGCTCGCTCATGGCGCATCTCCGTAATCGATGTCGTAGGGGCCGGTGCGCGACGGATACCGCCGGTATTCATGCAGCGCCGGATCGGCGGTCATCGCCGCGAAGATCGGACGCAGGCGCTCCGCCCAGGCGGCGATGCCGGCCGCGTCGGCTATCAGATCCTGACGCACCTCCAGAAGTGCATGCGCAATGCCGCGCATCATGCAATGACGATACATGGTATCGCCTTTCAGCGCCCCGTCATAGGGCTCGTTGTCACCGACGACGAGGCTGTCATCAGCCCGCAGCCGGGCGATGAGATCGACGGCAGCGCGCGGATCGCTGTCCCAGAGAATGCCGGCATGCCAGGGGCGCGGCACGCCTTTCCAGAAGGGCGTGAAGGAATGCAACGACAGGACCAGCGGCGCCTTGCCGGTCCTTGCCTCGACGGCGCGGATGGTGCGGGCAACGGCCTGGTGATAGGGGCGGTGATAGGTCGCCAGCCGGTAATTCCATTCCTCCGGCGTGATCGGATGGTTGCCGGGCACGATGGCGCCATCGGAAATCTTCATGATCAGCGTCGGGTCGTCCTCGCCGCGATTGGGGTCGATCAGCAGCCGCGAAAAGCAGCTCAGCACCGCCGGCGCCCCGAGCGAGGCCGACAGCGCCCGGGTCAGCCCTTCGATGCCGATATCATAGGCGATATGGCGGGCAAAAGCCTCTGGCGGCAGCCCGAGGCTGCCATAGCGCTCCGGCAGGCGATTGGTGGCGTGATCGGCAAGCAGGATCAAACCGGTGTCATCATTGCCGGGTAGGATTTCGAAGGATTGGACGTTTTGCATTCGCGACCGTGTGCCGGATTCGTTGCCCGTTGATCGCATGGGCAGGCCTGCCGTGCAAGGCCGCGAATGGGCTTCCTGCCTTTCCCGGGCCTTGCAACGGGGGCGGCGATGAAAATATAATCGATTAGAGTCGCGTTGACTTTCCCGGCCGGGCAGCGCAAGAAAGCAGGATGACGAATAACCATGGAGTCCCGACGGAAGCCGTGATGAACAGATTTGCGCTTTTTGCCGGTTTGAAACTTCGATCCGTTCGACGACTGGCATATGCCGTCCCGGCTGTCGTCCTTCCCTTTCTCTTCGCTGACGTGGCCCATGCCGAGTTCAGGGTGTGCAACGGCACCCAGAATTTGGTGGGCGTCGCCATCGGTTACCGCGCCAAGGACGGCTGGGTGTCAGAGGGCTGGTGGCAGGTGCCGGCGACGACCTGCGCCACGCTGATCGAGGGCGAGTTGCAGTCGCGCTATTATTACCTCTATGCGGAGGATGCGGCGCGCGGCGGGCGCTGGACGGGCGACATCAACATGTGCGTTGCCGAAAACGAGTTCAAGATCGTCGGCGTCAAGGATTGCTTTGCGCGCGGCTATCAACAGATGGGCTTCAAGGAATACGACACGGGGCGGCAGGGAAGCTGGATGGTTCAGCTTTCCGATACCCCAGCCACGCAAGAAAGCCAGAATTGATGAAGCGGAACCGCAAAGTAAAGATCCTCGCCACCCTCGGCCCTGCCTCGTCCGAAGAGGCGATGATCGAAAAGCTGCATCAGGCGGGCGCGGATCTGTTCCGCATCAATATGAGCCATGCCAGCCACGAGCTGATGCGCACGCTGATTACGCGCATCCGCGCCGTCGAGGCCCGTTCCGGCCGCCCGATCGGCATTCTCGCCGATCTTCAAGGGCCGAAGCTGCGCGTGGGGAAATTCGCCGAGGGAAAGGCGGATCTGACGGTCGGTCAGACCTTTACGCTCGACAATGACGAGACGCCGGGCGATGCGACCCGTGTGTTTCTGCCGCATCCGGAAATCCTCGAGGCGGTCAAGCCCGGCCACCGCCTGCTGATCGACGACGGCAAGCTGCACCTGACCGCCGTGGAATGCGACGGCAAGCGCATCGTCTGCACGGTCGTCGCCGGCACGCGCATTTCCGACCGCAAGGGCGTCAGCCTGCCCGATACGCTGCTTGGCGTCGGCGCCCTGACCGACAAGGATCGCGTCGATCTCGACGCCGTGCTCGCCACCGAGGATGTGGACTGGGTCGCGCTCTCCTTCGTGCAGCGTCCGGACGATCTGGCCGAAGTGCGCAAGATCGCCCGCGGCCGCGTCGGCGTCATGTCGAAGATCGAGAAGCCGCAAGCGCTGGAGCGCATCGAGGAGATCATCGAACTTTCGGACGCGCTGATGGTGGCGCGTGGCGATCTCGGCGTCGAAATGCCGCTGGAATCGGTGCCCGGCATCCAGAAGCAGCTCATTCGCTCCTGCCGCCGCGCCGGCAAGCCGGTGGTCGTCGCCACCCAGATGCTGGAATCGATGATCTCGGCGCCGGTGCCGACCCGCGCCGAAGTCTCGGACGTTTCCATCGCCGTCTTCGAAGGCGCCGATGCGGTGATGCTTTCGGCCGAATCGGCCTCCGGCTCCTATCCGGTCGAAGCCGTTTCGATGATGGCGTCGATCGCCAGCACCGTCGAACGCGACATCCATTATCCCGGTATCATTTATGCCCAGCGCGCCCAGCCGGAAGCGACCGGCGCCGACACGATCTCGCTGGCGGCCCGCCAGATCGCCGAGACGCTGAAATCGGCGGCCATCGTCTGTTACACCTCCTCGGGCACGACCGGCCTGCGCGCCTCGCGCGAGCGGCCGCAGGTGCCGGTCATTGCGCTGTCGCCGATCGTCAAGACGGCGCGCCGACTGTCGGTGGTCTGGGGTTTGCATTGCGTCGTCACCGAGGATGCGACCGACCTCGACGACATGGTCAACCGCGCCTGCCGCATCGTCGCCAACGAAGGCTTTGGAAAACCGGGCGACCGCGTCATCATTTCCGCCGGCGTGCCGCTCGGAACCCCCGGCGCCACCAACATGCTGCGCATCGCCTATATCGGCCCGGATGGCTTGACGGGCATCTGAGGCGTCTGCAAGACCCTGACGCGAAAAGCCCTCGCCGGATCGGCGGGGGCTTTTCTCTATCGGCAGATGGACGTGGCCGAGAGTACTTCCTGCTGGGCTTCAGCCCTTGCCGCCGCCAGATCGACCGGATGGCCCGCGATCCATTCGAGGGCGGCGATTGCAAGGCCGGTGGTGACGTAATCCGGCTTATGGCCGAGGCCGTGGACGGTGAGCAGCTTCGCGCCGGGAATGCTGACGGCGAGGCCGTGGGAATGGATTTCGACGGCGACGATATCGTCGCGGTCGCCGGTGACGATCACGGCAGGCGTGCGGATATCGCCATAGAGCGGCGCGGTGCGGGCGGCATAGATGTTGAGGTTGGCGATATCGATGGCGTTGTAGACGAAGGTCTTAGGGCGCAGCACCAGTTGCGGGGCAGTGTTCTCGTCGTAATCGGCCGGGCGCGGATTGGGGGCAAAGACGGCGTTGGTCGCCGCATCCAGCATCGCCAGGCCGGCGGGCAGGGAAAACAGGCGGGCGAACAATGAGCCGAGCCATGGCGTGCTGGCGATCCGATAATACCAGGCGATGCCGCCGGGCCAAGGATGCGTCGCCGGCGCGAGGAAGAGCAGGCCGAGCGTCTTATCGGGATGTTTCAGCGCGAAGCTGGCGGCGATCGCCGCGCCAAAAGAATGGCCTGCTATGATTGCCTTGTCGATGCCGCGCTTGCCCATCAGACGGGCGATGGCGTCGGCCTGACCATCGGGAAAGCCATTTTCCGGGCCGCCACGCTCTGAATAGCCATGGCCGGGGCGGTCGACGAACAGCAGGTCGGCACGGCCTTGCAGCGCCCCGCGAAAGGCGAAGAGCTGGTCGCGCAGATTGCCGCTGGCGCCATGGATGAACAGGATCGGCGGCAGGTCCGCGGCCGGTCCAGCCGGCAGCAGCACGGAATTCATCCTGAAGCCGCCGACATCGATCAGTTCACCGATACCGGGCGCATCCCGCTCGATGACAGACGTCTTCCAGCGGGTGAAGGCCAGCAGCAGACCAATGACGATGAGCAGGAGAAGGATGATGAGCATGGCGGCAGGACGGCGGGCGGCGTCAGGTCCGGCTGCCGGCGAGCTTTTCGCTCAGCGTCTGCACCTGTTCCTGCGCGTTGCGGTCGGCGGGATAGATGGTCAGGAATTGCTCCCAGGCCTTCAGCGCCAGTGCATCATGGCCCGACTCGGTCAGGATTGCGGCCATGCCGGCCAGCGCTCCGAAATGGCGCGGCTCCAGCGTCAGCACGCGGTTGATATCGGCCATGGCCTTGCGTGTATCGCCGGCAATGTAGTTCAGCGTCGCCCGGCGGTTCCAGCCTTCGACGAAGGTCGGTTTCAGAGCGATGGCCTGGTCGAGAAAATCGTGGGCGGCGGCGTTGCGCTTCTCGGCGATGGCCTTGTCGGCCCATTGCATCAGCAGATTGACCGTGGCGCTGCCCGAATCGCTCCATTCAAGGCGGATGCGGTTGGCGATGCCTTCGGCGGCCTGCGGATCGCGTTCACGCTTCAACTGGGTGAAAAGCGCATTCAGCCGGTCGGCGGGGCGTTCCTCGCCGAGCGGCTGTTCGACGATGACATCCGGCTTGGTGTTTTCCGCGGCCAGGGCCGGAGGGGCGGCCAGCAGAGTCAGGGCCAGCAGCAACCGCGAAGGGGTAAAAATGCACATGGCGGGTATGGTAACCCGCCATTTCAGAAGATCAAAGGAAATCTTGCTGTTGCACAACACTGTGAGCCTGCGCCCACCTGTCTTATTCGAGACCGTGCGATCAGCCCTGGCGGGCCTTGAAGCGCGGGTTCAGCTTGTTGATGATGTACACCCGGCCCTTGCGGCGAACCAGACGGTTCTCGCGATGACGAGCCTTGAGCGACTTCAGAGAGTTCTTGATCTTCATTTTTCTGATCCGCAATGTTGGCTAGGGGGAATTCACATTCGCCCGTATTCTTCAGTTCAAAAACCCGTCTCGGACGGGCTTTCAGGTGGCGTGCAGATAACCCGCCCTTACCCTTGTGTCAACCGCCGCCCGGCAGTTTTCGCCGGAAATGCACGGTCTCTAGGGGTCGGCCCTACCTCTTCAGCGTCGTGACATGACCCATCTTGCGGCCCGGCCGCGCCTCGGTCTTGCCGTAGAGATGCACCAGCGTGTCGTCGGTGGCGAGCCATTGCGGCAGGACGTCGATGTCGTCGCCGATCAGGTTCTGCATCACGCAATCGGAGTGGCGGCGGGGATTGCCGAGCGACAGCCCGGCAACGGCGCGGATATGTTGCTCGAATTGCGAGATGACGCAGGCCGCTTCCGTCCAGTGGCCGGAATTGTGGACGCGCGGCGCCATTTCGTTGGCGACCAGCCCGCCATCGGCGAGCACGAAGAACTCGATGCCGATGACGCCGACATAGTCGAGCTTGCCGAGAATCGCTGCTGCTGCGGCGCGTGCCGCCTCGGCGGTCGCCTCCGACACGTTGGCGGGTACGGTCGAGGTGTGGAGGATGCCGTTGCGGTGAACGTTTTCCGCCGGATCGAAGGCGCGCACCTTGCCGTCGAGGGCACGGGCGGCGATGACGGAGAGTTCGCGCTCGAAGGCGACGAAGCTTTCGAGGATCATCGGCACCGAGCCAAGGCTCGCGAAGGCGCCGGCCGCGTCGTCGGCGGCGGAGCGGAACACCTTCTGGCCCTTGCCGTCATAGCCGAGGCGGCGGGTCTTCAACACGCCCTGGCCGCCGAAATCGGCGAGTGCAGCATCGAGATCAGCCTGGCTGTCGATGGCGTGGAACCGGGCGGTGGGAATGCCGCAATCGTTGATGAAGCGCTTTTCGGTCAGCCGGTCCTGCGCCACTTCCAAGGCGCGCGGCGGCGGATAGACGGGCACGCGGGCGGCCAGCCGCTCGGCGGCGGCGACGGGCACGTTTTCGAATTCATAGGTGACGACGTCGCAGGCGGCTGCGAGTTCGTCGAGGCCGGCGGGATCGTCATAAGCGGCGGCGATCTGGCGGTTGGCGAGCTGGGCGGCGGGGCAATCGGCCTGCGGCTCCAGGATGATGGTGCGGAAATTCAGCCGCGCGGCCGCCATGGCCAGCATGCGGCCAAGCTGGCCGCCGCCGATGATTCCGATCGTCTTGGTTGTCATCAAACTTCGTCCATGGGGTATTCGGCGACCGAGTCGGTCTGGCGCTGGCGCCAGTCGTCGAGGCGGCGGGCGAGATCGTCGTCCTGCAGCGCCAGCACGGCGGCGGCGAGCAGGGCGGCATTGACGGCGCCGGCCTTGCCGATCGCCAGGGTTCCGACCGGAATGCCGGCCGGCATCTGAACGATGGAGAGCAGGCTGTCCTTGCCCGACAGCACCCGCGACTGCACCGGCACGCCGAAGACCGGCAGCGGCGTCATGGCGGCTGCCATGCCCGGCAGGTGGGCAGCCCCGCCTGCACCGGCGATGATGATCTTGAAGCCTTCGTCGCGTGCCCCCTTGGCGAAGCGCATCAGCCGGTCGGGCGTGCGATGGGCGGAGATGATGCGCGCCTCATAGGCGATGTCGAGCGCTTCCAGCGTGTCGGCGGCATTCTTCATCGTCTCCCAGTCGGACTGGCTTCCCATGATGATGGCGACCGGGGGCGTATCTGCTGCTGTCACGAGGGGCCTCTCGAAAAAAAACCGTCAGGCGATGATGTCGGGGATGATCTGGTCCTCGAGCTTGCTCAGTTTGTCCTTGATCACCAGCTTCTTCTTTTTCATCCGCTGGATTCGCAAGGCTTCGCATCCAGTGGCGATCATCGCATTGATCGCGGCATCGTAGTCCTCATGCTCCTGGCGAAGCCGCGCCACCATCAGCCTGATGTCCGCTTGTTCCTGATCCGCCATCAAACAGTCCCCATTTCGTATCGGACCGCCACTGTCCGATTTGCCGATGCTTTTCGCAAGCTCCTATCATCAAATACCGGTAACGGGAAGTTATCCTTCTTCACGAATTTGCCGCGTAAGCGCCTTCATTTCGCCTTCGACAATGACGGAAGTTCATGTCACACTCCTGTCGTTAACCGGTGCCATCGGGGGCCGGAGAATAAAAGGAAGGACGTGACAAATGACCATTCAGGCTCATCTTGAATCGCTTCAGAAAAAGCATGGTGCGCTGGAGGAGCAACTGCACCTTGCCATGACATCTCCCTCCATCGACGACGGCGAAATCGCCGATCTGAAGCGTCGTAAGCTGCGGCTGAAGGATGAAATCGAGCGTTTGAGAGGCTCGACGCACTAAAGATTGCCTTCTTTCCTTTCATCCCATCTCATGAGGTTCGGTCAGACTGCTTGAAATCGCATTCGCGTACAGGGTCTGGCCGCACTTCGAGCGCAACCCAGGGACATGAAAAAGGTTGCGAGACATGATTGACCGGCGGCTGTAGTGCCGGTCGCGACAAGGGTTCTGGTCGTGGCGTCGGGGAGACCCTTACGACCAGAACTGGTCGAGCCAGAGGTTGAGCCGATCGAAGCCCGGCCTGTTGACCGAATAAATCCGCTTCGTCCCTTCCGCCGTCACCTGCACCAGGTTGCAATCCAACAACGCCTTCAGATGCTGCGACACCGCCGGGCGGCTGATCGGCAATCCCTTCGCCAGATCATTGACCGTGCGCGGCGCGCGACGCAATTCCTCCAGCAGGTGGCGCCGGTGAGGATCGGCTATCGCGGCAAAGGGATCGTAGGTCGACATGGGCGAAAGCTAGGATAAACTGACCCCACAGGCAAGCGGAATTGTGCAGTGCAGCGATTTTCGCGTTGCGGTGCCGATATCTCGCGACAAAAGGAGATTTCATGGTCGTCAGACGGGTCGTCGCCAATATCGCCGCCACGGATGTGCAGGCGGCGCAAGCCTTCTATGGCGAGTTGCTCGGCATGGAGATCGTCATGGATCACGGCTGGATCGTCACCTTCGCCGGAACGGGGCAGTCGATGCCGCAGCTCAGCATCGCCACGGAAGGCGGCTCGGGAACGCCGGTGCCGGATCTGTCGATCGAGGTCGATAATCTCGATGCCGTCGAGGAAGGGATGCGCGAGGCCGGCATCGCCTTCGAATACGGCCCGGCGGTCGAGCCTTGGGGCGTGCGTCGCTTTTTCGTGCGCGATCCCTTCGGGCGGCTGGTCAATATTCTCGGCCATCTCTAGGGCGTAGTCTGCTGCCTGTTGATTGCGTCGCCGCTCCGGTCTATCGGAGAAGACGAGATGCTGATGCGGCCCGCGCCTTAGGTGCGCCGCGCGCCAAAAACATGGATTTAAGACAATGACCGCACCCGAAGACCGTTGCCGCCTGGTTCTGATCGTCCCCGACATCGCCGATCCCGCCGAGAAGCGGCAGGTCGTTGCGGATGCCCTGCGCGGCGGCGACGTGGCGTCCGTCATCGTGCCGCAATACGGGCTCGACGACGCCACCTTCCAGAAGCACGCCGAGCTGGTCGTGCCGGTCGTCCAGGAAGCGGGTGCCGCAGCCCTGATCGCCGGCGACAGCCGCGTCGCCGGCCGCGCCAAGGCCGACGGCCTGCATGTCACCGGCACGCCGGAGGAGCTGGCCGAGGCCATCGACAAGCATGCGCCAAAGCTGATCGTCGGCGGCGGAAGGGCGGCGGATCGCCACAATGCGCTCGAAGTCGGCGAGGTCCGCCCGGATTACATCTTTTTCGGCAAGTTCGACGGCGACATCAAGCCGGAGGCGCATCCGAAGAATCTCGACCTCGCCGAATGGTGGGCCTCGATGATCGAGATTCCGTGCATCGTCATGGGCGGCACCGATCCTGCTTCGGCGCTGGCCGTGGCCGAGACCGGCGCGGAATTCGTGGCGCTACGGGCCGCCATCTTCGACGAGCCGGCTTCGGCGGCGCGCATCGTCGCGGAAGTGAATGCGCTGCTTGACGAAAAAGCGCCACGGTTTGGCGATTGAAGCTCTCCATGCACCGTTTGCCCCGCTTTTTCCTGTCCGTCGCCTGCGTCGTTTCCGGCGCGCCTATCGCTTATGCGCAGTCGCCCGAGACCGTGGTGACGCGGCCGGTCGAGGGGGAGGCGCAGACCCTCAAGAAGGGTCGCGTCGTGCCCCCCGCCAATGGCGAGACGGGCAAGGACGAGAGCAATCCCGGCGGGCTGGCGATCTACGAGCGCATGGGCGCCGAATTGCCGCCGCTGCCGGAGGAGAAGAATTTCAAGGGCAAGGTCGACGAGGCCTATGGCGCCTTCCAGCGCGGCTATTACATGACCGCCATGGACAAGGCATTGCCGCGCGCCCAACTCGGCGATCCCGCGGCACAGACGCTGCTCGGCGAAATCCTGTCGCAGGGCCTCGGCGTCAAGAAGGACACCAAGGCGGCGGCGTTCTGGTATGGCCAGGCGGCGCAGAATGGCGATGCCGCCGCCATGTTCCGCTACGCGCTGATCCTGATGGAGGGTCGCGACGCGCCGCGCGACCGCAAGAAAGCGGACGAGCTGATGAAGAAGGCGGCGGATGCCGGCAATCCGTCCGCCCAGTTCAACCATGCCCAGGTGCTGGTCGCCGACAATCCCGGCGAGAAGGGTTTGAAGCTGGCGCTGCCCTATTATGAGAAGGCGGCTGCGCAGGGGATCGCGGATGCGCAATATGCCGTGTCGCAGCTTTACATGACGCTACCCGATGTCAGCGAGGATAAGCGCAAACAGGCGCGTGAATGGTTGATACGCGCCGCCCGCGCCGGTTTCGACACCGCCCAGCTCGACATGGGCATCTGGCTGGTCAACGGCATCGGCGGCGACCGCGACTACAATGACGGCTTCAACTGGCTGCAAGTGGCGGCCAAGCGCGGCAATGTCGTCGCCCAGAACAAGCTCGCCCATCTCTATATCAACGCCATCGGCACCAAGCCGGATCCGATCGAGGCGGCGAAATGGTATGTGCTGTCGCGCCGCGCCGGGCTTTCCGATCCCAAGCTTGAGGATTTTTATCTCGGCATGAGCGAGGAGCAGCAGAAGAAGGCGATCGAGGCCGCCAACAAGTTCAGGCGGAGTTGAGGCGATGACACCTGCCATGGAGGCGGCCTTCGACTGCCAGTCCTGCGGCGCCTGCTGTTCCTACTCGGCCGACTGGCCACGTTTTTCGATCGAGGAAGACGAGCAACTCGACAAGATCCCAGAGGCGCTGGTGGCGGCCGATCTCAGCGGCATGCGCTGCGACGGGCAGCGCTGCATGGCGCTGTCGGGCGAGATCGGCAAGCATGTTGCCTGCACGATCTACGACATCCGCCCGGAGGTCTGTCGCGCCTGCATGCCCGGCGATCCCGAATGCCTGATGGCCCGCGAGGAGCACGGTATCGGGCTCATGTGAGCTTCCGCCCTTGAATTCCGGCGGATTTTGTGGTCTTGAGGCCGCCATTCAAGTCAAACGATGATCGATCCCTTCGCCCGGCCGCTGGTGCCGCGGCGATCTGCCCATTACGCAAGGAAGTTTCCGCATGGCACGTTCCGCTCTTCTCAATGTCATGGTCCAGGCCGCCCTCAAGGCCGGAAAGTCGCTGACACGCGATTTCGGCGAGGTGCAGAACCTGCAGGTCTCGGTCAAGGGCCCGGCCGATTTCGTCAGCCAGGCGGATCGCAAGGCCGAGAAGATCGTGCGCGAGGAGCTGATGAAGGCGCGCCCGACCTACGGTTTCCTCGGTGAGGAAAGCGAGGAGATCAAGGGCTCCGACGGGTCGCATCGCTGGATTGTCGATCCGCTCGACGGCACCACCAATTTCCTGCACGGCATTCCGCAGTTTGCGGTTTCCATCGGCCTGGAGCGTAACGGCGAAATCGTCGCCGGCGTCATCTTCAATCCGGCGATAGACGAGCTCTACACCACCGAGAAGGGCGGCGGCGCCTTCCTCAACGATCGCCGCCTGCGTGTCGCCTCGCGGCGTACGCTGTCGGATTGCGTCGTCGGCTGCGGCATCCCGCATCTCGGCCGCCGCAACCACGGCAATTTCCTCATCGAGCTGCGCCATGTCATGGGCGAAGTCGCGGGTGTGCGCAGCCTCGGCAGCGCCGCGCTCGATCTCGCCTATGTCGCCAGCGGACGCTTCGACGGTTTCTGGGAAAACGATCTCAGCGCCTGGGACATCGCCGCCGGCATGCTGATGATTCGTGAGGCTGGCGGCTTCGCCACCGACCGCGACGGCGGCAACACCTCGCTCGAGACCGGCGCCATCCTCGCCGGCAACGAACATATCCACAAGGCGCTGATGGACGTCGTCAAGCGGCCGGTGCCCGGAAAGTAAGGCGCGGCCTGGCCGGGCTTTTCCGCGCGCTTGCGCGTGCGCGGATTTGCGGCGCTTAACCCTTCATTTTGCTGGAATTCTCCTCTACTGTCCGGACAAAGTTTCCGGAGGCAGTGGAACGGGATGGCACAATTGAATCTGGGCGAGATGGGGGAGATCGAGGGCGAGACGCGCGATTACGCCTATGGCGGCAAGCTGTCGAGCCCGATGCATTTCTTCTGGACGATGGTGATTTTCCTGATCATCGTCGGCTTCATCGCGGCGATCCTCTACCGGCAGGCCCATGCAGCCTTCGTCACCAATCCGGGGCTCAACAGCCTCATCCTCGGCGTGCTGCTGGTCGGGGTCATCCTGGTGTTCAATCATGTGCTGGCGCTCAGGCCGGAAGTGCGCTGGTTCAATTCCTTCCGCGCGGCCGGCAGCGCCAACCGCGTCGGCCGCGATCCGCGGCTGCTGGCGCCGATGCGTTCGCTGATCGGCAACCGCCAATCGCTGGCGCTGTCGGCGACGGCGCTGCGCTCCATCCTCGATTCCATCGCCACCCGCCTCGACGAAAGTCGCGATACGTCGCGCTATCTGATCGGCCTTCTGGTCTTTCTCGGCCTGCTCGGCACCTTCTGGGGTCTGCTCGGCACCATCGGCTCGATCAACAGCGTCATCCAGTCGCTCGATCCGGGCACATCAGGCGGATCGGCCAATATCCTGCAGACACTGAAGGATGGTCTGTCAGCGCCGCTCGCCGGCATGGGCACGGCGTTTTCCTCGTCGCTGCTCGGCCTGTCCGGCTCGCTGATCCTCGGCTTCCTCGACCTGCAGGCAGGCCGTGCCCAGAACCGCTTCTACATGGAATTGGAAAACTGGCTGTCCTCGGTCACCGACGTGACCTCCGACATCGTGCCACTGACCGAATCGCTGTCGTCCAACGCCTCCTCCGAGGAATTGCGGGTGCTGACGCAGCAGCTCGCCCGGCTGGCGGAAGAGGGCAGCGGCGGCCAGCGCACCGTTCAGGCCATGGCCAGCCTTGCCGAAGGCATTCAGGGGCTGGTGCGCAACATGCGCAATGAGCAGCAGATGCTGCGCGACTGGATCGAGGCGCAGCAGGAGGAGGCGAAAGCGATGCGCAAGACGCTGGACCGCCTGTCTGACCGACTTTCCGACCGTTCGCACGGACCGGGGAGCAAATAAGCCATGGCGCTCGCCAAGAACAGCCGCCGCGACCGCCGCGTCGATTACTGGCCGGGCTTCGTCGATGCGCTGTCGACGCTGCTGCTCGCCATCATGTTCCTGCTGACGGTCTTCGTGCTGGCGCAGTTCATCCTCAGCCGCGAGATCAGCGGCAAGGACGAAGTCTTGAACCGTCTCAACAGCCAGATCAACGAGTTGACCCAGTTGCTGGCGCTGGAAAAGGGCGGCAAGCAGGATTTGGAAGACACGATCGCCAACCTGCAATCGACACTCGCCACCTCCGAAAGCGAGCGCTCGCGCCTGCAGCAGCTTCTCGATTCCGGCACCGGCAATGCCGATGCGGCCAATCAGCGCATCGGCGATCTCACCGGCCAGCTCGATGCCGAAAAGCAGATCAGCGGCCGGGCATTGAGCCAGGTCGACCTTCTCAACCAGCAGATCGCGGCGCTGCGCAGCCAGATCGCCGCCATCGAGCAGGCCCTGCAGGCCTCGGAAGCCAAGGATCAAACGTCGCAGGCCAAGATCGCCGATCTCGGCCGCCGCCTCAACGTGGCGCTGGCCCAGCGCGTGCAGGAACTCAACCGCTATCGTTCCGATTTCTTCGGCCGCCTGCGCGAAATCCTCTCCGATCGCGAAAACATCCGCATTGTCGGCGACCGCTTCGTCTTTCAGTCGGAGGTGCTGTTCCCCTCAGGCGGCAACGAACTGAACGAGGCGGGGCAAGCGGAGATGGCGAAACTCGCCAGCGCGCTGCTCGACCTCGCCAAGGAAATTCCGCCGGAAATCAACTGGGTGCTGCGCGTCGACGGCCATACAGACAACGTGCCGCTCTCCGGCTCCGGCCGCTACGCCGACAACTGGGAACTGTCTTCGGCGCGCGCCACGTCGGTGGTCAAATTCCTGATTTCGAAGGGCGTGCCCGCCAACCGGCTGGTCGCCGCCGGTTTCGGCGAGTTCCAGCCGATCGCCGAAGGGGATAGTCCCGAGGCGCGGGCGACCAATCGACGGATCGAGTTGAAGCTGACGGAGCGGTGAGGCAGACGGGAGGCGAGAAGCCTCCGGCTCCCTCACGCCGCCGCGGCGTCGAATTGCAGGCGGGCGAGGCGGGCGTAGAGGCCGCCGGTTTCGATGAGGCTCTGATGCGTGCCTTCCTCGACGATCTTGCCATTGTCCATGACGAGGATGCGGTCGGCTTTCAGCACGGTCGCCAGGCGGTGAGCGATGACGATGGTGGTGCGATCGGCCATCAGCCCGTCCAGCGCCTTCTGCACCAGCGTTTCGCTTTCTGCATCGAGCGCCGAGGTGGCCTCGTCGAGCAGCAGCAGCGGCGCGTTCTTGAGGATGGCGCGCGCAATGGCGATGCGCTGGCGCTGGCCGCCGGAGAGCGTCACGCCGCGTTCGCCGACGGAGGTGTCGTAGCCCTGGTCGAGACGGCGGATGAAATCGTCGGCCTGGGCGGCGATGGCGGCTGCCTGCACAGCCTCGCGGCTGGCGCCCGGCGCGCCGAAGGCGATATTGTCATGGATGGAGCCGGCGAAGATGGTGACGTCCTGCGGCACGATGGCAATGCGGTCGCGCAATTCTTGTGGGTCGGCGGCGCGCACGTCGACGCCGTCGACACTGACCGTGCCGCGCGTCGCATCGTAGAAGCGCAGGATCAGCGACAGGATGGTGCTCTTGCCGGCGCCGGAGGGGCCGACGATGGCGACGGTCTCACCGGGGCGCACGTGGAAATCGATGCCGCGCAGCATTTCCTTGTCGGCCCGGGCCGGGTAAGCGAAATGCACGCCGAAGAAATTCACGGCGCCCTGCGCCGGCTTCGGCAGGGCGATCGGATGTGCCGGCGGCTGAATGGCCGGCGTTTCCGCCAGAAGTTCGGTCAGGCGTTCGGTCGCACCGGCGGCCTGCGACATCTCTCCCCAGACTTCCGAAAGCGAGCCGAGCGAGCCTGCGGCGATCACCGAATAGAGCAGGAACTGACCGAGCGTTCCGGCGGTCATCGTGCCTGCCAGAACACTTTGCGCACCGAACCAGAGGACACCGACGACGCTGGAGAAGATCAGCGCGATGGCGATGCCGGTCAACAGCGCCCGCGACTTGATCGCCGAGCGCGCCGCCTCATAGGCATTCTCGACCGCGCCGCCATAACGAGTGTTGGCGGCCCGTTCGCCGTTGAAGGCCTGCACGGTGCGCGTGGCGGAGATGGCCTCGCCGGCGTAAGCCGAGGCCATCGCCAGCGTATCCTGCGCGGCGCGCGAGCGGCTGCGCACCGAGCGGCCGAAGCCGACCAGCGGGAAGACGATCAGCGGAATGGCGCCGAGCGCCAGGCTCGACAGCTTCGGGCTGGTGACGATCATCATGCCCATGGCGCCGAGACAGAGGATGAGGTTGCGCAGCGCGACCGAGGCGGTGGCGCCGACGGCGGACTTGATCTGCGTCGTATCGGCGGTCAGCCGCGACACGATCTCGCCGGACTGGTTGACGTCGTAGAAGGCCGGCGACAGCGTCGTCACATGCGCGAAGACTTCGCGGCGCAGGTCGGCGACGATGCGCTCGCCGAGGGTGATCACGTAATAATAGCGCATGGCGCTGGCGACGGCCAGCACCAGGGCCATGGCGATCAGCATGATGAAATAGCTGTTGATGAAGGCATGGTCTGTCTGGTTGAAACCGTGGTCGACCATGCGGCGCACGGCCAGCGGCAGCGCCAGCGTCGCGGCGGCGGCGAGCGTCAGGAAGACCAATGCACCGGCGACGAGCCCGCGATAGCGCAGCAGGTAGGGCAACAGCCTGGCGAGCGGTGCCACGGACCGGCGCTTCTGCTTGTCGGTTTGACCAATTTCTGCCACCATGCCTCCAATCTTCCCGCGCGCCATTGCTTTGGCGCCGTGGGCCCTTGTTATCCTTGCGGCCTTCATGTATAGGCACGGCATCGAATTGGGAAGCCGTGGCCCTTCTGTCTGCGGCTTTGTTTATTCAATCGGTTCGGTTGCCGCAATGGATTGCGACAAATGGACCCTGCCATCTCAGGAAGATTGTTATGAAGGCCAATATCCATCCCGACTACCACATGATCAAGGTAGTCATGACCGACGGCACCGAATATGAAACCCGCTCCACCTGGGGCACGGAAGGCGCCGTCATGAACCTCGAAATCGACTCCAAGTCGCATCCGGCCTGGACCGGCGGCAACCAGCAGCTCATGGACCGCGGCGGCCGCGTTTCCAAGTTCAACAAGCGTTTCGGCGGCCTCGGCCTCTAATTTCGCTTGGCCCGCGCCTCTTTTTTGCGCGGATGCCGATTGATATTCAGGAAAGCCCGGCTCGTCCGGGCTTTTTTGCGTCTTGCGACAAGGCAATAAGAAGAGCCGCAAAAGAAAACGCCCCGGCAAGACCGAGGCGTCGAGAACGTGATGCGAACAGAAGAGCGTCAGTTATTGCCGAAGGCGGTCTGCAGCAGGTTGAGCTGCGCCTGGACACTGTTCTGGTTGTCGTGGTCGATATTGTCCTCGGAGGGGCGATAGATTTCACGGTCGAGCAGGGCGACGCGGTTCTGCAGCCGCAACGAGCGTTCGACGAGATCGCGGAAGGATTCCGGCAGGTCGTTCCAGCCCGGCGCGTTGCGATCGACGTTGAAGCTGTCGAGGCGCACCTTGCTCTTTTCGGAGATAACCTGTTCGCGGGTCATTTCGCCATTGTTGACGGCGCGTTGCAGCAGCAGCCAGGAGGCCATCTGCATCAGGCGGGTGGTCAGGCGCATGGATTCGGCCGCGTAGAGCACCGAGGCCATGCGCGGCAGCACCTTGGAGGCGGCACGGCCCTGGCCGTCGAGATAGCTTGCGGTCTCTTCCACCAGCGCCATGCCCTCGGCATACAGTGCCTTGAACTGCGCCGACGATGCAACACGGCCAGCAAAACTAATCGTGTTCAATCCAAGCTCTGACATATCGTGTTCCCTGTTCAACGCATCACGTCGGTCAACTAATGCCGTAAGCGGCATTTAAGTTTCGCCGCTTGCGCTCTTCTGCTCTTAAAATGGTATCTTTAAAGAAAATGCGCAAGTTGTTTCTTAACGGAAGGTTAATACCCACAACTTTGGCAGGGTTGCGCACAGCGAAAAAAAGAGCCGCGCGGGGCGGCTCTCAAGGTAAAACAGGGAGAAATCAGACCAATTCGCCAAGCGGTGAAACTGTCTGAGCCCGTACGAGCCGGGCAGGCTCATTTAACGATGAAGACGCTTAATATTCGGTTAACGCGTGTCGCCGAATAGTACAAATGGCAGTTATTCTTTGTTTATTAAGTTTTTCGAAATCTTTTCGCCAATCATTTTTTGAACAGGCTCTCCGCGGCGAGGCGACCGGCGGCCTTTGCGGCGCGTTCGGCCTTCAGGCGCTCGATTTCCGCCTCCAACAGGGCGATTCGCGCCGTCAGCTCGTCAGCCGCCAGCAGCGAAATGTCGCAGCCGATTTCGTGGCTCGTCCGCTTTTTCGGGTTATCGTCGTCGATTCCGTTCATATCGCAGCCCTCGGATATTGTTCTTCGGAGGAATCACCTTCGGGCAGCGGCGCTGCGCGCGGACTGAGCGACAGGCTTTCAGGCGTCGCCATCGGGCCTGTCGTGGTGAAGGCGTCGCGGTCGCTGGCGGGCACGGGGGCGCGCAGTCGGCTGCGGATGATGGCATAGGCGGTGATCAGGATATGGGCCATGGCCGTTACGCCGAACAGGGCATAGGGACCGAAGGCCGACATGATCGGGCCGCCCAGCGTCGGGCCGATGATGGTGCCGACGCCGTAGAGCAACAGCAGACCGCCGGAAACCTTGACGAAATCCTCCGGCGAGGCGAAATCGTTGGCATGGGCGACGGCGATCGGATACAGCGCATTGGCGGCTGCGCCGTAGATGCCGACCAGCACCAGCAGCCACACGACATCGAAGGGCGTCAGCACGAAGAACAGCAGGCCGGAAAGGGCCGCGACGCAGGAGAGGCCGGCCAGCACGTAGCGCCGGTCCATTCGGTCGGACATCCGCCCCGCCGGAAGCTGCATCAGCGCCCCGGACATGATGGCGACGCTCATCATGACGGCGATAGTGCCCTGCTCGAAACCGGCTGCGGCGCCGAAGACGGGGCCGAGCGTGCCGAAGGCGCCGTTGGCGATGCCGACCAGCAGAATGCCCATGAAGGAAACGGGCGAATTGCGAAACAGCGCCGGCAGGTCGAGCTTGACCGTGTTGAGCGGCTGCGGCGAGGCGGCGGTCGAAAGCGTCGTCGGCAGCATGGCAACGCAATAGAAGATGCCGCAGACCATGAACAGGATCGGCGTCATGACATCGGCGAAGGGCACGACGAGCTGGCCGCCCACCGAACCGATCAGGGTAATGCCGATATAGAGCGAGAAGATCATGCCGCGCGACTTGTTGGTGGCGCGCTCGTTCAGCCAGCTTTCGATGATCATCGAGGTGCCGGCGGTGGCGAAACCGGTGATGGCGCGCAAGGCGACCCACCAGATATCGTCCACGAGGATGCCCGTCACCAGCGCGTTGATCGCCAGGACCGAAATGAAGCCGCTGAAGGCGCGCACATGGCCGACGCGGCGCACCACCTGCGGCGCCAGCAGGCAGCCGAGCACGAAGCCCGCCGCCCAGGAGGTGCCGAGCAGACCGAGAACGGTGGTCGTATAGCCCTCGTTGGTGCCGCGCATGGGCAGGAGCAGACCTTGCAGGCCGTTTCCCAGAAAGAGGAACAGCGTGCCGACCAGAAGCGCCAGAACGGGAAGAATATTGCGTGTCATGTCCATAGTTTCTGCGTAAGCGGCCTGATAAGACAAGCACAATCTGGCGCCATGCTTGCGTGGCGCCGAAAATTGCACTGGAAAGGGATCCCCCGCCCGTTCAGTGACGCGAAAACTTGGCGGCGATGTGACGCGCCGCGACCGCAAGGAAAAAGTCGTTGACCCGGATCATCACCCTGCTGCTCCTGCTGGCGATGGGCGCGCATCTCATCAAGCCCATCGGCCTGCCCGGCCTGCGGCGGCGGCGCGATTTCTGGAAGATCGGGATTTTTGCCTTCGCCATGGTGATGCTCACCGTGCTCGTGCGGGAATCCGTCTGAGGGACGGTTTCCGGTCTTGCCGCATTTCCCCAGGGAGGCGTCAGACCGCGATTGCGCCCCTGATGACGTCGACGCAATCGCCGCTGACGTGAACGTCGCGCACCACGCCGTCGCGCTTGACGACATCGAGCGTGATCACGCTGCGGCGGCCCATCTCGACGCCCTGTTCGATGGTAATGGTCCTCACAACCTCCGCTTCAGGCGACAACGTGGCGAGAAAGGCGGCAAGTGCTGCCGAGGCGCTGCCGGTCGCCGGGTCTTCCATGATATTGTCGAGCGGCGCGAACATGCGGGCGCGGATCGTCCATGGGTTGTCCGGCGAGCGCACATAGAGAAACAGCGAAAAATCGGCGCCCACCTGCCGGTGACGCCCGGCGGCCTCGTGGAACGCCGTGATGTTCGGGCGGGCGGCGGCAAGTGCGTCGAGACCGGAAAGCTGCGCCACGGCGAAGGGCAGGCCGACGGAGACGAAGCTCGGCGCATGGGTTGTCGTGGCGATATCGTCTGCGCTCAGCGAGGCGCAACGAGCGATCAGCGCCGGTTCGACCGTCGTTTCGCCGACGGTGAGCGCCTGCGGGGCGCGGATCGTCGCGCCGGTGACGGTGTCGCCGTCCAGGCGCAGGTCGATGGTGACGAGGCCGGCAAGCTCCTCGAAACGCAGCTTCCGGCCGAGCGGCTTTCCGAACAGCGAGGGCAGGCGGCCGAGCACATAGGCCGTGCCGACATTCGGATGGCCGGCGAAGGGGATTTCCGTGGTCGGGGTGAAGATGCGCACCCGCGCATCGTTCTGCGTGTCTTCCGGCGGCAGCACGAAGGTGATTTCGGAATAGCCGAATTCGGCGGCGATCGCCTGCATCGTCTCGTCGTCCAGCCCGCGCGCATCCGGGAAGACGGCGAGCGGATTGCCGCGAAAGCGCTCGGTGGTGAAGACGTCGACGGTTACGAAATCATAGGCAGACATCGGGCGATCTCCTCTGGCGGATGTGGCCCTTTGTAGCGATGCGATACCGGCGTTGAGAATGGGCGAAGTTGTGGGGGTGACAAGTTTGCGGTCCAAACGAAAACGGCGGGCACATGGCCCGCCGTTTTAAAAATGCATGCGCGTGATTACCGCTGCAGAACCGTCACGCCCGGCAGTTCCTTGCCTTCCATCCATTCGAGGAAGGCGCCGCCGGCGGTGGAGATGTAGGTGAAGTCATCGGCAACGCCGGCATGGTTGAGAGCCGAGACCGTGTCGCCGCCGCCGGCGACGGAAACCAGCTTGCCGGCCTTGGTTTCTTCAGCTGCATGTTTGGCGACGGCAACCGTTGCCGTGTCGAAGGGGGCGATTTCGAAGGCGCCGAGCGGGCCGTTCCAGACCAGCGTCTCGGCCTTGGAAATCCAGTCGTTGACCGCCTCGATCGACTTCGGGCCGACGTCGAGCACCATGGCATCGGCCGGGATCGCCTCGATATCGACGACCTCGTTTTCGGCACCGGCCTTGAATTCGCGGGCGATGACGCCGTCGACCGGCAGCACGATGGCGCAGCCGGCGCCGGCGGCCTCGACCATGATCTGCTTGGCGGTGGCGGCAAGGTCATGCTCGCACAGCGACTTGCCGACATTGGTGCCGCGCGCGGCGAGGAAGGTGTTGGCCATGCCGCCGCCGATGACGAGGGCATCGACCTTCTTGACGAGGTTCATCAGCAGGTCGATCTTGGTCGAAACCTTGGCGCCGCCGACGATGGCGACCACCGGGCGGGCCGGCTGGCCCAGGCCCTTTTCAAGGGCTTCCAGCTCGGCCTGCATGGTGCGGCCGGCATAGGCGGGCAGCAGGTGCGCCAGGCCTTCGGTCGAGGCATGGGCGCGGTGGGCGGCCGAGAAGGCGTCGTTGACGAAGATGTCGCCATTGGCGGCCAGCGCCTTGGTGAATTCCGGATCGTTCTTCTCCTCGCCCTTGTGGAAGCGGGTGTTTTCGAGAAGCAGGATGTCGCCGTCCTTCATCGCTGCGACGGCGGAGGCGGCGGCCTCGCCGATGCAATCGGCAGATGTCGCGACCTTGGCGCCCAGCACTTCTTCGACGGCAGGCGCGATCAGCGCCAGCGACATGTCCGCCACCGGCGCGCCTTTCGGACGGCCGAAATGGGCGAGCAGAATGACCTTGGCGCCCTTTTTCGACAGTTCGAGGATCGTCGGCGCGACGCGCTCGATGCGGGTCTTGTCGGTCACCTTGCCTTCGGCGTTGACGGGCACGTTGAGATCGACGCGCACCAGAACGCGCTTGCCCGAGAGATCGGAGAGGTCGTCGAGAGTCTTGAAGGAAGCCATGATCATGTCCCATTCTGTCGGAGGGAAAATTCGACCGGACCATACACGGGAACGATCCGGACGCAAGGCGCTTTACCGGTCATTTTCCGTGGGCGAGGGCGCCGAGTGGATGGCCTGCGCCACCCTTCGGCGATGCTTACGCAGGACGTCGCGGACGCGGTGGGCGATCTCGCGCAGGTTGATGAAGATCGGCAGGTTGGTGGCCGGCTCCACCGGCTCCAGTGAGATGCCGATGGTTTTCGGCGCGTCCTGTTCGTCGAGATCGCGCACGATGAGGATGATCGAGCCGAGGCGCACGCGGTCGGCATATTCGACATGGCCGCCGAGGCGCTGGGCGATGAGATCGCCGATGCTGAGTTCCTTCTCGCTGTCGTGCAGCAGGCCGGGGCCGTAGGCGGCATCCAGCTCCCGCGCCGGCCTTGCGGCGGAAATCGAGAAGGCGCCGAAGAATTCGGCGTCGTCCTCGTCGACGGGCGCGCGGCTGGCGAAGAGACGGTCGAGCAGCTTCGAATAGGCGGGCGCGACGAACATGTAGACCTGGTCGTTCTCGCGCAGGCGCCCGGCATATTGGTAACGCATCGACTTGCCATCGCGGATCACCAGTGACGGCACCGCCCAGCGCGGAATGCGCTCGCCGCGCATGATCGGGCTGTCCTTGATGATGCGATAGGAGAGCAGTTCGTGGTTGGCCGCGCCCGGCAGATCGAGTTCCAGCTTGTCGATGGCGCCGAGGCGCGGCGGGATGATCAGGCCGAGCCGGCGGGCGACCGGCTTGATCGTCCATCCCTGCACCAGAAGCGAGACCAGCACGATGATGAAGGCGGTGTTGAAATAGGTCTCGCCGTTCTTCAGGCCGCCCATGACCGGCAGGATGGCGAGCAGGATGGAGACGGCGCCGCGCAGGCCCACCCAGGCGATGAAGCCGGTTTCCTGCTGGGTATAGTCGAAGGGCAGCAGGCAGAACCAGACCGCGAGCGGCCGCGCCACAAAAATCAGGAAAAGCGCCAGCGCCAAGGCCGGCAGCAGGATGGTGAGGAATTCGGAGGGGCTGGCGAGCAGGCCGAGCATCAGGAACATGATGATCTGCGCCAGCCAGGTCATGCCGTCCTGGAAGCGGCGGATGGAGGCGGCGGACTGGATGCGCTTGTTGCCGGCAAACAGGCCGGCGACATAGACGGCGAGGAAACCGGAACCGCCGAGCAGGCCGGTGAAGGAAAACAGCAGCAGCGCCAGCGTCAGCACGAAGATCGGCGCCAGGCCGCGATCGGTGGCGACGCGGTTGATGACGGTGACGATCATCATGCCGCCGGCAAGCCCCATCACCAGCCCGAGGCCCATTTCCTCGACGAAGAGCAGCAGCATCGACAGGTCGAAGGCGCCCGCACCCTTGCCGCTGGAGACGATGCCGACCATCAGCAGCGTCAGGAAGATCGCCATCGGGTCGTTGGTGCCGGATTCCACCTCCAGGCCGGAGCGCACCTTGTCGCGGATATTGATGCCGCCGATGCGCAGCAGGAAGAAGACGGCGGCCGCATCCGTCGAGGCGATGATCGAGCCGAGCAGCATGCCTTCGAGAAAGCCGAAATGCAGCAGCACCATGGTGGCGAGCGCAAACAGCGAGGCGGTGAGCAGGACCCCGACCGAGGCGAGCACCAGCGCCGGGGCGGCGGCGATGCGGAAGGAATGGAAAGAGGTGCCGAAGCCGGAATCGAACAGGATGACGGCCAGCGCCAGCGAGCCGAGTTGGTAGGCGACGCGGTCGTTGCTAAAACTCAGGCCGAGGCCATCGCTGCCGGCCAGCAAGCCGATGGAGAGGAACAGGAAGAGCAGAGGCGCGCCAAAGCGGAAGGCGAGCAGGCTGGAGAAGGCAGCCAGAAGCACCAGCGCCGTTCCGACCAGAACCATCGCATAAAAACTATCCACGCCCGCCCCGCTTTCCGTCACCACCTTCATCGCCCGGCAGGCGCGAAGATGTCCCATGCTGCCTCCGGCGTTGCGGCCGGAGACGTGTCATTGTGGCGCGCTCCCGGCGCCGCGTCCATCACCCGAACATGCATGACAGCCATTCCGCATCCGGGTTTGAGCCCGGAGGGCTTTTCTGGTGCAGGTCTGGTGGAGGGAGCGCGTCCCACGCCCCGAAATGGACCATTTGTGCTTGTCGCATTTCCGGACGGAAAACCGCTGCACAGTTTTCCTGGAAATGCTCTGCGAAACTCAAGAAGAAAATGGAGGAAAATCGGGCGGGAGCGCGGCGAAAACAAGAAGATGCATCCCCGCCGCTGATTTTGTGAGCGCACCTATCGCAGCCGGCGGAAGAGGCCGGGGTAATCGATGACGAGCCCGTCCTCGTCGACCGGCAGTTCGGCGGTAAAGCTGCGGTCCTCGGCTTCGTAGCGGTATAGCTGCTGGTCGGCGTCGAGGCCGGTATAGCGCTGGCCATCGACGAAGGCGTCCAAGGAATCGAAGGGCACGTAGACCATCGACAGGCGGGCGGTTCCGGCGGCGGGCGTCAGGTTCAGGCGGCGGATCGGCAAGGTGTTGGTGAAGGGCGAGCCGGCGAGGTCGATATCGATGCAGCCGTCGAGGTCGGCGCGGCTGGCACCGTTCTCGTCCCGCCAGTGGCCTGCGCCATCGGAGGCGAGCGCAAGGCGTCGCCCATCGGTGGTTTCGATGCTAAAGCGGCGCACGGCCCAACCGGCGTCGCACGCGATGCGGTAGTGCACGCCATACGGGCTATCCCCGCGGTCGCCGATCAAAACGCTTTCGGCGCGGATGCCCGCGCCGAAGTCGAAACTGTCCGGTGTCAGCGTCAGATGTTCGAGGCCCTCGCCCTCCCAGGGCGTCCAGCGGACGGCGAGGGGGCCAAGGGCGCGAAACATCAGATCAGCTTGGCAAGCGCAACCGCCGTGTCCGACATGCGGTTGGAGAAGCCCCACTCGTTGTCGTACCAGGTCAGGATCGACACGAACTTGCCTTCCATGACCTTGGTCTGGTCCATGTGGAAGGTCGAGGAGTGCGGGTCGTGGTTGAAGTCGATCGAGACGTTCGGCTGCTCGGTATAGGCGAGGATGTTCTTGAGCGGACCGTCGGCGGCAGCCTTGATCGCAGCGTTGATCTCTTCCTTGGTCGTGTCGCGCTTGGCGACGAACTTCAGGTCGACGACCGAGACGTTCGGGGTCGGAACGCGCATGGCGAAGCCGTCGAGCTTGCCTTTCAGTTCCGGCAGAACGAGTCCGACAGCCTTGGCGGCGCCGGTGGAGGTCGGGATCATCGACAGGGCGGCAGCGCGGGCGCGGTACAGATCCTTGTGCATCTGGTCGAGCGACGGCTGGTCGTTGGTGTAGGAATGGATGGTGGTCATCATGCCGTGATCGATGCCGATGACATCGTTCAGCACCTTGGCGACCGGGGCCAGGCAGTTGGTGGTGCACGACGCGTTGGAGATGACCAGGTGGTCCTTGGTCAGCTTGTCGTGGTTGACGCCATAGACGACGGTGAGGTCGGCGCCTTCGGCCGGGGCCGAGACGATGACGCGCTTGGCGCCGGCGGTCAGGTGGGCGGCGGCCTTGTCGCGGGCGGTGAAGAAGCCCGTACATTCCATGGCGATGTCGACGCCGAGTTCGGCATGCGGAAGTGCGGCCGGATCCTTGATCGCCGTCACCTTGATCGGCTTGCCGCCGTTGATGATGATGGAGTCGCCCTCGACCGTGACCTTGGCCGGGAACTTGCCGTGAATGGAGTCGAAGCGCAGCAGATGCGCATTGGTCTCGACCGGGCCGAGGTCGTTGATCGATACCACCTCGATGTCGGTGCGGCCGGATTCGACGATGGCGCGCAGGATGTTGCGGCCGATGCGGCCGAAGCCGTTGATGGCAACTTTCACAGTCATTCTAGTCTCCCACTGAAATAAGGGTCGGGATGGAAAAAGGCGCGTAAAACGCGCCTTTCGTCATGTCAAGCAAGCTTGGCTTCGGCAGCCTCTACCACGGCTTCGGCCGTGATGCCGAAATGCTTGTAGAGATCCTTGGCCGGAGCCGATGCACCGAAAGACTTCATGCCGATGAAGGCGCCTTCGGGGCCGATGATGTGATCCCAGCTCTGGCGGACGCCAGCCTCGACGGCGATCTTCACCGGGGCCTTGCCGATGATCATCGCCTGGTAGGCTTCCGGCTGATCGTAGAACAGCTCGAAGCAGGGTACGGAAACGACGCGGGCGGCGATGCCCTTCTGCTTCAGCGTCTCGGCGGCCTTCAACGCGATCTCGACTTCCGAGCCGGAGGCGAAGATCGAGACCTTGGCGTCGTCGTCGGAAACCAGCTCGTAGGCGCCGGCGGCCGAGAGGTTCTTGGCCTCGTAGGTGGTGCGGGCCGGGGCGAGGTTCTGGCGGGTGAGCGCCAGCGCCGAAGGGCGATGCTTCTCATGCAGCGCAAGCTGCCAGCATTCGGCGGTTTCCACCGCGTCGGCCGGGCGGAAGACCAGCAGGTTCGGGATGGCGCGCAACGCCGACATATGCTCGACCGGCTGGTGCGTCGGGCCGTCTTCGCCGACGCCGATCGAATCGTGCGTCAGGACGTGGATGACGCGGATGCCCATCAGCGCGGCGAGGCGGATCGACGGACGGCAATAGTCCGAGAAGATCATGAAGCCGCCGGCATAGGGGATCAACCCGCCATGCAGGGCGATGCCGTTGATGGCGGCGGCCATGCCGTGCTCGCGGATGCCCCAATGCATATAGCGGCCGGAGAAATCGGTCGGGGTGATCGACTTCATCTGACTGGTCTTGGTGTTGTTGGACGGCGTCAGGTCGGCGGAGCCGCCGATCATCTCCGGCACGATGCCGTTGATGACTTCGAGCGCGTCTTCAGAAGCCTTGCGGGTGGCGACGGTCGGCGGGGCGTCGGCGAGCTTTTTCTTGTAGGCGTCCATGGCGCCGTCGAGGCCGGTGGGCAGGTCGCCGGCGAAGCGGCGGTTGAATTCGGCCTTCTTGTCCGAGGCGGCAAGGCGGGCTTCCCATGCCTCGCGGGCCTTGACCGAGCGGCGGCCGGCGGCGCGCCACAGGTCGAGCACGTCGGCGGGGATTTCGAAGGCCGGGGCTTCCCAGTTCAGGGCATGGCGGGTGGCTTCGATTTCGGCGGCGCCGAGCGGCGAGCCGTGAACCTTGTGGGTGCCGGCCTTGTTGGGCGCGCCGAAGCCGATGGTCGTCTTGCAGGCGATGAATGTCGGCCTGTCCGAGGACTGCGCGGCCTCGATTGCCGCGGCGATCTGGTCCTGGTCGTGTCCGTCGACGCGGATCGTGTTCCAATGCGCGGCCTGGAAGCGGGCGACCTGGTCGGTCGAATCCGACAGGCCGACGGCGCCGTCGATGGTGATGTTGTTGTCGTCCCAGAAGAGAACCAGCTTGTTCAGCTTCAGGTGGCCGGCCAGCGTGATCGCCTCGTGGCTGATGCCTTCCATCAGGCAGCCGTCGCCACACAGCACATAGGTGTGGTGGCTCTGCAGGTCGGAGCCGAATTCCTCTTCGAGCTTGCGCTCGGCGATCGCCATGCCGACGGCATTGGCAATGCCCTGGCCGAGCGGGCCGGTCGTGGTCTCGATGCCCGAGGCATGTCCGTATTCCGGATGGCCGGCCGTCTTGGAGCCGAGCTGGCGGAACTGCTTGATGTCCTCGATGCTCATGTCCTCATAGCCCGTGAGATAGAGCAGCGAGTACAGCAGCATCGAGCCGTGGCCGGCGGACAGCACGAAACGGTCGCGATCCGGCCAGAGCGGGTTCTTGGGATCGAATTTCAGGTAGCGCGTGAAAAGGACCGTGGCGATATCCGCGGCGCCCATCGGCAGGCCGGGATGGCCGGAGTTGGCCTTTTCAACGGCGTCCATGGAAAGGAAACGGATCGCATTCGCCATCCGGTTAAGTTCTTCGCGAGAGGTCATGGCTTTTCCGCTGGTTCCGAGGGGTCGGGAGATGCCGTTTGAAGAGCATCATTAAGCGCCGTGATCCATAGCAGGAAGCGCCGGCAAGTCAATAAAAGCCGGGCTTCCCAAGGGCGTTGAAACGTGATTTTTTGACATTTGTCCAAGTTGGTGTGCAAAAGGTCAGGAAGAGGTTTGCCCGGCAAATCGGCATTCATCCACAGTTTCGATGCCGGGGCGTTGATTGACGGGAGATTGCAGTCAAGAATAAAGTCTCGCCGGAGGCCTCTGCCGGACCGGCGATTCGCATTCCGTGTTCTGACGAAACCAAGAAGTAACCATATGCCGACAGGGAAGACGGTGGAGATGGCGGTCCTCGAAATGAAGGCGGCCCTTTCCCATCTCGAAAATGCCATCGACATCCGCTTCGAGCGGGAGCGCGATCACAGCGAGATCGAGGGTGAGGTGCGGCGCGTGCATGCGGACCGTTCGCGGCTGGCGCAGGAGCTCGACGAGTCCCAGTTCCGCGCCAACCGGCTGGAAGAGGTCAATCGCGAGGTGTCCCGGCGTCTCGTGACTGCAATGGAAACGATCAGGGCGGTCCTCGACCGCTGAACGTCCCTGTCATCGGGGGTGAAATACGAAAGGCAGGTTCTCGCGGATATGGCGCAGGTCACGGTCACCATCGACGGCAAGGCTTACAGGATGGCCTGCGAGGAAGGTCAGGAAAACCACCTGAGCGAGCTTGCCGACAAGTTCGACCGCTATGTCAGCCATCTCAAGACCCAGTTCGGCGAAATCGGCGACCTGCGCATCACCGTTATGGCCGGCATCATGGTGATGGACGAACTGTCCGACGTCGGCCGCCGCCTCGCCAAGGTCGAGGGTGAGCTGAACCGCATCAACCAGAACCGCGACGACGACCGCGCCGCCACCGCCCGCACCGAGGAAATGCTGGCCGCGATGCTGGAAGAGCTGACCGCCCGCATCCAGGGCATCGCCACCCGCCTCAACGCCCGCCCGGCGCCGGAAGCGTAGACAGGCAAACGCCTCGCTGAAATTCCATCGCCGCCCACTGGCGCAGCGAAAAAAATCTTCCTATATTCCCTGTTGCGATCTGTGCTTCTCGACAGGAACCACATTCCTCGGGGCCATACTCGATCTAACGGGAGCTGTCCCTGACCAGGCCTGTGGGCTTGGTCACATGGCGCCCACCTACTTTTGTAGGCGCCCAGGATCGTAAACATCCATCGGATGCCACGGATCGCACTGAAATCTTTAAGTTTTCAAGTTTTCTCAGGCTCGCCAAAACGCCTCGATCAAGCTTCGCAACACTCTTTGTCACACTGGGTGTCATACTGTTGGTCGATGATGAAGGCGATGCATGAAACAGCACCGTTTGTTTAAGCGGAAGAACGGGTACTATTATCAGCGGGTGTGTGTGCCAGCAGACATCCGCGATATTTACGGCAAAGCCGTCGAGCAAATTTCCCTGGGAACGACGGATTTTCGAGCCGCGCGTAAGTTGCTTCCGGCATCTATCGTGAAAATCGACCAGAAATTCGAGGAATTTAGGTCCGCTGCCCAGCCCAGAAATCGGCAAGCCCCTAAAGCCCGTGTGAATACGCCATTGGTTTATCACGAACCATTAATGTCGGTCGTTGCTAGCGAATGTTTTCAGGAGCTGAAGCGCCAAAAAGGATGGTCGCCAAAGACTGAAAATACGCGTCAATCGCAGATACGTCTATTCCTTGAAATATGCGGTGACAAACCGCTGTCGCTATACACGCAGGCGGACATTCGCGCGTTCAAGCAATCGCTTTTTTCACTTCCAGCTAACGCGCATTCCTACAAGGCTTATCGCGGCCTAACAAAGTTGAAAATCGCTGCATTAGCAAAAGATGACAATCGCCCCAGATTATCGAATGAGAGTGTGCGTCAAATCATGACCACAGCGTCGTTGGTTTTCGGGTGGGCGAGGGGGAATTACCAAGCCACCCTCACCAATTTAATCAACCCGATGATGCCCAGAATGCCCACTGCGAAAGAAAAGCGAAATAGCCGCAGTGGCTTTACGGTTGACGAGCTAAATAAACTCTTTGCTTTGCCCGTCTTTCACGGTGTTAAGAGCGTAGCTAATTGGAGTAGCGCCGGTAGCGTGAGTCTCAAGGAGCACGGTCTTTTTTGGATCCCGCTGCTATCGCTGTTTGCAGGGCTTCGCCTGATGGAGGCGGTACAACTCACAGCGAGCGATGTTAAGTCAGAGGATGGCATCTGGTTCTTAGATATCAATAGTAATAATGCGAAAAGACTTAAAAATTATTCATCAGAGCGCCAAATTCCGATTCATAAAAACTTGATTAATGCCGGGTTTTTGGATTTTGTTAGATGTAAATCTAAAGAAGACCGCCTCTTTTCAGAAATTGAAATCGGACCTCCCGAGCAACGCCAGAGGCATGCTTCAAAACTATTCAACAAAATGCTGTCGGTTGCCGGGATCAAAGGGGAAAAGAAGGTTTGGCACTCGATGAGACATACCTTTGAGCAGTTCTGTCGTGACAGCGAAATTGACGCAGCGATTATCGATCAACTGCAAGGGCATGCGCAGCGCGGAATGCGCGCTGTGTATGGACGAGGTTATGGCATTACTTCTCTCCACCAATCGATTAGCAAACTTCAGTTTAGATCATTGGATCTTGGCTTCCTATGAAATTTATAAATACAAATAAAATGCAAATAATATAAATAAGGAAATAAATTATGGATAATTGTGAATTAGATAGAGATATCAATTATAAAGTCAAACACTTAATTTCGATGAATGAATATATATTGTCAATACTAAACAATATTATTGATATAATTTCGAATTTAGAAGGAATTGAAGATAATATCGTTCAGTCGAATGTATCCAGTACTGTCATCCATACGGCTTCGGACAGCAGGCCTGAATTGGTGTCCCGCCGGGTTACGTTGGCAGATTGCACGCTTTAGGCGTGCAATCTGCCATTTACATGCGCCCCCAATTTATATGGGTGCAACTTAATGCTGGTCTACGTTAACCTCTCGTTCACCACGAATATTAGAAAACATTAAGAACAGCCGATCACTGGTTGCTCGATTCGATCCGCTCTCGGAAATGTAGAATATTTTTTGAGTTTTTTCTCGCTATGAAGCGAGCTGCGTAAAACCCTGCCATTTCAACATGACTTTGCACACCAACGACGAGCGCACTTATGGTGCGCGCGGTGCCTTGGCTCGTGCCTTGGGCTTAAACATGACCAGCATTTTGACAAATACCGCAGCGACAGCCGCATTGCACACGCTCCGCGCCATTGGCTCCAGCCTCGACAAGACACAAGAACGTGTCAGTTCTGGACTTCGCGTTAACACCGCAGCGGACAACGCAGCATATTGGTCAATTTCGACAACGATGCGCTCCGACAGTATGGCGATTTCTGCTGTGGCGGATGCATTGGGGCTTGGTGCCGCCACTCTCGATACGGCTCATGCAGGTATGAGAGCTACCGTGAATGTCCTGTCCGAAATTCGCGCGAAATTGGTCGCCGCTAACGAACCTGGCGTAGATAAATCAAAAGTACAAAAAGAAATACAGCAGTTGAAAAATCAGGTCGTCACAATTGCAAGCTCCTCAAGCTTCAATGGCGTAAATTGGCTGAATACCAACATATTAGATATAAATGATAATACCAATAATAAGGTATCGCTCACGTCTTCGTTCTTTCGCTCGCAAAATGGCGGCGTTGGTATCGGAACCACAGACTTTCATCTATCAGAGACTTCGTTGTTCAATGAAAACGGAGGAGGTATACTGCAGCCCGACAATCGAAAAATGAAGACGCTTGGCGGAATAAGAAATTACGACACCTATATGGATACGCAGGGCATCATCCATATGGACAATACCAACACATACGGTGGCAACCGTGGCGAATTCGATTTCAATTTTAGTGGCCCTCTGACGTTCAATCCCGGGGATATCGTTTCATTCGACGTCACGGTTGATGCTGATAATCCTGCCGACGTTGACCCTCCCTACAATCCAGGGAAAACCACGCACGTTGTTATCGACCGAAATCTTATTGATACTTGGATGCCTAGCGCAAACGGGGTGATCTCGAATTTCGTGGAATACACTCTGATACTCAATCGAGCATTGGCGCAAACGAACTCCGGTGCGCTGACAACGAATGTCTCAGACAGCCATGGCGGCCTTATCCCAAATAGGATCGTATTCGCAACCCGCGAAGACTCTGGCCTTGACGGGTCGTCCGTGGAACTGACCAATTTCTATAGCGACGTAGGAAGTGGAGGTTTGTCCGACACTCCCGTTCACTATGGTATTCGTGGATCACGGATGCCCGTTTACTTCGTGCCTTTTCAAGTTTTTACGGATGGGGACAATTATGACGGCGTGAAAGTGAACTTCCAATTCTCGGTAAACGGTGCATCGGCTACCAATCACGAGTTTGATCGGACATACGTCAACAATCTTTTAGGGAAAACCGACGGGAAAATAGACACGCCGGCTGAAATGGTCACTCTGCTTCAATCGTTGATCGGAACGGACTGGCCTGATGTCATTATCGAAGTTACGGGACCAACGGAGATTTCGCTACGCTCAGATAAGACGGTAGACCGTCTATCTGGCCGCAAGACTGCTATCGGTTTTACCGGCATATTCGTCAGCATCGAGCCTCTCGCTGAACAAAACTTCTTAGACATCGACATTGGTTCCAATCCGCAAAAGATCGGCATCTACCTCGGGTATATGGACGTTGTCTTGGCTGATGCAATTGGTGCTGGCACAAAGCTTGGCTCCATCAAGACACGTATCGATATGCAGACCGATTTTGCGCATACATTGAAGGACACACTAGATAAGGGCATCGGGCGACTTGTCGATGCTGATATGGATGAGGCATCCACCCGCATTAAGGCGCTGCAAACCCAGCAACAACTTGCCATTCAGGCTCTACAGATCGCTAACAACAATGCGGAACATGTCATGCAACTGTTCAGGCAATAATTTGTGGGATCAAATCTGGCGAACACTTTCAGGGGGCATTGCCCCCTTTTTTTACAGGAATCGGTTCATGAGAAGTTCGTAATGCAACTTTATGGAAGCGCCTGTTAACCTTTTGTTAACCAGAAACATTAGAAAACAGTTAACAGAGACGATCACAAGTTGCTCGATTCGAAGAGCACTCGTCACCGTCAACATTAATTTGAGTACGTGTTTTTTCTCGCCATGAGGCGAACAGCGTAAAAGCCTGCCATTTCCACATAACTTTAGCACATCAAGAACGCCCGCAAATGTTACGCGGCGATGCCTTGGCTTGTGCCCTAGGTTTAACATGACCAGCATTTTGACGAATTCCGCAGCAATGGCTGCTTTGCAGACGCTTCGCACGATTGGCTCCAGCCTCGACAGGACACAGGAGCAAGTTAGTTCGGGGCTGCGCGTTAAGGCAGCGTCTGACAACGCGGCCTATTGGTCGATTTCGACAACAATGCGTTCTGACAACATGGCAATTTCGGCTGTAGCGGATGCATTGGGTCTCGGTGCAGCGACCGTAGACGTTGCATATTCGGCGATGGAGTCCACTGTCGATGTTCTCACCGAAATGAAGAAAAAACTTGTCGCAGCGAAAGAGCCGGGCGTCGACAAAAATAAAATTCAGAGGGAAATCAGCCAGCTTCAGGACTCACTCTTGAGCCTTTCGAGTTCCGCATCATTTTCCGGCGTAAACTGGCTAAGCACGGACATTCCTAACCTCATCAACGCGGATTTACAATCGCGTTCGACCTCGATTGTCTCGTCATTTGTCAGAAGTACCGACGGTAGCGTACGTGTTGGCACGGTTAATATCGACCGAGCCCAAACGTCGCTGTTCAACACAGGGGGTGGAGGTATCCTACAGACTGATCTCCGAGATTTGCGTGAAATTCGCGGATTAAGAACAGCGATACCCGATGCGGATGGCTATTATATAGCTTATTCGAAGCCGTCCGTTACGGGAGAGAATTTTGGCAATACATTGTTAGATCATGGCTATCCATTAGACTTCAATATCGTTGAGTATGATACCAATCTAATTTTCGGTTTCGATGTGCAAGAATACCTTGATACCGGAGTTTCAACTCCAGACTCACCTACATACAATATAAAGATCGATAAATCCGTTATAGACACCATATACCCGGCGAATGGCGGAATCATCAACAATGTATACGAAATGGCCTCTGTTTGGGCATATGCTTTACGAAACCACCCACTTGTCGTTACTGTCTCCTCTGGAGAGGTTCATATTAATACTAAGGAACCTTTTCCGTATAAAAATTCATCTTGGCAGCTTACCCCGATTGGGCAAGGTATGAGTCTAAGCGCCGCGGTAATCGATCATAGTACTGGCGATGCTGGACAAGTGCCGCAAGACCTCATAATTCCATTCAATGCGCCGTTCCAAATAGATGGCAGCGAGTCAGTAGATGTTGGTATACGGTTCAACGATAAATCGGCAAATTTCATTATCAACAAGGATATAATTTTTTCTTTGCTTGGGAATAACTCTGGCGATGTTGCAAGTTCCGCAGACCTGACAACTATTTTGAACGCCTCGATCTCAATCCCCGGACTCATCATAACGGACACCGGGAGCGGAGTAAGATTTCACATCGATCCAAATGTCGATATAAGAGGAGGTAGCAAAGCTGGTATTTCCATAAGCACAGCGGTGAGCAACGAACCGCGCCTCGAAATCAATGTTGTCGATATCGACGTGTCCGCGAACCCTCACTTCACTGATGCCTATATAGAAACTGTTGAACGCGCGCTCTCAGGCGTAACTGATGGCGCCAGTAGCCTTGGTGCAATCAAACGCCGTGTAGACATGCAGTCTGACTTCGCCGCCACCCTTATGGAAACACTCAGCAAGGGTATTGGACGCCTTGTTGATGCGGATATGGACGAGGCATCCACCCGCCTTAAAGCGCTTCAAACCCAACAGCAGCTTGCTATTCAGGCTTTGCAGATTGCCAACAGCAATGCCGAGAAGTATCCCTCCGCCGAAGGCCGTCTGCCCTGATTTGCTGATTGGCTTTAAGTCCATGCCTTATGTCATGCGCTACAAT
>NZ_JARRIR010000008.1:58617-351346 GCF_029601685.1 Rhizobium sp. YJ-22 | reverse complement strand
CGGCCCTTCGAGCTGAACGGTCATCACTTCCAGCGGCTTGCCGGCCTGAACCGCAACGGCGGCGCGTACATCCATGGTGAAACTCCCTTTTCCTGTGTTTGCAGGGACTTTTGCATGAGGATGTCGGCGGTCTCAAGGGCTTGGCGGCGATTTTCAACGATCGGAGACCCAAGGTGAAGATCCGCGACATTTCCGCGCCTCAATGCGGCAGGGCGCGGAACGTGTGCTTTCTGCGCGATCAAGGCGCGCCGAGGTCTGCCTCCTGGCGTGCGCGCAGACGTTCGCGCCAGATGATGAACAGGCCGGAAGCAACGATGATGGCAATGCCGATCCATTTGGACGCATTGGGAAAATCACCGAACAGCGCATAGCCGAGCACGGTCGCCGAGACGATCTCGAAATACTGGAACGGCGCCAATAGCGACAGGGGCGCCAGCCGGAAGGCGCGCACCACCAGCATATGGGCATAACCCGAGATCGAGCCGAGGATCAGCAGGAGAACGAGGCCAAGCAGGGAATGCGGCAGCGACATCTGGAAATCCTCGCCGCCGAAGCCTTGGCCGACGCCGAGGGCCGCCGCCATGAACAATGTGCCGCCGAGACCGGCAAGCGTCTGCATGGTCATCGGCGAATCCGAATCGCCGATGGCGCGGTTCATGAACAGGTAGAGCGAATAGACGAAGGCGCAGGCGACCGGCAGCAGCGATTTCGCACCGAAGATGGCATAGCTCGGCTGGATGACGATCATCGCGCCGCCGAAGCCGACGACGATGGCCGCCCAGCGGCGAGGCCCCACCTTCTCGCCAAGGAACATCGCCGACATGGCGGTGAGAATCAGCGGCTCGACAAAATAGATGGCGAAGACATCGGCGAGCGGCATATATTTGACGGCGGTGAAGAACAGCAGGCTCGCCAGCCCATGCAACGCGCCGCGCATCAGGTTCATCCAGGGACGCTCGGCGCGAAACAGCGCGGCGCCCGAAATAGCCAGCAGCGGCAGCGTGCAGATGAGCTGGAAGAAGAACCGGTAGAAGGTGACCTGCGCCGGCGCCATGCCCTCTATATTCGCCATGTATTTGGCAATGGCATCCATCACCGGCAGCACCACCATGGCGGCGGCCATGATCGCCATGCCTCGCAGGGGATTGGACTGAACCGCTGATGAGTCGGCGCGCATCGATCTATAATCCTTATCGAAAGCCCGCTTTAATCACAGGCGGGAACCGCGCCGCAAGGCCGGTTTTTACCGGATGCGACCGCTTCTTTCCCGACTCGTCATTTTTCGTCGCCTTTCGGGGTGGTGCGACAGGAAAATTGTCTTATCTTGAGGGTCGCAACCGGGCGGGGGATCGGCGGGCCAGATCGGCAGGGCGAAACGTTCGGGCAGGATAGGAGGGGCGGCGGAATGCCCAGTCTCGACTTTTATCTCGATTGCATGTCCGACGACGCCACCGACACGTTCGGCGGTCGCTTGACCCGTGCCCATGATCTCGCGGGCCTCACGCTTGAAGCGCTCGCGGCGCGAATTGGCGTCAAGACCCGCCTGCTGCGTTCCTGGGAAAGCGATCGGGCCGAGCCGACGCCGGCGCAGATCGCGGCCCTTGCCATGGCGTTGCGCGTTTCGCCCATGTGGCTGTCGGCAGGTATTGGCGATGGCCCGGAAGAAGGCGACGACACGAGAAGCCGCCTGACGCTGAAGTCAACGCCCTGAGGCGTTGCACGGCATTTTCCGTCTGATGTGAGGATTGCCTTAACATATTGATATCTCTTCTCTTTGGAAGAGATGGTGCGGTCGAGAAGACTCGAACTTCCACGGGTTGCCCCACAGCGACCTCAACGCTGCGCGTCTACCAATTCCGCCACGACCGCATCGTGGTAGGTGCCGGTTTGTGCCGGCGAGGGAGCGTGTAGCAAAAGCATTCGGGGGACACAAGAGCATTACGACAGATTTTTTTCGGAAATAAAAATCTCTATATGGAAAACATGTCGGACGCCGGGAACGGCTGCCCGCCGTCCGTGATGACGCAGTTCCTGCCTGAGGAGTTTCCATGCTGAGGACCGATCTCGATACGCTCATGTTTCCGGCCGAAGGGTCGCCGCCGGTGCGCTGGCGCATCAGCGAAGGGTTGGTGCCCTACGACGTGGCGCTGGCCGAGATGGAGCGGGCGGTGGACGCAATCGCGGGCGGCGCGGAACGGGAACTGGTCTGGCTGCTCGAACATCCGCCGCTTTACACCGCCGGCACGAGCGCCGATGCCGCGGATCTCATCCAGCCGGATCGCTTTCCGGTATTCAAGACGGGGCGCGGCGGGGAATACACCTATCATGGGCCCGGCCAGCGCGTCGTCTATGTCATGCTCGATCTCAAGCGCCGACGGCAGGATGTGCGCGCCTATGTGGCGGCCCTGGAAGAGGTCATCATCCGCACGCTTGAAGCGATGAACGTGCGTGGCGAACGGCGCGAGGATCGCGTCGGTGTCTGGGTGCGGCGGCCGGAGCGGCCTTTGTTGCCGGATGGGTCGACGGCTGAGGACAAGGTGGCCGCGCTCGGCATCCGGCTGCGGCGCTGGGTCAGCTTCCATGGGCTGTCAATCAACGTCGATCCCGATCTCGATCATTTCGGTGGCATCGTGCCCTGCGGAATCACGCAATATGGTGTCACCAGCCTCGTCGATCTTGGCCTGCCGGTGATGCTGAGCGATGTGGACATGCGCCTGCGCACTGCCTTTGAAAGCGTGTTCGGGCCGACCGAGATCGAAACGCACTGTTCGGTCACCGCCGCATGACGTTTCGCATCCGCAAACGGCCAAGCGGGGCGGTGACGACGGTCAGCAGGCGCGGCGCGGCGTCCACCGTTTCGGCGACGGGCGCCGTGCTGGAGCTTTCCAATGCCGCCTCGACGCCGGGCTTCAATCCGGTCGACCTGCTCTATGCCTCGCTCTCGGCTTGCCTGGCGCTGAGCACGCGCATTGCAGCCAGCGAACTCGGCCTGTTCGAGCGCTTCGAATCGGTGCGGGTGTCCGTGTCTGGCGAGAAGACGGCGAGCGAATTTTCCCGCGTGGAAACGATAAGCGTCCGGCTGGAGATTGCCGGGATGCTCAGCGACGTGGAAAAGGCCGATATCGCGGAACGGGCGGAGCGTATCTGCACGGTCAGCAATACGCTGCGTGAAAGCCCGCGAATCGATGTCGCCTGATCAATCGTCGTCGGGCATGTGACTATCGGCGCCGAGCGTGCGGAGTTCGTTGCGAACATGAGCAACGCCGCTGACGCCGGCGACGGCGATTTCGACGCGGCGCATCTGCGCCATGTCGTCGACGCTGCCGGTGATCGTCACTACATTTCCATCGGCATGGACATCGATGGCGTCAAGCGCCACATCTTCCAGGAGCGACAAGCGGTCGTTGATCCGTTCCTCAAGGTCGTCGGAGATGTCGCGGCCATCGGTTGCGGGCAGGGCGTTGTCGCGAAGGTCGGCTTCATTGCCGGCGCTGTCGATGCCGGTGACACGAAAGCCGGCGTTTTCGTCGGTGTCGGCGCGCTCGCGGCCATAATCGGGGTTTTCGCCGGGATCGCGCGGCGTATCGGCATAGGGCCAGCCGGCGTCCACGTCGCGGCTTTCGTAGTCGCGGTAATCTTCCTCGCGGGGGCGGCGTTCGCCGGGGGTGGGCGTGACGGTCATCGTTTCACTCCTCTCGGATATCATGACCGCTTAAACGCCGGGAGCCCGGCTTTGGTTCACCGCGCTGTCTTCAGCGCCGTGATTTCTCCCATTTCCTTAAAAGGCGCTCGCGCTTCAGCCGCGACAGGCGCTGCAGCCAGAAGATGCCGTCGAGCTGGTCGATCTCGTGCTGCATGCAGGTGGCGAGGAACCCGCTCATCTCTTCCTCCCGCACTGTGCCGTCGACGGTCTGGTAACGCAGGTGGATGGCGGCGGGGCGGCTGACCGATTCGACGGCGCCGGGCATGGAGACGCTGCCTTCGTCGAACTCCTGCAACTCGGCGGAAGCGGAGAGAATTTCCGGATTGACGAAAATGCGCGGCCCGAGCTGCTGTTCCAGCTCGATGACGACGACGCGCCGGTAGACGCCGATATGTGCCGCGGTGATGCCGACGCCGGGAGCGGCGTGCATGGTATCGATCAGATCCGCGGCAAGCTGGCGAAGATCGGTGTCGAAGGTCGTGACGGGCGAGCAAGACATGGCGAGCGCCGGATGCGGATATTGCACGATCTGTCGTGTTGCCATGCCTGCGCCTTTCCTTGCGGGTCGCGTTTTCAGCATTATCCATAGCAAGTCTTTCGCTCTCGCGAAGCCGTCTTTTTGCTTCTGTTTTCAAACGGCTGGACGCGCGGATTGTCTTGGGTTAGCAGAAAGAGCCGCGCGAGGAAGGCGTTCGTCGGACGGATGCGGCTATCCGATTGTTGGGACAGATTTTCCGATGCATCCATGACGGCGGGGATGCGCCGGGACTCCACGAGCGCGCGAGGGCGGATAGATGACGAATATCGGCGAAACTGACCGAGTCCGCCCCGCTTCCCACGATGGGGACAGCGACATCTATACCGAGGATGGTTCGATCCGCCCGGACTTTCTCGCCCAGGTCGGCGCGGCGATCGCTGACCGCGATCTGCTTTACCTGCGCAATCATGTCGGCCGCCTGCACGAATCGGAAATGGGCGATCTGCTCGAGTCGATCCTGCCGGACCAGCGTCTGGCGCTGATCCGGCTGCTCGGCGACGATTTCGACATGACGGCGCTGACCGAGGTGGACGAAGCCATCCGCCTCGAAATCGTCGAACAGCTTCCCAATGCACAGATCGCCGCCGGTATCGGCGAGCTCGATTCGGATGACGCGGTCTATATTCTCGAAGACCTCGACGAGGAGGACCGGGAAGAGATTCTCGCTCAGCTGCCGTTTACCGAGCGGGTGCGGCTGCGGCGCGCGCTGGACTATCCGGAAAGCTCGGCCGGTCGCCGCATGCAGACGGAATTCGTCGCGGTGCCGCCTTTCTGGACCGTTGGCCAGACCATCGACTACATGCGTGACGATGGCGACCTGCCGGAGAGTTTCAGCCAGATTTTCGTCATCGACCCGACCTTCAAGCTGCTCGGCGCCGTCGATCTCGACCGCATCCTGCGCACCAAGCGGCAGATGAAGATCGAAACGATCATGCGCGAGACCAACCACCCGATTCCGGCCGAGATGGACCAGGAAGAGGCGGCGCAGCTTTTCGAGCAATACGACCTTCTCTCCGCGGCCGTCGTCGACGACAACGACCGTCTGGTTGGCGTGCTGACCATCGATGACGTCGTCGACGTCATCCATGAGGAGGCGGACGAGGACATCAAACGCCTCGGCGGCGTCGGCGACGAAGAGCTTTCGGACAACATATTGTCCACTGTGCGTTCGCGTTTCCTGTGGCTGGTGATCAATCTTGGCACGGCGATGATGTCGGCGAGCGTCATCGGCTTTTTCGATGAATCGATCGAGAAGATGATCGCGCTGGCCGTGCTGATGCCGATCGTCGCCTCGATGGGCGGCAATGCCGGCACACAAACCATGACCGTGACGGTGCGCGCTCTCGCCACCCGCGACATCGACATTTACAATGCGGGACGAATCATCCGCAGGGAGGCCGGCGTCGGCCTGCTGAACGGCCTTATTTTCGCGACCTTGCTGGGCGGTCTCGCCGGAACCTGGTTCCATGACTACCAGCTCGGCGCGGTGATCGGGGCAGCGATGATCATCAACCTGATGGCTGCCGCGCTGGCGGGCATCCTCCTGCCGCTTTTGCTCGATAAACTCGGCGCCGACCCGGCAATCGCGTCGTCCGTTTTCGTCACCACGGTGACGGACTGTACGGGCTTCTTTGCGTTTCTCGGCCTGGCGACGTGGTGGTTCGGAATCCACTAGCCGGCCGGACGGAGCTGCTTTCGCGCAGGTGACGATTCCGGGCGGGCAATTGCGAGTGGGACGTGGAAAAATATTACAGTATTACCGACCTGACGCGGGAATTCGACGTTTCGACGCGCACGCTCCGCTTCTATGAGGACGAGGGGCTGATCCAGCCGGATCGTCGCGGCCGTACCCGCCTCTACCGCGCCGAGGACCGGCGGCTGGTGCAGGAAATCCTGCGCGGCCGGCGCATCGGCTTGACGGTCGCGGAAATCCGTGAGCTGATCCGTGTTTACAAAGAGCCGCCGAGCGATGCCGGCGAATTGACCACGCTGATGAAGAGCGTCGCCGAGAAACGGGAAGAGCTGCGCCGCAAGCGCAAGGATATCGACGATACGCTGGCCGATCTCGACCTAATCGAGGAGGCATGTCTCACACGCCTCGCCGAAATCGGCGTGGGAACGTAGTCGCTTCTATCTCACAGCCAGCGGCGCGTGCGCCGGCAGTAGCGCTCGTATTCGATGCCGAAGCGGGCGTGGAGATGCATTTCCTCGCGGCGGATGGCGATCATCGTCGTCGAGATGGCGGCCAGCGTCGCCATGATGAAGAACCAGGCATTGCCGGTGATCAGCCCGATGCCCATCGTCCCCAGCGTATAGCCGAGATAGATCGGGTTGCGGGTGAGGCGATAGGGACCGCGGGTGACAAGATGGCTGCTTCCTCGATGCGGCAGGATGGTCGTGCAGCTTTCGAGCAGCGTCTTGGTCGCCCAGATGTCGAGGAAGACGGCGAGCGAGAGCATCGCGGCACCCGCGATCCAGCGCCACTGTTCGTTAAGGATCGGCGTCGGCATGCCGGCGACGCGGTGGCACATGAACGCAGCGACGATGGCCATCCCGTAGAGAAAGGGCGGCCAGGGAAAACTCAGCGGCTTCAATCGATAGGCATTCATGAGAATCGTCCTGTCACTGAGCACCTGCGGTGCATTGCTGTGCGATTGTCTGAATGCGTTCATCTTGCGCCGCGTGGATTGCGCCAGACTGTAGCGGTTCGTAAAGTTTCTCTTCGGTCAGCATCTTGAGCGTGCAGCCGCAGAAGGCGGTGCAGAAGCTTTCGCCCTGCGAGGCCTGGCAACTCGCGACGCAGGAGTTCAGATAGGCCTCCGGCGCGAGAATCGGCGCCGGAAAGATGAGGCTTGCGAGATAGACGAGGCCGAGCAGTACCGGCTGGTGGATGAGGTAGAAGGCGAGGCTGTGGCGACCGATGCGGGCGAGGAGATTGTTGTGCGGGCCGCTTGCCAGGCGCGCCAGCAGGCCGCTGGTGCGGGCGATGTTGGCGGCGGCGATGCCGATCAGCACAGGGCCGAGCCAGGGCAGCAGGGGCACATAGTCGTTCGAGCGCGGTATGGTTTCCGACAGTCCGACCCACCACAGCCAGGGCGTATCGAACAGGGAGGTGCGCAGGAACCAGGGGGCTGCCAAGGCCGCCGCGGCGGCGATGAGCGTCACGATCGGCGGCAGGCGCAAGAACAGAAGTCCGACGAGGCTGGCCGCCGCGATGCAATGCAATATGCCGAAGAAGATCATGCCGTCCGGCATGGCATAGGCGGTGGCGGCGGTAATGGCGACGGCCGCGCCGGCGATCATCGCCAGGCGGATGAGGAACGGCCGCCAGCGGATGGCCGGCGTATGCGCCAGCACCAGGCTGAAGCCGACCAGGAACAGGAAACTGCCGGCGATGCCGCGTGCATACATCTTCCACCAGCCGAAGGCGGTGGTTCCTGCTTCGATATAGCGGAAGAATTCGAGATCCCAGGCGAAATGGTAGCTCGCCATGGCGATGAGCGCGACGCCGCGCGCGGTATCGAGAAGGCCGATGCGCGGACGGGTCGGGTGTTCCGGGACGGGCGACATCGGGAATCATCCTCTCAAAGGGGAAAACCGGGGAAGAAGCGACAGTTGCGGCCTTTTCAAGGCAGGGTCGTGTCGGAGATGGCGTGCCGCGCGTCTGAAAAGAATTGCCGGCGCGTCAGGATGATCACCACCAGCAGCGTTCCGCCCATGAACATGTAGGCGTTCACGAACCAGCCGAGATAACCGATCGACAGGAAGATGGCGCGCAGGCCTTCGTTGAAGTTCTTGGCGGCGATGACGTTCATCCGCACCACTTGGTCGGCCGCGCGCTCCGCCTCGGCGCGGTCGTTCATATGCGATGCCATCGGCAGCCCGCCGAACAGGATGGTGCAATAATTGAACAGCCGATAGGACCAGCCGAACTTGAAGAAGGCATAGCCGAAAAGCGCCGTCAGCCCGCCGACCTTCATCTCGAAGGCGGCGCGGCCGCCATGGAAGGCGAGCGGCAGGTCGCGGAACACCGCGTCGATCCTGTCGGTCGCGCCGATCAGCGCAAAGCAGCTGCCGATGGCGAACATCGAGGCGGAGGCGAAGAAGGCGGTGCCGTTCTGCAGGCCGGACATGATCTGGGTGTCGATCATCTTCAGGTCGCGGTTCAGCGAATTGTAGATCCAGCGGCGGCGGCGCTCGGACATGACTTCCGTGAGGCTGATGCGGTTGAACAGCCGGATGTGCTCCACCACATAGGAGTAACCGAACCAGAGGATGCCGAAGACGGCAAGGGCGATGTAATCGACGTTCTGCATGGGGAGAGACTATGTCACCGGATTTGTCACGACGATATGTCGTGGTGGTGGATTCGGGCAAGGGTTTGGCGTTGCGAACCTGTTGTTCGCATCGGGTTGAGCCGATACTGATGTCGTGGTGGTGAAAGCCGATGTCGGTTGCCCGCCATGGCTGCGGCCGGCAGTATCGTAGCTTTGCATCACGTTCAGATCAGCCGCTGCAAGAGGCGCTTTCCATGTTTCTTTCCGTATTCGACGTCTTCAAGATCGGTGTCGGCCCGTCCAGTTCGCATACCATGGGTCCGATGTCTGCGGCAGTGCGGTTTCTCGATCTGATCCGTTCCGACGACTGGCCGCGCCCGAGCGGCGCCAGCGTCGCCGCGATCAAGGCCAGCCTGCACGGCTCGCTTGCCTATACCGGCATCGGTCACGGCACGGGCCGGGCGGTCGTGCTCGGCCTGATGGGCCAGCGTCCGGACAGTGTCGATCCAGACCAAATGGATGCAATCATCGCCGAGGTAGAGCGCACCGGCCGCATCACGCCGCCCGATCATCCCGCCTACCAGTTTCAGCCGAAGACCGACCTCGTCTTCGACAAGAAGCAGCCCTTGCCCGGCCATGCCAACGGCATGAGCTTTTCCGCCTTCGATCGCGACGGCCGCCTGCTTCTGAAGCGCATCTATTATTCGATCGGCGGCGGCTTCGTGGTGACCGATACCGAACTCGACGCCATGCGCAAGGCGAAGAAGGGAGCCGAAGGCCAGCGCGTGCCCTATCCTTTCTCCTCGGCGCAACAGATGCTCGACATGGCGGCCCGCTCCGGCCTCACCATTGCCCAGATGAAGCGTGCCAATGAGGAAACGGTGCTGTCCCGCGAGGAGCTGGATGCCGGCCTCGATCGAATCTGGGAGGCGATGAGCGGCTGCATCGATCGCGGCCTCAAGGTCGATGGCATCATGCCGGGCGGCCTGAATGTCCGCCGCCGCGCCCGCTCCATCCATGACAAGCTGCAGGAGGAATGGCGCAGCAACCGCATCAATCCGCTGCTCGCCAATGACTGGCTCAGCGTCTACGCCATGGCCGTCAACGAAGAAAATGCCGCCGGCGGGCGCGTCGTCACCGCCCCGACCAATGGGGCTGCCGGCGTCGTGCCGGCGACGATCCGTTACTACCAGCATTTCCATGAGGACTGGGATCAGAACGGCATTCGCGACTACCTGCTGACGGCCGCCGCCGTCGGAGGCATCATCAAGCACAATGCCTCGATCTCCGGCGCCGAAGTCGGCTGTCAGGGCGAGGTCGGCTCCGCCTCGGCCATGGCCGCGGCCGGGCTTGCCGCCGTCATGGGTGGCTCGCCGGAGCAGATTGAGAACGCCGCCGAAATTGCGCTGGAGCACCATCTCGGAATGACCTGCGACCCGGTCGCCGGCTTGGTGCAGGTGCCGTGCATCGAGCGCAACGCGCTCGGCGCCGTCAAGGCGGTCACCGCCGCCTCGCTGGCGCTGAAGGGTGACGGCAAGCATTTCGTGCCGCTCGACGCCTGCATCGAGACCATGCGCCAAACCGGCAACGACATGAGTGAGAAATACAAGGAAACTTCGACCGGCGGCCTCGCCGTCAATGTCGTCGAGTGTTGATTTCCGGTGTATTTCGGGGAAGCGCGTGACGCGGTTTTCTCCCCGGATATGCGCAAAACATCGCGGCTGCGACCCCGTCGCCGCTTGACGGCGGCGTGCAAAGGGCATTCAACAGCCGCATGGCACTGCATCTTCTGAAACTTTGCGTTGGGGCTGATACGATCGAGGATCTGCGCGACTGGGTGTCGCGCCGATCGATGGCGGCGATGGCCGCCGGCTTCGAACCCCATTCCATTCACACGACACGCATGATCCCGAAGCAGGCCGAAGCCCTGCTCGATGGCGGCTCGCTCTATTGGGTGATCAAGGGCCAGGTGCAGGCGCGGCAGAAACTGCTCGACCTGCGCAGCGTCACCGGCGCGGACGGGATCACGCGCTGCGAACTGCTGTTGGGACCGGAAGTGATCGAAACCGCGCTGCAGCCGCGCCGACCCTTCCAGGGCTGGCGCTACCTCAAGCCGGAAGACGCCCCGGTCGACCTGTCGAGCATGGGCGATGCGGCCGATCTGCCGGATCATTTGAGGCGGGAATTGTCGGACTTGGGGTTGCTTTAGACGCGCGTTTGGGTGGTAAAGTCTCCGCATCCGTCATCCTCGGGCTTGGCTCGAGCATCCAACAATCCACACCTTCAATTACTTGGCGCATGTTGGTAAATCCTCGGGACGAGCCGGAGGGGGACGAATGTCGCGGCGCGGGCGTGCGAAAAGCGACCTATTCGATTCGCAGGTAAACCGGAGCGCTGCCGCGCTCGGAACCGATATAAAGGTGTATCTTCACGTGCGGCTGCGAAGAGCGCCAGGCGCGGGCGCCGTGCGACAGCAGGAGCCCGACCAGATCCCGGGTGCGCGATCTGGGGAAGCCGCGGCCAAGATCGGCGATGCGCATCGCCGCCTCGTGAATCGGGTGCAGCGACATGCGCGAACCCTTGTTCTTCCGGCTGCTGCCCGGTTCCGGAAAACCGTTCTCGTTCATGCTCATGTCACGACCTCGTACACTATACTTTTCGAGGGTGTGGTGCGCGGCCCGCCCGTGGTTCGCATTTGCTGGAAATGCGCGCGACAAAGCAGGCCGGTCGTCGGTCACTGCTGGCTGGCCCAGCAGTTCATGCCCTTGCGCTTCAACTGGTTGCAGGCGTTGATCGCAACCTTCTGGTTATCGAAGCCGCCAAACCGGGCGCGGTAGACCTGCGCGCCGCCATTGTCGATGGCGATGGCGAAGGGGGTGGCGGAACGCAACACATTGCCGCCTTTCTGTTGCGCCGTCTGCAGGAGATCGAGCGCCATCTGCTTTGTCGGCGAAACGCCGATCTGAATGACCCAGCCGGCCTGGATCCGGGTGGAGGAGGTGGTCACCTCGTCGACTCGCGGCGCGGCGACGGAGGGCGTATATTCGGCGGCTGCACCCGGCGTGGCGGCAAGCTTCTGCGCTTGCGCCTCGAGCGTGCCTTCGGCGGCGGCAATGGCCGCGGATTTCTTGGTCGGGGCGGCGTAGGCCGTCTCGACGGCTTCTTCATAGCGAGCTTCCGGAACCGGGCCGGCATTCGGCAGGCTGGAAGCGGAGGCGACCGCCGCGGCGACCGGCCTGGTGTCTGGCTCGATCGCCTTCTGTGGCTTCTGCTCCGGCTCGGGGGCGCGGGCAGCGACGAACTGAGAGGCCGCGGGCTCCTCGATCATGTTGCCCTTGCCGCTGCGCGAGGCCTTCGGCAGATAGGCGGCGATCAGCTTGCGCATCTGCGCATCGCGGGCGCCGCCCGAGGTGCCGCCGAGCACGACGCCGACCACAGAACGGCCTTCGAGCTGCGCCGAGGTGACGAGGTTGAAGCCGGCAGCGCGGGTGTAGCCGGTTTTGATGCCATCGACGCCACGCACATTGCCGACCAGACGGTTATGGTTGCCGATGACCTGCTTGCCGTATTTGAAGCTGCGGGTCGAGAAGAAGCCGTAATATTGCGGAAAATGCTGGCGCAGCGCAATGCCGAGGCGAGCCTGGTCGCGGGCCGTGGTCATCTGCGCGGTGTTCGGCAGGCCGTTGGCGTTGCGATAGGTGGTGCGCGTCATGCCGAGCGCGCGGGCCTTGGCGGTCATCATCTGCGCAAAACGGGCTTCCGAGCCACCAAGCATCTCGCCGAGCGCCGTCGAGGCGTCGTTGGCGGAACGGGTGACGAGGGCGAGGATGCCCTGCTCGACGGTGAATGAGCCACCGGTACGCAGGCCCAGCTTGGACGGCGGTTCGGCCGCTGCGTGAGCCGATACCGGAACCTTGGTGTCAAGGGTGATGCGGCCGGATTCCAGCGCTTCGAACACCAGGTAAAGCGTCATCATCTTGGTGAGCGAGGCCGGATAACGAAGACTGTCGGCGTTTTCGCCGTAGAGAACATTCCCCGTCTTGGCGTCGACGACGATTCCGGCATATTTCGGATTATCGACAGCGGCGGCTGTTGCGGGCGCGGCAGCAGTCGTCGAAAGGACTGCGGCGACAAGGCCTGCACAGATCGTCATCAGTGATTTTCCGGATGTCTGGCGGTATTCGGTCAATGTTGACTGAGACAACTTCTTTACTCTTCACTTCCAATCATTCATCGCGTCCGGGCGCCGCCTCCAGTGCGACCGTTGCCAGAACATTAGCCGGCGACCCGTTACCAATCTGTTTACGATGAACGCAATGTTTCGAGTTCGTTTCAAATTTTAGACTGGCGTGTGACAACGCCGCGTCACCCGGCTGGATCAAGCCGTGCTTCCAGAAAGCGTGCGATTTCGTCATCAATGTGTTGCCATTCGGAAAGATGGGTGCTCGAGAATCGATAAAGCACAGATAAATCGCGGCCGATGTGGATATCGCGCTGGCAGTCGCCCGTGGTGCTGTCCTCGGCGGCGCGCGGCAGCAGGCAGCGCACGACATAATCGGGCTTGCCAGGGCGCGGCGCGGTGAAGAAAACCTCGTCCCCATAACCGGTCTCTTTCCGCATCCTGTGCAGCGTCAGGCCGTAGTTATAGGCTTGGCCCTCGCCATCGAAAAGATGGCTGTAGATTGGTTCCAGCCGGCCGGACATGTCTCGCGACATGGTGCTCTGCGAAATCTGCATGAAAAGGAGGCCGGCAGAGAGGCGGATGTCGCTGAAACGTTTGCGGTTTTCGGCGCCGTAACCGGCCATTTCCGGCCATGTCGCATAGAGGTCGACGCGCTCGGCGGGGCCGGAGCGACGCTGGCGCTCGAAACGGATGACATTGGCGGGCAGGGTAATGCGGTCTTCGCCGATACCGATCGAAACGGCCTCGATGCTGTCGGTGTGGCCGGCAAGGGCGATGCGCTCACCCAGCCAGCGTCCGGCAATGCTGATTGCGATCGTGAGCGCCACGAGAATGCCGATCGCGATCGCCGTCCTGGTGAGAAAGGCGGCGGATACCAGCGGGAGTTCATCCGGCTGCTGCTTGGCAAAATGTGTCACGGCCGCCGCATCCTTCAGGCGAGTCTCTCGCGGACAAGGCTCTGCCAACATGGTTAACAAAAAGTTAACGCCAAGACGGACTTTCCGCATCCTTGGAAAAGGAGCCGATCCCGGGGACAGCGGGATCGGCTCGGGGGCGTCGGTCCAGGGACGGGGATGCGGGGACGGACCGGGCCCGAAGCGGGCCGGCGCAGGGGACATCGTGTCCATGGGCCGGCCGGGGAGATCGTGCAATTCCGGAAAGGATGGATGGCGATCCTGCCGGAATTGCTGAGGCTGGATTACTGGCTGACGCTGCCGACGGCGGTGGTGTTGCGGCCGTCCTGTATCTTGACCCAACGGCCCGGATCGGCGGCCGACTGGCGCTTGAGATAGGTGTATTCGGTCTCTGACCAGAGCATGACCTTGTTGCGCATGTTGTCGAGCACGAAGTCGCCGCGATCGGTACGCACGGTGAGCACGGCATGGCCCTCGCCATTCGGTTGCAGCACGACGGTGATCAGCAGGTCGGAGGCGGAAATGCCTTCTTGCATGAGCAGCTTCCGCTTCAGGAGCACGAAGTCCTCGCAGTCGCCGGCGGTCGTGGGGTAGGCCCAGTATTCGTCGACACCATAAAGCTCCTTGTCGGTCACCGGCTGGATGGAACTGTTGACGTCGAAATTGACGCGCAGGATCGTCTTCCAGGTATTTTGCGACAGGATCGCCGGGCCGGCGTCACCGCCCGGAAGCGGTTTGCACTCATCCATATGCGTCTTGCAGAATTCATAATGGCCGATGGGCGGATTGGCCTTGCCGCTGATCGCCATGTTCGGCGGCGGCGATGCTGCGGCCTGGCTTGTCGCGGCGCCCAGAAAAGTCAGGGCCAGAAAGGCATTCTTCCATGCGTTTTTTGCTGTCATTTCTTGTCTCCCCGTTGTGAGGAGACAATGACACGGAGAATTTTATTCCACGCAAAATTTGCCAATAAAAATAATGGCTTAGTATAATAAAACACGATTCGAATACGAATAGAATGCGCATCGAATTCACATCAATTTTTCTGAGGAATTAGTACAAATTTTCGTCAAATTCGCCTGGATGTGGATGACTGATATCGCTGCAAGCGTTTGTTCTAAAACGGAAAATTCTCATCCTGCGAATTCGCTTGCAACGATGTTTCGAAATGAAGCAGCGGGGAGGCGTCCAAACGTTGTCGGCGGAGGCGACGGCGCGGACTGCTCCATGCCTGTTCCGAAGCGGGATTCCGGCGGAAATCCTGGGGCAAGCGTCAAACTTTTTTTGAAAAAAATCATCATTGCCGGGTGGCGCAGTGACGAAGGGCTCATCGTCCGTGCTGAAACAGCACAACATGCAAAAAAGGCCCGTGGAATACCACGAGCCTTTGCGACTTGAGATTTCGAGTGCCGACTAGAGGAATTCGCGCAGGGTTTCGCGCGTTTGCACACGGTTGAACTCGATGGCGACGCCTTCCATGAAGTGGCGCACGATGCGGCCCTGCAGGCTGCCGAGGCGCACGGCCGAGCCGAGTTGCGGACGTCCGTCGACATCCACGGCGGCGCCGGAGAAGGACAGGTCCATGATGCGGCAAGGCAGAATGGCGCCGTCCTCGAGCATGAGTTGCGAAGCGGTGTTGCGTGGCATCAGGCGGTCGTGACGGCGATCTTCCGGCAGACCCAGTTCATGCTTATTGGCGAGCCAGATCAATTGCGCCGCAAGCTTCTCGCGCTTGCGCTCGGTGGCGTTGATCGACATTACGAAACCGTCTTCGACGAGGCGCAGGACATTGCCCTCGATACGACCGACATGTTCAAGATAGGCGATGATGCGTTCGCCGGTCCGGGGACGGCCGAAGCAGGAAATCTTGACGTCGCCGGGCGACATCTCGGCAGCGATACAATCATATTCCTCATAATTCGCCAACATCAGACGACCGTGCACGTTTACCGATACGCTTTGGAAGGCGCTCTGTTCTAGGCGTTGCGTGCGCGGATTCTCGACGCGTTGGAAAGAATACATGTCGTCACCGTTACCGGGCTGAATTTCTCTTGTTGCGAACACCCTATGACACAGCTCTTAAGATAGGGTTCCGCCGATCGCAGGCATTTTAGCGATGTATCGTTGCCGGACGACCGGAGGCCGTGATCTCACAGGGACGGATCGTGATGGCGCAACCCCAAGCGTCGAATGCCGCGGATCAGGTCATGCACCTGCCGTTCGATCGCGCCGTAGCGGCTGGCGGGAAGAGCTCGCGAAACCGGGCTATCGGCGCCGCCGCCGATCGCGCCGCATCGCTCGATTTTCAATTCCTGCAACGCATAATCCAACGACCAGCGTAGCGGCGTGACCGGCGACAGTGCCCCGAGCAGCCGGTCGAAGCGCTGGTCGGCCGAACGGATCGGCAGCAAGACCATCTCCAGCATCACCTCGTCCTGATAGCGATTGACGCCGCTGACGGACAGCAGAATCGGTTTGCGGTCCTGCATCGCGGTGCGAGCGATACGCTTGGCGGCGGCGGCGTCGCCGGGTGCCCAGAGGCTGGAGAATTCCCAGCTGCGCAATTCGCGGCCGAAAAAGGTGCAGATGCGGGTGCCCGCCAGCCGGAAGACGGGATTTCCGGCCTCGTCGAGTTCAAGGATGAACAGTTCCGGAAGAATGTGCCTGACATCGCCGGGCTGGATGTCGCTGCGCAGCGGGCCGGCTTCAGCGCCGCGAATGCGATCCCAATAGGTGTGGATATCGAGGCAGGTCTTTGTATGCATGGCAGTTCACATGTTCCGGTTCGGGACAGGCGGAGACGGAATTCGCCCTTTGCAGTAACCCTAGCGAATAGCGTGCCACGACCGGGCCGTTAAGGTTAACGATCGGTTTCCATTGCCCCTCGGGGTGTTTCATGCGAGGGTGAACCATCGCTAGGGCGATGCTTGTTGAGCATAGACATTGCAAGGCGCGGCAGACCTCCATTCGCGCAAGGCCGTCGGATCGATCCCGACGGCTTCTTTTTTTTCCGCTTCTTCTATATGACGTGACGGTCAGCATCGATGAGGACCGTTTTAATGAATGATTCCGCAGGCCCGGCCCCCGAGTTTCCACAAGGCGGGCAAGGGCGGCAGCCGGTCTTCAACCTGCCGGGGATCCTCACCGCATCGATCCTGTTGCTGATCGCCATCTATGTCGTCCAGGTCTATGTTCTCAGCGACGAGTTGCGCGAAAAGGTGTTCATGTTCGGCGCATTCGTGCCGGCGCGGTATATCTATCCGCTGTCGGAGCAGGGGCTGGAATGGTTCACCAGCCCTGTCACCTACTCGTTGCTGCATGGCGGCATCGAGCATCTCGGCTTCAATTGCCTGTGGCTGGCCGCCTTCGGCGCGCCGGTGGTGCGTCGCATCGGCGCCTTGCGCTTCCTGGTCTATTGGCTGGTCTCGTCCATTGCCTCAGCCCTTCTGTTTCTCGTGCTGCATTGGGGCGAGGTATCGTTGCTGATCGGCGCCTCGGGCGTGATTTCGGCGCTGATGGGCTCGGCCTGTCGTTTCGCCTTTCCGCCGGAAGAAGGGCGTATCGGCGGGCCGGTGCATCTTCTGCCGCTGCTTTCCGTCACCGAGGCATTGCGCAGCGGCACGGTGCGGGTCTTTATCCTGATGTGGTTCGTCGGCAACCTGATTTTCGCGCTCGGCATCCCACTGCTTGGCGATATCGGCGCGGTCGCCTGGGAAGCGCATATCGGCGGATTCGTCTTCGGTTTTTTCCTGTTTCCGCTGTTCGATCCATTGCGCCGCCGCCGCGCGCGTTTTTGACGGTTTACGGTGCCGCTCGCAGGGCGTGAATTTGCTGCCCTGCGATAGCGTTTTGAATCTCCTTCATAATTTTTTTCCTTAAATCGATTGCGGTCACAGGATTTGTGCGCCGTCGTCTTGCAATCGCCTTTCGGGACAGGCACCATTCCACCAGCGGCGGGATCAGGCTCCGGTGGGGGCACTGATAAGCCTTTTCCTGCCGGGAGACCCTGAACAAGGAGGAGTTCATGTCGGAAACAGTCAAAGCCATTCTGGACCGGAAAGGCCGCGAAGTCGTCACGCTCGCCCCGCAGGCAAGCATCGGCGAAGCGGCCACGACGCTCAATGAGCACAGGATCGGTGCCATTGTGGTGACCGGCGCCGATGGAGGGATCGCCGGCATCTTCACCGAGCGTGATCTGGTGCGCGCCGTGGCGAAATCGGGCGCAGCCTGTCTGTCGCAACCGTTGTCTTCGATCATGACGGCGGCCGTGCAGCGCTGCTCCGAGGAAACGCGGGTCAACGAATTGATGGAACTGATGACCGCCGGGCGTTTCCGCCATCTGCCCGTTGAGCATGGCGGAAAGCTGGGCGGCATCGTTTCGATCGGCGACGTCGTCAAGTCGCGCATCAGCGAGGTCGAGCAGGAAGCAGCCGCGATCAAGGCCTATATCGCCAGCTGATCTTTCCGTGTTCTGGCGGTGGATCGACTGCCGCCAGAGCGAATGTCTCCGTTCAACGGATGAACGTTTCCTGCATCCGCTTCAATTCGCCGAGCTTGGCGCGCGCTTCCTCATAGCCGCGCTCGATGGCTTCGCCGGCACGGTGGAACTCCGACAATCCGATATCGCCAAGCCGAGGCAGCAGCGCCAGGTCCGGCGGATCGCCGGCGAGACGCGCGCGTGAGATGCGATCCTGGATGATGTTGAAGGCCTGCACCATCACCGCCGTCAGGCCGAGATGCGCTTCCTTGATGTTGTCAGGCGCGCGTTGGGTCTCAGCCTGCGGCTGGAGACTCGCGCTATGCTTGACCACTGCGGCGCGGCCGTAGAGGTCGTAGTTCAGGTTGACGGCGACCACCAGCGGCTGTTCATAGGCCCGGCAGACGGAAACCGGAACCGGATTGACCAGCGCGCCGTCGATCAGGGTGCGGTTGTTGCAGCGGATCGGCTCGAAAATGCCGGGCAGGGCGTAGGAGGCGCGGATGGCGGTGATCAGCGAGCCGCTGGTCAGCCAGACCTCGTGGCCGCTGTTGACCTCGGTCGCCACCGACACGAAGGGCCGATCCAGATCCTCGATGGAGAGGCCTTCCAGATGTTCCTGCATGCGTTTCGTGAGCCGCATCCCGCCGAAAAGCCCACCGCCGCCAATGGTGAAATCGAGCAGGCCGGCAATGCGGCGCATGGTGAGAGACCGGGCGAAAGTTTCGAGCTCGTCTAGCTTGCCGGCAAGATAGCAGCCGCCGACCAGGGCGCCGATGGAGGTGCCGGCAATCATGCCGACTTCGATTCCGGCCTCGTCGAGAGCGCGCAGCACGCCGATATGGGCCCAACCGCGCGCCGCGCCGCCGCCGAGCGCCAAGGCGATGCGCGTCCGCTTCGGCTGAGTGGCTGGAATGTCATCGACAGGAGGTGTGCCGGAATCGATGGTCGTTCCGGATTGCGCATTTCGACTAAGGGCCCAGTTCAGCATTGCACGCCGTCCTTTCCGCCGAACATTCACGCCGACATTAGACGCCTCGCCGTCTTTCAATTTGGTTATCACTGCCCGCGGTGAACAGAATTAAGGCAGGTTGTCTATTTCCTGTTCAGATCGTGTGCGTAGACGTCTTGTGGATCGAAGTGACGGTGCTCATCGTTAACGCTGAGAACCGCATTTCCGTTCGACAGGCTGGCGGTTCGATAGAAGCAGGAACGGCGGCCGGTGTGGCAGGTCGCGTCGTGGCCGGCGACCGACACCTTCAGCCAGAGGGCGTCCTGGTCGCAATCCACGCGCATTTCCTGAACGCTCTGCAAATTGCCGGATGTCTCGCCCTTCTTCCAGATTTTGTCGCGCGAGCGGCTGTAATAATGGGCGATACCGGTTTCAAGCGTCAGCGCCAGGGCCTCGGCGTTCATGAAGGCGACCATCAGCAGTTCGCCGTCGCGCGCATCGGTGACCACGGCCGTCACCAGCCCCTTCTCGTCGAATTTCGGCGTGAAGGCGCCGGCGTCCTCAAGAACGGATTTGTCGGTGGCGGGGGGTGCAAAGGCGACAGTCATGGCGGCACTCGATACTCAGGTACTGGGAAGCCGGCTTTAGCGGCTCCGGATCATGGTCATGAAACGCACCTGTTCGGCGGGCTCTGTCTTGAAGGTGCCGGTAAAGGTGGATGTGAGTGTCGTAGAACCCTGTTTCTGGACGCCGCGCATCGCCATGCACATATGCTCGGCCTCGATCATTACGGCGACGCCGCGCGGTCGCAGGCTGGAATCGATGGCATCGGCGATCTGGGCAGTCATGGTTTCCTGCGTCTGCAGGCGGCGGCCGAAAATCTCGACGACGCGGGCTATCTTCGACAGGCCGAGCACGCGCCCGTCCGGAATATAGGCGACATGCGCCTTGCCGATGATCGGCACCATATGATGTTCGCAATGAGAGAAGAACGGGATGTCGCGCACCAGCACCATGTCGTCATAGCCGGCGACCTCCTCGAAGGTGCGGCCGAGCACATCCTCGGGCGACTGGTCGTAGCCTGCAAACAATTCGCGATAGGCCTTGGCGACGCGCTTGGGCGTATCGAGCAGGCCTTCGCGGGCCGGATCGTCACCCGCCCAGCGCAGGAGAACGCGGACGGCGTCCTCAGCCTCCTGCTGGGACGGACGGCTGGACTCCTGACCGGTACGCGGGAAATTCTTTACAATTGCATCCATACTAATGCAGCCTCCTGATCCCACAACGGGGACCGTGACATCACGCTTGCAGTTCGGCCGCTCGCTTGGAGAAAAGCCGCCCCATACCGATCGCCGCCCGGCCATGGCCGGCAACGGGCCTCTTATGTGTGGTCCGCTTACGAAAGGTCAAGGCCATTGCTTTTCTATGACCTCGATACAACATAACATATAATATCCAAAGCACTGTCGCAAAGTGCCCGATTGCGACACGCTGTGTTTTCTTTTTGCAGACAGGCGCCCGCCGCCGGGATGACTAAGGCCATGGACGACATCTACAATTCCCGTATTCTCGAATATGCCGGCAACATTCCCCTGACCGGTATCCTCGCCGATGCCGATGCGAGCGCGCAGGCCCATTCCAAGCTGTGCGGCTCGAAGGTGAAGGTCTATCTGAGGATGGACGGCGACCGGGTGGCGGATTTTTCGCATGAGGTGAAGGCCTGCGCGCTTGGTCAGGCCTCGTCCTCGATCATGGCCCGGCATGTGATCGGCGCTACCGCCGAAGAGCTGCGTCAGGCGCGGAGGGACATGCTCGCCATGCTGAAGGAGGGCGGCGACGGGCCTGGCGGCCGTTTCGAGGACATGCGCTGCCTGAAGCCGGTGCGCGACTACAAAGCGCGCCATGCTTCCACCATGCTGACCTTCGACGCCGTGGTCGATGCCATCGGCCAGATCGAAGCGAAACGCGGCGCAGCGGTGGAGGCGTAGGCAGGATGTGCCAGTTTCGCCTGATGCAGGATGACGACGAGGATGAGGGCGGCGCAGCAGCAGGCCCAATCGCCAAGCCCGTCAAACCCTCGCGCAATTATGGCGGCCCGTTTCGCAAGACGCCGGGGCGGCTGCTGGGCATGGGTTTCATCCGGCTTTACCAACTTACTTTGTCGAGCCTGATCGGCAATTCCTGCCGGCACCTGCCGACCTGTTCCGAATACGGCTACGAGGCGATTGCCCGGCACGGCTTCTGGTCCGGCGGCTGGATGACGCTGTTTCGCGTCGCCCGCTGCGGCCCGGGTGGCAGCAGCGGTTTCGATCCCGTACCCGAAACACTCGAACCGACGACGCGTTGGTGGGCGCCTTGGCGTCACTGGTCAAGGCGAACGGCATGATGCCATGCGGCGGATGGCCGCTTGAGCTAATTCTTTGGTTTATGAAGGAAAGTGGCACGCCCTAGGGGAGTCGAACCCCTCTTTTCAGAATGAAAATCTGACGTCCTAACCGATAGACGAAGGGCGCGTGTCATTGGTAGGCGCCCTCATAATCGGCGAATCTCGCGCCCGCAAGCGGAAAATCGGAATCGTCAGCGAAAATTTTTCAAATGGTCGGTTTAGGAGAAGAAAAATAGGGTCGGCACGGCGCGCACGAGCGCGTACGACGCGCTCGCAAAGGTGAAAAACCCTTCCATTTGACGCGTTTCCGCTCTATATCCCGGCCGTTCACGCTCGGGTGACCCGGGCGACATAACACCACCCGCATTCGTTGGCGGGACTGGACGACAGGAGAATTTGATGTCCCAATCCGTTTCCCTGACATTCCCCGATGGCAATGTGCGCGCCTACGACGCTGGCGCCACCGGTCGCGATGTCGCCGAATCCATTTCCAAGTCGCTGGCCAAGAAGGCCATCGCCATCGCCATTGACGGCGAAGTGCGCGATCTTTCCGAGCCGGTCACCGAAGGCCGCATCGAAATCGTCACGCGCACCGATCAGCGCGCGCTGGAACTGATCCGCCACGATGCCGCCCACGTCATGGCCGAGGCCGTGCAGGAGCTGTGGCCCGGCACGCAGGTCACCATCGGCCCGGTGATCGAGAACGGCTTCTATTACGATTTCGCCAAGAACGAGCCCTTCACGCCCGACGATCTGCCGAAGATCGAAAAGAAGATGAAGGAAATCATCGGCCGCAACGCGCCGTTTACGCGCCAGGTCTGGTCGCGCAACAAGGCCAAGGAAGTGTTTGCCGCCAAGGGCGAGACCTACAAGGTCGAGTTGGTCGATGCGATTCCTGAGGATCAGGACGTCAAGATCTATCATCAGGGCGAGTGGTTCGATCTGTGTCGCGGCCCGCATATGGCCTCCACCGGCCAGATCGGCACTGCCTTCAAGCTGATGAAGGTGGCCGGCGCCTATTGGCGCGGCGACAGCAACAATCCGATGCTGACCCGCATCTACGGCACGGCCTGGGCCGAGCAGGCCGATCTCGACAACTACCTGCACATGCTGGCGGAAGCGGAAAAGCGCGACCACCGCAAGCTGGGCCGCGAGATGGACCTGTTCCACTTCCAGGAAGAAGGCCCGGGCGTGGTCTTCTGGCATGGCAAGGGCTGGCGCATCTTCCAGACGCTGGTCTCCTACATGCGCCGCCGGCTTGCCGGCGATTATCAGGAAGTCAACGCGCCGCAGGTGCTCGACGCCTCGCTGTGGGAAACCTCCGGCCACTGGGGCTGGTATCAGGAAAACATGTTCGCGGTGAAATCCGCGCATGCCCTGACGCATCCGGAAGACAAGGAAGCGGACAACCGCATCTTTGCCCTGAAGCCGATGAACTGCCCCGGCCATATCCAGATCTTCAAGCATGGCCTGAAGTCTTACCGCGAACTGCCGATCCGCCTTGCGGAATTCGGAAACGTGCATCGCTACGAGCCCTCGGGCGCGCTGCATGGGCTGATGCGCGTGCGCGGCTTTACGCAGGACGACGCCCATATCTTCTGCACCGAAGAGCAGATGGCGGCCGAATGCCTGAAGATCAACGACCTGATCCTCTCGGTCTATGAGGATTTCGGCTTCAACGAGGTGGTGGTAAAACTCTCCACCCGCCCGGAAAAGCGCGTCGGCTCCGACGAGTCCTGGGACCGCGCCGAAGCGATCATGACCGAGGTGCTGAAGTCGATCGAGGAACAGTCCGGCGGCCGTATCAAGACCGACATCCTGCCGGGCGAGGGCGCTTTCTACGGGCCGAAGTTCGAATACACGCTGAAGGATGCCATCGGCCGCGAATGGCAATGCGGCACGACGCAGGTCGACTTCAACCTGCCGGAACGCTTTGGCGCCTTCTACATCGACCACAACTCGGAAAAGCGCCAGCCGGTGATGATCCATCGCGCCATTTGCGGCTCGATGGAGCGTTTCCTCGGCATCCTTATCGAGAACTTCGCCGGCCACATGCCGCTCTGGGTCGCTCCGGTGCAGGTGGTGGTGGCGACGATCACCTCCGAGGCGGATGCCTACGGCCAGGAAGTAGCCGAGGCGCTGCGCGATGCCGGTCTTTCCGTCGAGACCGACTTTCGCAACGAGAAGATCAACTACAAGGTCCGCGAGCATTCGGTGACCAAGGTTCCGGTCATCATCGTTTGCGGCAAGAAGGAAGCGGAAGAGCGTTCCGTGAACATCCGCCGCCTCGGCAGCCAGGCGCAGACCGCGATGACCCTCGACGAGGCCATCGCCGCGCTTTCCGACGAGGCGACTCCGCCGGACGTCAAGCGCCGCGCCGCCAGGCGCAAGCAGGCCTGATACGAAGGTTCTGGTGGCGCCGGCATTCGGCGCTGTCAGAATTTCGTCATCTGTGTGTTATATACACGATTGGAAAGGCCGGTTCGCCGGCCTTTTTGCTAAAACAATTCCAGCAAAAGTGCGTGGTGGTTTTGCGTCCGGAATTGCGGAAATGCGAAAGGACCGATCGAGGGATAACGGATCGGTACCGGCTTGGCAAAACGGTTCCCGTGGGACTGAAGGGGCGGGGAAACCCGGCTGAAAAATTTGAATTTCGACAAGCTTTCCTATGCCAACGCAAACGATCCGCGGCTGAAGCGCTGGTTCATCCGCTCCATCGAGGGTCTTTCCGGGCGCAATCGTTATGCCCGCCTCTACGAGGCCTGGGCGCGTGATGTAGCGGGCAAGACCGAAGGGGTTTTCGCCCGGATGCTCGATCTCATCGACGTGCGCCTGTCGGTGCGCGGCGAATGGCCGCCGAAAAACCTGCCGGAGACGCCGGTTGTCATCGTCGCCAACCATCCCTTCGGCATCGGCGACGGCATCGCCATTCTGGCGCTGGCCGAGCAGCTTGGCCGCCCCTTCAAGGTTCTGATCAACAACGAGCTTCTCAAGGTGCCGGAAATGGCGCCCTATTCGCTGCCGATCTCCTTCGAGGAGACCAAGGAAGCGCTCGCGCTCAACATGAAGACCCGCAACGACGCGGTGAAGCTCTTGAAGGATGGCACGACGGTTATCGTCTTCCCGGCCGGCGGCGTCGCCACCGCGAAGAAGGGCTTTGGGCGCGCCGAGGATCTGCCGTGGAAGATGTTTCCCGCAAAACTCATCCAGTCGGCCAAGGCGAGCGTCATCCCGGTCTATTTCGAGGGCCAGAACGGGCGGCTGTTCCATCTCGCCAGTAGGATTTCGCTGACGCTGCGCATTTCGCTGCTGATCCGCGAGTTCCGCCGCCTGTCGGGTTCGACCATCGCCGCCCGCGTCGGCCAGGTGATGCGCTGGGAAGAACTCGACAATGGCGACCGCAAGAACCTGCTGACGCGGCTTTACGACGCCGTGTTTTCGATGGCGCCGCCGCGCCGGGCATTCTTGCGCCGGGCCGGCTGATTCGATGTCAGCAAAGCCGCGACCGGGATGCTGTTTCAATCTGCCTCGACGTCTTCGGCGGCCTTCGGCGCCTTCATCAATACTTCGACTTCGGTGTTGTGGCCGGCCTCGACGGTGAAGTCGCGCTGATAGATCTTGTCCTTGTTCTTGGCGATGGCGGTATAAGTGCCTTCGGCGAGAACCATGGTCGGAAAGGCGCTGACGCTTTCGCCGACGATATCGCCCGAGCTGGCGAGGATCGACCATGCGGTGTCGGCCAGCGCTTCGCCGCCGGTATCGGCGACCAGCTTGAGGGTGATCTTTGCGGCGCGGTGCTGGATCGTCGCTTCGGTGAGCTTGCCGGCCTCCACCTGGATATCGGCGCGGATGACCGCATTGACGTCGCCATATTCGGAAACGACGTGATAGGTGCCGGCATTGAGCCGCACGACGGTGCCGGGATCGACATCGGCCATGACCAGGCCGCGCTCGCCGTCATCGCGCACTTCCGCCGAATAGATGCTGAAGCTGAGTTCCTTCGGCGGGATGCGCACATCCGGACCGGAAACGGCGTTCAGCACGATACCGCCGGCATCGAGCACCAGTACCTGCTTGTTGACGTCGCCGGCTTGCGGCACGAACAGTTTTTTCGTGGCGCCGGCGCGGCCGAAGGCGACATTGACGAAATAATCGCCGGGCGCCAGCTGGAACCGCGCCGAGCCGCCCTCGGCGGAGGCAACCAGCGGCAGCTTGCCATCGGCACCGGGAATGGGGCTGAAGACGCGCCAGGAGAGGCCTTCTTCCATCGGCTGCCCTTCCGAGGTCAGCTTGGCTTCCATGGAAATTTCGCGCAGGTCCGCCGCCGGCTGGTTGGCGAGGCCCGTCGCCGAAAAGGCGTTCAGCTTCGGCATTTTCGCCGTTGTATCGAGTTGCTTGAAGTTTGCGAACGGATCGTCTTCGGCGCGGATCGGCGCTGTGGCTGAAACGATTGCAAGAAAAAGCAAGCCGATGCGTGCGGCAGTGGAGCGTGGCGACATCTCGACCCGTTGACTTCTATGACTGCTGCCTTCACTTGAAGACCAAGCCGGTGGCAAATTCAAGGCTCTTATCCAGACAATTCGATCGAAAGCGATTGCCAATGACCCAGAACATTTCACTTCGCGACTATCTCGCGGTACGCCGCTCCATCCCTGCCTTCCAGATGCGCGACCCCGGTCCTTCCAAAGCGGAGCTGGAGGAGATCCTGCGTTTGGCTGTGCGAGTGCCCGATCACGGCAAGTTGGCGCCATGGCGATTGGTCGTCTATCGCGGCGCCGAGCGTGCCCGAATCGGCGAGGAATTGCTCAAGCTGCGGCTTGCTATCGAGCCCGAGCTTTCGGCCGAACTGATCGAGGTCGAGCGCAGCCGCTTCACCCGTGCCCCGGTTGTCATCGCCGTCGTCAGCCGCGCCGCGCCGCATGTGAAAATTCCGGAATGGGAACAGATCATGTCCGCCGGGGCGCTGTGCATGAACCTGCTGGTCTCAGCCAACGCCCATGGATACGTGGCCAACTGGCTGACCGAATGGTTTGCCTATGATAACCGCGCCTATCCGCTGCTGGGGATCGGCGACAATGAAAAGGTTGCCGGCTTCATTCATATCGGATCCAGCGATTTTCCCGCCGTCGAGCGCCCCCGTCCGGAGCTTGCCGATATCGTCACCTGGGTCGGCGAGGCCGAGTGAAATAGGCGGCCGAAGACGCCTCAAGCTTCGGCCTCCGGCCCGGCATGTTCGAGAAGGCGGCGGGCGCGACGCAGATCGACTTCGCCGAGCGCGCGGCCATCGGGAGCAAAGCAGGTACCGCGGTCGGCGGTTTCGAAGAGATCGACAATGGCGCGGGCGCGGGCAATCTCGTTGCGGTCCGGGGTGAAGAGGGCGTTGACGATGGGCAGTTGCGTCTTGTGCAGGGCGAATTTTCCGGTGAAGCCATCGGCCTTGGCCTCACGGCAATCGCGTGCCAGGCGGTCGCTGCCGAACAGGCCGGAGGCGGAGTCGATGGCGCCGATGCCGGCCGCTGCCGCAGCCGTCAGCACGGCGGCGCGGGCAAGCCGCAGGGCATCGCTCAGGCGTCCGTCATCCTCATGGGTGCGGCAGGCGCCGAGGCTTCCGGCCAGCGCCGGCATCGACCAGCCCAGCGCATCCAGGCGCGGCGAGGCGCGGCCCATGTTCTCGCCGGTGTTGAGAATGCCGAGCGCATTGTCGCCGCAGAGCGCAACGATGCGCGTCATGCCCGGATAGATGCCGAAGATCGCCTCGCGGGCCGACAGCATGGCGTCGAGCCGCTGGATATCGGCCGCCGCCCGCACGCCCGGAAGCACGATGCCGTCCGCCCGTCCGCGCATCGCCGCATCCAGATCCTTTTCCATCAGGCCCGAGGCATGAGGATGGATCAGCACGAAGCAGCGCGCCTCGCGCTCGCGGATGGCGGGGCGGTCGCTGAGGAATTGCTGGGTTGCCTCGCGCGCCTGCGCCTTCAGCGGCGGCACGACGCTGGCGAGATCGGCGACCAGCACGTCGGCGCCGCTTTGGCGGCTGTCCCCCAGAAGGGTTTTGTCCAGTCCCGGGACCAGAAGCCAGGATCGCTTCATCATGCTTCCGTCTCGCGAGAGGTGACCGATTGCCGCCGCACATGCGGCCTGAACAGATCCTTAAATGGCCGGGACAGCGCTTTCAACCGCCTTGGCGGGGCAGGATGGCATTCGCGGGGGTTCGCGTTAAGAAACATGGTGAAGAAATCTTAAACCATTGCCGGTTACTGTGTTTTCGTGTTTCCGATTCATACGCAGTCTTCGAGGTCACGGTGATCGTTCAGGCATTTCTTCGCTGGGTTGAAGGGGCGAAAACCTCCGACAGGGCGCGTGCCGCCAGGGCTTTGGCACGGGCTTTCCTGATGGAGCGCATCACGTCGCGTGAACGCGACGCGGCGGCCATGGCCTTGAATTACCTGCTCGACGATCCATCGCCGGTGGTGCGGCTGGCTTTGGCCGAATCCCTGTGCGTCAGTGCGGCCGCGCCGCGCACCGTCGTGCTGTCGCTTGCCGAAGACCAGCCGGAAATTGCCGCCACCATCCTCATCAACTCGCCGGCGCTTACCGATGACGATCTCGTCGACCTGATCGGGCGCGGATCGGCCACCAACCGGGCACTGATCGCCGCCAGGCCGAAGCTGTCGCGCGGTGTCGCTGCGGCGATCGTCGAAGTCGGCGAGGCGATGGAAGTCGCCGTGCTGCTCGACAATCCCGACGTGAAACTCGGACGTGGCACGCTGGAGCGTATCGCCCAGCGCCACGGCCATGATTGCGGCGTGCGCACAGTTCTGCTGGAGCGCGACGATCTGCCGGCCAATGCCCGCCACAGCCTGATGCAGCATGTCGGGCGGGCGCTTGTCGGATTCGGGCTGGTGCAGGCGCTGGTCGGCGAACAGCGGGTGGAGCGTATCGTCCATGAGGCCAAGGAGGTCGCGACGGTGGCGATGATCGGCGCAGTTGAGGCGGGCGAACTGCCGGCGCTCGTCGAACACCTGCGCCGCGAAGGGCGGCTGACACCGGCCTTCCTGATGCATGCGCTATGTTCCGGCAAGGTGGATTTCATCGCCGCCGCACTGGTGTCGCTGTCGGGGCTGGAGGAGCGGCGGGTGCGCGCCATCGTCGCCGGCGGTCGCGCGCATGCCATCCGGGCGCTCTACGAATCGGCGGGCCTGTCGCGCGAGATCAGCCCGGTCTTCGTCGAGGCGACGCTGATATGGCGCGGCGCCCATGCCGTCGCCTCCGGGGTTCACGACGTGGCCGAGGAATTGCTTGGCCGCTTTCGTCACGCAGGAACGCCTGCGATCGGCGAATTGCTGGCCATGGTCGAGAAATTGCGGATCGCCGAGGAACGGCAGGCGGCGCGCGCCAGCGCAACACTGGCCGCCTGATCAGACGGCTTCCTGCGTCTTGGAAACCGGCGCCGGTTTCGGCGGCGGCATGCTGGCCTCCTGCTCGTCGACGGCGGTCAGTTCCGCCTCGCGCAGCCATTCGCGCCAGATGGCGACCAGCAGGGCCATCAGAACGGGGCCGATGAACAGACCGAGGAAACCCATCGTCTTGACACCGCCGATCAACCCGAAGAACGTCGGCAGGAAAGGCAGCTTGATCGGTCCGCCAACGAGGCGAGGGCGCAAGGTCTTGTCGACGATGAACAGTTCGATCGAGCCCCAGAGGAACAGGCCGATGCCGGATACCGGGTTGCCGCTGGCAATGAGATAGAGCGAAATCAGCGTGAAGGACAGCGGTGCGCCGCCCGGCACCAGCGCCATGAATCCGGTGATGACGCCGAGCGTCACGGGCGAGGGCACGCCCGCCACCCAATAGGCGGTGCCGAGCACGATGCCCTCGCCGATGGCGATCAGGGTCATGCCGGTGACGGTGGAACTGATGGTCGCCGGCACGACCCGGGAAATGCGCTCCCAGCGGGTCGGCAGGATGCGTTCGCCGATCAGGTCGACCTGGCGGGAAAAATCAGCGCCGTTGCGATAGACGAAAAACAACGCGATCATCATGAACAGCAACGTCAGGAAAAGGTGGAAGGCGCCGCCGCCGGCGGCCAGCACGGCGCGGTAGATATTGCCGATATTGGCGCCGCTCGCCATCTGGATCAGTGCGCCGATGGCGCCGGGGCTGCCGATATGTTTCGCCCACATGTCGCCGATCCAGTCGCCGACGACCGGCAATGCCAGCATCCAGTCCGGCGCGGTCGAGCCTTCGCGGTTGGCCTCGATCACCCACATCACCCATTGCCGCACTTCGTCGATCGTGTAGAGCACGGCGATCGTCAGCGGCACGACCAGGAAGGTGAGAATCAGCGCGATGGCGAGGGAGGCTGCGATGGTGGAACTGCCGCCGACATGGCGCTGCAGACGCTTGAACAGCGGCCAGCTTGCAAAGCCGATGACGAGGGCGGCCAGCACCGGAACGACGAAACCGTAGAAGAAATAGATGCCCGCGGCGACGATCAGCACCAGCAGCCAGCGCGCGGCCGAGACTGAGGACACCAGCGCCGTGCGCGGCGGCGTCGCGGGGCCGAGCCAGCGCTGTTCGTTTCGGTGTCTCATCGGTTCCAAGGAGCTCAAAGTCAGTATCTTCGCGGTTTCAGGTCTTCAAACTATGGGAGATCGATGCCGATGTTGCAAGGCGGCGCAACCGCATCTTTCGGGCGATCAACCGCGGCTATTGTGGCAGGCAATGGCTAAGACAATATGGCGAAGCTGCGTTAACAGCTTCGCACCCCGCAGTTTGCGCCCGCCGAACCCGGCGCGCAGCCTGCCTTGAGCAGGAAATTGCGACTTAAGGAAGGCTTAACCGTAAATCGCCGTATGGCGGCGATTTACGGCACCGGAACGATTGTCGATCCGAGAGCACGCTCAGATATCCAGGTTTTCGGCGAAGGCGGCCCGCTCCTGGATGAAGCGGAAACGGGCATCGGCCTTGGTGCCCATCAGTGCATCCACCGCCTCGCGCGTGCCCTCGAAATCCACCTCGTCGATCGCCACCCGCAACAGGGTGCGGTTGGCGGGATCCATGGTGGTTTCCTTCAATTGCTGCGCCATCATCTCGCCGAGGCCCTTGAAGCGGCCGATCTCGACCTTCTTGCCCTTGAAGACGGTGGAGAGGAGCTTCTGGCGATGGTCGTCGTCGCGAGCATAAAGTGTCTTGCCGCCATGGCTCATGCGATAGAGTGGCGGCACGGCGAGGAACAGATGTCCGCCACGGATCAATTCCGGCATCTCCTGATAGAACAGGGTGATGAGCAGCGAGGCGATGTGAGCGCCGTCGACGTCGGCATCGGTCATGATGATCACGCGCTCGTAGCGCAGATCCTCTTCGCGATACTTGGTGCGCGTGCCGCAGCCGAGCGCCTGGATGAGATCGGCGATCTGCTGGTTTGCGGACAACTTGTCGCGGCCGGCGCTGGCGACGTTGAGGATCTTGCCGCGCAGCGGCAGGATTGCCTGGTTGGCGCGGTTGCGCGCCTGCTTGGCCGAGCCGCCGGCCGAGTCGCCCTCGACGATGAACAGTTCGGCGCCTTCGGCGGTGTTCTGGGCGCAATCGGCGAGCTTGCCGGGCAGGCGCAGCTTGCGCACCGCGGTCTTGCGGTTGACTTCCTTTTCCTTGCGGCGGCGCAGGCGCTCCTCGGCGCGCTCGATCACCCATTCCAGCAGCTTGGCCGCTTCCTGCGGATTGCCGGTCAGATAATGATCGAAGGGGTCGCGCAGCGCGTTTTCGACGATGCGCTGTGCCTCGACGGTCGCGAGCCGGTCCTTGGTCTGGCCGACGAATTCCGGCTCGCGGATGAAGATCGACAGCATGCCGGCCGCCGAAATCATCACGTCGTCCGTGGTGATGTCCTTGGCACGCTTGTTCTGCGTCATGTCGGCGTAGTTCTTCAGGCCCTTGGTCAGCGCAAGGCGCAGACCGGCTTCATGCGTGCCGCCTTCCGGGGTCGGGATGGTGTTGCAATAGGAATGGACCTGCTGGTCGCCGCCATACCAGGTGACGGCCCATTCCAGCGCGCCATGACCGCCGGTCTTTTCCGTGCGGCCGGCGAAAATTTCACGGGTGACGGTGAAATCCTTGCCGAGCGTCGCCTGCAGATAGTCCTTCAGGCCGCCGGGGAAGTGGAAGACGGCCTTTTCGGGAATGTCCGAACCTTCCGGCAGCACGCCCGGATCGCAGCTCCAGCGGATTTCGACGCCGCCGAACAGATAGGCCTTCGAGCGGGCCATGCGGAAGACGCGGCCGGCATCGAAATGGGCGTGGTCGCCAAAAATCTGCGGATCGGGATGGAAACGCACTCGGGTGCCGCGCCGGTTATGGACGTCGCCCAGTTCCTCCAGCCCGCCTTGCGGAATGCCGCGCGAAAAGCGCTGGCGATAGAGCTTGCGGTTGCGCGCCACCTCGACTTCCAGCACATCCGACAGCGCGTTAACCACGGAAACGCCGACGCCGTGCAGGCCGCCGGAGGTCTCGTAGGCCTTGCCGTCGAACTTGCCGCCGGCATGCAGCTTGGTCATGATGACTTCGAGGGTCGATTTGCCCGGCACCTGCGGATGGTTTTCCACCGGAATGCCGCGGCCGTTGTCGCTGACCGTCAGGAAGCCTTGCGTGTCCATATGCACTTCTATGAAGTTCGCGTGTCCCGCGACGGCCTCGTCCATCGAGTTGTCGATGACTTCGGCGAAGAGATGGTGCAGCGCCTTCTCGTCGGTGCCGCCGATATACATGCCGGGACGCATGCGTACCGGCTCCAGCCCTTCGAGAACGCGAATGGCCGAGGCGTCGTAGGTATCGGCGTTGGCGGCCGGCGGGGCAGGGCGCGCTGGCGCCGGTGCCGGCGAAGCCGCCGGTTTGATCGTATCGGCCGGGCGCCCCTCGGGTTTGGGGGCCGGGGCCAGCGTGGAAAAGAGATCGTTCTTGTCGTCCATCGAGCTTTTCAGATCGGCTTCCTCAGGCGCATGTCGCGCAACGTTTCGGCGCATGCCGCGTCCTTCAATCCTGATGCCCGGCGAATCGGGCGTGATTCCCGTAAACATATCGGGAACATATTTGGCAACAAGGATTGCGTCGAGCCGTCCGCGATGGCAAGGCTCATCCTTATCCACAACAGGTAAGCGGCCACATGTCCACAGTTCATTTCCGTTTTCTGGCCTTGGCGGCGGCATTTTCGCTGGTTTCGCCGGCTTTGTCGCAGGCTGCGGGGGCGCTGAAACCGTTCAAGGACGAGCTGTTTTCGGCACAGATTCTCCTCGACCAGCGCGACGGCGGCGATTTCCGCCATGTCGATTACCAGGAAATGCGCGACATCAACGGCCGCGACCAGATCCCCGAAAAGCGGGTCAAATCCGCCTATGTCTCGCTCGGCGTCCGCAAGGCGCAGGCGAACGAGACGCTGGCGCTGCCCTCCGGCCCGCTGGATGTCTTTCGCGCCGGCCAGGCGACAGGGGCGGCCTTCACCGTCATCTTCATCCACGGGCGCGGGGGTGATCGCCGGCTGGGGGCCAACGACTATACGTTCGGCGGTAATTTCAACCGGCTGAAGAACCTCGCGGTGGAAAACGGCGGCGTCTATTACGCCCCGAGCGTCAAAAGCTTCGACAGCGCCGGTGCAACGGCGATTGCCGATCTCATCGCCCATACGGCAGCGCAGGCGCCCGGCCGGCCGGTGATCCTCACCTGCGCCTCGATGGGCAGTTTCATCTGCTGGGGTGTTTCGCGCGATGCGAAGGCCGTTGCGGCCTTGTCCGGCATGGCGGTTCTGGGTGGGGCGACCGATCCGGACTTTTCCAAGAGCGCATTCCACAAGGCGAAAAAGCCTGTTTTCTTCACCCATGGCAGCGCCGACAAGGTCTATGCCGCGACCGACCAGATCGCCCTCTACGACCGGCTGCACAAGGCGGGTTATCCGGTGCGTTTCACCCTTTTCGAAACAGGTTCGCATGGAACGCCGGTGCGCATGACCGACTGGCGCGAGGTTCTGAACTGGCTGCTTTCGCGTTGATCTGCGGTCAGCCGTGCAAGGCGACGTACAGGGCGCTGGTGATGACCGTCGCAATGGCGCCGATCACCGCGTAATGAACAAGAAGGTCGCTCATATCTCGTGATCCTTTCCCTCTCGTAGAAACGCAGACGCGAAATCGAAAGTTCCGGCGATCTTCTGCGGCTGAATCGGGCGGACTTGCGGCGGGCGGCCGCAAATCCCGTTGATTATGCGGAAAGTCCGGTTAAGACAGAGACCGAGGAATTTCAAGGGAAGAGCGCCTTGCCGTAGCGTAAGTCGGCTGACGGCAGGGCAGGTATTTCCCGCACACGACAAGCAAGGAACGACGAGAATGACCCCTGACGTGCGTCCGCTGGTGGCGGGAAACTGGAAGATGAACGGCACCCGCGACTCGCTGGACCAGATCAAGGCGATTGCCGCCGGCGTCAGCGGCCCGATGGCCGCCAAGGTCGAGGCGCTGATCTGCCCGCCCTCGACGCTGCTCTATGTCGCGACCGCGCTCTGCACCGACAGCCCGCTGGCCATCGGCGCGCAGGATTGCCACCAGAACGTCTCCGGCGCCCATACCGGCGATATTTCCGCCGCCATGATCGCCGATTGCTTCGGCACCTATGTCATCGTCGGCCATTCCGAGCGCCGCACCGACCACGCCGAGACCGACCATCTGGTGCGCGCCAAGGCCGAAGCCGCCCATGATGCCGATCTCACCGCCATCGTCTGCATCGGCGAGACGGCGGACGAGCGCAAGAACGGACAGACGCTGGACATCCTCAAGCGCCAGCTTGCTGGTTCAGTGCCGGACGGTGCGACGGCGGAAAACACCGTCATCGCGTATGAGCCGGTCTGGGCGATCGGCACCGGCCTGACGCCGACGGCGGCGGATGTCGAGGAGGCCCATGCCTTCATGCGCGCCGAGCTGGTCGCCCGTTTCGGCGCCGCCGGCAAGGTGATGCGCATTCTTTACGGCGGCTCGGTCAAGCCTTCCAACGCGGTCGAGCTGATGGGCATTGCCAATGTCGACGGCGCGCTGGTCGGCGGCGCCAGCTTGAAAGCGGCGGATTTCCTCGCCATTTATGGTGCGTATAAAGAATTGCTGGATTGAGAAAACCACGCAGGGGCTTGGAATAGGCCGCGGCCTCATGTAAAGAGCCGCCAAACGCGTTTTGACTTTGCCCTGGTTCAGGGCAGGACTGGAAACCCATGCAGACCGTATTGATCGTCATTCATCTCATGATCGTGCTCGCCCTGGTGGGCGTCGTGCTGATCCAGCGTTCGGAAGGCGGCGGGCTCGGCATCGGCGGCGGCTCCGGCTTCATGTCGGCGCGCGGCACGGCCAATGCGCTGACGCGCACCACTGCAATCCTGGCGGCGCTGTTCTTCGCGACCTCGCTCGGCCTCGGCATCCTGTCGCGCTTCGAATCGCGCCCGACCGATATCCTCGACCGTATCCAGCAGGGCACGGCCGGCCAGGGCAGCGGCGTTCTCGACCAGCTCGGCCCGGCTCAGGGCACCGGCACGCCGGCTCCGGGCGAAGGCACGGCAGTTCCGACCGATGGCGCGGCCACGACGCCGGCCCCGGCGGCTCCGGCCACCAATACGGGCGTTCCGACGGGGCAATAACCCGTCCCCGCCTCGATCCCATCCCGGCAGGTTCGCAAGACCTGCCGGTTTTCTTTTGTTCAATATCCGCCGCCTGTCCCCAGGAAACATCGTGACGATGTCTTTTAGGGCTGGCGGAATCGTTTGTGAAAAGGTATCCGGTGACTCCCATGGCGCGATATGTATTCATCACAGGCGGCGTGGTTTCTTCCCTCGGAAAAGGAATTGCGGCAGCCGCACTCGGAGCTTTGCTTCAGGCGCGCGGATATCGCGTGCGCCTGCGGAAACTTGACCCCTATCTCAACGTCGATCCCGGCACGATGAGCCCGACCCAACACGGGGAAGTGTTCGTCACCGACGACGGCGCGGAGACGGATCTCGATCTCGGCCACTATGAGCGCTTTACCGGGCGTTCGGCCACCAAGACCGACAACATCACCACCGGTCGCATCTACAAGAACATCATCGACAAGGAACGCCGCGGCGACTATCTCGGCGCGACCGTGCAGGTCATCCCGCACGTCACCAACGAGATCAAGGACTTCGTCACCGAAGGCAATGACGATTACGACTTCGTCATCTGCGAAATCGGCGGCACGGTCGGCGATATCGAGGCGATGCCGTTCATGGAGGCGATCCGCCAGCTCGGCAACGACCTGCCGCGCGGCACGGCGATCTATGTCCACCTGACCCTGATGCCCTATATCCCGGCGGCCGGCGAACTCAAGACCAAGCCGACGCAGCATTCCGTCAAGGAGCTGCAGGCGCTGGGCATCCATCCCGACATCCTGCTGGTGCGCGCCGACCGGGAAATCCCGGAAGCCGAACGCCGCAAGCTGTCGCTGTTCTGCAACGTGCGTCCCTCCGCCGTCATCCAGGCGCTGGACGTGGCGCACATCTATGACGTGCCGATGGCCTATCACAAGGAAGGCCTCGACAACGAGGTTCTGGCCGCCTTCGGCATCGAGCCGGCGCCCAAGCCACGCCTAGAGCAGTGGGAAGAGGTCTGCAACCGCATCCGCACGCCGGAGGGCGAGGTGACCATCGCCATCGTCGGCAAGTATACCGGCCTCAAGGATGCCTATAAGTCGCTGATCGAGGCGCTGTATCACGGCGGCATCGCCAACCGCGCCCGCGTCAAGCTGGAATGGATCGAATCGGAAGTCTTCGAGAAGGAAGACCCGACGCCCTATCTGGAAAAGGTGCATGGCATCCTCGTTCCCGGCGGTTTTGGCGAGCGCGGTTCGGAAGGCAAGATCCTGGCGGCCCGCTTCGCGCGTGAGCGCAAGGTGCCGTATTTCGGCATCTGCTTCGGCATGCAGATGGCGGTCATCGAGGCGGCGCGCAATCTCGCCGGCGTCGAGGAGGCCTCCTCCACCGAATTCGGCCCGACCAGCGAGCCGGTCGTCGGCCTGATGACTGAATGGATCAAGGGCAACCAGCTTGAAAAGCGGGTCGCTGCCGGCGATCTCGGCGGCACCATGCGTCTCGGCGCCTATAAGGCGGCGCTGAAGAAGGGCACGAAGATCGCCGATATCTACGGCTCGACGGATATTTCCGAGCGCCATCGCCACCGCTACGAGGTCAATGTCGATTACAAGGATCGGCTGGAGTCCTGCGGCCTGGTATTCTCCGGCATGTCGCCGGATGGTGTGCTGCCGGAAACGGTGGAATATCCCGATCACCCGTGGTTCATCGGCGTCCAGTATCACCCGGAACTGAAGAGCAGACCGTTCGATCCGCATCCGCTGTTTGCGAGCTTCATCGAGGCCGCGCTGGAACAGAGCCGCCTCGTCTGAGGCGGCCCATTCCAACAACCAAAAACCCCGGTCCATGCGGCCGGGGTCAGGCTAATGACAAAATCCCTCCACCGTCATGCTCGGCCTTGTGCCGAGCATCCAAGCACGCAAAATAAATCTATTACCGCCAATGTTTGGTGAGCGTGAGCAGATCCTTGGGACAAGCCCAAGGATGACGACAGAGTGCGGGGCAAGGTTTGTCACCAGTCCGACCCCGGTCCATGTGGCCGGTTTTTCGTTCTTAGAGATCAGATCGATAGGTCGGTCAACATTTCCGACATCCGGTCGATCAAGACGTCGTGGAATTCGTCGCCGAGATCCCGGGCCGTCAGCATGTCCTTCAATTCGGCGAGCGTCAGCGACAGGATCAGGTGGCCGCGCTGGCGCAGGGCTTCCTGCACGGCGCGGCGGCCACCGGCGTCGAGGCCGGCGCGGCTGACGACCAGCAGCATGGGGCGCAGGGCCGGGCGAGAGAGGAAGCGTTCGGCGGAGAGGATAGCGCCATGGCCGAGCGGTTCGGCCTGGTTGGGAAACAGGAACAGGCCGTAGCGCCCGTCGAAATCGCCCGAAAGCGCGCTCCAGAAATCATGGCCGGCGGCGAGGCGGGCGATCAGGTCGGGGCGGAACAACCCGTCTTCCGGATTGTTCTGCGGCGCCCAGCGATGGAATTGCTCCGAGAAGAGATAACGGATCGCCCGGTCGCAAAGCTGGGCGAATCGCTTGTTGCCGTCGCGCATCGGTTTGACGAGGTCGAGATCGGCGGCGATCTTGGCACCTTCGCCGCGCGGGCGCTGGCGGCCGGATTGTTCCTCCAGCACGGCAAGTTCGGCGGCAAAGACGTCGCCGGTCGAGGGATCGCCGTCGCGCAGGAGATCGGCGAGATTGTCGGCCAGCGACGGCGTTTTCGCCGTCATCTGCAACAGTTCGGCAAAGCCCCACAGCGTGACACCGAGTTTTTCCGCCTCCTGCCGCATGGCGGGGGTGGTCTGGGCCGAGACGATCAGCAGCGCCGATTTGCTCTTCTTCGTCTCGCGATGGCGCTTCAACTCGTCCAGCGCATTGCGCAGCAGCACGGGATCGATGCGGCGCGAGCGGTAGAATTTCGATTCGACGACGGTGGTGTCGGGATCGCTGGGGCGCTTGATCAGGAGGTCTGCGGCCTGGACCGGGGCGCGGGCGACCTTCTGTTTCCAGCCGGATTCCATGATCATGTAGCCGTCGCGCGTCAGCAGCTTTTCGCAGAGCATCTTGAAACCGACATGCAGTTCCCGCTGCCTCGGCGTCCGTTCGAGCATAACGCGATAGTCCCTATGGTCCGGCTGATTCGTCATTTGTTAAACAGTTAGTGCGGCCTCGCCGGGCGGGTCCAACGAAACTTGTGCGAAACATGTGGAATTACGGGGATATGTTTTCAGCCGTCGCGAAAAGGACGCAAAAGCAGGATCGGGCAGGGCGCGCCTGCCGGCAATTCCGGCGCATGCGGGCGGCGCACGATCAGGCAATCGGAATGGGCGAAGATTTTCATCATCGACGAATCCTGCTTGCCGAAACTTTCCACCCACAACTGGCCCTCACTATCCCGTGACAGCCGGGCGCGCAGATGGTCCTGGCGCTGGTCGTTGGCGGGCAGGGCCATGGCCGTCAGCGCGGTCGTGGCGCGGTTCGGCTGCGGCTGGCGCGCGAGCGCCGAGAGCAGCGGCTCCATGAACAGGAGACCGCAAACCAGCGTCGAGACGGGATTGCCGGGCAGGCCGAGCACCTGCATAGGGCCAAGATTGCCGACCATCAGTGGCTTGCCCGGCCGCATGGCGATGCGCCAGAAATCCAGCTCCATGCCGGCGGCAATCAGCGTCGATTGCACGAGATCGTGATCGCCGACGGAAGCGCCGCCGAGCGTCACCAGCACATCGGCATGAGCGGCAATCGCCCGGCCGATTGCGGCGGTGATCGCGGCGCGGTCGTCGGGCACGATGCCGAGGTCGAGGATATCGGCGCCGCAATCGCGGGCCAGCGTGGCGATGCCGTATGTGTTGGAAGCGACGATCTGGTCCGGGCCGCGCGGGGCGCCCGGCGTCACCAGCTCATCGCCGGTGGCGAGGATAGCGACCAGCGGCTTGCGATAGACGCTCACGGCCGCATGGTTCATCGCTGCGGCGACCGTCAGCGTCGTGTAGTCAAGCCGGGTACCGGCATTGAGCACCACTTCGCCTTCGGCAAAATCCTGCCCGCGCGGGCGGATATGGCGGCCCTTGAGGGAGACGAAACCGGTGCGGATGCGGTTGCCGTTGAGCCGCTCGGCATCCTCCTGGATGAGCACGGTATCGGCGCCGGAGGGAACCGGGGCGCCGGTGAAGATGCGCACCGCCTCGCCCGCGCCGACCGTTCCGGCAAAACTGCGGCCGGCAGCCGATTCGCCGATAACGATAAGCTCCGTGCCGATCGATACGGCGTCCTCGGCGCGCAGCGCATAGCCGTCCATGGCAGAGGCGTCGAAGGGCGGTTGCGTCAGGCCGGCGGCGAGGTCCGTCGCCAGCACGCGGCCATTGGCGTCGTGAAGGGCGATGGTTTCGGTCGCCGTCGTCGGCGCGGCCTTGTCGAGCAGGCGCTGCAGGGCGGTGGAGACGGGGAGCAGGCTCATGGCTTTGTCTCGTCGCGGCGGTAATCGCCGGATTTGCCGCCGGTCTTTTCCAGAAGGCGGATGCCGGTGATTTCCATGGCCTTGTCGGCGGCCTTGGCCATGTCGTAGATGGTCAGCGCCGCGACGGAGACGGCGGTGAGCGCTTCCATCTCGACGCCGGTGCGGCCGGTGAGTTTCGCGGTCGCCACGATCCTCAGGCCCGGCAGGGCATGATCCGGCTCGATCTCGACGCCGACCTTGGTCAGCATCAGCGGATGGCAGAGCGGGATGAGGCTGGCGGTCTGCTTGGCGGCCATGATGCCGGCCAGCCGCGCCGTGCCGATGACGTCGCCCTTCTTGGCGTTGCCCTCAAGGATCAGCTTCAGCGTTTCCGGCGCCATGCGCACCCGGCCTTCGGCGGTGGCGATGCGGGTCGTTTCGGCCTTGTCGCCGACATCGACCATATGCGCCTCACCGGCCGCGTCGATATGGGTCAGGCGCGGGCCGCTCATGGTCATTCCGCCGCGAGAATGCCGGCGTCGCCGGTCAGAAGCGTCCGGGTGGCGGCGGTCACGTCGTCCTTCCGCATCAGGCTTTCGCCGACGAGGAAGGTGGAGATGCCGCTTGCCTTCAGCCGTTCGCAATCGGCATGGGTGAAGATGCCGCTTTCGCCGACCAGCAGCCGGTCGGCCGGGACCATGCCGGCCAGCTCTTCCGATACCGTGAGGCTGACCTCGAAGGTGCGCAGGTTGCGGTTGTTGATACCGACCAGCGGCGAGGCGAGTTTCAGCGCCCGCTCCATCTCTTCGGCGTCATGCACCTCCACCAGCACGTCCATGCCGAGCGAGAAGGCTTCGTCTTCCAGCCGTTTGGCGTCGTCGTCGCTGAGGCTTGCCATGATCAGCAGGATGCAATCCGCGCCCCAGGCGCGGGCTTCATGCACCTGATAGGTCTCGAACATGAAATCCTTGCGTAGCGCCGGCAGGGCGCAGGCGTCGCGGGCGGCGGCCAGGAATTCGGGCGCGCCTTGGAAGCTCGGCGTATCCGTCAGCACCGAAAGGCAGGCCGCGCCGCCGGCTTCGTAAGCCTTGGCAAGCGCCGGGGGATCGAAATCCGGACGGATCAGGCCCTTGGAGGGGCTGGCCTTCTTGATCTCGGCGATCAGGCCGAAAAGACCATCGGCCTGCTTGGCCCGCAACGCCCTATAGAAGCCGCGCGGGGCGGACTGGCCGGCGGCCATCGCCTTGAGGTCGGCAAGCGAGGTGCGCGCCTTCGCGGCGGCGATTTCCTCGCGCTTGTAGGTCTCGATCTTGCGCAGGATGTCCGTCATGGCCGATCAGTCCTTCTCGTTGGAGACGGCGACGAGACGGTCCAGCGCCGCGGCAGCCGAACCGCTGTCGAGCGATTGTGCCGCAAGCCGCATGGCGTCGGCAATGGTCTCCGCCTTGCCGGCGACGACGAGGGCGGCGGCGGCATTGCAGAGCGCGATGTCGCGATAGGCATTGCGGGCGCCGGACATGACGGCGCGCAGCGCGGCGGCGTTGACTTGGCCGTCGCCGCCCTTGAGGTCGTCCAGCCGCGCCGGCTCGACGCCGAAATCGCGCGGGGTCAGTTCGAAGGTGCGGATCTTGCCGTTCTCCAGCGCCGCGACCTTGGTGACGCCGGTGGTGGTGATTTCGTCCATGCCTTCGCCATGCACGACCCAGACCGTTTCCGAGCCGAGATCGCGCAGCACTTCGGCCAACGGCTCGACCCATTGCAGGGCGAAGACGCCGAGCAGTTGGCGACGGACGCCGGCCGGGCTGGAGAGGGGCCCGAGCAGGTTGAAGATGGTGCGCGTGCCAAGCTCGACGCGGCTCGGGCCGACATGGCGCATGGCGGAATGATGCAGTTGCGCGAACATGAAGCCGATGCCGGCATCGCTGATGCAGCGGCTGATATGCTCGGGGCTGATATCCAGGTTGACGCCGAGCGCGGTCAGCGCGTCCGCCGTGCCGGATTTGGAACTGAGCGCCTTGTTACCATGCTTGGCGACCGGAACGCCGCAGCCGGCGACGATCAGCGCCGCCAGCGTCGAGATATTGTAGGTGCCGATGCCGTCGCCGCCGGTGCCGACGATGTCGACGGCATCGGCAGGCGCAGCGACCCGCAGCATCTTGGAGCGCATGGTTTCGACGGCGCCGACGATCTCGTCGACCGTCTCGCCGCGCACGCGCAGCGCCATCAGCAGACCGCCGATCTGCGAGGGCGTGGCTTCGCCCGACATCAGGATCTCGAAGGCTTCCCGCGATTCGGCGCGCGTCAGGGGCTCCCGCGACGCGGCCTTTGCGAGCAGGGGTTTCAACTGGCTCATGCCTATGCCTCCCTCGTCGGCCGCGTTTAGCGGACGTTCATCGCCTGGTCGGCGAGTGCGCGGTTGATCGACACACCGTATGCGGTCTGCAACTCGCTGACCATCTGGTCGAGAATGTCGTCGCCGGCGGTCTTGGCGATCTGCGTCACCTGGTCGTCGTTGCGGTCGAGGACGTCGGTCGTCGGCTGCTCGTTGACCTCGGTGACCTTGAGCAGCACCTGCCCGTCGCCATCGGCGGAAACGGCATTGGCGACGGTGCCGAGCGGGCCACCGAAGGCGGCGGCAACGGCGGCGCGGCCGAGAACCGGATCGTCGGTGTTGCGGCGCAGGCCGGCCTTCTTCTCGACGGCGAGGCCGAGCGCGGTGGCGACCTCTTCCAGCGGCTTGCCTTTGGCGACTTCGTCCTTAAGGGCTGCGGCGCGGGCGGCAAGCGCCTGCTTCTGCTGTTCGGCCGTCCAGTCGGCAACGACCTTGTCCTTGACTTCGGCCAGCGGGCGGTCGTGTTCGGCGATAATGTCCTGCACTTCGAACCACGCATAGCCGTCATTGCCGAGCGAAACCGGGGTGGTCTCGGCGCCGACATCCGATTTGAAGACTTCGGTCAGCAGCGCACCGGCGCCGGGGATATCCTTGACCGGATTGCCCTGCTGGTCGTTGCCGCTGGCATCGACGGCGGGAACGGTAACGGCGTTGAGCTTCTGCTCCTTGGCGGCATCGGCGAGGCTGGCGCCATTGGCGCGGGCGTCTTCGAAGCGGTCATGGACGTTGAGAATTTCGCTGCTGGCATTGGCGACGGCCAGATCCTTGCGAATCTCTTCCTTGACCTCGTCCAGTGTCTTGGTGGTTTCCGGGCGGATATTGGTGATGCGGACGATGACCGGGCCGAAGGCGCCTTCGACGACCGGCGTCGTGCCACCGGCGGCCTTCACCGCGAAGGCGGCATCGGCGACTTTCTGGTCGACCATAGCATCCTTGGTGAAATCGCCGAGCAGCACGTCGGCCGAGGTCTTGCCCTGGTCGGTGACCAGCTGGTCGAAGGTCGTGCCGTTGCGCAGCGCATTCGCCGCGCCATCGGCCATTTCCTTGTTCGGGAAGGTGAGCTGCTCGACGGTGCGGGTTTCCGGCGTCTTGTAGCTGTCCTTGCGCTTCTCGAAATCGGCCTTGATCTCGTCGTCGGTGATCCCTGCGGGATTGGCGATATCGGCCGGCTCCAGCTTGACATAGGTGAACTTGCGGTATTCGGGCGCGCGGTAGCGGCTTTTCACCGTGTCGAACCAGGCGGTGAGTACCTCGTCAGTCGGGGCTTTCACGGGGTCGATATTGGCGGAGGAAAGCAGCAGGTAATCGATGCCGCGGCTTTCGTTGCGGTAATGCTTCAGGGCATCGACCAGCGTTGCCGGTGGTGTGAAGCCATCCGAAACGGCATCGACGATCTGGGCGCGCACGGCAACCTTGCTGCGTTCCTTGATATAGTCGTTTTCGTTCAGGTTGGCGTTGCGCAGGCGCGTGGTGAACAGCTGGCGATCGAACTGACCGTTGACGGCATGGAAGGCCGGGTCTTCGGCGATGAGCTGCGCCAGGCGATCCTCGGAAAGGCCGAGATGCATGTCCTGCGACAGCTGATCGAGTGCTGCGCCAGCGACAAGCTGGGCGAAGACCTGCTGGTCGATGCCGAAGGCGCGGGCCTGGTCGGGCGTGAGCTGCGTGCCGAACTGGCGGCTGATATTGGCGACCTGCCGCTGGTAGGCGAGGCGGAACTCACCGGCGGTGACGTTCTGGTCGCCGACCGTGATCACGCTGTTCGACATGTCGTGCATGATCGTCCGCGAGACGCCCCAGATCGCGAAGGACGCGACCAGAAGCAGAAGCAGGCCTTTGGCAACCCAGGTCTTTGCGGCAACTCGCAACGTTTCAAGCATCGGAATGCAAACCTCGTCTTACTTATCGCCCCATGCGGCGAAACAATCGCCGTTACTTAAATGAAAGTTTCATGGAAATGAAGCTGTGTCGTCAGAAAAGGCCCATATCGGCGCATTCGCGACTAAAATCGGGCGGGGAGGGAACCGAGGTACCCGTCATGCGTTGATGGGGCGACACAGTCCCGAATGGAGGTTCCCCATGGTCGATCCGAAAAGCACCGCCAAGCTCGAAACCGAGGCGGCTGCAGACGACATTTCTGCGCAGATCGCAAATTTGCGTGCCGATCTCGCCAAGCTGACGGAAAGCGTTTCGGCGCTCGGCAGCGGCGCCAAGAATCTGGCGGCGGAAGAGGCCAATCTGATCGTCGAGCGCGCCCGCGAGCGCGTGCGCGAGGAGCCGCTATTCATGCTGGCCGCCACCGCTGGCATCGCCTATGTCCTTGGCCTGCTGGCCCGGCGCTAGGAACAATTCGCGGTCATCTTTATCGGCGGGTCGCCTTGCGCAAGCGGGGCGGCCCGCCGTTGCGTTACCGTAACCCGTTTCCCTTGGGTGCGTGCCTGGCCTAATCTGCGTCGGCAAACAGGAACGGATCGCGTGAGCATCGAATTTTCGGATACCAGGGAAAAGATGGGCGACACTCTTCGGCGGACGATCGCGTCCATCGAGGGAGAGACGGTGACGCTGCGGCAATTGATGGGGGCCATGGGTGAGCAGGGGCTGCTGCTGCTCTGCATCCTGCTTTGCGTGCCTTTCCTGATTCCCGTCTCAATTCCCGGCGTCAGCACCGTCTTCGGGGCGGCGATCATTCTGATCAGCCTGGCTATCATGCTGAACCGCATGCCCTGGCTGCCGTCGAAAATCAGCGAGCGGCATATCGAGACCGAAAAATTGATTCCCGCCTTGCGAAAAGGTGTCGATCTCATCGCCCGGCTCGATCGTTTCGTGCGTCCGCGCCTCTCCGCCGTTACCGGCACGGCCCTGGTCAACCGCCTGAACGGAGCGGCGATACTCTATGGCGGCATCCTGCTGATGTTTCCGATCGGTCTCATTCCCTTTTCCAACACGCTGCCGGGTGTCGCCATCCTGCTGGTGGCGACTGGCATGTTGCAACGCGACGGTGTTATGGTGATTGCAGGCTATGCCTTCCTCGCGGCAACGACAGCCTATTTCACCGCGCTCGCCTATGCGGCCTATAGCGCCGGACAAGGGCTTTCGGGCTTTTTCGTCTGATCAGAAGCGGGCGGCGAGATCGCGCCATTCCGCCTCGGCGATCGGCGTCAGCGTGGCGCTGCTTGTCGAGACCGGTGAGAAGCCGAACATCTGGTAGAGTTGCAGCGCACGGGGATGATCGAAATTGTTGGTGGTGGTGACCACCTTCTTCGGACTGTCCTGCCAGGCGGCATAGAGAGCCTGCAGCAGGAACCACTTGCCGATGCCGAGGCCGAGCGCATGTTCGATCAGGCCGAAATGGGTGAGTTCGACGATATCGTCCTCGATCTTCAAAAGCTCGAAGAACCCGGCCGGAGCGCCATTGACGTAAAGGACGGTCACCGTGTTCTGCGGTGCATGGACGGTCGCGGCGAGCGCATCGTCTTCCATGCGCAGACGGTCGACCCAATGCCAGCGGGCGCCGACCTGGCGATAGAGATAACGGTAGAACGGCAGCGGAATCTCCGGCGCACGCATGATGGCGGTCTGAATGTTCACCGGAACCGGAAGGCTGGCCTTCGGTGGCGCCGCCATCTCCAGCTTCGTGATGTGAACCGGAAGTTCCGCCGACATTCTCATTCCTTATCCATGACCTTGCCCGTCGTCACGGCGGTATCTGGGCGGGCGCCCCATTCCGTCCATGAGCCGTCATACAACTTGTTGTCGCCATGCCCCAGCGATTCGAGGGCCAGCGTGATGATTGCCGCCGTAATGCCGGAGCCGCAAGTGGTGACTACCGGTTTCGAAAGATCGATACCGGCGCCGGTGACGATGCGCTCCAATTCTGGCAGCGATTTGAAGCGGCCCTTTTCGGCGAAGACGCCGGAGGGCAGGTTGACGGCGCCCGGCATATGGCCGGAGCGCATGCCGGCGCGCGGTTCGGGCTCCGTGCCGTTGAAACGACCGGGGCCGCGCGCATCGGCAATCTGCATCGCGTGAGTGTCGACGATCCGGCGCATGGTCTCGAAATCGACGACGCGGCTGGCGTCGAAACTCGCGTGGAAGGTTTCGGGGGCGAAATCGGGTAGCGCCGTGGTCAGTGGTCGGCCCTCGGCCTTCCAGCCGTCCAGCCCGCCATCGAGCACGAAGACATTCTTCGCGCCCATGATGCGGAACAGCCACCAGACGCGCGGCGATGCGAACAGGCCTATGCCGTCATAGACGACGATGATGTGGCGATCGGAGATGCCGAGCCGACCGACTTCCTCGGCAAAGATCTCCGGCGTCGGCACCATATGCGGCAGTGGCGTCGAATGATCGGCGATCCTGTCCTGATCGAAGCGGATCGCGCCGGGAATGTGCCCGGCGGCATATTCGGCCTCGGCATCGCGCTTGTGCGCCGGCAGGTAGAAGGAGGCGTCGAGGATGCGGATGGCGGGATCGGCAAGCCGCTGCTGCAACCAGTCTGCGGATACGACGAAACGGCTTGCGGTATCGCTCATCAAAAGGACTCCTGCTTTATCGTATGTGCTTTTGGCTCAGGCCACGGCGTCCGGCGTTCCGAAACGAATGCGGAAGCGCCTGTTTTCCTTGCCCTTCTTCTCGATCTTCGAGATGTAGATCGGGCCGACTTCCTGCGTCTCGGAAACATGCGTGCCGCCGCAGGGCTGGCTGTCGATGGCGGCGTTCTCACCGATGCAGACGAGGCTGACACGGCCGAGCCCGACCGGCGGGCGGACATTCTTCGATTTGACGATGCCGGGATTGGCCGCCAGTTCCTCGTCGGTGATCCATTGCACGTAGACGGGATGGTTCTGGGTCACCAGTTCCATCATCTTCGCGGTCACCACGTCCTTGTCGGCCAGTTCGCCCATGTCGATATCGACGCGGCTTTCCTCCTCGCCGACGGCCGCGCCCGTGATCGGATAGGGGCAGACGACGGAAAGGATATGGCAGGCAGTGTGCATGCGCATCAGCTTGTAGCGGCGTTGCCAGTCGATATGCAGCACCAGCTTTTCGCCGACAGAAGGCAAGGGCTGTCCTTCAAGCGGCACATGGATGATGACGTCCTTGGTGGCGCCGGTTTTCGCCGGGCCGAGCAGGATGCGCGAGCCGTCCTCGCGCTCCAGAAAGCCGCTATCCCCCGGCTGGCCGCCGGAGGTGGCGTAAAAGCAGGTCTGGTCTAACTCGATGCCGCCGTCCTCGTGAACCGCTGTTACCGTGGCTTCGCAGGTGGAAAGATAGAAATCGTCACGGAACAGCGCATTCACAGGCATCGGAGTTCAAGCAGCCTCGTAAGGGATGGAAATATCGGGGTTTTTCTCCATCCAGGCCGGCACCGGCAGGCCCTTGGAGGAGAGGAATTCCGGGTTGAACATCTTCGACTGGTAGCGGTTGCCGTAGTCGCAGAGAATGGTGACGATGGTGTGGCCGGGGCCGAGATCGCGCGCCAGGCGAATGGCGCCGGCGATGTTGATGCCGCTGGAGCCGCCGAGGCAGAGGCCCTCGTTTTCCACCAGGTCGAAGACGACGTCGAGCGCTTCCGCATCCGGGATCTGGTAGGCGTAATCGGGCGTGAAGCCTTCGAGATTGGCCGTGATGCGGCCTTGGCCGATGCCTTCGGTGATCGAAGAACCCTCGCTCTTCAACTCCCCATGCTTGTAATATTCATAAAGCGCCGCCCCCAGAGGATCGGCAATGGCGATCTTGACCTTGTCGCTGAAGCCGCGCAGGCCTGCCGCCACACCCGCCAGCGTGCCGCCCGAGCCGACGGACGCGACGAAGCCATCGACCTTGCCATCGGTATCGCGCCAGATTTCCGGCGCGGTAGTATCGATATGAGCCTGACGGTTGGCGACGTTGTCGAACTGGTTGGCCCAGATGGCGCCGTTCGGCTCGGTCTTTGCCAGTTGCTCGGCGAGGCGCCCGGAGACCTTCACGTAGTTGTTCGGGTTCTTGTAGGGCACGGCCGGCACTTCGACCAGTTCGGCGCCGAGCAGGCGCAGCGCGTCCTTCTTTTCCTGGCTCTGGGTTTCCGGGATGACGATCACCGTGCGATAGCCGAGCGCCTTGGCGACCAGCGTCAGGCCGATGCCGGTATTGCCGGCGGTGCCCTCGACGATCACGCCGCCCGGGCGCAACAAGCCCTTCTTCTCGGCATCGCGGATGATGAACAGCGCCGCGCGATCCTTGACCGACTGGCCGGGATTGAGAAATTCCGCCTTGCCCAGAATGGTGCAGCCTGTCGCTTGCGATGCGCCGTTCAAGCGAATCAGCGGCGTATTGCCGATTGCTTCCAGGACAGACGGGTGAAACGCCATGACTCATGCCTTCTCGTTGAGGAATAGGATAGGTGCCCTGTTTTCGGTTCACAAGGCCGATAGATCAAGAAATTCTGTTCCTTCACGGGAAGGCGGCCCGCAAAATTCATCTTTCGTCATGGTGTGAGGCGGCGTTCAGCCCTTGGCGAAAACCACCTGCCGCACATCGATGTTGCGGGCGCGGAAACCGGCTTCGCAGTAGAAGAAGTAGAACTCCCACAACCGGCGGAAACGCTCGTCGAAACCGAGCGGCCGCACCCGGTCCCAGACCGACCAGAAGCGCTCGCGCCATTCGCCCAGCGTGCGGGCATAATCCAGCCCGAAGCCGAAATCCTTGACCATGGCGAGATTGGCGGCGCGACCGAGCGAGACGAGATGCTCGCGTGTCGGCAGCATGCCGCCGGGGAAGACGTATTTCTGGATGAAATCCGGGTTGTCGTGATACTCCTGATAGGATTCCGGCTTGATGGTGATGATCTGCAGGCCGGCCCGGCCGCCAGGCTTCAAACATTGGTCAAGCTTGGCGAAATAGGTCGGCCAGTATTTTTCGCCGACCGCCTCGAACATCTCGATGGAAACGATACCGTCATAAGTGTCTGTCTCGTCGCGGTAGTCCTGGAATTTGAGATTGACGCGTTCGTTGAGCCCCGCCTTGTGCATGCGCTCCCGCGCATAGGCGAGTTGTTCGCGGCTGATCGTCAGGCCTGTGACCTTGCAGCCGACCTCGCGGGCGGCGAATTCGGCGAAACCGCCCCAGCCGCAGCCGATTTCCAGCACATGATCGCCGGCGCGCAGGCCCGCGCTTTCCGCAAGGCTGCGATACTTGGCGGTCTGCGCTGCCGTGAGGTCGCCGGCGCCGGTGGAATAGATCGCCGACGAATAGGTCATCGTCGGGTCCAGCCACTGCTTGTAGAATTCGTTGCCGAGATCGTAATGGGCGGCGATGTTGCGGCGCGAGCCGGCGCGGGTGTTCTCGTTGCGCCAGTGGCGGAAACGCTCGATGAGCCGCAACAGGCCCTTGGCGCCGTTGGGAATGCTCGATCCCATCTTCTCGTTGACGAGGAAGAGTTCCATGAAGGCGCCTGCGTCCGGGCTTTCCCAGTCGCCGTCCATATAGCTTTCGGCGACGCCGATCGTGCCGCCGGTCAGCGCCCGCTGCGGCAGGTTCCAGTTGTTGAGCTTTATGGCTGCGGCCGGGCCGCCCGCCTTGCCCTTGACCAGCAGCCGGCGGCCATCGGGAAGCTGCAGCGCGAGAGAACCGTTTTCCAGATGCGCCAACTTGCGCATCACCATCTGCGCCTTCAGCGGCAGGCCCTTGAGAAGGCGGGAAATGTTTTCGGGAGACAGGCTTTCGGCATTGCTGGCGAGCGAGTCCCAGACAGGCGAATTCGTCATGAAATAATCTCCAGCAGTCATTGCCTTCATATGCGCTAATAATTGCACGGTCTTCATGGCCGTCAAGGGTTTAGGCTATATCTGACACAATTTTGCCGTATTTTCCGAGCGCCCTTTTGTTGTTTCCGGCGCGGATCACGCTGTCCGTTTGACTGCCTCATAGGCTCCCAGCGCCCGTTGACGCGCCTGCGCATGATCGACGATCGGGCGAGGGTAGGTGACGCCCAATTCGATGCCGGCCTTGCGCAGCACCTCGGCCGGCGCTTCGAAAGGACGGTGGATGAACTTGTCCGGCAGGCCGGCGATTTCCGCCACGAAGCTACGCACGTAGTCCCCCGATGCATCGAATTTCTCGCCTTGGAGTATCGGGTTGAACACCCGGAAGAAAGGCGAGGCATCGGCGCCGGTGCCCGCCACCCATTGCCAGTTGGCGGGGTTGGAGGCGGGGTCGGCATCCACCAGCGTGTCGCGGAACCAGCGTTCGCCCTGTCGCCAGTCGATCAGCAGATCCTTGACGAGGAAGGAGCCGACGATCATCCGCACCCGGTTGTGCATGATGCCGTCGCGCCAGAGCTGGCGCATGCCGGCATCGACGATGGGATAGCCGGTCATCCCGCGGGTCCATGCCCGGAAGCGCCGGGAGTCCTCCTGCCAGGTCAGCGCGTCGAAACGCGCATTCCAGTTTTTTTCGGCAAGATCGGGAAAATGGAACAGCAGGTGATGGCAGAATTCGCGCCAGACCAGTTCCTTGCGGAAATGGATCAGGTCTTCGCGCGGGATATCGCCCAGGCCGCGCGTGGCGTCCCAGATACGGAAGGGAGAGATTTCGCCGAGAGCCAGATGCGGGGAGAGACGTGAAGTCGCCGGACGCGCCGGAAAATCGCGATCCGTCTTGTAGCGGTCCAATGGGCCATCGAGGAACTGTCCCAGTTTATCGATGGCGGCGGCCTCGCCGGGCGTCCAGCTTTGCGGAAAATGCGCGGCCCAGTCCGGTTTCGCAGGCACGCAGTTCCAGGCGTCGAGATCGTCCGTCTCAGGCGGCGCACGGAAAGCAGGGATCGACGAAGGCGCCTCCACCGGCGGGCGCGGTTCGTGCTGGCGCTGGAAGGCGTTCCAGAAGGGTGTGTAAACCCGGAAGGCGCCGCCGCTGCCGGTCGCCAGCCTCTGCGGATCGTGCAGCAATTGCCCGGCAAAGGCGGTGAAGCGCAGGCCGCGTTGTTTTTGCGCTTCCGCGAAGACGCGTTCCCGGTCGAGCCGCTGCGGCTCATGGATGCGGTTGGCGAAGATCGTATCGGCGCCGGTGGCGTCGATCAGTTCCTGCAGGATTTTTTCCGATGGGCCGCGTCGCAGGAGGAGATCATTGCCGGTGGCGCGCAGGGATTTTCGCAGGCTTTTCAAAGAATGATGCAGCCACCAGCGTTGGGCGGCGCCAAGCGGTGCGATTGTCGCATCGGACTCGTCGAGGATATAGACAGGGATCACCGGCCGGCCGGTTTCGACGGCCGCCGTCAGGGCCAGATTGTCGTCGAGACGCAGATCCTTGCGGAACCACAGGAGGATGGGAGGAGCAGAGGCCAAGGGAAAATCTCGACTGGCAGGGAAATCGGAAATTTTCTCGCCAGTTAGGGCGCCTCAAGGGATTGCCAAGCCCCTGGGCGGACAAAGCCTTTACCGGAACAGCGGCGCGCGTCGGGCGTTTGCCAGCAGTTCGGCACGCGTGGCGAAGCCGCCGAACAGTGACACCAGCCGCTCCTCCTCCTGCGCCGTCAGCCGATAGCGCTTCGCGAAATCGCGCACACTCAGAACTTCCATCAATGTATTGGTGACGACGTCATCGAATTCCACATGCTGCATGATAGGCCCCATAAATCAGTTGGACGTCAAATGCGGAAATGAAAGAAGTGTTCCACGGAAAATTTAAATTCACCTGAAGAATTTTAGGCCTTTTGCACTATCGGTTTGTTTTCCTTTGAAATGGGCAAGAATTTTATTAATCGATTTAATTTGTTTCCCAGGGGAAGAAGCAACAATGGCCGGAATGCTATCCGGCCACATCCCGGTTACATTGGTAAAAACGTTTCAATCCGCCATGGCGGCGACCGGCTCGCGGCCTTTGGCGCGCATGAGAATCTCGAGGTCCACGCTCGAAGGCCCGAATTTTTCGTAGATGGCTGCCGCCTCGTCTTCCTTCATGCCATATCGAGCCGCGAACTGGGCAAGCGTGCACGCTGCCCCGCGAATCTTTTTCGGGGTCATGTCTTTCTCCGTTCCGTCGCTGGAATAACTTGTGAAATAGGGCAGGCGCGGAGTCGGGAAAGGGCTGGCCGGCAGGAAATTCCTCTTTCCGAACAGGCATGCGAGATGTGATCCCGGCGTGCATTGATTTCGAGCCTGTCCGCGCCCATCTTTGCGGCAGACAAACCAGCCAGATGGAGGATGTCATGAGCATTGCGACGGAACGCGCGGTTCTCGCCGGAGGGTGCTTCTGGGGAATGCAGGATTTGATTCGCCGTCTCCCGGGTGTCGTCTCCACCCGCGTCGGTTATAGCGGCGGCGATGTGGCGAACGCCACTTATCGTAACCACGGCAATCATGCCGAGGCGATCGAGATCAACTATGATCCTGCCAAGACCAGCTACCGCGATCTCCTGGAATTCTTCTTCCAGATTCACGATCCGACGACAAAGGATCGCCAGGGCAACGATCGCGGGCCGAGCTACCGCTCCGCCATCTATTATGTGAACGACGAGCAGAAGCGCATCGCCGAAGAAACGATCGCCGATGTGGATGCGTCCGGCCTGTGGCCAGGCAAAGTGGTGACCGAAGTCGAAGCCGTCTCCGATTTCTGGGAGGCCGAGCCGGAGCATCAGGATTACCTCCTGCGCTACCCGAACGGCTACACGTGCCACTTCCCGCGCCCGAACTGGAAGCTGCCGAAACGCAATGACAAGCTGAGCGCCGCCGAATAAATCTCGAAAAGCTCTTGAAACGCCCGGTTCCCTGAATCCCGGGCGTTTGCACTCCCGCGAAAGCCTTGCAGCGTCGCGCCGCGCGCGAAAAATCGCGATTGTAAATCGGAAGGGATGGAGGCCTCGCCCGGAATTGAACCGGGGTACAAGGATTTGCAGTCCTCTGCGTCACCACTCCGCCACGAGGCCATCCGATGCTTAAAAGCGTGTGGTGACGGGCGTTTAGAACGAATCCAGTGAGAGCGCAAGCGGATTATTCCAGCTCGGGCGATTTTTCTCGGCGGATCCGGATTTCCACAGGAGATGCCGTCACCTTGCCGGGGTCATGAATTTCCGCCGTTGCGGCGGCGGGCCCACCAGACGGAGAAGCGGCGACGCAGGCGGCGGGCGATGGCGATATCCTGGGAGAGCACGAGAACACCGAGCGGCACCATCCAAAAACCGAGAATCGGCAGGAAACCAAGAATGCCGCCGCAGACCAGGCCGCCGCCGATGGCAATGCGAGCCGGGCGCGATTGCGGCATGGCGATACGCCATCTGCCCAGCCTCAGCTTGCCCGTCGCGGCATCGAAACCGAATCCGCTCTGCTGTTTCGCTTCTGGCAACGTGTCCTGTCCTTGTCATCCGGGGACGTGCTTACGAAAGCGGAAATGGGAATTGACGAGGGGAAATCAAGATAAGACATGGAGAAACGCATTTTTTTTGAAATACCCCCTTGGCAAACCGGGAAAGCATTTGTAGAAGCCGCCTCACATCTGCGGCGAGCGGATGATCCCTGGTAGCTCAGCGGTAGAGCATTCGACTGTTAATCGACAGGTCGCCGGTTCGAATCCGGCCCGGGGAGCCAGTTTCAAAGGAAGGCTGCAACGAAAGTTGCGGCCTTCCTTGCTTTCTGGCACACTGCTTTCGAAAAGCAGTGGCGTGTGAATTTCCAAAAAAGCCTCTTGGCAAATCGGAAAAGCATTTGTAGAAGCCGCCTCACATCTGCGGTGAGCGGATGATCCCTGGTAGCTCAGCGGTAGAGCATTCGACTGTTAATCGACAGGTCGCCGGTTCGAATCCGGCCCGGGGAGCCAGTTTCCGGAGGGCTGCGGCACAAAGCCGCGGCCCTTTTCATTTTTGCCGCGGCAAATTCCGCTCAAATGGCCCGATGTCGCGCAAGCCCGCTTGAAAGCCTTGCAGTCCGCAATTAAGACACGATCAGAATAACCCGGTCTCAATGGCTCGGACGAGGAAAAGATGGATTTCGAGACAGCACGCACCAAAATGGTGGACAACCAGATCCGCACGACGGATGTCACCTCCCACTCTATTTTGACGGCCTTCCTGTCGGTTCCGCGCGAGGCTTTCGTTCCCGATCGCCTGAAGCCGCTCGCCTATATCGACACCGACATGGAAGTGCTTCCGGCCGCTTCCGGCCAGCCGCCGCGTTACGTGATGCAGGCTTCGCCGCTTGCCAAGCTGCTGCAACTTGCCGGCGTGACCAGGGACGATAGCGTTCTCGTTGTCGGCAGTGCCGAAGGCTATGCGGCTGCCGTTCTTTCGCTCGTCGCCGGTTCGGTCGTGGCGTTGGAAAGCGACGAGGCGCTGGCCGCCCATTCGGCGCAGACGCTGGCTTCGCTCGGCTATGCCAACGTCTCCGTCGTGCGGGGCGATCTGGAGCAAGGCAACCGCGCCGGTGCGCCCTACGACCTGATCTTCGTCAACGGCGCGGTCGAGGAAATCCCGTCCGCGCTGCTCGACCAGCTTGCCGAGCGTGGCCGCTTGGTCGCCGTCGAAGGCTATGGCAATGCTTCGCGCGCCGTCGTGGTCACCCGCGAGCGCGGCGCCTTTTCCGAGGCTTATTATTTCAACACCGCCGTCAAGCCGTTGCCGGGCTTCCGCAAGGCGAAGGAATTCGTCTTCTGAAGAGCCAGGGGGCTCCGGTTTGTATTTTACGCGGCGCCGCCTGTGTTTCGGCTGCAATAGTGGCGGCCAATAAGCTGTGCATCGCGCTTCAATATTGATTCAAAGTGATTTTTTCGCCCGTTGGAGTATCCTAGACTGATCCCATGATTCGGAAACGTGGATTGCGGTTCCGTGACTCCCATCAGACTGCGGGGATGAAAATGGCTCAGCCGAATGTAGTGCGTGAACCGTCTATGGAGGAGATTCTGGCGTCCATCCGCCGGATTATCGAGAGCAACGATCCCGGTGCGGGACAGTCGATCTCCGCTTCGCTGCCGCCTGTTTATGCCGAAGAAGACGACGAGGGCGATGCTGGCGAAATTCACCTGACGGTCGACAACGACAACGCTTTTGCCGACGAATCGCCCGCCGAAAGCGCCTATAATGCGCCCGAGCTGCCACGCGCCGAGCCGGCGCAGCGTCCGGTCGCCGACAATGTCCGTTCCATCGAGGAGCGCCGGTCGATTTCGCTGGCGGATGTCGCAGCCCGCGTGCGCGCTGCTTCCGATCGTCAGAGCGCCCAGCGGCGTGCGGAAGCCGAGCCGGTCCGCGCCGAGCCGCCGATGAGTCCGCCGCAGGCTGCCGCCCCGCGTCCGCTGGAGTTGCGCCCCGCTCATGATGATTTCGTGCCGATGTCCGGGCCATCCGTTTCGCCGATCTCGGCGACGACTCATGTCGAGGAAGAGCCTCTAGCTGCCCTCAGCCGGGTCATCCAGCCGATGTCGCAACCGGCCCGCGCCGTTGAGCCTGCGCCGGCGCCGCTGCGCGATATTTTCCAGAGCGAGCCGGAATTGCCGGCCTCACAGTTGGAACAGCCGGTTCTGGACGAGGCGAACGCACTCATTTCCTCCGATGCCGGCGAGCGTGTCGCGCGCTCCTTCGACGATCTTGCCGCGGCATTCGATGCCAGTTCGCGACGCTCGCTCGACGAAATCGCCGAGGAGCTGTTGCGCCCGATGCTCAAGGACTGGCTGGACGACAACCTGCCGACGCTGGTGGAGCGGCTGGTGCGCGAGGAAATCGAGCGTGTGGCGCGCGGCCCGCGCCGCTGACCGGTCGATCACCACAGGATAGGCCGAGAGCCAAGCCGACAAAGCCGCGCCGGATCGCCGGGGCGGCTTTGTCATTGACACTGCCGATACCATCCTATTTACAAAGTCCATTATCAGAAATCGAAGTTTGGCCAGAAAATGCTCGACAAAACCTACGATTCCGCCGCCGTCGAACCGAAGATCGCCCAGGCTTGGGAAGAGGCTGATGCCTTTCGCGCCGGCGCCAACGCCAAGCCGGGCGCGGAAACGTTCACCATCGTCATCCCGCCGCCGAATGTCACCGGCTCGCTGCATATGGGCCATGCCCTGAACAACACGCTGCAGGACATCATGGTCCGCTTCGAGCGGATGCGTGGCAAGGATGTGCTGTGGCAGCCGGGCATGGACCATGCCGGCATCGCGACGCAGATGGTCGTCGAGCGGCAGCTGGCGCAGAAGGGCCTGCCGGGGCGCCGCGAGATGGGCCGCGAGGCCTTTGTCGAGAAGATCTGGGAGTGGAAGGACGAATCGGGCGGCTTGATCTTCAACCAGTTGAAGCGCCTCGGTGCTTCCTGCGACTGGTCGCGTGAGCGCTTCACCATGGACGAGGGGCTGTCGGACGCGGTTCTCGAAGTTTTCGTCACGCTTTACAAGGAAGGCCTGATCTACAAGGACAAGCGCCTGGTCAACTGGGATCCGAAGCTGCTGACGGCGATTTCCGACATGGAAGTCGAGCAGGTCGAGATTGCCGGCAATCTCTGGCATCTGCGCTATCCGCTCGAAAAAGGCGTGACCTATCAGTATCCGATCGCTTTCGACGACGAGGGCAAGCCGACCGAATTCGAAACCCGCGACTATATCGTCGTTGCGACGACCCGTCCGGAAACCATGCTCGGCGATACCGGGATTGCGGTCAATCCGGAAGACGCGCGTTACAAGGCGATCGTCGGCAAGCATGTCATCCTGCCGATCGTCGGCCGCAGGGTGCCAATCGTCGCTGACGATTATGCCGATCCGGCCGCCGGAACCGGCGCCGTCAAGATCACCCCGGCCCATGATTTCAACGACTTCGAGGTCGGCAAACGGACGGGGCTGCGCGTCATCAACATCATGAATATCGACGCGACCATTTCCATCAAGGAGAACGAGGATTTCCTCGAAGGCCTCGATCATCCCGCCGCCCTGCATGGAGCCTGGGACGAACTGGAAGGCAAGGACCGTTTCGAAGCCCGGAAGATCATCGTCCGCATCTTTGAAGAGGCCGGTCTGCTCGACAAGGTCGAAGCCCACAAGCATATGGTGCCGCATGGCGACCGTGGCGGCGTGCCGATCGAGCCGCGCCTGACCGACCAGTGGTGGGTCGACAACAAGACGTTGGCCCAGCCGGCGATCGCATCGGTTCGCGAAGGCCGGACCAATTTCGTGCCGAAGAACTGGGAAAACACCTATTTCCAGTGGATGGAGAACATCCAGCCCTGGTGCATCTCGCGCCAGCTCTGGTGGGGACACCAGATCCCCGCCTGGTACGGCCCTGACGGCCAGGTCTTCGTCGAAAAGAGCGAGGAGGAGGCCCTCCAGGCTGCCATCCAGCATTATCTCGCCCATGAAGGCCCGTGGAAGGCATGGGTTGAGGAGAAGCTCGAAAACTTCGAACCGGGCGCGATCCTCGTCCGTGACGAGGACGTCCTCGACACATGGTTCTCGTCCGCGCTGTGGCCGTTCTCGACGCTCGGCTGGCCGGAAAAGACGCCGGAGCTTGCCCGTTATTATCCGACCAATGTGCTGGTGACCGGTTTCGACATCATCCCGTTCTGGGTCGTGCGAATGATGCAGATGGGCCTGCATTTCATGAAGGACGAGGACGGCAATCCGATCGAGCCGTTCCACACGGTGTATATCCATGCGCTGGTTCGCGATAAGAACGGCCAGAAGATGTCGAAGTCGAAGGGCAACGTCATCGATCCCCTGGAACTGATCAAGGAATACGGCGCCGACGCGCTGCGTTTCACGCTGGCGATCATGGCGGCGCAGGGGCGCGACGTGAAGCTCGATCCGGCTCGCATCGCCGGCTACCGCAACTTCGGCACCAAGCTCTGGAACGCCACCCGCTTTGCCGAAATGAACGGTGTCCGGCGCGATCCGCATTTTGTGCCGGAAGCGGCGTCGCTGACCGTCAACCGCTGGATCCTGACCGAGCTTGCGCGCACGCAGGGCGAAGTCACCGAGGCGATCGAGAACTACCGCTTCAACGATGCGGCCGGCAGCCTTTATCGCTTCGTCTGGAACCAGGTCTGCGACTGGTATCTGGAACTTCTCAAGCCGATCTTCGCCGGCGAGGACGAAGTCGCGCGCAAGGAAGCGCAGGCCTGCGTCGCCTATGTCCTCGACGAGATCTACAAGCTGCTGCACCCGTTCATGCCGTTCATGACGGAAGAGCTGTGGGCACATACGGCCGGCGAAGGCCAGGCGCGCGACGGCCTGCTTTGCCATGCCGACTGGTCGAGCCCGTCCTATGCGGACGATGCGGCGGCGGATGAAATCAACTGGCTGATCGATCTGGTTTCCGGCATTCGTTCCGTACGGGCCGAGATGAACGTGCCGCCATCGGCCGTTGCGCCGCTGGTGGTCATCGGCGCCAACGGCATGACCGAAGCGCGGCTGGCCCGCCATGATGCCGCGATCAAGCGGCTGGCGCGTGTGGACGCCGTCTCGCTGGGCGACAGCGCGCCGAAGGGTGCCGCACAGATCGTCGTCGGCGAGGCGACCGTCTGCCTGCCGCTCGGCACGCTGATCGATCTGGTTGCCGAAAAGACGCGGCTGGAAAAGGCGATCGCCAAGTCCGACCAGGAAATCGCCCGTATCGTCGGCAAGCTGTCGAACGAAAAATTCGTCGCCAATGCCAACCCGGACGTCGTTGCCGCCGAGCGCGAGCGCCTGGCCGAGCTGGAGGGCCAGCGCGCCAGCCTCACCACCGCTCTGCAACGCGTTACCGAAGCCGGTTAAAACATCTCCAGCCCAAGCGGGATCGTTTGGGCGAAAGATGCTTTCAGCGGATCGGCATCGATTTTGACAGGGGCCGCCGGCCGACAGGCCGGCGGCCTTTTCGTTCGCGCGAATTCCTGTGGATAGCGTGGATCGGCCACACCCTCGCCAAACGCGCAAAGTTTTTGCGCCTTTTCGGCAATTTCGGCTTGTGTATTGAAATGAGATTGCGAGCAAGGCGGTCTTGAGGCAATCGCGTTGCGTAAGGTGCGACGGAAACGATAAGGCAAACCGAATATTTTTCCCAGCCGCCATTTGCCTCTCGTCAAGTCAGGCGCTTAGGTAGCCTGACGATTCACGTCTGTCTAACCGGCCGTCGTGATCGATTGGCGCTGGCGGGCGCCTGAAACGGGGAACGGTTTAAAATGCATATGACATTCAAGGGTTGGGCCGCCATCGTCTTGACGATAGCCGCGGCGGGAGCGGCGCATGCCGGCGGTTTTTCGCGTGGCACGGCGAATACCGATATTCTTTATGAGGATGGCCGGGTGGTGCTGCAGGGTGGATCGACCTATGTGGCGCCGTCGCGTGCCTATGAGACTGTGTCCGGCCGTCCGGTTTCGGATGGCAGCATGACCGGCAGTTACTGGGTGCCGGGTCTCGCGGTGAAGATCGGCATCAATGATGCCTCCTCCTGCGCGCTAACTTATACCGAGCCTTACGGCGCATCGCTGGAAACCGGGGCGCAGACCCAGCGGGCGCAGCTTCTTGCCGGCCGCGATGGCTCGATCGCCTCGCATCTGAGGTCGGACGAATACGGCGCCACCTGTGCCGTCAAGCTGCCGGCCGGGCCGGGCAATCTCGTGCTTGTCGGCGGCGTCTTCCTGCAAAGCATCGATTACAAGGACCAGTCGCTGCTCGGCACGCTACACCTCGGCGATGACGAGGCCTATGGCTATCGCCTTGGCGCGGCCTATGAGATTCCCGACTACGCGTTGCGGGCGCAGCTTCTCTACCGCTCGGCCGTCGATCACGAAGGCGACGGCACGTTCACGGCCTCGCCACTGGCGGCGGCGCGATATGGCGTGCCGGCCGGCTATACCGTCTTCGCCCATGGCGGTGGAACGTTGCCGCAATCGCTGGAGATCAGCTTGCGCAGCGGCGTCGCCGAGGACTGGCTCGCTTTCGGCTCGGTCAAGTGGACTGACTGGAGCGTGCTGCCGTCGTTGGACTATGTCGTTACCGGTTTCGGGCCGCAGCACCGGGATTTCAATTTTCGGGACGGGTGGACCATCCAGGGCGGTCTGGCCCATAGCTTCACCGAAAAGCTTGCCGGCCTCGTCAGCCTCACCTGGGACAGGGGCGTCAGCACAGGTGCGGATGTGTTGACCGACACATGGACGCTGGGGGCGGGCGCACAACTCAAGACCGATATCGGAAACTTTCAGATCGGCGCCGGTTTGTCCTATATGACGGCGGGCATGCAGAGTATCGCGCGTAGCGCTACACTCGATGCAACCGTAGGCGGAGATTGGGGCCTCGGAGTCACTACGTCCTATGCAATAAAGTTTTAATCCTGACAATGAATATTGCTGCGGATAGCCTCTCCGCAGCAACGCTCCGTTAAGCCATGCCAAACGGCGGCGGCGGATGGGCATCACGGTTCTGTGATGATTCCGCAACAGTATTTTTCAAGAGATCATGTATCAGAGGCAGGGGGTAATTCTGTCCATTTCCCGCCACAAACTGAGCGCAGCGATGGGGACAGTTTCAAGCGGGCAGATGCATTTTTGGGCAAAATGATAAAAAGGCAGTCGAATTCTTTCCATCCAAGGCGGACGCGGCGGAGCATGCCCGTTAACCATTTCGGGCGGAATGCGGCTTTCTTTTCCGCCATGACCTTATCCACTCACGTTGATGTGTTTGAGGGTGGGGCAGATTTCCGGAGCGGGAAATCGCGTGCCGCGGGTGCGGGCCTCAGTGTCGTCCAAATGCGCTTCTATGCTTGTCTTTACAGTTCGGAACGAGGCGTCATTCCGGCAAAAGCGCCGATGGCGACCGATCGTTCCCCCCACTTATATACCGGCTCGAACCCCGTCCGCTTCAACGGACTGTCTGGCGAGCGGAGCGAAAGAACAGTGCCGTCATGCTGATGTTTGAGTATCGATCCGTAAGAGCCGTCATGATGGGGCTGGCGATTGCCCTGGCGGGAACCAGCCAGGGCCATGCCTTCGACATCAAGACCGAGGTCAACAAGGATTCCGGTCCGTTCGACCTCTTCAAGTTCGGCTTCAAGGCCTACAAGAACGGCCAGAAGCAGGAGGCCATCGAGGCCTATCGTTATGCCGCCGAGAAGGGACATACCGGCTCGCGCTGGGCGCTGGCCAACATGTATGCCGACGGCGACGGCGTGGCGCGCAACGATTTCGAAGCCTTCAAGATCTACAGCGAGATCGCCAACCAGGGTGTCGAGCCGGGCTCGGAAGACACCGGCTTCTTCATCAACGCGCTGATGGCGCTGGCGCATTATTACCAGTTCGGCATTCCCGGCAGCCCGGTGCAGGTCGACCTGTCACAGGCGCGCCAGCTCTATTTTCAGGCGGCCTCCACCTTTGGCGTCGCTGAAGCCCAGTTCCAACTCGCCAAGATGATTCTCGAAGGCGATGGCGGCAAGCCGAATGTGCAGCAGGCCAAGAAATGGCTGAACGCGGCGCGCAAGAATGGCCATGCCGGCGCCATGGCCGTATTTGGCAACATCCTGTTCCAGGAGGGGCAGTCGGTGCGTGGCCTTGCCTTCATGACCGCCGCGCTCGATAAGTGTCATCCGGAAGATTGCGCCTGGATGCAGTCTTTACAGGAAGAAGCCTTCTCGATGGCGACCGAAAAGGATCGCCGCGGTGCCATCCAGCGCGCCCATAATCTCGCCTCCGCCGAGGTCGAGTGAGGTCAGCCGCCCGTCGCGAGCGGCTTATCGAATAATCAAGCCGTGAAATCGAAGTGGCCGACGACCGGAACATGGTCGGATGGCTTTTCCCAGGCGCGTACATGCTTTTCGATCGAGGTCGAGAGCAGACGGTTGGCCGCCTCCGGCGACAGCATCAGGTGATCGATGCGGATGCCGTTGTTTTTCTGCCAGGCGCCAGCCTGGTAGTCCCAGAAGGTGTAGAGCTTGGTGGCGTCCGTCGTGGCGCGCACGGCGTCGAGCAGGCCGATGTTTTCCAGCCGCCGGAAGGCAGCCCGAGTCTGCGGCAGGAACAGGGCGTCGCCGGCCCAGACGGCGGGGTCGTGGCAATCATGCGGCTCAGGGATGACGTTGTAGTCGCCGGCGAGAATCAGCGGCTCCTCCAGCGCCAGCCGCTCGACGGCATAGGCCTGCAGCCGTTCCATCCAGGCGAGCTTGTAGGGGTATTTCACCGGATCGTCGGGCGGATTGCCGTTCGGCAGGTAGAGCGAGACGACACGGACGACGCCGGTCGGCACGGAAAACACGCCCTCGATGAAACGCGACTGCTCGTCGGCGTCATCGCCCGGCAGGCCGCGATTGACCTCGTCCGGGCGGATCTTCGAGAGCAGCGCCACGCCGTTGAAACCCTTCTGGCCATGGGTCTCGACATGATAGCCGAGCGCCTCGATCGACTCGCGCGGAAAACCCTCGTCGACGGTCTTGATTTCCTGCAGGCAGGCGATGTCGGGATTGGAGGTTTGCAGCCAGGCGCAGAGATTGTCGATGCGGGCGCGTACGCCGTTGATGTTCCAGGTGGCAATCTTCATGGCGACCAATCCTCAAGCTTTTTCCTTTCATAGCCGAAGCAGGTCGCTTTGCCATAAGAAAACGGCCGCAGCGGTGTGCTACGGCCCGATTGGCTGGGGATGACGGGATGGCGTCAGACGGAAAAACTGGTGCCGCAGCCGCAGCTTGCCACCGCGTTCGGGTTCTTGATCTGGAAGGACTGGCCCAGCAGGTTGTCGACGAAATCGATCTCGGAGCCGGCCATGTAGATCAGCGACATGCTGTCGATGAACACGGTGGCAGCGTTCTTCTCGATGACGAGATCGTCATCGGCGGCGGGCGTGTCGATCAGGTCGAACTTGTAGGAAAAACCCGAACAGCCGCCGCCCTCGACGGAGACGCGCATGGCGTTCTTGCCGGCCTCGGTGGTCAGGATGGCGGCGATTCGCTTCGCCGCGGAGTCGGAAAGGGTAACGGTTTCGGTGCTCATTTTGCCTCCTGCCGGGGTCAAGGTCCGGAGAGATGATCTGTCTTGGTTCGCGCAAGCCGCCGACCTATATATTCTCTTCGTCAACCGTGCCGTGTCCGGCGCCGCTGACGACAGCGAAATGGGTCCGCGCCTGCCGCTCTCGATGGTATAGGTATGAACAGGGCGCGCGGACGTCAATGGGCGGCAAGGCCCGGACAGGAAGAACGATGACGATCGATGAACATGCACTGGGGTTCGGGGCAGGTGCGCGGGCGGTCTATGCGGCCGATCCATGGACCAGCCGGGGACGGCTCTATCCGGAAACGGGCAGCCTGACGCGATCCGATTTCCAGCGCGACCGCGACCGCATCGTTCATACGACTGCCTTCCGCCGCCTGAAACACAAGACGCAGGTGTTCATCGGCCCCGACGGCGACCATTATCGCACCCGGCTGACCCACACCATCGAGGTGGCGCAGATCGCCCGCGCCTTGGCGCGTGCCCTGAAGGTGGATGAGGATCTGGCCGAAGGTGTGGCGCTGGTCCATGATTTCGGCCACACGCCCTTCGGCCATACCGGCGAGGACGCGCTGCATGACATGCTCAAGGACTACGGTGGCTTCGACCACAACGCCCAGTCGCTGCGCATCGTCACCAAGTTGGAGCGGCGTTATGCAGAATTCGACGGGCTGAACCTCACCTGGGAAAGCCTCGAAGGCCTAGTCAAGCACAACGGTCCGCTGCTGACGGCGGATGGAGAGGGCACGCGCGGGCCGGTGCCGCAGCCGATCCTCGATTATTGCGAGATCCACGATCTGGAACTGGCGAGCTTCGCCAGCCTGGAGGCTCAGGTGGCGGCGATTGCCGACGACATCGCCTACAACACCCATGACATCGACGACGGGTTGCGCTCCGGCTACCTGACCTTCGAGATGTTGGAGGAAATTCCCTTCCTCGCCGGGCTGATGGCCGAGGTGCGGGCGCGTTATCCGTATCTGGAGGACAGCCGCTTCACCCATGAGATCATGCGCCGGCAGATCACACGCATGGTCGAGGATGTCATCGCTGTTTCGCAGGAGCGGCTCAAGGAGATCGATCCGCAATCGGCACAGGATATCCGCAGTGCCGACCGGGCAATCGCCACCTTCTCGGAAAAGATGGCCGAGACCGACCGGCAGATCAAGGCGATGCTGTTCAAGCGCATCTATCGCCATCCCGATATCATGCGCATCCGCGCCAATGCCGCCCGGATCGTCACGGATCTGTTCCATGCCTATATGGAAGACCCGCAATTGATGCAGGGGCATTACTGGGTGGATTGCATTCCGCAACTCGGCCCGGCGGCGCGCGCGCGCCATGTCGGTGACTATCTGGCGGGCATGACCGACACTTATGCGATCAACACCCATACCCGCCTGTTTGACCATACACCCGATTTGCGATAGGCAGCCCCGGGAATTGCAGGCAGCCCAGCCTGCCGTCACGATGCGTCAATTGCAAGTGGACAAGATCATGAACCTGTTTACCGATTTCGAGAAGAGAATTAAGGCCGCTTTGGAAGCGATTGACATCGTGAAGGAAAAGCGATCTGAACTCGATTTCGGACGCATCACGGTGGAAGCGCCTCGCGACCCGAGCCATGGCGACGTCGCAACCAATGCGGCCATGGTTCTGGCCAAGCCGCTCGGCACCAACCCGCGGGCGCTGGCCGATATCATCGCCGCGGAGTTGAAGCGCGACCCGGATGTGGCGGACGTTTCCGTCGCCGGCCCCGGTTTCATCAACATCCGCCTCGGCGTCGGCTATTGGCAGGACGTGCTGGCCGCGATCATCGCCGGCGGCGTCGATTTCGGCCGCTCGCCGATGGGCAAGGGCCGCAAGGTGAACGTCGAATACGTCTCAGCCAACCCGACCGGCCCGATGCATGTCGGCCATTGCCGCGGCGCCGTCGTCGGCGATGCGCTGGCCAACCTCATGGCCTTCGCCGGCTATACCGTGACCAAGGAATATTACATCAACGACGCCGGCTCGCAGGTCGACGTGCTGGCCCGCTCGGTGTTCCTGCGCTATCGCGAGGCGCTGGGCGAGCAGGTGGGCGAGATCCCGGCCGGTCTTTATCCAGGGGACTACCTCGTGCCCGTGGGGCAGGCGTTGGTGCAGGAATTCGGCTCGTCGCTGCGCGCCATGCCGGAAGACAAGTGGCTGCCGCTGGTCAAGGACCGCGCCATCGACGCGATGATGGCGATGATCCGCTCCGATCTCGAAGCGCTGAACGTCCATCACGACGTGTTCTTCTCCGAGCGCACCCTGCATGCCGGCAATGGCGGCCCGATCCTGTCGGCGATCAACGACCTGACCTTCAAGGGCCACGTCTACAAGGGCGCTCTGCCGCCGCCGAAGGGCCAGCCGCCGGAAGACTGGGAAGACCGCGAGCAGACGCTGTTCCGCTCGACCGAAGTCGGTGATGACATCGACCGGCCGCTGATCAAGTCGGACGGCAGCTATACCTATTTCGCCGGCGACGTCGCCTACTTCAAGGACAAGTACGACCGTGGCTTCGATGAGATGATCTATGTGCTCGGCGCCGACCATGGCGGCTACGTCAAGCGGCTGGAAGCCGTGGCGCGCGCCGTTTCGGGCGGCAAGGCGAAGCTGACGGTTCTGCTGTGCCAACTGGTAAAACTGTTCCGTGACGGCGAGCCGGTGAAGATGTCGAAGCGCTCCGGCGACTTCGTGACGCTGCGCGAGGTGGTCGAGGAAGTCGGCCGCGATGCGGTGCGCTTCATGATGCTCTACCGGAAAAGCTCCGAGCCGCTCGATTTCGACTTCGCCAAGGTGACCGAGCACTCCAAGGATAATCCGGTATTCTACGTGCAGTATGCGCATGCGCGCTGCATGTCGGTGTTCCGCCAAGCCCGCGAGGCGTTTCCGGATCTCGATACCGCGTCGCTCGATCTCGCCTCCGCGGTGCGTGGCCGAATCGGCGATCCGAACGAGCTGCAGCTCATCGCCAAGCTCGCCGAATATCCGCGCGTGGTCGAGGCCGCCTCGGTCGCGCAGGAGCCGCATCGCATCGCGTTTTACCTGTATGATCTGGCCAGCGCCTTCCACGGACACTGGAATAAGGGTAAGGATATGCCAGAGTTACGGTTTATTAACGATAACGACAGAGAATTGAGCATTGCCAGACTTGGGTTGGTGAATGCGGTCGCGTCGGTTTTGAAGTCCGGTCTTGGTATTACCGGGACGGATGCACCGGACGAGATGCGCTAAACGTCACCATTTCCCCACAATGCGCTGGCAACAGGTTCGTGTCAGTGTGAGTGGAGCGTAATGGCAGAGAAACAATTTGCGCGTAGTGGGGCGAAGGGTCCGGATGTATTTGCGGACGACGACCCGTTGGCTGAACTCGCCCGCATCGTTGGTTTTGAACCGAAGCCGGTTGCCGCGAACACTCAGAGGCGAGATCCTTCCTTCGTCAACATTCGGCCCGTGGAAAAGCTCCGCGAGCCGGAACTTGAGGCGGCTGCACCCCGGCCGCAGCATCCGATCTTCAATCTCGAAGACGAGTTGCTGCGCGAATTCGAGATGTTCGATTCGCCGCGCAACGACAATACTGCGCCGGAGCGGGACGAGGCCCGCCTCAATGTCGCGCCGGAAATGGCCGATGCACGGCCTGAGCCGTCTGTTGCCGAGCGCCGCGAGCCGGAGCTGACGCTGGACGATCAGCAGCAGCCGGCTGAGTTGCCGCAGGCCGAAGTCTTTGCCGAGGCGTCATCCTTCATCGAGGCGATCGAGCCGGAAACCGTGTCTGTCGAGCCCGAGCCGATCGAGGCCCGCCAGGCGCCGGCCTTTGCCGCCCGTTCCTACAGCTTCGATCCCCCGTTCGAGCTGGATGTGCCGGCCGAGCAGCCCGCTGCCGAAGCCGCGCCGGCTGTCGATGCCTTCGAATTCGATCTCGCCAGCGAGCTGGAAATGGCGGTCGGCCACTCGGTCGATACCGAGCCGGCAACGGCGCCCGTGATCGAAGAACCGGTCGCTGCCGAACCCGTCGCGCCGCCAGCGCCGCGCTTCCGGTCTCTTGCCACGAATTTCAATATCCAGCGTTCGAACCTGCAGCCGGCCGTAGCCGTCGAACCGGTCGCGCGGCCGGAGGCGGCTGCGCCAGTGCCCGCCGCACCGGTCATCGAACCGATCGCCCGCAATGTGCGGGAGGAAAGCGCACGGGCCTCTGCCCAGCGCGAGCCGCATTTCGACGAGCCCGCCATCGAGTGGGATCGTCTGGCGGAAGAATTGACCAGCGTGATCAGCGAGCCGGATGCGCCGCAGATGCCCCAGGGCGGTCTCCGCTCCGCCAAGGACATAAGCTCCGACGCGTTGCTGGACGACGTCTCCCGTTTTCCGGTTCCGGAAAGCCCGGCCGTCGCGCCTTCGGCGTCGCTGATGCCGGATGTGATGGCCGAGCCCAAATCCGCCGCAACCCGTTTTGAAAAGCCCGTGATCGAGCCGCAGGCGGCCGCCACGATCGATCCGGCCTTCGAGTTCGATTTCGACAATATCGAGCTTGAACTCGCCGACATGAATTTCGACGAGCCGCCGCCGGTAGCGCCGGAGCCCAAGCCGACCCGTGCGCCGGAACCGGCCGCGCCACAGCCGGCGCGTGCCAGCTTCGTTCCGCCACTGGTCATGCAGGCGCCGGTCGTTTCCGCGCCCGTGGCCCCGGTCGCTCCGGCACCGGCGGCTCCTGTTGTCGCGGCTGCATCTGTGAAGGCGGCGCCGGCAGCAATGCCCGACGATGGCGAACTGCCTTTCGATCCCGCGCTGATCGCCGATGCCGAGGAGCATCTGGAAGTCGTGCCGCATCTGGACGTGCCGTCGCTGCCGGCTGTCGAGCCGGAAGAAACGATCGCGCCGGAGCCGGAATACGATCTCGACATCGATGCCGAGATGGCCAACCTTTTCGCGCCGATCAAGTCGGTCGAGAGCGAACCGGTTGCGGCGTCTGCGGTGGCTCTCGACACCAAGGATCCGCAGCGTTTCGAAAACGGCAAGGCGGCCATCGATGAATTCGACGAGTTCGAACGGGCGCTGGAGGAGGATTTCCGCCGCGCCATGGGCGAGCCAATGGCTGAAGGCGACCATGCTCAGCCGATGATTCTCGGCCCGGGCATGAGCTATGCCGCGCCGGAAACGGCGCGTCCGCGCCGGTTGTCGCGTGGACTCATCGTTGGCGTTGCTGCCGCGGTGATCGGCATGGCCGGCCTGGCCGGCGCCTATACGTTGTTCTTCGCGCCGGGCGGCGGTTCGGCCGGATCATCGTCCACCGGTCCGCGCGTCATCGCCGCCGACACGGATCCGATCAAGGTCGTGCCGGAAAATCCCGGCGGCAAGACCGTGCCGAACCAGGACAAGGCGGTCTATGACCGCGTCGCCGGCAATGCCACGGAACAGCCGAAGCAGGATTCGCTGCTGTCTTCGACGGAAGAGCCGGTCGATGTCGTGCAGCGTACGCTCGGTCCTGAATCCCTGCCGATGGATAGCGGCGAGGATGCGATCGCCAACATGCAGACACCGGTCGGCGAGACCGAGGATGCCCGCCTGCTTGCCGACGACCAGCCGGCGGCGGCCAAGACCGACAAGCCGACCGCCGACGGCTCCGGCGCGGCCGTCTCGCCGCGCAAGGTCCGCACCATGGTCGTCAAGGCCGATGGCACGCTGGTCGCCCGCGAAACCACCGAGCCGGCACAAGCCTCCGCCGCGCCGACCGAGATGAAGCCGGCGCTGGCGACACCTGCTGCGGACGCGCAGAAGCTGGCGGATATCGCCTCCGTCATCGATTCGTCGTCCGATGACCAGTCGGGCGCGACAAACCAGGCCGATCCGCCGCTGCGCACCGTGCGCACGACGAAGGTCGAGGCGCCGTCAGCATCCGCCGCCCCCGTTCCCGCCAGCCGCCCGGCCGACCAGCCGGTCAACGTCGTCGGCACGGTCACGGAGCGCGGGACGGTGCGCAAGCCGGCCGAGGAACAGCCCGCTGCCGCCGAGCAGCAGGTTGCATCGGCGGCAGCGCCCGGCGGTTACGTCATGCAGATTGCGTCGCTGCCGTCTGAAGCGGAAGCCAAGAAGTCCTATTCCAGTCTGTCCTCGAAGTTTGGCAGCCTGATCGGCGGTCGTGGCTACGAAATCAAGAAAGCCGAGATTTCCGGGAAGGGCACATTCTACCGCGTGCGTGTCCCGGTCGGCTCGAAGGATGCGGCGGCGGCCCTCTGCGTCAAATATCGCGCGGCCGGCGGCACCTGCCTGGTCTCCAAGTAAGTTCTGCTTGAATTGATGGAAGCGGCGGTCCCTGGCCGCCGCTTTCGTTTGTCCGTCCCCCCCAACGACGAGTGATCCATGACTGACGCAAAGGCGATGATCCTGGGATGCAGCGGCCTGACCCTGACCGCCGACGAAATTTCGCTCTATCGAAACGAGCAGCCCTGGGGTTTCATCCTCTTCGGCCGCAATATCGGCGAGCCCGCGCAGATCGCCGATCTGGTGGCGCAGATGCGCGACAGTGTCGGCCGCAGGGCGCCGGTGTTCATCGACCAGGAAGGCGGACGCGTGCAGCGCATCCGCCCGCCGATCCTCGACAAGTACCCATCCGCACAATTGCTTGGCGCAATCTATCGCGAAGACCGTGAAAAGGGCCGCCGTGCCGCCTGGCTGATGTCGCGGCTACATGCCTTCGATCTCAGCCGCTTCGGCATCGATGTCGATTGCCTTCCGGTGCTGGACGTGCCGGTGGAGGGTAGCAGCAATGTCATCGGCGACCGCGCCTATGCCTTCGACCCCGCCGTCGTCGCCGACATGGGGCGGGCGGCGGCCGAGGGATTGAAGGCCGGTGGCGTGCTGCCGGTGATGAAGCATATGCCGGGCCATGGGCGCGGCATGGCCGATTCCCATCATGAGCTGCCGGTCGTGCATGCCAGCCGGGCAGAGCTGGAGGCGCATGACTTCCCGCCCTTCATCGCCCTTAAGGACGAGCTCATGGCGATGACCTGCCACATCGTGTATACCGCAATCGATCCCGAGAGGCCGGCGACGACCTCGCGCAAGGTGATCGAGGAGATCATTCGCGGGCATATCGGTTTCGAAGGGTTGCTGATCTCCGACGATTCCTCGATGAACGCGCTGAAGGGCACACTCGGCGAACGCGCGGCGAATATTGCCGCCGGCGGCTGCGATATCGTCTTGCATTGCAACGGCCTGATGGATGAAATGAAGCAGGTGGTGGCCGAAGCCTATCCGCTGGCCGGGCGCGCGCTGCAGCGCGCCAGGGCGGTGGAGGCCGCGCTCGGCAAGGCCAAGGCCGCCGACGAGGCGGCGCTGCGCGCCGAATTTGCCGCATTGCTGCCGATGGTTTGAAGGCGACGAGCAGGGGAGACTGAGTGACCAAGGGCAAGACGACGACCGCCGACGGCGCCGCGCCGATGGACCCGCTCTGGCAGGAGCACGGGCGGCCGGAGCGTGCCGAGGGCGAGCCGGCGCTGGTCATCGATGTCGGCGGCTTCGAAGGCCCGCTCGATCTTCTGCTGCATCTGGCGCGTGCCCAGAAGGTCGATCTCGCCCGCATCTCCATTCTGGCGCTGGCCGAGCAATATCTCGAATTCGTCGATACCGCCCGGCAAGTGCGCATCGAGTTGGCCGCCGATTACCTCGTCATGGCCGCCTGGCTCGCCTATCTGAAATCGCGGCTTCTCATTCCGCAGCAGGCCAAGGACGAGGGACCATCGGGCGAGGAGATGGCGGCGACGCTTGCCTTCCGCCTAAAACGGCTGGAGGCGATGCGTGATGCCGCCACCCGTCTCGTCAACCGCAACCGCCTCGGCCGCGACGTCTTCGCGCGCGGTGCGCCGGAACATATCGCCGACGACCGCAAATCCGTGTTCGAAGCGACGCTTTACGACCTGCTCTCCGCTTATGCCAATCTGCGCCAGCGGCAGGCGGTGACGCAGGTGACCATCGAGAAGCGGCAGGTCTGGTCGCTTTCCGATGCTCGCGACATCCTGATGCGCATGATCGGCGAGATCGGCGAAGACTGGCATGCGCTCGACCGTTTTCTTCTGCGTTATCTCGTGGCGCCCGCCGACCGCGCCACGGCGATTGCCAGCGCCTTCGCCGCCTCGCTGGAACTGGCGCGCGAGGGCCAGGTGGAGCTCCGTCAGGACGGCGCCTTCGAACCGATCTTCATGCGCCGCGGGAAGACACCTCTGCCGCGCGACGGACAGTGAGGCGTCTGATGGCCGCCGTGGAAATCGAACCGGAAGACGACCTGATCGAGGCGGAGCAGGGCGCTGTGGAGAGCGCCTTCGTCGAGGCCGAGCGCATTGCCGAAGCGTTGATCTTTGCCTCGGCCCAGCCGGTTTCCGAACGTTCCATCGCCGAGCGCCTGCCGGCCGGGATCGATGCTCGTGCGGTGCTGGCGCGGCTCAAGGCGGCCTATGCGCCGCGCGGCGTGAATCTGGTGCAGGTCGAGGATCACTGGGCGTTTCGCACCGCTGCCGATCTCTCTTTCGTGTTGCGCAGCGGCGAAACGGAAGCGCGAAAGCTATCGCGCGCCGCATTGGAGGTGCTCGCCATCATCGCCTATCACCAGCCGGTGACACGCGCTGAAATCGAGGAGATTCGCGGCGTCCAGACTTCGAAAGGCACGGTCGACGTGCTGATGGAGGCGGGCTGGGTGCGGTTTCGCGGCCGCCGGCGGTCGCCGGGTCGCCCGGTCACTTTCGGCACCACCCGCGATTTTCTCGATCATTTCGGGTTGGAAACCCTGCGCGACCTGCCAGGGCTGGAGGAATTGAAGGGCGCCGGCCTGCTGTCGGGACGCATTCCTCCCGGCTTCCGCATGCCGTTGCCGCCCGCCGACGACGAGTTGGCTGAGGACGAGGATCCGATGACCGCCTCCGATATCGAGGAATTGGGCCTGTTGACGCCCGGCGGATCGGACGAAGAATAGCGCATTGCGCGCAATTCGCTTCGGAAGGACACAATTCGGGCGGATAGGTCACCTATCGTCGAACGAATCCGGCTCGATGCATCGGCAAGCTCCACGAGATTACGTTTTGCAAAGGCGCGTCGAAACGCCGCTGGAAAGCTCGACGCGCCGGCCTTGAGCGGAATGGTAGTCGCGACGGTGCCTCCGATGTCGCCGGCTCGGGTTGATCCGGTGCATGTTGCTCCGGTCCATTTCCCTGCAATGTCAGGGAGTTGGCGTTGCGGCTTGTTGCGATTCGCTAAAAAGGGCAGGCGTTTTTCGCCGCAGAATGCCGTCCATCGTCCACAGCGGATTTGCGACATCGGCGATATCGCCCGTTCCCGGGTCATTTTGGTGTTTGAAAAAGCTGGCTAAACATCTTAGATCATTTGAAACGAAAACAGGGAGTAGCGTTGATGGGTTCTTTCAGCATGTGGCATTGGCTTATCGTTCTGGCGATCGTCCTGCTGCTGTTCGGCCGTGGCAAGATTCCGGAACTGATGGGTGATGTCGCCAAGGGCATCAAGAATTTCAAAAAGGGTATGAGCGACGAAGACAACGCCACTCAGTCCAAGACTGTCGATCACAAGGTCGACGAGAGCAAGTCTTAAGGTCCGGTCCGGCGCGTCCGTTGCAAACGGTCGCCGAGCGGCTGGAGGAGCCTGAGTATGTTGGATGTTGGCTGGAGCGAGCTGCTTGTCATCGCAGTCGTTCTTATTGTCGTCGTTGGTCCAAAGGACCTGCCGCCGATGCTTCGCGCCTTCGGGAAAATGACGACCCGCTTGCGCTCCATGGCCGGAGAATTCCGGGCGCAGTTCGATGACGCGCTTCGCGAAGCGGATTTGGACGATGTGCGCAAGACCATCAACGACGCGCAACGCCTCAATCCCGTGAATTCGCTGCGGGATGCTATGAGTCCTTTGCGGCAGACGGCGAACGAGATTCGTTCCGATTTCCAGAGCGCTGTATCGACGCCCGCCCAGCCCGCGCCAAGCGTGACCTCGACGACCGTTGATCCGTTGCCTCCGGTGGCGGCGCCGGAACCGGTCATTACGCCTCAGCTGGCCGAACGACCGCAGCAAGCGCCTGCTTTCCCATGGAGCGCGGCTGGCCGTAAAGCAGACTCTGCCAAGAAGGACGAGGCATGAGCAACGATATCGACGACAAGCCACAGCCGCTTATCGAGCACCTGATCGAGCTGCGCACCCGCCTTATCTGGTCGATCGGCGCCTTCTTCGTTGCCTTCATCGCCTGTTTCGCCTTCGCCAAGCATTTGTTCAACTACCTGGTCATTCCCTATAAGTGGGCCGTGCTCTGGGCCGGTCTGGACTTGGCCAAGTCGGAACTGATTTACACCGCGCCGCAGGAATTTTTCTTCACGCAGGTGAAGGTGGCTATGTTCGGCGCCATGGTCATCGCCTTTCCGGTGATTGCCGCGCAGGTCTACAAGTTCGTGGCTCCCGGCCTCTACAAGAACGAACGCTCGGCTTTCCTGCCGTTCCTGATCGCTTCGCCGATCCTGTTCCTGCTGGGTGCTGCGCTTGTCTATTTCTTCTTCACGCCAATGGTAATGTGGTTCTTCCTGGCCATGCAGCAGAAGCCGGGCGAGGGGGAAGTTGCGATTTCGCTGATGCCGAAGGTGTCGGAATATCTCAGCCTGATCATGACGTTGGTGTTCTCTTTCGGCCTCGTGTTCCAGCTGCCGGTGATCACGTCGCTACTGGCACGCGTCGGTTTCGTCACGGCCGATGGCCTGGCGTCGAAGCGGAAATATGCGATCGTAGCCGCCTTCGTGGTCGCTGCCGTGCTGACGCCGCCCGATCCGATGTCCCAGATCGGTCTTGCGCTGCCGGCGATCCTTCTCTACGAGATTTCCATCTATTGCGCCCGAGTCATAGAACGCAACCGCCAGGCTTTGAGCGATGCGCCGGCTTCCACGGATGTCGCCGAAACCGGCGATGCCTGACACTGCCTGCATCCGTCCCGTGGGCGCGTCGTGACCGTAAGCGCGTGCCGGCGGGATGCTTTTGTCAGGGCTCTCCCGGCTGGAAATGATCTGACGACCGGGAACGACGATGCTCGATATCAAATGGATCCGTGACAATGCCGAAGCTTTCGACGCCGCGCTGGCCAAGCGCGGCTTGGAGCCGCTGGCGCAAACCCTGATCGCGCTCGATGAAAAACGCCGCGCCATCATCCTGAAGGTTCAGGAGATGCAATCGCGCCGCAACGCCGCCTCCAAGGACATCGGCGCCGCCATGGCGCAGAAGAATTCGGAACTGGCGGAAAAGCTGAAGGCCGAGGTTGCCGAACTGAAGACCACACTGCCGGCGGCGGAAGAGGAAGAGCGTGTCGTCAGCGGCGAGCTGAACGACCATCTGGTGCGTATTCCCAACATTCCGCTCGACGACGTGCCGGTTGGCAAGGACGAGCACGACAATGTCGTGCGCCATGTCGTCGGGCACAAGCCCGGCTGGAACCATCCGGCACGCGAGCATTTCGAAATCGGCGAAGGCCTTGGCCTGATGGACTTCGACCGCGCCGCGAAGCTATCCGGCTCGCGCTTCACCGTGCTCACCGGCCAGCTCGCAAAGCTGGAGCGGGCGCTCGGCCAGTTCATGCTCGACCTGCATACCCGCGAACACGGCTATACCGAAGTGAGCTCGCCGCTGATGGTGCGCGACGAGGCGATGTTCGGCACCGGGCAATTGCCGAAATTCGCCGAGGATCTGTTCCGCACCACCGATGGCCGCTGGCTGATCCCGACCGCCGAGGTGACGCTCACCAATCTCGTCTCCGGCGAAATTCTCGAGCAGGAAAAGCTTCCGCTGCGCTTCACGGCGCTGACACCGTCCTTCCGCTCGGAAGCCGGTTCCGCCGGCCGCGATACGCGCGGCATGCTGCGCCAGCACCAATTCTGGAAATGCGAGCTGGTGTCGATCACCGACGCCGAAAGCGCGATCGCCGAGCATGAGCGCATGACCGAATGCGCCGAGAAGGTGCTGAAGTTGCTCGGCCTGCATTTCCGCACCATGACGCTGTGCACCGGCGACATGGGTTTTGGCGCGCGCAAGACCTATGACATCGAGGTCTGGCTGCCGGGCCAGGATACCTATCGCGAAATCTCGTCCTGCTCGGTCTGCGGCGATTTCCAGGCGCGACGCATGAATGCACGCTATCGCGGCAAGGACGACAAGGGCACGAAGTTCGTTCACACGCTGAACGGCTCCGGCATCGCCGTCGGCCGCGCGCTGATCGCGGTGCTCGAAAACTACCTCAATGAAGACGGCTCGGTGAGTGTTCCCGATGTGCTGCTGCCCTATATGGGCGGCGTGACGCGCATCGAGAAAGCGTTGTAAGGAGTGTCGATTGCGAATCCTGCTGACCAATGACGACGGCATTCATGCCGAGGGGCTCGCGGTTCTGGAACGGATCGCGCGCAGCCTTTCGGACGATGTCTGGATCGTCGCACCGGAAACCGACCAGAGCGGCCTTGCCCATTCGCTGACGCTGTCGGAACCGCTGCGGCTGCGCAAGATCTCGGACAAGCATTTCGCCTTGCGCGGCACGCCGACCGATTGCGTGATCATGGGTATTCGCGAAGTGATGGACCGCAAGCCGGACCTGATTCTTTCCGGCGTCAATGCCGGCTCTAACCTTGCCGACGACGTCACCTATTCCGGCACCGTGGCCGGCGCCATAGAAGGCACGCTGCAGGGCGTGCGCTCCATGGCGCTCAGCCAGGCCTATCGCCTTGAAGGCGGCCGCGTCGTGCCGTGGGAAGTTGTCGAGGCCTATGCGCCGAAACTCCTGCGGCAGATGCTGGATGTGGAACTGCCGGACGGCACTTTCCTCAATCTCAACTTCCCGAATTGCCGGCCGGATGAAGTGCAGGGCATCGCGGTGACCGCGCAAGGCAGGACGGATTTCGCGCTCGGCGTCGAAGAGCGCGCCGATGGGCGCGGCTTTCCCTATTATTGGCTGCGTTTCAACGAGCGTGTCGGCCGTTTTCGGGAGGGAACGGATATCAATGCCCTGCAGAACGGCAAGATCTCGGTGACGCCGCTCAAGCTGGATCTCACCGATTATGCCGTGCAGGACCGGTTGGCGCAGGCATTGGGAGCTGCCGAGTGACATCGCGGATGATCGAGAAGGAAGGCTTTGCCGCGCTGGTGTTGCGGCTGCGCTCGGAGGGTATTTCCGACATCGATCTCCTGACCGCCGTCGAGCAGACGCCGCGCAGCCAGTTCGTGCCGCCGCTGTTTGCCGAAAGCGCCTACTCCAGCCGTACCCTGCCCATCGACTGCGGGTCTTTCATGGAAGGCGCGGATTTTGCCGTGCGGCTTCTCGATCGATTGAAGATCAAGCCCGGCCAGCGCGTGCTCGAAATCGGCACGGGCAGCGGTTTTACCGCCGCCGTGATCGGTCGCATCGCCGAGCGCGTCCTGACCATCGACCGGTATCGCACGCTCACCGACGCCGCTCACAAGCGCATGGACGTGCTTGGCTTGCGCAACGTCATCGTCCGTCATGCGGACGGTAGCGCCGGTCTGCAGGGCGAGGGCACCTTCGACCGCATCCTGGTGACGGCGGCGTTTCCGGCAATGCCGCGATTTTATGCGGAACAACTCGTTTCCGGCGGCTCTATGATCGCGCCGCTGATGGTGGCGGAAGACCGCTGCATGATGGTGCGCCTGTCGAAAACTGGCAGCCGCTTCGATCGCGAGGAGCTGTTCGAGGCGCCCTATATGCCGATCGTGCCGAAACTGGCGGCTTTTCTCTGAGGTGCAGCCATGGCGCAGCATCTTATGGTTATCAAATTGCCATGATGTGCGCTTCGAGACCCCCGGCTTAACCGGCTGGTAACACTAACACGCTTTAATGGGCATCGTTCAGTTGCGTGTTGAGTGGGTCGTTTTCATGCGTATCAATGTATCGCCATATATCGGAAAGTCTGCCCTGCGTGTTGCCGTGGCAGCGTTTCTCGCGAGCGCCGCCACCGGCTGCAGCTCCGATGTCTCGCGATTTGGCGGGTTCTTCGACCGCACCGAGAACATCACCACCAACTCCATTCCACGGCGGCCGATCACCGGCCTGAACGGCGAGGCGCCGATCCCGAGCCAGGATATCGCGCAGGGGCAGCGCCAGCCGATGCGGCCGATGATGTCGGCCCGCGAAGAGGCACTGAACCAGCCGTTCCCGGAAAAGCCGTCCGTGTCCTACGACCCGGTCAACACCGCCACCGTCGGCGGTTCGGGCGCGCGCATGGCGAGCCGCCCGATTGCCGTGCAACGCACCGAGCTCGCCGATCCGACCACGGCCTCGTCGTCAGCCCGGGCCGAGCGCAACGTCGCGCTGGCGCAGCCGATGCCGCCGAAGCGCAACGAGATTCGCGAGTTGCCCAAGGCCGATGCGATCATCACCGGCAACACCCCGAAATCCACCGGCTGGACCACCTTCAACGCGCCGAACGTACGGCTGAAGCCCGGCGAATCGGTCGCGACGCTGTCGAAGCGTTATGGCGTGCCGGAAAAGGAAATCCTGAACGCCAATGGCTTGAAGTCGCCGGCTGCCGTGAAGCCCGGCCAGACGTTGGTCATTCCGACCTATGGCCAGCCGCGCAACCTTGCCAAGGCGAGTGCGCAGGCCGGTGAACTGCCGGATGGCGGTCTGCCGACACCCTCGAAGACGCCGGACAAGGTCGCTGTGCTGCCGAACGGCAATACGCTGCGCGACAAATCGCAGACTGGCCTTGATGCCCAGGGCAACAAATTGGCGCCCGCCGATGGCGGCAAGCCGGAAAAGAATGCCAAGGCCGGCAAGGAAACCGCGCCCGCCGGCGGCTATGTCGTCAAGCCCGGCGATTCGCTGGCCAAGATCGCCAAGACCAATGGCGTCAGCGTCGAGGCGCTGAAGGCAGCCAACGGCATGACCACGGCGTCGCTGCGCATCGGCCAGACGCTGACCGTTCCGGCGGCGAGCGCCGCACCGGCCGGCGACGAGGTCAAGACCGCCTCCATTCCGTCCAAGAAGGGCGAGCAGAAGCCGGCCGCCGAGGAGAAGCAGGTCGCTTCCACCGGCAAGCCGCAGGAATACAAGCCGCCTGTCGCCAAGCAGTCCGTCGATGACGTCGCCAAGAAGAACGATGGCGGCGAAGAAGCACCCGACGCCACCGGCATCGGCAAATATCGTTGGCCGGTCCGCGGCGCGGTCGTCGCCGGTTACGGCGCCAATGTCGCCGGCAGCCGCAATGACGGCATCGACATTTCCGTCCCCTCGGGCACGCCGGTCAAGGCGGCGGAAAACGGCGTGGTCATCTATGCCGGAAACGGCCTCAAGGAACTCGGCAACACCGTTCTGGTGCGCCATGACGACGGCACCGTCACCGTCTACGGCCATGCGGATGCGCTGAATGTCACCCGCGGTCAGAAGGTCCAGCGCGGTCAGACCATCGCTTCCTCCGGCATGAGCGGCAACGCCACCTCGCCGAAGCTGCACTTCGAAGTGCGCAAGGATGCAACGCCGGTCAACCCGATGACCTATCTGCAGTAAGCGGCGGATATTTCCAACCCATAAGGAAAAGGCGCCCGAGGGCGCTTTTTCTGTATGACAATCACCATTTTCCCGGGCTCTGGTAACGAAGCATCGCGGCAAGCGTGTCTCGATTGAGTTGCGCGGACTCCGTATCGCCTGTCCGTTCCGCGAAATGAGCTGCTTCCTGCACGCCGAGGATATAGTTTTTCGTGCCTGCCGGCATAGACGTGGCGGCAACCGCTTCAGACGATGTCATGCTACCTTCGTTGATCATCCTCGCGGCCTTGTCAGCAACTGCGTTTCGGGTCGTGTCCGTGAAGTCGAATTGCTGGCCGCTCTGCTTACCCTTCGGGAAACGGTTGTTGATTGCCGTCGCCGCGTTGGAAATCCGGCCAATGAGGTTTTCGCTACCCATAATAATTCCTGTCTGAAGCCTGTCCTGCGCAAAATCCGTTGCGTGCGAAAGACAATCGCACGCTGGACTTGTGTAAAACTTATGGGTGCATAATTCGCGCGCCTGCCAACCTCAGGCTCTGTGTTTACTGCACCTTCCTGCGCAGCCGTCCCGCGAGATCCTGGATATACTGCCAGGCGACACGACCGCTGCGGCCGCCGCGCGTCGTCGCCCATTCGAGGGCGTCGGCGTGGAGCTTGTCTTGCGGCAGGCCGAGGTCATAATGGGCGGCATAGCCGTCGATCATCGCGAGATAATCGTCCTGGCTACATTTGTGGAAGCCGAGCCACAGGCCGAAGCGATCTGAGAGCGAGACCTTTTCCTCCACGGCTTCCGAGGGATTGATCGCGGTCGATTGCTCGTTTTCCATCATGTGGCGCGGCAGCAGATGGCGGCGGTTGGAGGTGGCGTAGAACACCACGTTTTCCGGCCGGCCCTCGACGCCGCCGTCCAGCGCCGCCTTCAGCGACTTGTAAGCGGTGTCGTCATGGTCGAAGGACAGGTCGTCGCAGAAGACGATGACGCGATGCGGGGTGTCGCGCACGAGGTCGAGCAACACCGGCAGCGTCGAGATATCCTCGCGATGCACTTCCACCAGCTTCAAAGACACGCCGCTGGCGGCGCGCACATCCTCATGCACCGCCTTCACCAGCGAGGACTTTCCCATGCCGCGCGCGCCCCAGAGCAGCACGTTGTTGGCCGGAAATCCCTCCGCGAAACGCTGGGTGTTTTCATGCAGGATGTCGCGCACCCGGTCGACGCCGCGGATCAGCGTCAGCGCCACGCGGTTCGGCTTCGGCACCGGCTGCAGATAGAGCCGGCCCGGCGCCCAGACGAAACAATCGGCCGATGTCCAGTCGCTTTCGATGGGCGCCGGGCCGGCAAGGCGTTCCAGCGCCGTATTCAGCTTGCGAATCTCTGTGATGAGAATGTCGTATCTATCGTTGTCCATGCGGGCCACCTCGCTGTTTTACCGTTTCGGGCCGGTTTCGCACCGGATTTGACCGGCGGTACCATGGCGTCTTGGGAGCGGAAAGGTTAAGAGGCGGCAAATCGGTACGATCCGCGCCGGCTTTTTGTTGCATTCATATGGTGCGCCACTATATTCCGGCCACCAAAGCGCGGACGACCGATCCGACCTTTTTATCTTTTGCCGAGTTTAAGGAGTTTTCGATGTTCATCACCGAGGCATACGCCCAGGCAGCGAGTGGCGCAGCGGCTTCTCCGCTCGGTTCCGGTCTGGAAATGATCTTTCTGTTCGTGCCGCTCATGGTCGTCTGGTATTTCCTGCTGATCCGTCCGCAGCGCGCCCAGGCCAAGAAGCGGGAAGAGACGCTGAAGAACATTCGCCGTGGCGACCAGATCGTCGCTGGAGGCATCGTCGGCAAGGTGACCAAGGTCGTCGACGAACGCGAAGTGGAAGTTGAAATCGCCGAGGGCATCCGCGTCCGCGTCGTTCGCGCCTATGTGACCGATGTTCGCGTCAAGGGCGAACCGGTCAAGGCCGAAGAGGCGAAGTAAGAAGGAAAGCGGCGCTGGAAAGGCGCCGCTCGTATTTTCATGGCCAAGGGCATAGAAATCCGTTCCGCACATTTTCCCGGCCGGGCGCCGATCGATGCCTATGGCAATGGCGGCTTCCGTTTCGCCGACATGTCGCATCGCGGATCGATCCTGTGCCTTCCCTCGGGTATTCACGGCTGGGATATGACGGTGGAAACGCCGCTCGATGTCGCGCATTTCCAGATGGTTCTGGATCAGGCCGCCGATATCGAGGTGCTGCTGGTGGGCACCGGTCCCAATCTGCGGCCCTTGCCGGCGGCGTTGAAAACGGCACTGAAAGCCAAAGGCATCAGCTCCGACCCGATGAGCACGGGCGCTGCCGTGCGCACCTTCAACATCATGCTGTCGGAATCGCGCGCCGTCGCCGCCGCCCTGATTGCCGTCTGATGCCGGAAACCTCCCATTTCGACATCGCCTTGTCGACGCTGCGCGACACCGATCGCGACCGTTATCTCGCCTGCCTGCTGGCGCCGCCGGAAAAGCGGGGGGCATTGGCAGCTCTCTATGCCTTCAATGCGGAACTGGCGCGCATTCGCGATCTGGTGCGTGATGCTCTGCCCGGCGAGGTGCGCCTGCAATATTGGCGCGACTTGCTGGAGGGCAAGCCGCATGGTTCCAGCGAAGCCAATCCACTGGCCGCCGCGCTTCTGGAAACCATTGAGACCTATCGCCTGCCGCGCCAGACACTGATCGACATGACCGAGGCGCGTATTTTCGATCTCTATGACGACCCGATGGAAAGCCGCACAGTGCTGGAAGGCTATGCCGGCGAAACCGCCTCGGCGCTAATCCAGATCGCCAGCCTCGTCCTCGATGCCGACAAGGCGGCCGATTCGGCCGATGTCGCCGGGCATGCCGGCGTGGCGCAGGCGATTGCAGGCCTGCTCCTGCTCATGCCGCAGCATCGCCATCGCGGCCAGCTCTACATTCCCACGGAAATTCTTTCCGCGACCGGTCTCGATCGCGACACCTTTCTCGCCGGCAAGGCGGGGACGCAGATTTCCGCCGCCATCGAAGCCTTTGCCGGTCTTGGCCTCGATCATCTGGCGCAGGCGCGTGGCGGACTTGGCCGGATTGCGACAAGCGTCTTCCCTGCCTTTTTACCGGTGGCGCTGGCCGGGCCGGTGCTGCGCAAGGCGAAGGCAGCGGGGGCACGGCTGTTCGACACCTCGCTGATCGAACCGCAGTGGCGGCGACAGTGGCGCATGGCGCTATCAGGGTTTACCCGTCGCTTTTGAGGGGATAACGTTCGCGCAAGCCTCTCCGGCTATTTCGAACCACAAGCGGGTCAGAATCGGAGAGCGGCGTTGAATTTGGTGATCTGGGTAATCCTCGTCTGTGCGGTGGTCTTTCTGGCCTTCTGGGCGACGCGGCTTGCCGCACGCCAGGATGAGGACGGGCTGCACGACATGGGCGTGGCGCTGATGGAATTCGGCCGTGCCTTTCCCAATGAAGCGATCCGCGACCTGCATGCAACGACGGACGGCAATGTCGTCTTCGTCCGCCTGCATGACAACAAGGCCGGCTTCATGCGCAGCATGCGTGGCCATTATGCCTGCCATTTGATCGAGCCGGGCATGGCGCGCGTCAATCCGTTGCCGAACGGCAAGGGGCTGGAAATCACCTTCAACGACATGCCGGCCCATAGCGGCAAGTTCGAGTTCAAGTCTGTCGGCGATGCCGCCGAAGTGTCGTTGTGGTTGCTCGGCAGCCTGGCAATGGTGGCGCCGCCGCGCGTCACGGATAACGCGCAGCAGACCTCCTGATCGACTATTGCGATCGCGTCAGCCAGTCGGCGCAATCCTTCAATGCGCGGGCGGAGATGAGCTGCTTCTTCACCAGTGCCTTGTCCTTGCCGCGAAAGCGCTTGACGCCCTCGGGCCTGACGATGGAGCCCGGCTCCAACTCCGGGAACAGGCCGAAATTGATGTTCATCGGCTGGAACGAGCGTTTGCCCGGCTCCTCGTTATGGACGATATGCCCGCCCGTGATGTGGCCGAGCAGTGAGCCCAGCGCCGTCGTGGCCGGCGGCGGGGCGAGGGTGCTGCCCTTCCGTTCCGCAGCCGCAAAACGCCCGGCGAGCAGGCCGACGGCGGCACTTTCCACATAACCTTCGCAGCCGGTGATCTGGCCGGCGAAACGCAGGCCAGGGCGCGATTTCAACGTCAGCGAACGATCGAGCAGAACTGGCGAGTTGATGTAGGTGTTGCGGTGCAGGCCGCCGAGGCGAGCGAATTCGGCGTTTTCCAGACCGGGAATCATCCGGAAGATCTCGGCCTGGCTTCCGTATTTCAGCTTCGTCTGGAAACCGACCATATTGTAGAGCGTGCCCAGCGCATTGTCCTGGCGTAGCTGGACGATGGCATAGGGTTTCACGGTCGGGTTATGGGCGTTGGTCAGGCCCATGGGTTTCATCGGGCCGTGGCGCAGGGTCTCGCGGCCGCGCTCGGCCATGACCTCGATTGGCAGGCAGCCGTCGAAATAAGGCGTTCCTTCCCATTCCTTGAAGCCGACCGTATCACCGGCGATCAGAGCGTCGATGAAGGCGTTGTACTCATCCTGCGTCATCGGGCAGTTGATGTAGTCCTTGCCGGTCCCGCCGGGGCCGACCTTGTCGTAGCGCGACTGATACCAGCAGACATCCATATTGATGGTATCGCGATGGACGATTGGGGCGATTGCGTCGAAGAATGCGAGCGCATTCGCGCCGGTCTCGGCCCGGATGGCGTCGGCCAGCGCCGGCGAGGTCAGCGGGCCGGTGGCGAGGATCGCCAGATCCCAGTCCGCCGGCGGCAGGCCCCGGATTTCCTCGCGACGGACGGTGATCAGCGGATGGGCTTCGATGGCGGCGGTCACGGCTTGCGAAAAACCGTCGCGATCGACGGCGAGCGCGCTACCGGCGGGCACCTGATGCCTGTCGGCACAGGTCATGATCAACGAATTGGCAAGCCGCATCTCGGCATGGATGACGCCGACGGCATTGGCGGACGCATCGTCTGAGCGGAAGGAATTCGAGCAGACGAGTTCGGCCAGCGAATCCGTCTTGTGGGCATCCGTGCCGCGTGTGCCGCGCATTTCATGCAGGACGACAGGGATACCGGCTTGCGCTATCTGCCAGGCGGCCTCGGAGCCGGCAAGCCCGCCGCCGACGACGTGGATGGGTGAAAGGGGTGCTGTCTGTGTCATGCGCGCTGCTTATCACGATGACGCGCCGGTTCCAATCGTTCGCCGCCGGATCGCATTGCCACAGCGTTGCGCAAGCTTCGCGCCTTAAAACCGTCACACTTTAAAAGCGGACGGATGACAGGATGACGACGATCGATGCAGCGACCCTTGAAGCCAATCTCGACGACATGGTCTACATGCGTGAGTCCGACGGTCCGGCTTGTGATGCGATGAAGGCGCTTTCCGTGGCCCTGCGTTTCGGCGAGAACTGGGAGATCGAAGCCCTGTTGACGCTCTCGCGCCACCAGCAGAGCGCCCTGCGACAACTTGCCGCCCACTGACGCAGGCGGGCGGCATTCAGCCATCATAACAATCCGACAGCGAAGCGCCGTATGGCGCTTTTTTTGTCAGGCCATGCCGGCGGGGTCGCCGATCGGCAACAGAGCGGGTTCCAGGGGCGGGTCGTTCGGATTCTTGGTGTCGCCGGGATTGATGATCGGCGGTGCCGGCGGATTTTCTGTCGAGCGGTCCGGCAGAGGACCGTCACGCGAGGGGCCACGTGGCTGTTCGTCGATAGGGCTGGGTATCGGTTCGCGATTTGGCATGGAACGTCTCCTTGTCTTCAAAGGCAACGTGCCCGAATGGAGAAGGTTCCGAAAAGCGGCGGCAGAAAACCCGAGCCTGAAAACGAAAACGGCGCCGAGCGGCGCCGTTTGGGCAATTCTCAATGCTGGCGTTCGCCGCTGATATCAGCGGAACGAACGCGATGCGATGTTGCGAATATCGAAGCGGGTGATGCCGATATCGCTCAGGGCCTGGTTCGACAGGTTGCCCAGTTCGTTGAGCGTGCGGCGATAGCTGATCCAGTTCTTGGCAATGCGAATCGGGTTCATGATCTTCTTCCTTCGTACGTAATCTCGAATTTTGCGGCTGTCCGGCGGTTCGTTTCGTCCGCCTCAGCGATTGGCCGCTTTATACATCTGTAAAACAAAGAACTGCAGTGCAAAAAACGAGCGACTGCTATGCATTTGTGCAGTGCGATGATGAAAGATGCGTCACAATCCGGGATTTTTGCGTCATGCTTCCGCCATAGGCGTTAAAGTGTATGGAAGTATCCGCACAATAAAAAACGCCCCCGGTTTGTAACCGGAGGCGTTTTCGAAATTCCGTGCGGCGCTTTAAGCGTCGTGCGGCAGAATTAGAAGCCGCTTGCCTGGCGGGCGAGGCGACGGATGTCCGAACGGTCAATGCCGAGGTCGCTCAAGCCGCGATTGCTCATGCGATCCAGTTCGCTGACGGTCTGACGATACTTGCGCCAATTGTTCAGGGTACGTGCGATGTTCATGGTCTTGATCCTCTTCGGTGTTTTGCCAGCCTGCCATCCGCGGCGCTGACTGCAATCTGTTGAAAGCAATATATGTTGCATTGCGAAGAACAAACAGAGCCGATTGGGCATGCCACCCATGCAAATATGCAGGCCACTGCCTCCAATCGGCCTCAGGAGTGAATAAATATTAATCATTTGCATGGTCTGGCGGAGTTGTATGCCTACTCTAGCACGGCGTTCAAAGCCATTTTGTCTGGTGCTTTGCCAAGACTTGTTCGCACTTGCAGCATGTTGGCCGGAACCGACAGGGACGAGGCGGAAAACAAACGCAGAGCGCGAAACGAATAACGCCCACCGGGGGAGGAGGATCCGGTGGGCGCCATTGTCAGTGGCCAACAACCTGGGAGGAGGAGTGGTTGCCGGCCTGATCGGAGCGCACTGGGAGGAGGAGTGCGCGCCCCGAATATTGCGGGTGGAAGATCGTCATCCGATTGTCTTCGTCTGAGACAACCTCTCATGGTTGCCTTAATATTTCGTTAAAGACCGGTGCGGAGAGAAGCTCGACCCGCCGTCTTCAGTGATCTCAACATAGGCCGTTTCTGTGGAATTGTGCAATGCAATATAAACATGCAAGTCATGCGCCATGCGCATGGGATTTCCAGGCAAAGCGGTGATGTCCGCATGAGTCTGCGCGCATCGATTTCCTTTCGGCCCGCCTCGTTCTACTCTGGCGATATAGGCCGGCAGCGCCGGATAGATGAGGGGGTGACGATGTATCGTGGCAGGCTGGAGCGGGATCTGGCGATCTGGGTCGGCAAGGGGCTGATTGGAAGACCGCAGGCGGATGCGCTGCTGGCGGAATATGACGGGCGCGAATCGAGCTTCAGCGTCGGCCGCGTTTTGATGATGATCGCCGCCTGCCTGATCGCGGCGGCGCTGCTGCTGTTGGTCGCCTCGAACTGGGAGGCGATTCCGCGCCTGATGCGCGTCGTGCTATTGCTCGCTTCGATCTGGCTGTTCCATGGCGCCGCTGCTTGGCTGCTGGCCAAGGGTCGGCGCGGGCTGGCGCAGGCGGCGCTGATGCTGGGTACCGCCAGTTTCGGCGCGTCGTTGTCGCTGATTGGGCAGATGTATCATCTCTCCGGCGACCTTGCCGATATGCTCGTCGTCTGGTTCGCGTTCACGGTTCTGACGGCGGTCGCGTTTCGCTCGGGCGCGGCGAGTTTCCTTTGCGGCTTCCTCGCCTGGGCCTATTTCATCGACCTGGTTTCGGATACGCCATTCGATTGGTCGTCGCTGCCGGGCGTCGTCGTGCCGGGCATGGCGGCGGTGCTGATCGGGCTCGTCTATTATACGGGCGCGGCGCGGCTGCGGCATCTCGCCTATTTGCTGTTGCTCGGCTGGATCGTCTGGAGTCTGGCGGTGGAGGAGAGCACCCGCGCCGCCGCGCTTCTCGCGGTGGTCGGGGCCATCGGTTTCCTGCTCTGCACGTTGCCGGCCTCGCCGCTGTCTGCCGTGGCAAAGCGGGCGGGAGCGGCGCCCGCCTTTTACGCTTTCGTCGCCTTCCTGATCGGCATTGGCGGGCTGCATATGGAATTCGACGATGCCGGTGGACGACTTGGCATCGGCGTCGCGACCATGGCGGCCAGCGTTGGGGCGATCGTGCTCGCGGGGCGTGACAATGGCGCGGTGCGCTATCTCGCCTATATCGCTTTCGCGCTTGAGATCCTCTATCTCGCTGCGGAGACGGTCGGCTCGATCCTCGGCACCTCGGGCCTTTTCCTGGTCTCCGGCCTCGTGGTGGCGCTGGCGGCCTGGGTGGTAATCGCGCTGGAACGGCGCATGGCGGCGGTGACGTCGGGAGGTGTCCAATGAAGCCAAGCTTGCGTTTTGCGCTCGCCGCACTCCTCGTCTGCCTCGCCCAGACGGCGGCGCTTGCCTATATGGTGCTCGGCCGCGCTGCCATTTTAAGAAGCGGCGAGACGGTGATGCTGCGCACCGCGCCGGTCGATCCGCGCGACCTGTTGCGCGGCGACTATGTGATTCTGAGCTATGACGTTTCCACCGTGCCGGCTTCGGCGATTTCCGGCGCATGGCCGAAGGAGGAGGGACGGCAGAGCCTGTGGGTGCGGCTGGTGAAGGGTGCGGACGGGGTGTCGACGGTTTCCGAGGCCGCCTTTCAGCCGCTGCCGGTGTTGGCCGGCAGCGTCGTCGCCAAGAGCCTGCCTTTCGACTACTGGCCCTCCGATACCAAGTCCGACCAGCGCGTGTCCTATGGCATCGAGCGGTATTATGTGCCGGAAGGCGAGGGGCGGGCGCTGGAGACGGCGCGCGATTCCGAAACGCTGACGGTTGCCGTCAGCGTCGGCGGCGACGGCACGGCGCAATTGCGCGCCCTCTACCGTGATGGAACCATGGTCTACGAGGAGCCGCTGTTCTGAACCTCAAGGCCTGTCATCGGGCGTTCATTTTTCCTTTGCTCCGGGGAAAACGGGTGTTATAGAGACGCCGCGCTCCGGACGGCCTTATACGCCAGCTCTTCAAGGCGGGCAGGCGCGGGTATGGTGAAATTGGTAGACACGCCAGATTTAGGTTCTGGTGCCGCAAGGCGTGGGAGTTCAAGTCTCTCTACCCGCACCAAAATATGCCGTGGCGGCGAAGAGAGAGGCAGTCGGCTGGTTCGGAGGTGGACCGGCCGCGCCGTTTTGTTCGTCGGAATGCCAGTGGATTGCTTAGGTGCCGCGCCCGGGAAGACTGAATTCCGGCGTCGTGCTCATTGAAACCAACGGCTGTCTGAGCACGGCCGCCCTGAAATAAAAGGTAAGAAGATGCAGGTTATCGAAACGCTCGCTGAAGGGCTGAAGCGCGAAATCAAGGTGGTGGTTCCGGCCACCGACATGCAGGCTCGCATGAACGAGCGCCTGGCCGACGCCAAGGACAAGATCAAGATCAACGGCTTCCGTCCGGGCAAGGTGCCGTTCGCGCATCTCAAGAAGATGTACGGCAAGTCGATCATGGCCGAGGTTGTCAACGAGCTCGTGCGCGAGCAGCCGACCGCCATCCTGTCCGAACGCGGCGAAAAGTCGGCGACCCAGCCGGAAATCGCCATGACCGAGGACCAGGACGAGGCTGAAAAGATCCTCGCCGGCGAAGCCGACCTGGAATTCACCGTTTCCTACGAAATCATCCCGGCGATCGAGCTGAAGTCGACCGACGGCATCAAGGTGACCCGCGAAGTCGTCGAAGTCTCCGAAGACGAAGTCAACGAGCAGATCCTCAAGATCGCCGAAAGCGCCCGCTCCTACGAGACCAAGGACGGCGCTGCCGAAAACGGCGACCGCGCCACCATCGACTACCTCGGCAAGCTCGACGGCGAGCCCTTCGACGGCGGCAAGGACGAAGACGCCCAGCTGGTTCTTGGCTCGGGCCGCTTCATCCCCGGCTTCGAAGAGCAGATCGTCGGCCTGAAGGCCGGTGACGAGAAGGTCATCACCGTCACCTTCCCGGCCGATTACCCGGCTGCGAACCTTGCCGGCAAGGACGCCACCTTCGACATCAAGGTCAAGGAAATCGCTGCTCCCGGCGCCGTCGAGATCAATGACGAACTGGCGAGCAAGCTCGGCCTCGAATCGGCCGACAAGCTGAAGGAAGTCGTTCGCGGCCAGATCGAAGGCCAGTTCAGCTCCTTCACCCGCCAGAAGGTCAAGCGCCAGATCCTCGACCAGCTCGATGGTCTCTACAAGTTCGAAACCCCGTCGCGCCTCGTCGACGCCGAGTTCGAAAACATCTGGCGCCAGATCAGCACCGATCTCGATCAGTCCGGCAAGACCTTCGAAGACGAAGGCACGACGGAAGAGAAGGCCCGTGAGGAATACCGCACGCTGGCAGAGCGCCGCGTTCGCCTCGGCCTCGTTCTCTCCGAAATCGGCGAGAAGGCTGGCGTGACCGTCAGTGAAGACGAGATGCAGCGCGCCCTGTTCGAGCAGCTTCGCCAGTTCCCGGGCCAGGAAAAGCAGATCATCGAATTCTTCCGCAACACCCCGGGTGCGGCCGCCTCGCTGCGCGCCCCGCTGTTCGAAGAGAAGGTCGTCGATCATCTGCTCGGCCAGATCGACGTCACCGACAAGGTCGTCAGCAAGGAAGAGCTGATGGCTGATGACGAGGAAGACGGCGAAGACAAGCCGGCTGCCAAGAAGGCTGCGCCCAAGAAGAAGGCCGCCAAGGCCGAAGCTGAAGCCGAGGGCGAAGGTGAAGAGGCCGCTCCGAAGAAGAAGGCCGCTTCCAAGAAGAAGGCCGCCGACGACAGCGCCGAGTAATCGGCGCGGCCAAGGCGCGGGAGCCCTGCTCGCGCGAAGCTGAAATTCATGAACCCCGCCCAACCGGCGGGGTTTTTGTTTTTCAATGGCTTATCGTGAAATCCCGATACATTGCATGAAAATCGTGGAGCCGTTTGCTTCAATTTTCATTAACTATGTCGAAAAGTTTAGCTTTCGTGCGCCGCATTTCCCACGCAATTTCGCCATGGTTCGTGTCCTTCTTAGAGGCGTGTTAAATGACGGATGACACGAGGAAGCGCGGCGGTCGATGAGGGGCTTGCCGGCGGTTCGAGTATTGCGTAGCGGTTGGGACAGATGAAAATAACCTTGGGTGCGGCAAAGATTTCGTTGGGCTGGCGGGTTCTGACGGTTTCGATGATGTGTTTCGGCGTCGCTTCTTGTGGCACCACGTCCGTCGCGCCGAAAAAGGCGAAGCCGCGCAGCAAGGAATATTTTTCCGAGAAGGAATACGGCGTCAAGGCGAGCCCGCGCGTCGCCTACGGCAAGAACATCCCCAAGGGGGGTGGTCGCTACATGGTTGGCGACCCCTATGTGGTCAAGGGCAAGACCTATGTGCCCAAGGAAGATTTCAGCTACAACAAGGTCGGCGTTGCCTCCTGGTACGGCTCGGCCTTCCATGGCCGCCTGACGGCGAACGGCGAGGTTTACGATCTCGATCATCTCTCCGCCGCCCATCCGACGTTCCCGCTGCCGAGCTATGCCCGCGTCACCAATGTCGAGAACGGCTCCTCGATCATCGTGCGCGTCAACGATCGCGGCCCGTTCCATCCCGGCCGCCTGATCGACGTGTCGAGCAAGACCGCCGACATGCTCGACCTCAAGCACAGCGGCACCGGCAAGGTGCGTGTGCAATATGTCGGCCGGGCCCGTATGGACGGCCATGACATGCCTTATCTGATGGCGTCCTATGTGCCCAAGGGGGCGCGCCTGCCGCGCTTTGCGCCGGAAGGACAGATCGCCACCGGCGTCATGGTCGCGTCCAACCAGTCGATGCGCGACCAGGTGCGCGGCATGGACGATGCCGGCGGCAGCGCAATCCAGACGAGCCTTGCCGGCGACACGCCGAGCGGTTCCTACGAGCCGCAGGCAGCGGCCCCGACCGCGAAGCCTGCTGCCTTCGCTGCCTTTGACCAGGCGACAGTCATGTTGCCGGATATCGGTCCGCTGCCGATGGAGCGACCACAATATAACTTCAAGGTCGGCTCTTCCTATGCCGCGGCCTATGCGGAGGAACCGACCGTGACCGTCGAGCTTGCCTTCGATGCGGTCATGACCCGCAATGATGGCCTGACCCGTGAGTCGATCCTGAAATCCGTTGAGCGGCGGCAGGGCGTATCGGCCTCCCGTTAACAGCAAAGCGCGCCGCCGATGCTTGGCACCCGGCCCGGCATGTTCTAAATCGGAACAGGATGCGAGGACGGGAAAAACGGATGCGGCGTATTGTTCAGGTTCTGGTTTTCAGTCTGTTTCCAGCCTGGACGGCGTTTGCGGCGTCGGTGACGCCTGCCGGCTTCGAAACCAAAGCCAAGCAGATCTACATGATCGAGGCGTCGACCGGCACGGTGCTGATCTCCAAGGATGAGAACGAGCCGGTCTCGCCCGCCTCGCTCGCCAAGCTGATGACCATGGAGGTTGTCTTCGATGCCCTGAAGAAGGGCGAGATTACGCCGACGACCGCCTATCCGGTTTCAGAACATGCTTGGCGCACCGGCGGCGCGCCCTCGCGCACCTCGACCATGTTCGCGGCGCTGAAATCCAGCGTGCCGGTGCTCGACCTCGTGCAGGGCGTGACGGTGCAGCTCGCCAACGATGCCTGCATTATTCTTGCCGAAGGCATGAATGGCTCGGAGGCCGCCTTTGCGCAACGGATGACCAAGCGGGCCGAAGAACTCGGCCTGACCATGAGCAGGTTCTCCAATCCCACCGGCCTGCCGGATCCCGGCAACCGCACCAGCATGCGCGATCTGGTGACGCTGGCGCAGCATCTGCAGGTCGAATATCCCGACTATTACCGTTATTACGCCCAGCCGGAATATGAGTGGAACAGGATCAAGCAGCGCAACAAGAACCCGCTGGTGACCGCCAATATCGGCGTTGACGGGCTGGCGACCGGCTTTGCCGATGGCGAGGGCTTTTCGGTGGTGCTGTCGGCGATGCGCGACGGCAAGCGCATCTTCCTCGCTATGGGCGGGCTGCAGAGCGACAAGGAACGTTTTGAGGAATCGCGCCGGGTGGTGGATTGGGCGATGACCTCGTTTGCCAGCCGTACATTGTTCAAGCAGGGTGAAGTCATCGGTGCGATCAGCGTCTATGGCGGTGCGCGCTCCAGCGTCGATCTCGCGGCAAAGGTTCCGGTCGACGTCTTCCTGCCGACCAACAATCCCGAACGATTGGCGGCGCGCATCGTCTATCGCTGGCCGCTCGTAGCGCCGATCGAGGCCGACAGGCAGGTCGGCTCGCTGAAAATCTCCGTCGGCGAGAAGGTGCTGCGCGAAGTGCCGCTGTATACGGTCGAAGCGGTCGAGCGCGGGTCGCTGGCCAGCCGCGCCTTGGATGCGGCCATGGAACTGATGTTCTTCTGGCTATAATTTCGACATGCCCCATATATATCCTCGATGAATTGGCTGCGATGCGGTTTCACCGCCTTTTGAGTTGCGGTAAACAGGTCGTTGCGATCTTGTGATCGAAAGCATTCGGGACGTTGGCTTTGACGGAAACATCCGGACTATTCGTGACATTCGAAGGCGGCGAGGGGGCCGGGAAATCGACCCAGATTCGCCTTCTCGCCGAGGCGCTGCGGCGGCGCGGTCATGAGGTTCTGGTGACCCGCGAACCCGGTGGCTCGCCCGGCGCCGAGGCTGTGCGCCATGTGCTGCTCTCCGGCGCCGCGGAAGAATTCGGCACGCGCATGGAGGCCATCCTGTTTGCCGCGGCGCGTGCCGATCACGTCGAGGAAGTCATTCGCCCGGCGCTCGCCAAGGGCATGATCGTGCTCTGCGACCGCTTCATGGATTCCTCGCGCGTCTACCAGGGCGTCACCGGCAATCTCGATGCCGATTTCATCGAGGCGCTGGTGCGCGTGGCGATCGACGGCACCGTGCCGGATCGCACCGTCATTCTCGATATCCCCGCCGAGTTCGGGCTTGCCCGCGCCAAGGGACGGGGCGAGGGGCAATCGATCGCGCCAGATCGTTTCGAGCGCGAAAAGACCGAAACTCATGAGAAGCGCCGCGAGGCCTTTCTCGATATCGCCGCCGCCGAGCCGGAGCGTTGCGTCGTGATCGATGCCCTGCAAGCGCAGGAGGACATCGCCGCGCAAATCCTCGATTGCGTCGAGCCGCTCTTGGAGCGCGTTCCGGCCGATCGCCATGCGGAGACGGAAGCCGCGCAATGACCGACATCACCCCCGGCCTGCTCGACGGCGCCATCGCGCCGTCCGAAAACACCCGCCTTTTCGGCCATGCGGATGCCGAAGCTTTCCTGGCCCATGCCTATCGTTCCGGCAAGGTGCATCACGCCATCCTGATCGAGGGGCCGGAGGGCATCGGAAAGGCGACGCTCGCCTTCCGTTTCGCCAACCATATCCTTGGCCATCCTGATCCGGCAACGGCGCCGGAAACGATTGCCGATCCCGATCCGGCCTCGCCGGTCAGCCGTCAGATCGCCTCCGGCGCCTCGCACAATCTCTTGCACCTGACGCGGCCGGTCGATGAGAAGACGGGCCGGGTGAAGCAGGCGATCACCGTGGACGAGGTGCGTCGGGCCGGCAAGTTTTTTGCCCAGACCTCCGGCACCGGCAACTGGCGCATCGTCATCGTCGATCCCGCCGACGATCTCAATCGTAGTGCCGCGAATGCCATCCTGAAGATTCTGGAGGAGCCGCCGAAGCGCTCGCTGTTCCTGGTGCTTTCGCATGCGCCCGGCAAACTCCTGCCGACGATTCGCTCCCGCTGCCTGCCGCTGAAACTGGAAGCGCTGGATGATGCCGCGATGCGGGCGGCGCTTACCCATCTCGGCCTCGAAGCCACCGAGAAACTGATCGCCTCGGCGCGGGGCAGCGTCTCGCAGGCGCTGAAACTCGTCAACTACGGCGGCATGGACATCATCGCCGCCTTCGACGACGTGCTTTCGGCGCGTGGGCCCGCGGCGCGCAAGGCGATGCACAAGCTGGCGGACGTGCTGTCCGGCCGCGACAGCGAGACGATCTACGCCTTTTTCCTCTCCCATATCGGCGAGCACATCACCGACCGGGCGAGGGCAGCAGCTCTTGCCGGCGACCTGAACACCGCCGACCGCCTCGCCCGCCTGTCGGCCAACCTCGGCGAACGTGTCGCCATCTCGCTCGGCTACAATCTCGACCGCAAGCAGACGGTGCTGTCGATCCTTGAGGACATGACGGCCTGAGGCCTTCACCGAAACTTGTTGTTTCGCTTGCGCCGGACATGGGTTAAGAGCAGCGGTGAAAAGATAAAACAGCCAAGAAGCCCGATCATGACGACCAAGACGCCCTTCTACATCACGACAGCGATTTCCTATCCGAACGGCAAGCCGCATATCGGCCATGCCTACGAGCTGATCGCCACCGATGCCATGGCGCGTTTCCAGCGTCTCGACGGCCGCGACGTCTTCTTTCTGACAGGCACCGACGAGCATGGCCAGAAGATGCAGCAGACGGCGCGCAACGAAGGCATTTCGGCGCAGGAACTGGCTGATCGCAACTCGGCCGAGTTCCAGGCGATGGCGGTCATGCTCAATGCCTCAAACGACGATTTCATCCGCACGACAGAGCCGCGCCACCACGTCACCTCGCAGAATATCTGGAACCGGATGGCCGACAATGGCGACATCTACAAGGACAGCTATGCCGGCTGGTATTCGGTGCGTGACGAAGCTTATTACCAGGAAGACGAGACCGAGCTGCGCGCCGACGGCGTGCGCTATGGACCGCAGGGCACGCCTGTCGAATGGGTAGAGGAGGAGAGCTATTTCTTCCGCCTCTCGCAATATCAGGACAAGCTGCTGAAGCATTACGAGGACAATCCCGATTTCATCGGTCCGGCCGAGCGCCGCAACGAGGTGATCTCCTTCGTCAAGTCCGGCCTCAAGGATCTGTCGGTGTCGCGCACGACCTTCGACTGGGGCATCAAGGTGCCTAACGATCCGCGCCATGTCATGTACGTCTGGGTCGATGCGCTGACGAACTATCTCACCGCCACAGGCTATCTCGAAGATCCGAAAGGCCCGCGCGCCAAATACTGGCCGGCGGATGTGCATATCATCGGCAAGGACATCATCCGGTTCCACGCTGTTTACTGGCCGGTCTTCCTGATGTCGGCGGGCCTGCCGCTGCCCAAGCGCGTCTTCGCCCATGGCTTCCTGCTCAACAAGGGCGAGAAGATGTCGAAGTCGCTCGGCAACGTCGTCGACCCGGTCAACCTCGTCAATCATTTCGGCCTCGATCCGGTGCGCTTCTTCTTCCTGCGCGAAGTCTCCTTCGGCCAGGATGGCAGCTACAGCGAAGAGGCGATCGGCACGCGCATCAATTCCGATCTCGCCAATGGCATCGGCAATCTCGCCAGCCGCTCGCTATCGATGATCGTCAAGAATTGCGACGGCAAGATCCCTGAATGCGGAGAACTGAACGAGGCGGATGCCGCCATGCTCGCTTCCGTCGACGGGCTGCTGGCCTCGGCGCGCGAGGATATGGGCAAGCAGCTCATCCACCGGGCGCTGGCCTCGATCATCGCCGTCGTTTCCGAGACCGACCGCTATTTCGCCGGCCAGGAGCCGTGGGCGCTGAAGAAGACCGATCCGGTGCGCATGGGCACGGTGCTCTATGTCACGGCGGAAGTCGTGCGCCAAATCGCCATCCTCTTGCAGCCCTTCATGCCGGCCTCGGCGGAAAAGCTGCTCGATCTGGTGGCCGCACCGGCCGATAAACGCGATTTCGCGGCGCTGGGGGAGGCGGGCCGCCTCGTTTCCGGCACGCCGTTGGAAGCGCCCAAACCCGTCTTCCCGCGCTATGTCGCGCCGGAAGCGACAGCCTGATCGAGCGCCTGCCCATGTTGATCGATAGCCATTGCCATCTGGATTTTCCGGATTTCGCCGAGGAGCGCGACGAGATCATCGCCCGCGCCCACGCCGCCGGCGTGCGCCAGATCGTCACGATCTCGACGCGGGTGCGCAAATTGCAGACGCTGCTCGATATCGCCGAGCGCTACGATTCCGTTTTCTGTTCTGTCGGCACGCATCCCAACAATGCCGACGAGGAGCTGGACATCACCGCCGACGACCTGATCCGATTGTCGCAGCATCCGAAGGTTGTGGCGATCGGCGAGGCGGGTCTGGATTATTTCTACGACACGCAGAAGCCCGAGGACCAGAAGACCGGGCTTTTGCAGCATATCGCAGCGGCGCGCCAGACCGGCCTGCCGCTGGTGATCCACAGCCGCAGCGCCGATGAGGACATGGCGGCGATCCTGACCGAGGAAACGGGGAAGGGGGCCTTCCCCTTCATCCTGCATTGCTTCTCCGCCGGGCCTGAGTTGGCGCGGATCGGCGTCGCGCTTGGCGGCTACGTCTCCTTTTCCGGCATCCTCACCTTCCCCAAGTCTGAGGAACTGCGCGAGATCGCCAAAACGATCCCTCATGACCGGTTGCTGGTCGAGACCGACGCGCCCTATCTGGCGCCGAAGAAATGGCGCGGCAAGCGCAACGAGCCGTCCTATGTGGTGAACACCGCCGAGGTTCTGGCCGAATGCGCCGGGGTTTCCTACGAAGAGATGAGCCGCATCGCCACCGAAAATACCTACCGCATCTTTTCCATGCTGCCGAGGGTCTAGACCGATGTCGGCGTATCGGCGGCGGTTCACGCTTCTCGGATGCGGTTCGTCTCCAGGCGTGCCGCGCATCAACGGTGACTGGGGCGCCTGCGATCCCGCCAATCCGAAGAACCGACGCATGCGCGCCGCCTTTCTGGTCGAGCAGTTCGGCCCGGGCGGCTCGACCGTCGTCGCCATCGATACCGGCCCGGATTTTCGCCAGCAGATGATTTCCGCCGGCGTTACCCATGTCGATGCCGTTCTCTACACACATGCTCATGCGGACCATCTGCACGGCATCGATGACCTGCGCGGCTTCTATATCGGCAAGCGCCGGCGCGTGCCGATATACGCCGATCCGTTCACCATGCAGCGCATCCGCCAGGGTTTTGGCTACTGCCTCGAAACACCGCCGGGCAGCAATTATCCGCCGATCGTCGAACCGCACCTGATAGAGGATCTTGACGAGCCGATCGTCATCGATGGCGACGGCGGGCCGATTCCGTTTCATCCGCACCTGCAGGTGCATGGCGACATCCTGTCGCTCGGCTTCCGCATCGGCGACGTGGCCTATTGCAGCGACGTCAGCGATTTTCCCGAGGACAGCATCGGCAAACTCGCCCGCCTCGACATGTTGATCATCGACACGCTGCAATACTCCTTCCATCCCAGCCATCTGTCGCTGGAGCAATCGCTGCGCTGGATCGAACGCTTCCAGCCGAAACGCGCGATCCTTACGCATATGCACACACCGCTCGATTATGACACGGTGATGCGCGAAACGCCGGAGCACGTCGTTCCGGGCTACGATATGATGCGGTTCGAGGTGGAACTCGCCGGGCTGCCGGATATCCGCTGATCTCTCAGCACTAATACTATTGTTCCATAATCTGTCTTATGTGATTCGATTTGACCGCGAGAAGCGGTTCAAGGAAGCAGCAACTTTCCGAAGGCGCGTGATACGCCTGGTCGCCGGATGAACTCCTCGCCCGCCTTGGACCTTTGAATTCCCATCGGTACGTTGTCGGCGGCTGGGCCTTGGACCTGTGGCATGGCCGCTTGCGGAAACGGCTAGTGGTGCACCCCTCACCATATTTAAATCGGAGTCGCATTACCAAGATTTCACTTTCCTGTTGCGCAACCTATGTGACATTTGACGACACGCATCGATATGGATTCTCGGCAAAAGGTTTCAGGAAGGTCAGGATGGCGAACAAGACGGAAGACAGGCAGCAGGACAGCCGCGAGGCGGCGCCCGATCTGGCGAGCGTGCTGGCCGGCGCCGGCAAGCGGCGTCGCGGGCCGCGCTGGCTTTTGCGGCTTTTCGTGCTTGTGGTCCTGATCTGCGGCGGCGTCAGCGCTTACCTCTATTTCGGTCATGGCGAGACGCAATATGTCTATACCACGCAACCGGCCAAGCGCGGCGATCTCACCGTGCTGGTGACGGCTACCGGCTCTGTCGAGCCGACCGAAAAGGTTGACGTATCGAGCGAGTTGTCGGGCACGGTGCGCAGCGTCAATGTCGACTATAACAGCGCCGTCAAGAAGGGTGACATCCTGGCGGTGCTCGATACCAACAAGCTGGAAGCCGACGTGCAGAGCGCCAAGGCCAAGGTCAATTCCTCCGAGGCCAATGTACTGAAGGCGGATGCCGAGATGAAGGCTGCCAGGAACAGCTTCGACCGGCTGCAATCTCTCGTCCAGAACCGCGTCTCGTCGCAACAGGATCTGGATGCCGCGCAATACAAGTTCGATGCCGCCGCCGCCGCCAAGAACATCAACGAAGCCGACGTGCTCGCCAGCAAGGCCGACTTGAAACTGGCGGAAGTCAACCTCGCCAAGGCGCGCATCGTCTCGCCCATCGACGGCATCGTGCTGACCCGATCGGTCGATCCCGGCGCGACGGTCGCGGCCTCCCTCTCCGCTCCGGTTCTGTTCACCATCGCCGGCGACCTTCGGCGCATGGAATTGCAGGTGGATGTCGACGAGGCCGATGTCGGTCAGGTCGCGGTTGGTCAGTCGGCTAGCTTTTCCGTCGATGCCTTTCCGAACCGGAAATTCCCGGCCGAGATCCGCAATATCCGCTATGCGTCCGAGACGATCTCCAATGTCGTGACCTACATGGCGGTGCTGACGGTCGAAAACAACGACATGCTGCTGCGTCCCGGCATGACGGCGACGGCCGACATCACCGTCAAGTCGCTGAAGGGGCAATTGCTGATCCCGAACGCGGCGCTGCGCTATTCTCCGCCGGCGGCGCGCGAAAGCCGCAGCAGCATCTTCAACCTGTTCCGCCCGCCCCGCATGCGTTCGTTTTCGCCAGCGTCCACCCAGGCCGGCTCGAAGCGCACGGTCTGGGCAATGCGCAATGGTCGGCCGCAGCCGGTCGCCATCGAAATCGGCGCCACCGACGGCCAGTTCACCGAACTCGTCTCCGGCGGTGTCAGCGAGGGCGATGAGCTGATCACCGATGCGACGGCGGGTGGCCGATGAATGCCGAACCGACCCCTCGCCCCAAGCCGCCGCTGATCGAATTCCGCAAGGTCACCAAGATCTACGGCAGCGGCGAGGCGCGGCTGCGCGCCCTCGACCGCATCGACCTGACGATCCGCGAGCGGGAATTCGTGGCGATCATGGGCCCTTCCGGCTCTGGCAAATCGACGGCGATGAACATCATCGGCTGCCTCGATGTGGCGAGCGAAGGCGAATACCTGTTCCAGGGCATCCCGACCTCCGGTTTCGACCGGACGCAATTCACCCTGCTGCGCCGGCATATGCTGGGTTTCGTCTTCCAGGGCTTCAACCTGCTGCCCCGCACCTCGGCGCTGGAAAATGTCGAGCTGCCGCTGGTCTATCGCGGCATCCCGGGCAAGGAACGGCGTGAGCGCGCGGCCCAGGCGCTGGCGCGCGTCGGGCTGGCGGGACGCGAACATCACACGGCGCAGCAGCTTTCCGGCGGACAGCAGCAGCGCGTCGCCATTGCCCGCGCCATCGTCACCGAGCCGGCGGTGCTGCTCGCCGACGAGCCGACCGGCAATCTCGATACGCGCACCAGCGCCGAGATCATGGACCTGATCACCGGGCTCAATCGCGACCGGAAGATCACCGTCATCATGGTCACCCACGAGCCGGATATCGCCGCTTATGCGAAACGCATCCTGCGTTTCGTCGACGGTCATCTGGAAGCCGACGAACCGAACCGGGAGCGGGCCGATGTTCCTTGAAACCCTGCGCCTGGCGCTGCGCGCCATCAGCCGCAATGCGCTGCGCTCCTTCCTCACCGTGCTCGGCATCGTCATCGGCGTCGCGGCGGTTATTGCCATGGTCACCATCGGCAACGGCACGACGGCGCAGGTGACGGCCGATCTTTCTCGCCTCGGCACCAACATGCTGTTCGCGCGCCCCGGCCAGTTCGGCCCGCGCCGCAGCGCTACCGAGCCGAAACGTTTTACCGAGCGCGACGTCGAGGCGATCCGCACGCAGATCGGCGGCTTGCGGGCGGTGGCGCCGATCAACCAGTCGACGGCGGTGGCGATTGCCGGCGGCCAGAACCACTCGACCAGCGTCGCCGGCATCACCAGCGATTATCTGGTGGCGCAGAGCTGGGATCTGGCGAGCGGCCGCGCCTTCCTGCCCTCGGAGGAGCGCGGCGGCCAGTCGGCCTGCATTCTCGGCGAGACCGTGCGCAGCGAGCTGTTCGGCGCCGCTGCCGCCGAAAACCAGATCATCCGCGTCGGCAAGCTCTCCTGTACGGTCATCGGCGTGCTGGAGAAAAAGGGCCAGTCCGGCATGGGCAGCGATCAGGACGACACGATCCTGATGCCGCTGAAAACCTTCCAGCGCCGCATCGGCGGCACGACGGATATTTCGACGATCATGATGTCGGCGCGCGACGGCGTTTCCACCACCAAGATACAAAGCGATGTCGAGCGGCTGCTGCGCGAGCGGCGCAAGATAGCCGAGGGCCGCGAGAACGATTTCAACGTCAACGACATGACGCAGATCACCCAGGCGATGACCGGCACAACGACGCTGCTGACCGGCCTGCTCGGCGCGGTCGCCGCGGTCAGCCTGCTGGTCGGCGGCATCGGCATCATGAACATCATGCTGGTCTCGGTCACCGAGCGCACCCGCGAGATCGGCACACGGCTGGCGATCGGCGCGCTGGAGCGACAGGTGCTGATGCAGTTCCTGGTCGAGGCGGTGACGCTGTCGATCTTCGGCGGCATTGCCGGCATCGCCATCGGTCTCGGCCTTGCCTATGTGGCGGTCGGTTTCCTGCATGTGCCCTTCGTGCCGAGCCCGACCATCGTCGCCGTCGCCTTCCTGTTCTCCGCCGCCATCGGCATGATTTTCGGCTATTTCCCGGCCCGCCGCGCCGCGCACCTCAATCCCATCGATGCCCTGCGGCATGAATGAGCCATCACGGTTGATGGAATGGATGCCTGATATATCAATATCCTCTGCGCATTGATATATCAGGCCGAACTTGCCTTTGGGATCGGGTTGTGAGACGTTCTGATATATCAGAAGGAAGCGCGCGTGACCGAATCCCCCTCCTCCCAGAGCCACCTAGCCTATCTCGCGCTGGAGCGGCGGATCGTGACGCTGGAGCTGGCGCCCGGCGCGCTGGTTACTGAAAAGCAGTTGATCGATCTTGCCGGGCTCGGGCGCACGCCGGTGCGCGAGGCGATCCAGAAGCTGGCCTGGCAAGGCCTCATCCTCGTGCGGCCACGGGTGGGGTTGCAGATCGCGGAGATCGGGCTCCGGGACCGGGAGCATATCCTGACCATCCGGCGCAAGCTGGAGCCGGAGGCGGCGGCGCTGACGGCGCGCCACGCCGATGACGGCCAACGCGCGGCGCTGCTCGACTGCGCGCAGGCGATGACCGCCTGCGCGGTCAGCGGCGAAATCGGCGCCTTCCTGACGGCCGACAAGGTGTTCGACGAGATCATGGAGGCCGCCTGCCCCAATGCCTTCCTGACGGCGGCCTTAGCGCCGGTGCAGACGCATTACCGGCGCATCTGGTTTTCCGGGGCATCGCTGGAGCGGATGGATCGGTCCATCGCCCTGCATGTCGCCGTCATCCGCGCCATCCGGCAGGCGGATGCGGAGGGCGCGACATCGAACATGGCGGCGCTGGTCGACGGGATCAGCGCCGGGTAGCGGCTGGGAGTTTCAGGCGCCCTGCATTTCGCGCTGGGCGGCAAGCGCTGCGAGATCGGCCTGTTTCAGTTCCACCGATTCGCCGCAGCCGCAGGCCGAGGTCTGGTTCGGGTTGGTGAAGGTGAAGCCGGAGCGCAGCGTCGTGGTTTCGAAATCCATCTGGGTGCCGAGCAGGTAAAGCACGGCGGAGGGTTCGACCCAGACGCTCGCGCCATCGCGCGTGATCAGGTCGTCCTTGGCATTGGGCTCGGTCACCAGGTCGATGGTATATTCCATGCCGGCGCAACCGCCCTTCTTGATGCCGACGCGAATGCCTTTCGCCTCTGGCCCGGAATTGGCGATAATGGCGTTGACACGCGCCGCCGCCGCTTCCGTCAGTGTCATGATTGCAAAGGCCATGGCTCGTTTCTCCTTCGCCATTCAGGTTCAAGGCCTGATGGTTCACGATTCAGAATCTAGTCTTCCCGGTGCTCGGTATCAAGATGCCCGGCAGAGGCAGGGCATCAATACCAGCCGACGGCGACCTGCGCTTCTTCGGACATGCGGTCCGGAGTCCACGGCGGATCGAAGGTCATGGAGACCTCGACGCCGGAGATACCCTCGACGGAGCCGACGGCGTTTTCCACCCAGCCCGGCATTTCGCCCGCGACCGGGCAACCCGGCGCCGTCAGCGTCATGACGATCTTGACCAGGCGGTCGTCCTCGATGTCGATCTTGTAGATCAGTCCGAGTTCGAAGATATCGGCCGGAATTTCCGGGTCGTAGACGGTCTTCAGCGCGGCGATGATGTCGTCGCTGAGGCGCGCCAGTTCGTCGGCCGGGATGCTCGACTGGACAATGCCGTCGCGAACATCGATCTTTTCTTCGGTTGCGTTGACGCTCATTCGCGTTACTCCTCAGGCAAAGAACTTGCGCGCATGATCGAGCGCATCCGCCAGCGCATCGATTTCGGCACGCGTCGTATACATGCCGAACGATGCACGGCATGTGGAGGTGACGCCGAAGCGTTTCAAGAGCGGCATGGCGCAATGGGTGCCGGCGCGCACCGCAATGCCCTGCCTGTCGATGACCATAGACACGTCGTGGGCATGGATTCCGGCAAGCTCAAAGGAGAATATGCCTCCCTTGCCCGGCGCATTGCCGATGATGCGCAGCGAGTTCACAGCCCGCAGCCGCTCCGCGGCATAGGCCGCAAGCCCCGCCTCATGCTCGGCGATGGCCGCGCGGCCGATCTTTTCCATGTAATCCAGCGCATAGCCGAGGCCGATGGCCTGCACGATCGGCGGCGTGCCGGCCTCGAAACGATGCGGCGGGTCGTTATAGGTGACGACATCTTCGCTGACCTCGACGATCATCTCGCCGCCACCCATGAAGGGTCGCATTTCCTTCAGGCGATCCATCTTGCCATAGAGCACGCCGATGCCGGAGGGTCCGTAGAGCTTGTGGCCGGTCATCACATACCAGTCGCAATCGATGTCGCGGACATCGACCGGCATATGCACCGCGCCCTGGCTGCCATCGACCAGCACCGGAATGCCGCGCTCATGGGCGATGCGGCAGACTTCCTTGACCGGCACGACCGTCCCCAGCGCATTCGACATATGGGTGATCGCCACCAGTTTGGTGCGCTCGGTGAGGCTCTTTTCGAAATCCTCGATATGGAAGGCGCCCTCGTCGTCCACCGGCACCCAGACCAATTTCGCGCCCTGCCGCTCGCGGATGAAATGCCAGGGCACGATATTGGAATGGTGCTCCATGATGGTGACGACGATCTCGTCGCCCTCGCCGATCTTCGGCATGCCCCAACCGTAAGCGACGGTGTTGATCGCCTCGGTCGAGGATTTGGTGAAGACGATTTCGTCCACCGAACCGGCATTCAGGAAGCGGCGCACCTTTTCGCGCGCCCCTTCATAGGCGTCCGTCGCGGCATTCGACAGGAAATGCAGGCCGCGATGGACATTGGCATATTCGTCGGAATAGGCATGGGAGACGGCATCGATGACGACCTGCGGCTTCTGGGCCGAGGCGCCGCTATCGAGATAGACCAGCGGCTTGCCATAGACCGTCTTCGACAGGATCGGGAAATCCCGCCGGATGGCTTCGACGTCGTAAGGGGCGGCCGCTGTGTGTCTGTCCATGGTCCCAATCCAATCAGGCGTGCTTTTCGAGCCAGGCGGAGATGATGTTTTCCAGCGCCTCGACCAGTACCTCGTCTTCCAGCTCCTCGACGATTTCCGCAACGAAGGCATAGACCAGCATGGCCCGGGCCTTGTTCTGCGGAATACCGCGCGACAGCATGTAATAGAGGTGGTTGCGGTCGATATCGGCAACGGTGGCGCCGTGGCCGCAGAGGACGTCGTCGGCAAAGATCTCCAGCTCCGGCTTGACCGAGAAATCGGCCTCGTCGGAAAGCAGCAGCGTGTTGCAGGCCATGCGCGCATCGGTCTTCTGCGCCGCTTGGGCGACGCGGATCATGCCCTGGAAGACGCCACGGGCACGGTCGAAGATGACGTTGCGGATGATTTCCGTCGAGGCGGTGTGCGGCACGTTGTGGCCGAGCACCAGCGTCACGTCGGTATGGGTATCGCCGCCGAGCAGGTTGACGCCGCGCAGCGTCAGATCCGCGCCCTCGCCGGTCACTTCGACGCGCAGCTCCTGGCGCACCAGCTTGCCGCCGGCATTGATGACGAACAGGCGCAGCCTGGCATTGGCGCCGAGATTGATGCGCATCTGGCCGAGATGGCTGTCGGCCGCGCCCTGCTGCTGCAGCACGATCCAGGTGATTTCGGCGCCGTCGTTCAGCGTCAGCTCGCTGATGGTCGAGACCAGCGCGCCGTCGGCCGAGGCCGAGGCGTGGCGCTCGATCACGGTCGCCTTGGAATGGGCGCCGAAGGTGACGGGGAAGCGGGTATGCACCTGCCCTGCCCCATGCTGCGCCTGGATTTCCAGCGGGCGTTCCAGCTCGGCATTGTCGGCGATGACAAGCGCGAAACCGTCGCGCACGAAGCTGCCGTTGATGCGGCCGATGGCGTCGTCCTCGCCGGTCGCCGTCAGGCTGGCGGCGGCGCTGCCGTCGAGCAGGCTTTCGGCGAAGCGGCGCAGCGTCACGCCATCAGGCGCGCGGGCGGCCGAGGCGATGCCCTGCAGAACCGGCAGCACGTCCGAGCCGGCAACGATGGGCGCAAGCAGGTCGAGCGTCGGCGCGGCTTGCGCGGCCGGCACGGCGCGCAACAGGTTACGCAGGTCGGTATAGTGCCAGGATTCGATGCGGCGAGTCGGCAGGCCGGCCTTTTTCAGCTCGTCCAGCAGGCGGTCGCGGGCAACGAGGACGTCGCCATCCCCGGGCAAATCGCCGAGTTGGGCGTTATAGGCCTCGATCAGAGCGGATTCGGCCGCCGTCAGGCGGTTGGTGGTCTGGATGTTCATGGACAGGATCCTTTCCGCCCGCCGATCAGGCTGCTTCCCCGATGATGTCGGCGTAACCGTTGGCTTCCAGCTCCAGCGCCAGTTCCTTGTCGCCGGACTTGATGATCTGGCCCTTGTAGAGAACATGCACGGTGTCCGGCACGATGTAGTCAAGCAGGCGCTGGTAATGGGTGATGACGATCGTGGCGCGATCCGGCGACTTCAGCGCGTTGACGCCGTCGGCGACGATCTTCAGCGCGTCGATGTCAAGGCCGGAATCCGTCTCGTCGAGAATGCACAGGCTCGGCTCCAGGAGCGCCATCTGCAGGATCTCGGCGCGCTTCTTCTCACCGCCGGAGAAACCGACGTTGAGCGGACGCTTCAGCATGTCGGTGTTGATCTGCAGCTTGGCGGCGGCGTCCTTGACCAGGCGCATGAAGTCCGGGGTCTTCAGCTCGTCCTCGCCGCGCGCCTTGCGCTGCTCGTTCATCGCCACCTTCAGGAACTGCATGGTGGCGACGCCGGGGATTTCCACCGGATACTGGAAGGCCAGGAAAATACCCTTGGCGGCGCGCTCGGCCGGATCGAGGTCGAGAATGCTCTCGCCGTTGTAGAGGATATCGCCCTCGGTGACTTCGTAGTCGTCACGGCCGGAGAGAATATAGGACAGCGTCGACTTGCCCGAGCCGTTCGGTCCCATGATGGCGGCGACTTCGCCCGGCTTCACGGTCAGGTTCAAACCGCGGATGATCTCGGTGCCGTCTTCGGCGATGCGGGCATGGAGGTTCTTGATCTCAAGCATGACGAATTCCAATCCTTCAGTGTCGGGGCGTCAGCCCCCATTTTTCCTTGTAAAGGCGGTCAGGACCGCCGCAAATTCTTCATGGAGGGCCGTGACCGCCACGATCAGTTCGCCCAACCGCTTCGGATCGACGGTGCTGATATTGCCCTTCGGTCCCGGATAGCGGTACCGCGTCGAGGCGACCGAAAGCTCGTCGAGAGCCGCGAAACGCTCCGTCCATTCCGGCCTGCCGTCCATCATCCGCGCCAGTTGCTGGATGTTGTGGGTCGGACCCACGGGGATATCCAGCATTTCCAGCAGTCCGCGCGCCAGCTTCTCGACCGATTGCTGGAGGAAATAGGCGGCCTGTGCGCCATGTCCTTCCGCCAGCAACCGTGCCGCGTCAAGCTCTTGCGCCGCAAGGTCGCGAAAGGCGAGAATGCGCCGGGCGCGCAGTTCTTCCGCTTTCATGACCTTGCCTCGTAGAGCAATCTCCCCTCGTCCACGACCCTGCGGACGAAGGAGGTGCGCAATTCCAGCGACGCCAGATAGGTTTCGCGATCGCAGGGAACGACATCCACGCCGACCGCCAGACCTTTTAGCGGCGCATAGACCATATCGTAGTCATCCGCGCCGTCTCCAGCGCCGTCCCTGGCGACGACGAGAATGTCGAAATCGCTGTCGGGACGGGCATCCTGCCGGGCGCGGCTGCCGAACAGCCAGATCATGGCCGGATCGAGCGCTGCGACCAGCCGGCGAACGATTTCGGCCAGCACGCCGGACTCGTCGTCGAACGCGCCGAGATTCGGGCGAACGGCATCGATCCTGCGTGCAACGGCCTGTTCCATCAGCCCACCGAGCCTTCCAGCGAGATATTGATCAGCTTCTGCGCTTCGACGGCGAATTCCATCGGCAGTTGCTGGATGACGTCGCGGACGAAACCGTTGACGATCAGGGCGATGGCTTCTTCCTCGGGAATGCCGCGCTGCATGGCGTAGAACTTCTGGTCCTCGGAGATCTTCGAGGTCGTCGCCTCGTGCTCCACCTTGGCCGTCGAGTTCTTCACCTCGATATAGGGCACGGTGTGCGCGCCGCAGGTGTCGCCGATCAGCAGCGAGTCGCAGTTGGTGAAGTTGCGGGCGTTTTCCGCCTTGCGGTGCATCGACACCTGGCCGCGATAGGTGTTGTTCGACACGCCGGCGGAGATACCCTTGGAGATGATGCGGCTCGACGTGTTCTTGCCGAGATGGATCATCTTGGTGCCGCTGTCGATCTGCTGGTGACCGTTGGAGACGGCAATCGAATAGAATTCGCCGCGCGAATTGTCGCCGCGCAGGATGCAGGACGGGTATTTCCAGGTGATGGCCGAGCCGGTTTCCACCTGCGTCCACGAAATCTTCGAATTGGCGCCGCGGCAATCGCCGCGCTTGGTGACGAAGTTGTAGATGCCGCCCTTGCCCTGCTTGTCGCCGGGATACCAGTTCTGGACGGTCGAGTATTTGATTTCGGCATCGTCCATGGCAACGAGTTCGACCACGGCGGCGTGAAGCTGGTTCTCGTCGCGCTGCGGCGCGGTGCAGCCTTCCAGATAGGAAACGAAGGCACCCTCGTCGGCGATGATCAGCGTGCGCTCGAACTGGCCGGTGTTCTTCTCGTTGATGCGGAAATAGGTCGACAGTTCCATCGGGCAACGCACGCCCTTGGGCACGTAGACGAAGGAGCCGTCGGTGAAGACCGCCGAGTTCAGCGTCGCGTAATAATTGTCGCTCGTCGGCACGACGGAGCCGAGATACTTCTTGACCAGTTCCGGATGCTCGCGGATGGCTTCGGAGATCGACATGAAGATCACGCCGGCCTTCTTCAGCTCTTCCTTGAAGGTGGTGACGACGGAAACCGAGTCGAAGACGGCATCGACCGCGATCTTCGGCCTTTCGACACCGGCCAGGATCTCCTGCTCGCGCAAGGGAATGCCGAGCTTTTCATAGACCTTCAGCAGTTCCGGGTCGACCTCGTCCAGCGACTTCGGGCCGGTGACGTTCTTCGGCGCGGCATAGTAGTGGATGTCGTTGAAATCGATCTTCGGATAGGAGACGCGCGCCCAGGTCGGCTCTTCCAGCGTCAGCCAGCGGCGATAGGCCTCCAGGCGCCATTCGAGCATCCATTCGGGCTCCTGCTTCTTTTCGGAAATGAAGCGGATAATGTCTTCCGAAAGGCCTTTCGGCGCCTTGTCGACCTCGATTTCGGTCTCGAAGCCGTATTTGTACTGGTCCACGTCGATCTGGCGGACCTGCTCAACCGTTTCCTGTACAGCAGGCATGTTTTTCTCCATTCGCGCCGGTATCAAGGGACCGACGTTTTCTTCAATTCGTGCGGAAGTGTCCGCCCTCATGTAGGCGCCAGAGGCGCGTTTTCACACCTCTTGGCAAGCGGAATCTTGTGTTTCCGCAACTTTTTGGCCGGCTTTCAGGCCGCTTGTCCAGCCGGTTTGCGCCGCCCGGCGATTTTCGTGAAGGCCGCGAGCGCGTGGTCTATATCGGCCTCCGTCGTTGCCGGCCCCAGCGAGATGCGCAACGCGCCGAGACGCGGATCGCGGCCCATGGCGGTCAACACATGGCTTTCGCCGACCTTGCCCGAGGAGCAGGCGGCCCCCGCCGACAGCGCCACGCCTTCGAGATCGAAGGCGATCTGCCCGGTCTCGGCCTTTAGCCCCGGCAGGGTGAAGAAGACGGTATTGCAGATGCGCTCGATGCCCGCGCCGTGGATGACGACATCATCCGCCGCAGTGCGCATGCCGCTTTCCAGCCGGTCGCGCAGCGCGCCGATGCGGGCGCGGCGTTCGGTCATGTCGTTGCGCGCAGTCTCGGCCGCCGCGCCGAAGCCGATGATCGCCGCGAGATTCTCCGTGCCGGAACGATGGCCCTTCTCCTGGCCGCCGCCATGGATCAGCGGCTTCGGCATCAGGATTTCGCCGCGCGAGACGAGCGCGCCGACGCCGCGCGGGCCGCCGATCTTGTGGGAGGAGACGATCAGGAAATCCGCATCGAGCGCGGCGATATCGATATCGAGGCGCGCGGCGGCCTGTACGGCGTCGACGACCATGATCCCGCCTTTGGCGTGGACGATGCGCGCGGCTTCCTTGACCGGTTGCACGATGCCGGTCTCGTTGTTGGCGAGCATGATGGCGACCATCGGCAGGCCGGCGCCGGCATCATGGGCGGCCAGTGCCGCCGACAGCGCGTCGAGATCGACGATGCCGTCCGATGTCACCGGAATTTCGCTGACCCGGTCCTTCGGGAATCGCCCGCCCTCGCGCACGGCCGGGTGTTCGATGGCCGAGACATAGAGATGGCCGATGGCAAGCGGCGTGCGGCCCATGCGGAAATCCGGGGTCAGCGCCAGATTGGCCGCTTCCGTCGCGCCGCTGGTGAAGGTCACATGGCTGGCTTCGGCATGGAACAGGGCTGCGACCTGGCGGCGGGCGTTTTCCATCGCCGCCTTGGCGGCGCGGCCTTCGCCATGTACCGACGAAGGATTGCCGGTCAGGTCGAGCGCGCGCAGGAAGGCGTCGCGGGCGGCGGGGTGCAACGGCGCCGTGGCATTCCAATCCAGATATGTGCGCACATGGGTCATTCAATCGTCCGTCGTCGGTGCCATCATCTCGCCCGGTCTCATTTTTCTTGAAATTCCCGAGCCGCTTGCCTTATGACACCTTCACATCGTGTGATAAGCACACAAAGTTTCGAATGGTTCTAAACTGTGTTTTAGAAAACTTGACGGTTCTTGTCAAGTCAGGCCAGGCCGACGAATGCGTTTTTGAGCCCTTAGAGATCGCCAACCCGGAGTAAAGATGCCCGAAGTCATTTTCAACGGCCCCGCCGGCCGCCTCGAAGGCCGCTACCAGCCGTCCAAAGAAAAGAGCGCTCCCATCGCTCTGATCCTTCATCCGCATCCGCAGTTCGGCGGCACGATGAACAACCAGATCGTCTACCAGCTCTTCTACATGTTCCAGAAGCGCGGTTTTACGACACTGCGGTTCAATTTTCGCTCTATCGGCCGCAGCCAGGGTGAATTCGACCATGGCGCCGGCGAATTGTCGGATGCCGCCTCGGCATTGGACTGGGTGCAGAGCCTGCATCCCGATTCCAAGAGCTGCTGGGTGGCCGGTTATTCCTTCGGCGCCTGGATCGGCATGCAGCTTCTGATGCGCCGCCCGGAAATCGAAGGGTTCATTTCGGTCGCGCCGCAGCCGAATACCTATGACTTCTCCTTCCTCGCCCCCTGCCCGTCCTCCGGCCTGATCATCAACGGCGACAGCGACAAGGTGGCGCCGGAGAAGGACGTCAACAATCTGGTCGAAAAGCTCAAGACCCAGAAGGGCATTCTCATCACCCACAAGGTGGTGTCGGGCGCCAACCACTTCTTCAACGGCCAGGTGGACACGCTGATGGGCGAATGCGAGGACTATCTCGAACGCCGCCTCGCGGGCGAACTGACGCCCGAGCCGGCCGCCAAGCGCATCCGCTGAGACCGATATCGCGCATCGCCGTCAGGCGGTGCGCCGAACTGCCCGCAAACGCTTCTTTCGTCATCCTCGGGCTTGTCCCGAAGATCTGAGCACGTCAGAAATAGCCATTCACATCAACTGCTTATCAGGCATTGGCAGATCCTCGGGACAAGCCCGAGGATGACGGATGGAGGTCTTGTGACAGGCTTTCTTCCCCAGGTCTGGCGGTGCGTTTCTCCCTTGCCGGGGCGAATACACCACCCGAAACCGGTGCCTTGACGCCGGTGGTGCCGGGAAAGGTCAGCGGCAGACCGCGCCGCGAGCGCACCGCAAGATAGGCCCAGGCCTCAGCCTCCATTGCATCGCCATCGAACCCCGCCTCTTCCGCCGAGACGACCCTGCCGCCCTGCCGGCCGGCAAGGTCTGCCAGATCCGCCATGATCGTCCGGTTGAGTCGCCCGCCGCCGCAGATGACGAACAGGCTGGGGCTCGCCGGCAGATGTCTCGCCGATTTGAGGATTGCGGCGGCGGCGACGTGGGCGAGCGTGCGCGCCCCGTCCGAAAGCTCCGCCTCATGCGGCTCCGGCGGGCTGAAATCGTTGCGGTCGAGCGAGCGCCGCACACTTGCCGTAAAGAAGGAATTGTCGAGATAGCGGGCGGCGAGCGCATCGATCACCCTGCCCTCGGAGGCGATCATACCGCCCTGGTCGAAGGGAATGCCGGCCTGCGTCTCGACCCATTGGTCGATCAGCGTGTTGCCCGGCCCGCTGTCATAGGCGAAAATCGCGCCGTCCGGGCCGATCGCGGTCAGATTGGAAATGCCGCCTATATTGACGAAACAGACGGTCTGGCCCGCTTCTACCAGTCCATCGGCCAGCGCCGCATGATAGGCCGGCACCAGCGGCGCACCTTGCCCACCATGGCGCATGTCCTCGGCGCGCATGTCGTAGACCACGTCGATGCCGGTCTTTTCGGCGAGCAGCGGGCCATCGCCGATCTGGACGGTCAGCGCCTGATCCGGCCGGTGCAGCACCGTCTGGCCGTGAAAACCGATCAGGTCGATCTCGCTGGTCGTCAGCCCGTTGCGCGAGAGGAATTCCGTAACGGCATCCGCATGACGCAAGGTCAGCTCGCGCTCGATGTCGGCGAGATCGCCGGGGCGGGCATCGCGGTCCGTCATCGGCTTGGCGATGTCGAGCGCTTGTTTCATCCGCTGGCGGAAGGAGGGCGGATAGGGGATGCCGAGGAAGGGGCCGCGCTCGACCGTGCGGTCGCCATCCGTGCGCAGCAGCGCCACGTCGATGCCGTCCATCGAGGTGCCGCTCATCAATCCGATTGCCGTGTAAAGCCTGTCCACGCGTCCGCCCTGCCCGATTTCCCAGAATCGCTTTTCAACATTCATGGCCGAAACGGATGCACTTTTCAAAAAACAATGCTAAAGCGCGACGATTTTCAAATGTCGAAAACGATACGCGGCAGCGTGCAAAGAGAGACAGGCCATGTCGAAGTTCAAATCCGATTTCCTTCACACCCTTGATGAGCGCGGCTTCATCCACCAGATTTCGGACGAACCCGGTCTGGATGATCTGTTCGCCAAGGAAACCGTGACGGCCTATATCGGCTTCGATCCCACCGCGCCCAGCCTGCATGCCGGTGGCCTGATCCAGATCATGATGCTGCACTGGATGCAGCAGACCGGCCATCGGCCGATCTCGCTGATGGGCGGCGGCACGGGCATGGTCGGCGACCCCTCTTTCAAGGACGATGCCCGCCAGTTGATGACCGTCGACACCATCGAGGACAATATCGCCTCGATCAAGCGCGTCTTCTCGAGCTACCTCGCATATGGCGACGGGCCGAAGGATGCGTTGATGATCAACAATGCCGAATGGCTGCGCAGTCTCAACTATCTCGAATTCCTGCGCGATGTCGGTCGCCACTTCTCGGTCAACCGCATGCTGTCCTTCGACAGCGTCAAGACGCGCCTCGACCGTGAGCAGTCGCTGTCCTTCCTCGAATTCAACTACATGATCCTGCAAGCCTACGACTTCGTCGAACTGTCGAAGCGGTATGGCTGCCGGCTGCAGATGGGCGGTTCGGATCAGTGGGGCAATATCGTCAACGGCATCGACCTCGGCCACCGCATGGGCACGCCGCAGCTTTTCGCGCTGACCTCGCCGCTGCTCACCACGGCATCGGGCGCCAAGATGGGCAAGTCGGTCAACGGCGCCGTCTGGCTGAACGCCGACATGCTTTCTGCGTATGATTTCTGGCAATACTGGCGCAACACAGAGGATGCCGATGTCGGCCGCTTCCTGAAGCTCTATACGACGCTGCCGATGGCCGAGATCGCAAAGCTGTCCGCTGCCGGCGGCTCGGAAATCAATGCCGTGAAGAAGATCCTGGCGACGGAAGTCACCGCCATCCTGCATGGTCGCGCCGCCGCCGAGCAGGCGGAAGAGACAGCCCGCAAGACCTTCGAGGAAGGCGCGCTTTCGGACAACCTGCCAAGCGTCGATATCCCGGCCGGAGAGCTGGAAGCCGGCCTCGGCCTGCTGGCCCTGATGGTTCGCGCCGGCCTTGCCGCCTCCAACGGCGAAGCCCGCCGGCATGTGCAGGGCGGAGCTGTGAAGATCAACGACAAGGCGGTTTCCGACGAGCGCCAACTCATTGGCTCGAGCGAGATCACCAGCGACGGCGTCATCAAGCTGTCGCTCGGCAAGAAGAAGCATATCCTCGTCCGTCCGGCCTGAGTGTCGGCATTGCGCAACGAAAACGCCCGCTTCCCTGGCCGGAAGCGGGCGCTTTCGTTTGTTTTATTGAAACTCGAAGATCTGACGGAAAACGCCGGGGGCAATGATCGACAGCGGATTGATGGCCAGCTTCGGCTCGTCGAACCTGCCCTGCAGGCGGAAGGTGATGCCGAGCAGGCCGCGGTCGCGGCCGTTGCCGAGGATGACGCCGACCAGCGGCAGTTCGGCGAACAGGCGGTTGAGTCCATAGGCCGGCATGAAGGTGCCGGTCATGTCCATGTTTCCGCGCGCGTCACGGAAAGTACCCTGGAAAGTGGCGCCCACCTGGGTTCCGCGCAGGATGCCGTTTTCGATACCGATGCTGCCGCCGCGCAGGATGATCCTGGCAAAGCCGCGCGAAAACTTTTCCGAGCTGACATCGATATCCTTGCGCACGGCCCGATTGAGGCTGCGCCCGTCATTGCCGACCGGAGTCGAGACGATGGATTGCAGCTTTTCTTCGTTCGCCAGCCTGAAATTGCGCAGGTCGATATTGCCGGCCCAGGCGCTGCCATCGGCCGAGGAGCGCATCTGCAGATTGAGAAGCCCGCCCTGCATGCGCTTGTAAAGATCGAGGAAGCGCACGACCGAGCCGGCGTCGCCGGTGGTCAGGCGGACGGTGTTGCCCTCGCCGTTGCCGAGAAGCTCGCTGACGACAGCCTGGCCGCTATCGGTAACGCCGGAGAAATTGACGCCGCCGATCTTCGAGCCGCGGGCGGAATAGTCCAGCTTGACGTCGCTGATCTTCTCGTTGTTGTAGCCGATGACATTGTCGAGATCGGCGCGGACGCTGGCGCTGCCGAGATCGCCGCTCCTGCCCGATTTGTCGCCCTTGCCGCCGGTGGTGCCGGCGCGCAGCCGGGCGATAACCGGGCGGATATCGGCCGAGCGGCCGGAAATGTTGATCGCATAGGCGCCGCCCTTGCCGCGCTTGACCGAGAGCGCATAGTCGTCAGCGGCCGCCAGCTTGACGCGATCGAAGGCGGCCGAGGTCAGGCCCGTCTTGTTGAAGCTCATCTTGCCGCTGACGCCGAAGCCGTCGCCGCTGATGTCGAAATCGTCGATGGAAACCTGTTCGCCGGCGCCGGAATTCAGCTGGAAGGCGGCGCTGGCCGGGATGCCGCTGCCTTTCGTCCAGCCGATCCACGGCACCGATAGCGTGGCGCGGGTGAGATCGGCCTTGACCGCGCGGCGACCGTCGTCGAGCAGCGATACCTCCACCTTGGTCGTGCCTTTGAGGATATCGTCGAGGCCGGGCGTCAGCTTGCGCGCCTGGTCCTCGCCGATGGTGGCGGAAATCTGCTGCTCGCGCTTGACCCCGGAGCCTTTGACGATCGGCTCGACCATATGGATCGACGCCGGTACGGCATCGATCTTGCCGTCCGCTTCCAGCACGGCACGCTGCGGATCGAGATCGAGCGTGCCTTCCAGACCGGTGATCTTGCGGCCTTCGACCGGCTTGCCGAGATCGACGTCGTCGAGGTCGAGATGCACCTTCCAGTCCGGGGGCGGCGGATTCTGGTCGCGGATGATGCCGAAGCGGGCCTTCACCGTCGCCTTGACGTCGCCGGAAAAGTCGGAGGGTTGAAAGCCGGTGCGGTCGAGCACGGCGATCGGCTTGAAGGTCACCAACTCGGTCGCCGCATCGGCTCCGGCTGCCAGCGACAGTTCGGCCTCGGCCATCAGCGGCTTGTCGTAGGTCTGCGGGATGGAGAAGCGGCTACCGCTCAGGACCTTGACCGATTTGCCCGAGGGAAAATAGGATTCGGCATTGTCCACCGTCACGTTGAGATGCGGGCCGATCAGATCGAAGCGGCCGTTGACGTCGCGCAGCGGCGGAATGTCGCCGGTGATGTTGACGCGGCCGTCATTCATGTCGAAGCCGATGTTCAGCTCGTTCTCGTCGAGATGCAGCGGCCCGCCGCCCTTGGGGAAACGCCCCTGCGGGATGAAGACGGAGATCGCGGCATTGGTGATCGTGCCGCCATAGATATTGGCCAGCGCCCAGGTGCGCGCCTTGGCACCCATCCAGAAAGGCCACATCTGCTTGACCGCCTCGGTCTGCAGTTTCGGCGATTGCGCGCCAAAACTGATTTCCGGCGAGCCGGCGCCCTTGAAGCGGATCACCATCGAGCCGGCCAGAGTGCCGATAGGTGTCGAGGCCGCCATTTGCTCGAGCTGGATTTCCTTGATGCCGGTGACGTAGCGGCCGGTGACGCGGGCGCCGAAAGCGAGCGGACCGACACCCGTTCCGGCCGGAGCAGAGACGCCGTCGTTGACCAGCAGGTCGATGCCGAATCCCTGCGCGGCCTGCGGGTTGAGGCGGTCGAGATCGATCAGCCCGGCGGTGAACGGAATGGCGGTTCCACCGAACTGCAATCGCGAGGGCAGGACTTCGATGGAATTCTTGGCGAAATCGTAGACAGCGTTGATATCCGCCCTGTCGAGGCTCTGGTCGATGGAATCGGCATAGAAGGTGGCGTTGTCGATACTCGCCTTCAGCGACAGCGCCGGCGGCGTATCCTCGACGGCACGCGTCGCTGACAGATCCAGCCGCGCCCGGCCGTCCAGCCCCATATGCGGATCGCCGTCGCTGTCGTAGGTGAGGAGGAAGCGGGTGAGCGGCACTTCAGTGATCGTTGCCTGGAAGCCGCGCGTCATGCCGTCTTGCGTTTCCAGTCGCCCCGAGATCATGGAGGTGACATCGTCGATGGTCAGCTTGCCGTCAAGGGCGATGCTGCCTTCGGCATTGCGCTTCAGGTCGAGTTCCTGCAGCGCGATGGACAGCGGCTCGTCGCCGCCGGCCGGCACGATGAGCGATATCGAGGAAATGCTGACACTGTCGGTATGAGCCCGCGTGACGACGCCGCCCAGCGTATCCAGTTGCAGGAACAGGCTTTCCAGAGCCGCGGGCACCTGGTCGACGCGCAGTGCCTTGAGATCGAGCGGCTTGCCGGAGGGCAGCAGCGTCGCGTCGACCTCGACGTCGTCGGCCTCGATGTGGTTGACGGCGATTTCGCCTGAGAACAATGCCTTCGGATCGACCGCGAGGCGAATCGAGGCGGCTTGCGACATGTGCTGGCCGGTGGCGAGGTCGATGGTGTCCACATGCCGGGCTTCCAGCGCCAGCTTTCCGTCCGCCGTCAGGCGAATCGCCGTCGAGCCGACCTTGGCCATGAAGCGTGGCCCGAGCGCATCGTTGAGCGCGGCTTGCGCACGCTCGTTGAGCATGGCATCGAACAGGCCTGTCTCGATGGCAGCGATCGCGCCGCCGAAGATCAGCAGCCCCAGCATCACCAGCCCCGAGAACAGCTGCCCGAGGCGCCGCAGCACGGGAAAACGCCGGCGTGACTTGCGCGCCGGGCGCGGTTTCGCCTCCGTCATCGGAATTTCAACCGGCGGCGCCGATTCGCCGGCCTCCTTTCCGGACATCTGCCTGCCGCGTTCTGCCGTGCCTATGACGATCTCCCGTAAGTGCTGAATAAATCTGGCAGGCGGATTGGCCTGATGCGAGCGTGACTATATATGGAACACAGCATTCGTCCTTCAAAAAATCGGCATAAGAAAGGTTTCCCCATGGCGGAATTGCGGATCGGCGATCAAGCACCGGATTTCACCCTGCCCCGCGATGGCGGCGGCACGATTTCGCTCTCGCAGTTTCGCGGCCGGCCGGTGGTCGTCTATTTCTATCCGAAGGACGATACGTCGGGCTGCACCACCGAGGCGGTAGACTTTTCAGGTCTTGCCAGCGCTTTCGAGGCGGCGGGCGCGGTGGTGATCGGCATTTCTCCCGACTCGGTAAAGAGCCATGACAAGTTCGTCGGCAAGCATGCGCTTGCCATACCCTTGGCTGCCGATGTCGAGCGGCAAGCGATCGAGGCCTTCGGCGTCTGGCAGGAAAAGAGCATGTATGGCCGCAGCTATATGGGCGTCGTGCGCAGCACCTTCCTGATCGACAAGGACGGCAAGGTGGCGCAGATCTGGCCGAAGGTGAAGGTCAAGGGCCATGCCGAAGAGGTGCTCGCCGCCATCCGGCAGCTTGCCGCATGAGTGAGGCCCCGCGCCTGACTTCGCTGCGCGGCGGCGCGACGCTGGCGATCCTCGCCGCCGATCTGGACAGCAAGACCGAGCTGGCGCAGGAGACCGCGACGCGCTGGTTCGAGCGGCGGCTGTCCTTGCGCTCGCCGCTCGATCCGCCCCTGCCGGAGCGTCCCGGCCGGCCGGAAAAGCCCGATCTCGTGCCGCCCAGGCATATGGAAAAGCGCTCGTTGCACACATTGAAGGGCCGCATCGCCCTGCTGCACGCCATCGCTCATATCGAGCTGAACGCCGTCGATCTGGCGTTGGATATCGTCGCGCGTTTCGCCAGCGAGCGCGTGCCGCAGTCCTTCTTCGACGGCTGGATGCAGGTGGCCTATGAGGAAGCCAAGCATTTCCGCATGGTGCGCGACCGGCTGCGCCAGCTCGGCGCGGATTATGGCGACCTGCCGGCCCATGACGGCCTCTGGCAGGCGGCCCATTCTACCCGCAACGATCTCACCGCAAGGCTTGCCGTCGTGCCGCTGATCCTCGAAGCGCGCGGACTCGACGTCACGCCCTCGCTGCAGGCGAAGATGGTCGAGACCGGCGACATGGAAAGCGCCGCGATTCTGGATGTCATCTATAACGACGAAAAAGGCCATGTGGCGGTCGGGGCGAAGTGGTTCCGTTTTCTCTGCGCGCGAGAACGCAAGGATCCGGCCGCCGCCTTCCAGCAACTTGTGCGCGCCAATTTCCGCGGCTCGCTGAAGGCGCCGTTCAACGATATCGCCCGTGCCGAGGCCGGGCTGACGCCGACTTTCTACCGCGCGCTGACTTCGACCAGCAGTTGAGCCAGAGCAGCCTCGCAAGAGCAAATTTAACCCTTCGTTAACCTTAACGGTGTGTAATCGTCCTCGACCGGCGCAACAGGCGCCGCCCGTGGGAGAGCACCCCGTGACCAACCGGCCGGACAATCGCGTATTCGGAAAGCGCGCCGAGCAGCATATCCTCATCCTCGCCAGCGGCGACCGGGTGCGGCATATGACCGTGCGGCCGTGGATGATCGCGCTCGGCGCCTGCGTTGCCGGGGCCGTTACCATCGGCTATCTGCTTGCCACCTCCTATCTGGTGCTGCGAGACGACCTGATCGGCGCCACCATGGCCCGCCAGGCGCGCATGCAGCATGAATACGAGGACCGGATTGCGGCGCTGCGTGCCCAGGTGGACCGCGTCACCTCCCGCCAGCTTCTCGACCAGCAGGTGGTGGAGGAAAAGGTCGATAAACTCATGGAGCAGCAGATGGCGCTGACCTCGCGCCACAGCCGAATCGGCACCTTGCTTGACAAGGCCGAGGAACAGGGCCTGCAGGGCGCCGACGTTCCCGTGCCTGCCTTCAATCCCGAACGCAAGGCCGATGCTAAGGGCGGCATAAAAGCCATCGAAAGCCTGATGACCGGCGGCAAGGCTGGCGAAGCGCAACCCTCCGCCCTCGCCTATGCGCCGGCCGATGAAACCGTTGCCGACCGCGCCGACCGCATGTTTTCCAAGGTAACCCTGTCCTTGAAGACCATTGAGCGCGAACAGATGACGCAATTGCAGCAACTGACCTCGGCGGCCGACGACAAGGCTGGCGCCATCGAGGACATTCTGCGTGGCAGCGGCGTCAACGTCGAATCGGCGGAAAAGACGCAGATGGCCACGGCGACGGAGACGGAAGATGCCGTTGGCGGCCCGTTCATCGAGCCGCAGCCGACCGACCGATTCGAAGCGTCGATCGACGATCTCGACGTCGCCCTGAAGCGGCTCGATGCTGCGCGCGGCATCGCCACGGTTCTGCCTTTCGCCAATCCCGCGCCGCAGAAGATCATAACCAGCCGTTTCGGCAATCGAACCGACCCGTTCCTCGGCCGGCTCGCCATGCATTCCGGCATCGATTTCCGCTTCGAAAGCGGCGAGCGCGTGCATTGCAGCGGCGGCGGCGTGGTGACCGTCGCCGGCCCCTCCGGCGGCTACGGCAACATGGTCGAAGTCGATCACGGCAACGGGCTTGCGACCCGCTACGGCCATATGCAGCGCATCCTCGTCAAGGTCGGCGACAAGGTCGATCCGGGCGATGTCGTCGGGCTCGCCGGCAGCACGGGCCGCTCCACCGGCACGCATCTTCATTACGAGGTGCGCCGCAACGGCCAGGCGCTCGATCCCATGGCCTTCCTCAATGCCGGCCGGCGGCTGCTTGCCTATTTGTGAGACGTTTTCGGCGGCGGCGTTTCGCCCCGTGTCAGAACGGTTTTTCACCCCTGTTTCGTTTCGATCCAGTCAAAACGGCGCGTTTACCCTCGCCTTTAACCCTGGGAGCCGCCAAATCGGCTGCTTTCCTTGACTTGCCGGCATTTTGGGACTATGCCGCCCAGCAAATGCATGGAAATCGTGACGATTCCACCAAGTTGTTCCCAACTGACCGGATACAGAATCCCCTTTGACCAGTTTTGCTGATCTTGGCTTGAGCCAGAAAGTCCTTTCCGCTGTCACCGACGCCGGATACACCACGCCCACTCCCATCCAGATGGGGGCGATTCCACACGCCCTGCAGCGGCGTGACATCTGCGGCATCGCGCAGACGGGCACCGGCAAGACGGCGTCCTTCGTGCTGCCGATGCTGACGCTTCTGGAAAAGGGCCGTGCCCGCGCGCGCATGCCGCGCACGCTCATTCTGGAGCCGACCCGTGAGCTGGCCGCCCAGGTGGCGGAAAACTTCGAGAAGTACGGCAAGAATCACAAGCTGAACGTCGCTCTGCTGATCGGCGGCGTGTCCTTTGACGAGCAGGATCGCAAGCTGGAACGCGGCGCCGACGTGCTGATCTGCACCCCCGGCCGCCTGCTCGATCATTGCGAGCGCGGCAAGCTGCTGATGACCGGTGTCGAAATTCTCGTCATCGACGAGGCCGACCGGATGCTCGACATGGGGTTCATTCCCGATATCGAGCGCATCGCCAAGATGATTCCGTTCACCCGCCAGACGCTGTTCTTCTCGGCCACCATGCCGCCGGAAATCCAGAAGCTGGCCGACCGGTTCCTGCAGAATCCGGAGCGCATCGAGGTGGCCAAGCCCTCCTCCACCGCTGCGACCGTCACGCAGCGCCTCGTCGCTTCCCACAACAAGGATTATGAGAAACGCGCCGTGCTGCGCGATCTCATCCGCGCGCAGGACGACCTCAAGAACGCGATCATCTTCTGCAATCGCAAGCGCGATGTCGCCGATCTGTTCCGCTCGCTCGAGCGCCATGGCTTCTCCGTCGGAGCACTGCATGGCGATATGGACCAGCGTTCGCGCACGACGATGCTGCAGAACTTCCGCGACGGCAATATCCAGCTTCTGGTCGCCTCCGACGTCGCCGCGCGCGGTCTCGACCTGCCAGATGTCGGTCACGTCTTCAATTTCGATGTGCCGATCCACGCCGAGGACTATGTCCACCGCATTGGCCGCACCGGACGCGCCGGCCGTTCTGGCCGCGCTTTCACGCTGGTGACCAAAAGCGACACCAAATATCTGGACGCCATCGAGAAACTGATCGGTCAGCAGATCGAATGGCTCAACGGCGATCTCTCCGCCCTTCCGGCGCCGATGGAAAGCCACGACAGCGGCCGCGGCCGCAAGAAGGACAAGGAACGCGACCGGGATCGTGATCGCGGCCGTCGCGGACGCGGCAATCATAAATCCGACATCAAAAACAACGATGATACGGTTGAAACGGATGACGTCGTGAAGGCAGAGAAGAAGGTCGAGAGCGTGAAGACAGAGCGCAAAGCGGACAACAAGCATAGCAATAGCCCGCGTCACGCGCGGCCCTACCCGGCCAATGACGACAACCGCGACCGCCGAAACCGCTATCGCGACCAGGACGACGGCCCGACTCCGGTCGGCTTCGGCGACGACATCCCCGCTTTCATGCTGATCGTGGCCAACGCCAAGGCCTGAGGTCATTTCCAGAAAAGCGAGTGCAGGCCAATGTCCGTCCCCGGAATCGATTTTCCCGGCGTCGGCGTTGGCCTCGCTGTTTTCCGTGATCGAAAGCTTCTGCTCTACCGGCGCGTCAAGGCGCCGGAAGCCGGTTACTGGAACATTGTCGGCGGTAAGATCGACCATGGCGAGGCCGCCATTGACGCTGCCCGCCGCGAGGCTGAAGAAGAAACCGGCCTGACATTCGGCCGCGTCGATTTCCTCTGCAATGCCGAGGTCGTTACACCGTTCGACGGCCATCACTGGATTTCGCTGATCTACGCGACCAGCGATTTTTCCGGCAAGCCGCGCCTTACCGAACCCGATAAGCTCACCGAATTCGGATGGTTCGATCTCGACAGCCTGCCGGAGCCTTTGTCGCGCTTTGCTGCGAAGGCTGTCGAGCACCTTGCGGCCGATCTCGCCTAGAGCCCAAAATCGTCATCCTCGGGTTTGTCCCGAGGATGTGTCCGCATCTACCAGGCTGTTGATGTCAATGGCTATTTCGAGCGTGACTGGATGCTCGGACAAGCCTGGGCAAGACGGACTGATCGTGGATTTCGATCTCTACAGCTGCCGCTCTATCAGCCCGCCCTCAGCGTTGCTTCGTAGGCCAGCCGCACCCATTTGGCCATCTCGTCCGGATCGTCATAAGCGCCATCCGGGATCGTCCAGTAGGGCATGGCGACCGGTTTGCCTTTGCGGCCGTCATAGGTCCAGCGCCGGCCGCCGGCCTCCTCCACCGCTTCCGCCGTCTCGGCATCGCCCTTGAGCATGATTTCGCCGCGCAACTCGATGGCGACGATGCGACCGAGGTGGTAGATGCCCTTGCCGCCGAACATGCGGCGGATGGTGATTTCGCCGAGCGCCTGGAACATCTCCTCGATGGCGTCCCTGTCCATGCCTAACCTTTCAGAATGCCGCCGGCGGCGATGACGGCTTCGGGCGTATCCACATCCAGATGCGCCGCCGCGCCGATCTCGATATCGATGACCGCGAGGCCGCTGGTTTCGATGATATGACGGGCGCCGATATCGCCCTGCAATTTCAGGATTGCCGAATAAGTGGCGCGCGGCAGGATGACTGGATTGCCGCGCTTGCCGTTGGACACGGCGCGGACGATGGCCTGGCCCTGCGCGGCGCGAAAGGCCTCTGCCAACGTCGTCAGATCATCGGCGGTGACGCCGGGCATGTCGGCGAGCAGCACCATCAGCCCGTCATGCTCCATCATGCCCTCGGCAGCAAGACCTGCAACCAGCGAACTCGCCATGCCGCCGGCGAAAGCCGGGTTATGGACGGTTTGGAGCGCAAGCCCATTCAGCGCCGCCTCGATCTCCGCCGCGCGATGGCCAGTGACAGTGACGAGTTGCGCCGGGCGGGCGGCAAGCGCTGTTTCCGCCACGCGCCGCACCAGCGGCCGACCGGCAAATTCCGCAAGCAGTTTGTGAGGGCCATCGGCGCCCATGCGGCTGGCGCGACCGGCAGCAAGCAGGACGATGCCGATGTCGATTTCGGCGGGATCGTGCTGGGCGTTTTCGCGCGGCTGCGGCCGGGTCGGGATTTCCATCAGCAGTCCGCCGACGCCCATGCCTGTGATATCGCGAGATGTCGGTGTTTCTCCGGCGAGGATGCGATTGAGGATCCAATCAAAGCCGTTTTCCTTAGGCGAGCGCGCGCAGCCAGGCGCGCCGATGACCGGCACGTCGCCGATCCAACCGAGCACCAGCAGGTTGCCGGGATCGACGGGCATGCCCGCATGTTCGACCCTTCCGCCGGCGGCGCGGATGGCGGCAGGAATGACGTCGTCGAAATCGGCCATGGCGGAGGCGCCGAAGATCAGCAGCATCGGCGCATCGCCTTGCTTGGCCTGCAAGGCTTTGGCGATCGCTTCCTTAACATCGTCGGGCCGATGCGGCGTACGGATTTCCGAGACGATGCGGCTTTGCGACAGGGATAGGCGCTCGGCGAGAACGCGGCGCGTCTTATCCATGACCGAGGGCTTTAGAGATGGCAGGGTGGTCGCAATCAGTATCACCTCGCGCGGTGAAAACGGCTTCACCTCGAAGGGCCTGGCCGCTTCGATCTCCTGTCGCGCAGCCGCGACGGCAGTGGCGGAAACCGCCAGCGGAATGATCTTGATGGTCGCCACCATTTCCCCTGTTCGTACCGGGACATGATCGGCCAGACAGGCGAGCGTGATTGCCGGATCGATGCGGTTGAAGCGATCGACCACATCTTTGTCGGCGACGAACAGGCCGTTGACGCTGGCATGGACGTTGACGCGGCCGGTGGTCGCCTCGGTGACGCGCAGGTGATCCGGGGCAATGGCTGTGGCAAGGTGGCGGGCGGCATCGTCCTCGCGCAGGTCGCCGGGCTGCAGCCGCACGGCGAGGACCGAACCTATGTTCGCGGCGCGCAGCCTTTCGAGATCGCCGGCGCTGAGCATATGGCCCTTCGACAGTCGCCCTTCGCTCAGCGCAACGGAATGGCCGAGGATGGCGCCTTCGGCGTTCTCGACATCGATAGAGCCGTATTTCATGCGGCGGTGCTCCGATCCAACGCGCGGCGGCGCAGGGACTGGATGATTTCGGCGAGGATGGCGACGGCGATTTCCGCCGGCGTCGCCGCGCCGATATCGAGGCCGATGGGGGCAGAGATGCGGGCGAGTTGACCTTGCGAAAACCCTTCGGCGCCAAGGCGTTCCAGCCGTTTGGCATGGGTTTTCCGGTTGCCGAGCGCTCCGACGTAGAAACAGCCTGTTTTCAGGGCTTCGGAAAGCGGCATGTCGTCGATCTTCGGATCATGGGTGACGGCGACCAGCGCTGTGAAGGCGTCGAGCGGACAGTCCTTCAGCGCATCCGTGGGCCATTCGGCGATCAGGTTGACATCGGCAAAACGTTCCGGCGTGGCAAAAGCGGTGCGGGGATCGATGATCGTGAGATCGAAGCCGGCGAGCTTGGCCATCACCGCCAGCGATTGGCTGATATGCACCGCGCCGATCACCACGATGCGCGGCGGCGGCACATGGACGTTGATGAAGAGACTGCGGCCATCGGCGTCCACGGCGGCGGATTTGCCGGAGAGGAAGGCGGCGCGCATGGCATCGCCCAGCGCGCCTTCCACCGCATCACGCTCGGTAAACAGTCGGTCGGTTCCATCCGCCAGATCGGAGACGAGGGCGATGGCGCGGCGCTCGGCGCGGGCGGCGTTGAGGATTTTCAGATGGTCGAGGCGCATCAATCCAGCCTTTCGACAAACACGCGGATGCGACCGCCGCAGGACAGGCCGACGCGCCAGGCGGTCTCGTCGGCGACGCCGAATTCGAGGATGCGCGGGCTGCCGCTACCGATGATATCGAGCGCTTCGGTGATGACGGCGCCCTCGACGCAGCCGCCTGAGACGGAGCCATGAAAATTGCCCTCCGCATCGACCACCAGATGGCTACCGACCGGGCGCGGGGCCGAACCCCATGTTTCGATGACGGTGGCGATGGCCACCGGCCGGCCCTCGCCTTTCCAGCGTTCGGCGACTGTCAACGGGTCGGTTCTGGCCAGTTCGTCCATGCTCATCCCCTTCATCGTTCGAGAAAGCGGCGCGGATCGGCATCCCGACTGCGCGTGCCACTCAGCGCCTGGGCGAGATCGCTGAGCGATATAAGATTGTGCACCGAACGGAATTCGTCCACATGGGGCAGCATCGCACGCACGCCGCGCGCCCGCGCCTCGAAGCCATCGAAGCGCAGCAGCGGATTGAGCCAGATCAGCCGCCGGCAGGAGCGGTGCAGCCGGTCCATCTCGGTTTCGAGCTGTTCGGTGCCGTCCCGCTCCAACCCGTCGGTGATCAGCAGCACCACCGCGCCCTGCCCAAGCACCCGGCGCGACCACAAGCGGTTGAACTCGTGCAGCGTCTCGCCGATGCGCGTGCCGCCGGACCAGTCGCGCACTTTTCGCGCACAATCCTCGAACGCCTCGTCGGGATCCTTGTGGCGAAGCTGGCGGGTGACGTTGGTGAGCTGCGTGCCGAACAGGAAGGTATGCACCCGCCGGCGCTTTTCAGTCAGCACATGCATGAAATGCAGGAAGATACGGGTGTACTGGCTCATCGAGCCGGAGATATCGGCCAGAATCACCAGCGGCGGATGGATAAACTTCGGCTGTCGATAACGCGGCAGCACCAGCCCGCCGCCGGAGCGCAGGCTGGCCCGCATCGTCGCACGCGGATCGAACTGGCGGTGGCGGGCGGAGCGCTCGAAACGCCGGGTTGCCACCTCGTCGAAGGGTAGCGTCAGCCGCGACAGTTCCAGCTTGGCTGCGGCGATCTCGGCGGCGGACATCTGGGCGAAATCCATGCGGCGAAAGATCTCCCGCTGCGAGGCAGTGAAGCGGGCATCGACCTCGATATCCGGCTCCTCGCGCACCGGCGCCTGTTTTTCGCGCTCGGCGAACAGGGCGTCGGAGACGCGGGCGGAACCGGGTTTGACACGCTCGCGCTCGCTGGTATCGCGCACCACCGGCGACATCATCGCGATCATCTTCTCGACCAGATTGCGTGAGCGCCAGAACAGGCGGAAAGCCTCGTCGAACACCGCCAGATCCTCCTGCCGCTTGACGAAAACGGCGGCAAGTGCTGCGCGAAACTCTTCGCGCGAGCCGATGCCGATGGCGTCGACGGCGAGGACCGCATCGGCAATCGCCCCTGGCCCGATCTTCAGCCCGGCCTTGCGCAAGGCGCGGCCGAAAAAGGCGATGTTGTCGGCCAGCCGCCCGTCGCCTGGCGGCAAGGCCGGCAGGATCATGCCATCGCTCGATACCTCGACGCTCATGGCCGGCTCATCCCGCGACAAGCAGCTCAGCCTTCACCTCGGCCAAAGCCTTGGCGCCCTCGCCACCCTGGATGCGGGCGATGTCGTCCTGATATTTGAGCAGGGCGCCGAGCGTATCGGAGATGGTTTCCGGGTCGAGGGCCAGACGGTCGAGTTCGGTCAGCGCCGTCGCCCAGTCGATGGTCTCGGCAACGCCGGGGTTCTTGAACAGGTCGAGGGTGCGCAGCTTCTGGACGTAGGCGACGATCTGCCGCGACAGGTCTTCGTTGCAGCCCGGCACCTTGCGGCGGATGATCGACAGCTCCTGCGCGGCGTCGGGATAATCGAGCCAGTGATAGAGGCAGCGGCGCTTCAGCGCGTCATGGATTTCGCGGGTACGATTGGTGGTGATGATGACGATCGGCGGCTCGCTGGCGCGGATTGTCCCGAGTTCGGGGATCGTCACCTGAAAATCGGAGAGCACTTCGAGCAGGAAGGCTTCGAAAGCCTCGTCCGTGCGGTCCAACTCGTCGATGAGGAAGACGGGCGCGCGCGCTCCCTCCTGCGCCATGGCTTGCAGCACGGGACGGCGGATGAGGTAGCGTTGCGAAAAAATGTCGGATTCGATGCGGGTGCGGTCGGTGGTGCCGGCGGCTTCGGAAAGGCGGATCTCCAGCATCTGAGCCGGATAGTTCCATTCGTAGACGGCGGAGGCGACGTCCAGCCCTTCGTAGCATTGCAGGCGGATGAGCGGGCGGGCGAGCGCCTTCGACAGAACCTTGGCAATCTCTGTCTTGCCGACGCCGGCCTCGCCTTCGAGGAACAGCGGCCGCTTCATCTTCAGCGCCAGGAACAGCACCGTCGCCAGCGCGCGGCCGGCGATGTAATCGTGATCGCCGAGCAGCGTGATCGTCTCGTCGATAGAGGCCGGCATAGGATGATCGGACATGGCTCCTCCAACAGGAAGGAGAGCTTATAACGCGTGATAGGCGCGGTCCAGATAGATGAGCGATTCCCGTCTGTCGCCGAAATGGATGGCCTCGACGGCCCCGAACAGCACGGTATGCGTCTGCGTCACCTTCACATCGACAGTGCGGCAATCGAAGGCGGCGAGCGCGTTTTCGAGCACCGGCGCGCCGGTGGCCAGTTCCAGCCATTGGCCAAGCGCAAAGCGGGCCTCGCTCTCCAACGCCAGACGGCCGGAGAAGGCGTCCGCCAGCGCCATCTGGTCATGCGCCAGCGTATTCAGCGCGAAACGGCCGGCTTCGAAGAAGATGCGATTGTTGGGATTGCCGTTGTTGAGGCAGACGAGCACCATGGCCGGATTGTCGGAGACCGAGCAGGCGGCGGTGATCGTCACGCCCCGGCGTACACCGTCCAGCGCCGTGGTGACGATCTGGACGTGGCCGGCATAACGGCTCATGGCTTCACGATAAACCACCGGCTCCACGACCGCCATCTTTGACATGAGATGATCCAAAACGTTTCGTCTCCTTGGCCCATGAGGGCACGTAAGCCGTGTTCTGCCCAAAATATGGATTCGTTGCATCTGTTTTTCGAGGGCAAGGCGAAGTTTCACCGTCGCCCGGCCCGGTTTTCCTTTGACGGGAAGGCGCTTGCGGACAATAAGGGACGGGACGAGATCAATTGCCGGAGCCTTGCTGGAACGTCATGTCTGCGACGCTGCGCTTGCCGCTGACCCTTGCCTTTGCCCTGACCTGTGTCGCCGCAGCCGATGCGGCCGGCGTGCCGATTGCCGTGGTCGCGCCGACGGACGGGCCGTTCGCCGCGCTCGGCCAGCAGATCCGCGAGGGGGCGGTGGCGAAGATCAATGCCGATGGCAACACGCCTATCATCGTCAACGAGCCCTGCTCTGCCGAAGGCGACAATGCCGCAGTGCAGGCCCAGATTGCTCAGGCAAAGGCCGCTGTCGCCATCGGTTTCCTGTGCAGCGAGACGCTGGAGGCGACGCTTCCTGCCTTGAAGGAAGCCGGCGTGCCGGCGATCACCGTGTCCGTGCGCGCCACCATCCTGATGGAGGATGCCCTGAAGAACGGCTGGCCGCTGTTTCGGCTGGCGCCGTCGGACAATGCGGAAGCGGCGCGCATCATCGATTTCATCCTCAGCGAATGGTCCGGGCAGCCGCTCGGCCTGATCGAAGACGGCACCATCCATGGGCGCGAATTGACGGAGGCGATCCGCAACGCGCTGGAGGATAAAGGACTGAAGCCGGCCTTCATCGATACCTACCGGCCGGGACAGGAACAGCAGATCGGGCTGGTGCGGCGCTTGTCCAAGGCCGGCGTGACCCGCGTCTTCGTCGGCGGCGACCGTTCGGACGTGGCGATCATCGCACGCGATGCCAGGGCGGAAGGCATCGACCTCGACCTGCTCGGCGGCGATGCCATGAATGCCGCCAACCAGCCGTTGCCACTGGCGGATGGCGTGCGCGCCGTCACCCTGCCCGACTGGTCGGCCGATCCGCGCAATACCGAGCTGGTCAAGGCATTCCGCAACGCCAATGTCGAGCCGGAAGGCTATGTCATGCCCGGCTATGCCGCCGCGACCATCGCAAATGCCGCGCTCGGCCTTGCCGCCGGCGAAAACAGGCCGTTGATCGAGGCGCTGACCATGAAGGCATTCGACACCACGGTCGGGCCGGTGCGGTTCACCGACCGGCACGAACTGACCGAAAATCCCTACAAGGTGCTGGAATGGCGCGGCGACCGCTTCGTCACGCCGGCGCCGAAAACCGATTGACCGGGCCAGGTCCCGGCCGATCCTTCCATTTCCCTGCCTTTCCGGAAAGACCATCATGACCCTGCCGATCCGCATCGCCCCTTCCATCCTCGCCGCCGATTTCGCCAGACTGGGGCAGGAAGTCGCCGATGTGACGGCGGCCGGCGCCGACTGGATCCATCTCGATGTGATGGACGGCCACTTCGTGCCCAATATTTCCTTCGGCCCCGACGTCATCAAGGCGCTGCGCTCCTATTCCGACCGTATGTTCGATTGCCACCTGATGATCGCGCCGGCCGATCCCTATCTGGAGGCCTTTGCCAAGGCCGGCTGCGACAGCATCACGGTCCATGCCGAGGCCGGCGTCCATCTGCATCGCTCGCTGCAGACCGTCCGTGCGCTCGGCAAGCGCGTCGGTGTGACGCTCAATCCGGCGACGCCGCTTTCGGTCATCGAAAACGTGCTCGACGATGTCGACCTCATCCTGATCATGAGCGTCAATCCGGGCTTTGGCGGCCAGAAATTCATTCCGGCCATGTATGACAAGATCCGCGCCGCCAAGGCGATGATCGGCGACCGGCCGATCGAATTACAGGTCGATGGCGGCATCACCGTCGATACGATCGCCGATGCGAGGCGCGCCGGGGCCAATGTCTTCGTCGCCGGTTCCGCCGTATTCAAGGGCGATGGCGTCGAGGATTACCGCAAGACCATCGACGGCCTGCGCCGCAAGGCCGAGGAAGGGCGCGGGTGAAGCCACAGCCGCTCTGCGCGCTTCCGACACGCCCCGCTTTTCCCACGCGACTTTGGATGGTCGGCGCCCTCGTCTGGGGCACGGCCATGGCATTTTCGGCCTGGGCGGGGCTTTTCCTGCGCTTCCGGCTGGAAACCTCGAATCTTTCTGAACTGCTTTTCCTCTATTTCTCCGGCGGGCTCGTCGCGTGGATTGTCGCCCTGCCGCTTGCCCGGCCGTTCATGGGGCACAGGCTGATCGAGCGCCGTTTCGCGGCGATGTTCCTGGCGCTGACGGTAGCGACCGTCCTCGTCACCGCCGGGTTTTTCGCGCTGGATTATCGCAGCTTCTACGCGCAATGGCATGCGCCTTTCGGGACGCGCATCTGGGCTTTCCAGTTCGTGTTCACCAGCGTCTCGGCTGCCTATCAGTTTCTGGTGCTGGGACTGCGGCTTTATCTGCCGTTCGGGTTTATACTTCTTGTCTGCGCCAGCTTTTACCTGGCGAAGCGGATGCATTGAACCCTCATGCATTGAGATTGGCGGCCCGGTTTGATAAAGCGGGCGCAAACTGCCGAAACATGAAAGCGATGAAGAGATGATCCCGCGTTATTCCCGCCCGGAAATGGTCGCCATCTGGTCTCCCGAGACCAAGTTCCGCATCTGGTTCGAGATCGAGGCCCATGCCTGCGACGCGCTCGCCGAGATCGGCGTCATTCCGAAGTCGGCGGCGGAAACCATCTGGGAAAAGGGCGGCGCGGCCACTTTCGACGTCGCCCGCATCGACGAGATCGAGGCCGTCACCAAGCATGACGTCATCGCCTTCCTGACGCATCTTGCCGAATTCGTCGGCCCGGACAGCCGCTTCGTGCATCAGGGCATGACCTCGTCGGATGTGCTCGACACCACCTTCAACATCCAGCTCGTGCGCGCCGCCGATATCCTGCTTTCCGACATGGACCGCGTGCTGGCGGCGCTCAAGACGCGCGCCTACGAGCACAAGAACACTATCCGCATCGGCCGCAGCCACGGCATCCACGCCGAGCCGACGACGATGGGCCTGACGCTCGCCCGTTTCTATGCCGAGATGGATCGCAACCGCGCCCGCCTCGTTGCGGCGCGCGCCGAAATCGCCACCGGCGCGATCTCCGGCGCCGTCGGCACCTTCGCCAATATCGATCCGCGCGTCGAGGAGCATGTCTGCGCCAAGCTCGGCCTCGTGGCTGAACCAATCTCGACGCAGGTCATTCCGCGCGACCGCCATGCGATGTTCTTCGCGACCCTCGGCGTCATCGCTTCCTCGATCGAAAACGTGGCGATTGAAATCCGTCACATGCAGCGCACGGAAGTCCTGGAGGCGGAGGAATTCTTCTCGCCCGGCCAGAAAGGCTCATCGGCCATGCCGCACAAGCGCAACCCGGTGCTGACCGAAAACCTGACCGGTCTTGCTCGCCTCGTGCGCATGGCAGTGACGCCTGCCATGGAAAACGTCGCCCTTTGGCATGAGCGCGATATCAGCCATTCGAGCGTCGAGCGCGGCATTGGCCCCGATACGACGATCACTCTCGATTTCGCGCTGAACCGTCTGGCCGGCGTCATCGAAAAGCTGGTCGTCTATCCCGATAACATGATGCGCAACCTCGACAAGTTCCGCGGCCTCGTGCATTCGCAGCGCGTGCTCTTGGCGCTGACCCAGGCCGGTGTGTCGCGCGAGGATGCCTATCGCCTCGTGCAGCGCAACGCCATGAAGGTCTGGGAACAGGGCAAGGATTTCCTGGAGGAACTGCTGGCCGACAGCGAAGTGCGCGCCGCCCTTTCCGAAGCCGACATCCGCGAGAAATTCGATCTCGGCTACCACACCAAGCATGTCGATACGATCTTCAAGCGCGTGTTCGGTGAATAATCGCCGTCAGCCGGCCCGCATCGCAGCAGAAGGGAGCCATCATGAAAGCGTCTGAAGCCGATATCCTGATCGTTCCCGGGCGCGGCGGCGCGGCACCGGGCGACTGGTACAGCCGCTGGGCCGAAAAGCTCAGCACCGCCCGCCTGATCGACGGGCTCGACTGGATGAACCCGGATCGTCACGCCTGGGTCGAGCGTATCGTCGCCGAAACGCGGTTGGCGAGCCGGCCGGTCGTTCTCGTCGCCCATGGGCTGGGCGTCGCCGCCGCCGTTCATGCGGCGCAGGAAATGACCGAAGGCGTCGCCGGCGGCTTTTTCGTCACGCCCCCGGATCTCTCCGGCGACATGACGCTGGCGCCGGAAATCGCCGCCTTTGGTCCCTACCCGCGTGCGCCGCTGATTTTCCCATCGATCACGGTCGCCAGTCGCAACGATCCCTTCGGTTCCTATGAACATGCCGAAGACGTCGCCAGCGCCTGGGGCTCGCTGACCGTCGATGCCGGAGAATCCGGCGCCATTGACGCGGCCTCCGGTCACGGCCCGTGGCCCGAGGGTTCGATGGTGTTCGCCCGTTTCCTCGCCCGACTGGAAACCTGACCGTTTACCGTTTCGCAAATGCGGACCGGAATCAGTTTGGGATTCATCAAAATTTAAGGCGATCGCCTCAGACTTGTATGCAAGCGAGGCGAGAATGGACGTGCAACCATCCCGATCTGACATCGGCGCAGCAGGGAAAAACGGTTCCGGCTCTACGGAAGACGGATTCGATCTGCTGGACTCTGCGCCCGTTCCACTGGCGCTCGTCACCCTGGAAGGTGACATCCTGCGGGCCAATACCGGATTTTTCAGGCTTGCCGATGGTCGCGCGGCGAATGCTTCCGGTCTGGCCGAACTGGTTTTTCCAGAAGATCGCGATCGACTGTTTGCCTGGCTCAAAGACGGAATTTCGGGTGAAACGGCGGAATTTCGACTTGCGGGGGGCTCATTCTGGGTTTCGGCCTCGGTGTCCCCGGCCGATGACGAGACTGCCCGTCTCCTCGCTCTCACGGATATTACCCAGCTCAAGCGTGAGGTCCAAGACCTCGCCATGCGTGAGCGGCGCTGGCATGATGCGTTGACTAATTCCGGACTCGGCGTCTGGGACCAGAATTATGGCGCCGGCGTCATGTATTATTCCGATACCTGGCGCGCCATCCGCGGCATCGGCCCGGACGAGACCCTGAACGAAGGCATGGACGACTGGATCCTGCTGGTCCATCCCGACGACCGCGCATTCGTCATTGACGCTATCCACCGCCAGAACCGCGGCGATCCGGATTTCGCCGTCTTCCAATATCGCGAGCGCAACCGCGTGGGCGGCTGGGTCTGGATCGAATGCCGCGGTGCGGCCGTCGAGTGGGATGATGACGGTAATCCGCTGCGTGTCGTCGGCACCGATACCGACATCACGGCCCGCAAGCTTGCCGAGGAATTGCTGGCTGGCATGTCGCGCCGGCTGAAGCTGGCTTTGTCGATCTCCAAGATCGGTGTCTTCGAAGTCGACCTGCAGAGCCAGACTGTTCATTGGGACGACGGCCTTCTGAAAATGTTCGGCATGGAGGGCACATCCAACACCAAGCCGGAATCGCTTTGGGAATCGCTCATCCATCCCGACGACCGTGCAGCGACGCTGCGCCGCGTCTCCATGCATATTGAGCATGATGGCGAATTCGAGAACGATTACCGCGTGTTGCTTGGCGAGGGCTGCGTGCGCCATATTCGCTCGCGCAACGTCGTCTTCACCGACAATGCCGGCCGGCGGTATATGCTCGGCGCCAATTGGGACGTGACCGCCGACGTCAACCTGCGCCATGAGTTGCTCAACGCCAAGACCCTGGCCGAAACGCGGTACCGCGAGCTTGAGGTCACCCGCGCCCGCATCGAGCACAATGCGCTGCACGACTATCTCACCGGCCTGCCGAACCGGCGTTACATGGACGAAATGCTGGAAATGCGCGCGGCCGAATGCCATGTGACCGGCGCCAGCATCGCCGTGCTGCACATCGATCTCGACCGCTTCAAGCAGATCAATGACACGCTGGGGCATCTGGCAGGCGACATGATGCTGCAGCATGCCGCGGCCGTGTTGCGGGCAAACATCCGCGAGGAGGATTTCGTCGCCCGCATCGGCGGCGATGAATTCGTCGTGCTGACCCGCGGCGACGGTTCCCAGCGCAAGCTGGCGCTGTTTGCCGACCGGATCATCCGGGAATTGTGCAAACCGGTCGCTTTCGAGGGGCATATGATTCGTTTTGGCGCCAGCATCGGCATCGCCGTGGGCGGCGGCGCCGACGCCGATGCCAAGCAGGTGCTGCTGAACGCCGATATCGCTCTCTACCGCGCCAAGAATCGCGGACGCAACCGCCATGAATTCTTCTCGCAGGACACACAGAACCAGATCATCCGCCACAAGCAGATCGCCGACGAGATCCTGCAGGCGCTGGAGCAGGATCAGTTCGTTCCCTATTACCAGCTCCAGTTCAACGCCCGTACGCTCGACGTCGCCGGTGTGGAGACTCTGGTGCGTTGGCGCCATCCCGAGCGCGGCATTCTTACGCCGGATAACTTCCTCGCCATTGCGGACGATCTCGACGTGGTCTCGACCATCGACGCCATGGTGCTGGAAAAGGCGCTGAAGGCTCTGCAAATCTGGGAAAGCCGTGGGCTTTTGGTGCCGAAGGTCTCGGTCAACGTCTCCACACGGCGCCTGAACGACCCCGCCCTGATGACCAAGCTGAAGCGCTTGAAAATCCGGCCGGGAACCGTGTCCTTCGAGCTTCTGGAAACGATCTTCCTCGACAATTGCGATTCAGGCGTCATCTCCAACCTGGAGCGGCTGCGGAAGCTCGGCATCGGCATCGAGATCGACGATTTCGGCACCGGCCATGCCTCGATCGTCAGCCTGATGCGCATCAGTCCCAACACGCTGAAGATCGACCGGCAGATCATCAATTCCGTGCATCGTTCCGCCGAACAGCGCAAGCTGGTCGGCGCGATCGTCGAGATGGGGCGCGCGCTCAACATCCAGGTCGCGGCCGAGGGTGTGGAAACGACAGACCATATCCGCGTATTACGCGAGACAGGTTGCGATATCCTGCAAGGTTACGGCCTAGCCCGGCCCATGCCGTTTGCCGAAATCGAAGGGTTTCTGCGCGCCGAAAGCTGGCGGGCCGGCACCAATGCCGTCAAGGACCTGCAGAATCGCGTCAGGCGCGCAACGTAGCCCGCCGCGCGCCTGACGACTGCATCCACGTTTGCGCTTGAAACGCGTCAGCCTTTCTGGATCTGGTCGATGGCGACCGCCAACAGCTCGGCCATCTTCGAGCGGATATCGATATCGCTGAGGGCGATGCCGGCCTCGTCGAGATCGGAGCGAATCTTGCGGAACACATCCTCGTCGCCGGCCTCCATGAAATCGGCGGCAACGACGTCACGGGCATACGCGTCTGCATCCGTGCGCCCGAGCAACTCGGCAGCCCACAGGCCCAGCAGCTTGTTGCGGCGGGCTTCCGCCTTGAATTTCATCTCCTGATCGAGAGCAAACTTGTTTTCAAAAGCCTTTTCGCGATCGTTCATGCTGGTCATGCCTTGGTTCTCCCGTGTCCCATGATGGGCGTTTCATCCCATTATTCAAATCGCTGCCGAAAGTGCAATCCGAAGTTTGGGCGAAAGCAGCCGGCCTTGCCCAGCGTCGCACAGGCTTTACGGTATAATCTGGGTCAAGTCAGGGCGACGGCCCGTCACGGAATCGGCGTTTTGCACAGGAAGAGTCTTTGACAGGTAAAAATCGCGAAGAAGAATGCAGATGTGGCCGGCGCGATTCCCGTGTCCGGCCGGGGCTGGCCCAGGTTTTGCAGAACAAGCCTGCCCGCCCGGCATTGTGAATTGCGCGCTTTTCCTTTATGGGACCGCAATAAGAACGTACCACGCGCTTTCCCAAGAGCGCCAACAACAGAGAAAACACCATGAACCGTCGCCGTCGCGTTTACGAAGGCAAGGCCAAGATCCTCTACGAAGGACCGGAGCCGGGCACGTTGATCCAATTCTTCAAGGACGATGCGACAGCCTTCAACAAGAAGAAGCACGATGTCATCGATGGCAAGGGCGTGCTCAACAACCGCATTTCCGAATATCTCTTCACCCATCTGAACAAGATCGGCATCCCGACGCATTTCCTGCGCAGGCTGAACATGCGCGAGCAGTTGATCAAGGAAGTGGAGATGATCCCGCTGGAGATCGTGGTGCGCAACGTCGCCGCCGGTTCTCTCGCAACCCGCCTTGGCATCGAGGAAGGCATCGTGCTGCCGCGCTCGATCATCGAATTCTACTACAAGTCGGATGCGCTCGACGACCCGATGGTATCGGAAGAGCACATCACCGCCTTCGGCTGGGCCAATCCGGCCGAACTCGACGACATCATGGCGCTCGCCATCCGCGTCAACGACTTCCTCACCGGCCTGTTCCTCGGCGTCGGCATCCAGCTCATCGATTTCAAGATCGAATGCGGCCGCCTGTTCGAAGGCGACATGATGCGCATCATCCTCGCCGACGAGATTTCGCCGGATAGCTGCCGCCTCTGGGATATCGAAACCCGCCAGAAGCTGGACAAGGATCGCTTCCGCCAGGATCTGGGCGGCCTGCTCGAAGCCTATCAGGAAGTGGCGCGCCGTCTCGGCATCATCAACGAAAACGAGCCGGTGCGCGGCACCGGTCCGGTTCTGGTCAAGTAATCTCAAGGGGTAGAGTTGTGATCAAGGCACGCGTGACAGTCACGTTGAAGAACGGCGTTCTCGATCCGCAGGGCAAGGCTATCGAAGGCGCGCTTGGCGCGCTTGGTTTTTCCGGCGTCGGCGCGGTGCGCCAGGGCAAGGTCTTCGATCTCGCCCTCGAAGGTCAGGATCGCGCCAAGGCCGAGGCCGACCTGAAGGCCATGTGCGAAAAGCTGCTCGCCAATACCGTCATCGAGAACTATACTATCGCCCTCGACTGAGCGTTGCGGAGTGGGCGATGGCCGAGATCACGAACGAATTGATGTATGAACTCCTCAAGAGGACGCATCAGCGTATCGACCGCGTGGATACCTCGCTTGGAGAAATCAAGAGCGAACTCCAGAGCATACGCGGGACCATGATCTCGATCATCAGGACATCCACAACACCTACGGCGTTCTTGCCCGGCATGCGCAGCGGCTGGACCGCATCGAAAGCCGCCTTGAACTCCGCGAATTGGCAGAAGCACAAGCAAGGTTTGAACCGCACCCATGAAGTCCGCCGTCGTACAACTCCCCGGTCTCAACCGCGATCGCGACATGATCGCCGCGCTCACGAAGATCTCCGGCAAGGCGCCGGTCACCGTCTGGCAGACGGAGACGGATATCCCCGATGTCGACCTGATCGTCATTCCCGGTGGCTTCTCCTATGGCGATTATCTGCGCTGCGGGGCGATTGCGGCGCGGATGCCGGTGATGCAGGCGATCCGTGAGAAGGCGGAAAAGGGCGTCAAGGTTCTCGGCGTCTGCAACGGCTTCCAGATCCTGCTCGAGGCCGGCCTGCTGCCGGGCGCGCTGATGCGCAATGCCTCGCTGAAGTTCGTCTGCAAGGAAATCAAGCTGCAGGTGGTCAATGCCGATACCGATTTCACCCGCGCCTATGCGCAAGGGCAGGTGATCCGCAGCCCCGTCGCCCATCACGACGGCAATTATTTCGCCGATGCCGAGGCGTTGGCCGCCCTTCAGGGCAACGGCCAGATCGTCTTCAAATATGCCGAGGGCACCAACCCCAACGGCTCCATCGACGACATTGCCGGCGTCATGAACAAGGCCGGTAACGTGCTCGGCATGATGCCGCATCCGGAAAATCTGATCGAAGCCGCCCATGGTGGTTCGGACGGGCGCGGCATCTTCGCTTCGGCGCTCGACGTCATCGCCGCGTGACCTTCGCGCCCCAGAATTCGCCAGCGAGAACCGTCATGCGCGCCAAAAATCATCGCCTTTCCGCCCTGAATACCGCCGGCCTTGCGGTTGCGGCTCTTGCGCTTGCGGCCTGCCAGTCGCGCCCGGCCCCGCCGCCGGTCAGCGCCAGCCGCGCGGCGCTGCCGATGATGGAGCGCGTGGCGCTCGGCGCCAATGCCTGCTGGTTCAAATCGGGCGATGCTGCTTTCAAGCCCTATCGGCTGGCGCCGGAGCTGAATTCCTTCTCCGGCCGGCCGCGCATCCTTCTCGTGCATAGCCACAGCCCGGAATCGCGTCCGCTTCTCGTCGTGCAGGCGGAAGGCAATCCGGCGAAGCTCGATGCCTTCGGGCCGCTGATGAACGAAAGCCTGTCGTCTCGCATCGCCAAAGACGTCAACCGCTGGGCCGCCGGCGGCAAGGGTTGCTGACCCGCCTTCCCCAAACCGGAAAAGAGTAGCGCATCGCGCCGCGTCCTGACGCGGCGGCGGACGCCGCATCGGCGGCACGATGCGCTACAGGCGGGGAACCGTTCCACTCAATCCCAGAACCAGGATTTGGCGACTTCGCGCCGCGCTTCGGCCGGTGTGACGCCGATGTCGCGCAACTCGTCGTCGGTCAGCTCACGCAGCGCGGCGCGCGTGTTGCGTTTGGAATGCCAGGTCTGCATCGTCACGATGAGGCGTCCGAACCATGTTCGCGCGGACGCAGCCGGGCCGGGGCTCAGCATCTCGCCGGCGCTACGAAACAGGGACTCGCGGGCGTAGCCATCCGGATAGATTGTATCGATTGTCTCAATGTATCGATCGATATTGGCCATTTTTCACCTGCTCTTTGGAAGCGCCGCCCAATCAATGGCAGCAACTATCCAATACAATTGACACGGATGCGCCTACAATGTAGAAATTGACACCATGACAAATTGGCTTCCCGATGTTTCGACGGGCACCGGCCCGATCTATGTGCGGCTTGCGGACCAGATCGAGTCGGCGATCTCCGACGGCACTCTCGTTGCCGGCGCGAAGCTGCCGCCGCAGCGCAATCTCGCCTATGATATCGGCGTGACCATCGGCACGGTCGGCCGCGCCTATTCGCTGGTGCATGAGCGCGGGCTGGTCAGCGGCGAGGTCGGGCGCGGCACCTATGTGCTGCCGCCGTCGCAGGCGAATTCGGCGATGCCCGCCGATCCGATCCGCACCTCCTGGTCGCGCTCGAAACTGCCGGATGCCGAGCCCGGCATCCTGCGTTTCGACACCACGGCGGCGCCCGATGTCGGCCAGGCCGAGGCGATTTCCGACACGATGTCGGCGATCATGCACGAGCATCCGCTCGACATGACCAGCTATACCCGCATTTTCCCACCGCACTGGTTCGAGGCGGGCGCCCGCTGGCTGGCGCGCGGTAACTGGCGCCCCTCGCCCGAATCCATCGTGCCGGCGCTCGGCGCCCATGCCGCGATCATGGCGGTCATTGCGGCGATCACCGCGCCGGGCGACAAGATCGTTTTCGAGCACCTGACCTATTCGCGCATCAGCCGCAGCGCCAGCCTGATCGGCCGCCGCACGATCCTCACCGAGGCCGATGCCGAGGGCCTCATCCCCGAGGATTTCGAGCGGCTCTGCGCGCAGCAGCACCCCAAGCTCGCCTTCCTGATGCCGACCGCGCACAATCCTTCCGTCGTGTCGCTGTCCTACGAGCGGCGCAAGGCGGTTGCCGAGGTGGCGCGCAAATATAATGTGACGCTCATCGAGGACGATCTCTATGGCGCGATGACCGACGACGAAACGCCGCTGCTGGCCGAATTCGCGCCGGAGCGCACCTTCGTCGTCGGCGGCTTTTCGAAATCCGTGGCGGCCGGCATTCGCGGCGGCTGGGTCAGTTGCCCGGCGCATTTCAGCCAGCGCGTCAGCAATGCCCACAAGATGGTTACCGGCGGCATGCCGTTCATGCTCGGCGAACTCTGCGCCCGGCTGGCAATGACCGGCGAAGCCGACGATATCCGCCGCCAGGCGATTGCCGAGATCAGCCGCCGCGAGGCGATGGTCCGGCGCGTCTTCGAGGGATACGAGCTGGCCTCTCGTCCTGGCGTGCCCTTCTTCTGGTTGAAGCTGCCCGATCCCTGGCTGTCCGGCATCTTCAAGAACGCCGCCTTCCGCGAGGGTGTGCTGATCGACGATGAGGACGAGTTCAAAGCAGGCCGTTCGGACCGGGCCTATCATCGCGTCCGCATCGGTTTTTCGACCCAGGAGGCATCCGAGGCAGAGCGCGGTTTCCAGATCCTTCGGCGCGTGCTGGAGAACGGTGGCGCCGGCTACGACAGTTATGCGTGACTGTTGCCGGAGCGCAACTTTACCCTTTGTTAACCATACTGTTATCTTTTTGACACTTCGCAACTGCGAATGCGTGATTCGAGGGGATGGGCAGAATGGCAATTCGCAACAACAGCCTGCGCGCCGCGCTGGCCATCGCATCGGTGGCAGCCGGCCTGACGACCTCGATCGCAACGGCAGCGGCGGATGAACCCTTCTTCGACGAATTGCGCTTCGGAGCTCAGGTGTCAGCCTCCGACAAGGAGGATGGCAGCTATTACCAGGTGACGATGTTCTTCGATCCCTTCGAAAGCGAACTTGCCCATGGCTGGAAGGAAAAGCTGTTGCGGCCGCGCGTCTTCCTCGGCGGCACCGTCGCCGGCCATAGCGAAGACGCCAGCATGATCTTCGGCGGCTTTGCCTGGGATGCCAAGGTCACCGAAAAGTTGTTCGTCGAAGCCGGCTTCGGCGGCATGATTCATAATGGCAATCTGGAGGACTATGCGGAATCGGGACCCTATCTGGGCTGCCGGGCGCTGTTTCGCGAATATGCCGCCGTCGGCTACGATGTGACCGCGAACTGGCGCGTTCTCGCCCAGATCGAACATTCCTCGCATGCAAACCTATGCGGCCGTCCCAACAATGGCCTGACCCGCGCCGGCATCCAGATCGGCTACAAGTTCTGAGTCTGAACACAATATTCGTCGAACAATGCATTCCCCCGCTTGATTTTTCTGTCGCGCCTCCGGCAAGCTTGCGCTAAAGAGACCGCAAATTCCCGGAGCGTAGCCTGTTGCGCTTTGGCTATTTGTTTTATCGCATGTCATCCGCGCAAAACCGCTGCACACTTTTGCGCAACATGCTCTAGCGAATGGATGCCCGACACCATGACCGTTTCCAACACCCGTCCGATTACGCCGGAACTGATCGCCGCCCACGGCCTCAAGCCTGACGAATACGAACGCATCCTGTCGTTGATCGGTCGCGAGCCGACCTTTACCGAACTCGGCATCTTCTCGGCGATGTGGAACGAGCACTGCTCATACAAGTCCTCGAAGAAGTGGCTGCGCACCCTGCCAACCAAGGGGCCGCGCGTCATCCAGGGGCCGGGCGAAAATGCCGGCGTCGTCGATATCGATGACGGCGATTGCGTGGTCTTCAAGATGGAGAGCCACAACCACCCCTCCTATATCGAGCCCTACCAGGGTGCTGCAACCGGCGTCGGCGGCATCCTGCGCGACGTCTTCACCATGGGAGCGCGTCCGATCGCTGCCATGAACGCGCTGCGCTTTGGTGAGCCGGATCATCCCAAGACCCGTCATCTGGTCTCCGGCGTCGTTGCCGGCGTCGGCGGTTATGGCAACTCCTTCGGCGTGCCGACCGTCGGCGGCGAAGTCGAGTTCGATGCCCGCTACAACGGCAACATCCTCGTCAACGCGTTTGCCGCCGGCCTCGCCAAGTCGGATGCGATCTTCTATTCCAAGGCCGAGGGCGTCGGCCTGCCCGTCGTCTATCTCGGCGCTAAGACCGGCCGCGACGGCGTCGGCGGCGCGACGATGGCGTCGGCCGAATTCGACGAGTCGATCGAGGAGAAGCGCCCGACCGTGCAGGTCGGCGATCCCTTCACCGAGAAATGCCTGCTGGAAGCCTGCCTCGAACTGATGAAGACCGGTGCGGTCATCGCCATTCAGGACATGGGTGCGGCCGGCCTCACCTGCTCCGCCGTCGAAATGGGCGCAAAGGGCGATCTCGGCATCGAATTGCTGCTCGACAAGGTGCCGGTGCGTGAAGAGAACATGACGGCTTACGAAATGATGCTCTCGGAAAGCCAGGAGCGCATGCTCATGGTCCTTCGCCCCGAGCAGGAAGAGGAAGCCAAGGCGATCTTCGTCAAATGGGGCCTCGATTTCGCCATTGTCGGCAAGACCACGGACGACCTGCGTTTCCGCGTCATCCACCAGGGCGAGGAAGTCGCCAACCTGCCGATCAAGGAGCTGGGCGACGAGGCGCCGGAATACGACCGCCCGTGGACGCCGGCCAAGACCCCGGCCCCGCTCGAAAGCAACGATATCCCGCAAGGCGATGTCGCCGATGCGCTGCTCAGCCTCATCGGCTCGGCCAACAATTCCTCGCGCCGCTGGGTCTACGAGCAGTATGACACGCTGATCCAGGGCAATTCGCTGCAATTGCCGGGCGGCGATGCCGGTGTCGTCCGCGTCGAAGGCCATGCCAAGAAGGCGCTGGCCTTCTCCTCCGACGTGACGCCACGTTATGTCGAGGCCGATGCCTTCGAAGGCGGCAAGCAGGCGGTGGCCGAATGCTGGCGCAACATCACCGCGACCGGCGCCCTGCCCTTGGCGGCGACCGACAATCTGAATTTCGGCAATCCCGAGCGCCCGGAAACCATGAGTCAGTTCGTCCATGCCATCAAGGGCATCGGCGAGGCCTGCACGGCGCTGGACTTCCCGATCGTCTCGGGCAACGTCTCGCTCTACAACGAGACCAACGGCCAGGCGATCCTGCCGACCCCGACCATTGCCGGCGTCGGCCTCATCAAGGATTGGGCCAAGATGGCGCGCATCCGCTTTGCCGAACAGGGCCAGGCGATCCTGCTCGCCGGCGCGCCGGCAAGCTGGGGCACGCATCTGGCGCAGTCGGTCTACATGCGCGACATCCATGGCCGCACCGACGGCCCACCGCCGCCGGTCGATCTTGCGCATGAAAAGAAGGTCGGCGATTTCGTGCGCGGCCTCATCCAGGATGGTTTGGCGACCGCCGTTCACGATTGCTCCACCGGCGGCCTGGCGCTCGCCGTCGCCGAAATGGCGATTGCATCCGGTATCGGCGCACATCTGAACCAGATCGCCGAACAGGATCCGATTCCGGTCTTCTTCGGCGAGGACCAGGGCCGCTATGTCGTCACCGTCAAGGAAAGCAACCTCTCCAAGGTGCAGGAACGTGCCGAGGCGGCGGATGTCTTCTGCCCGTGGATCGGCCGCACCGGAGGCTCGTGGGTTACGCTGGGCAGCGCCCGTCCTGTTTCAATTGAGCAATTGCGCTCCGCCCATGAATCATGGTTCCCTGCCTTCATGGATGGCGACGGTTCTCGGGCCGCCGCCGAATAAGTGGAAGGAGCACGACCCATGCCGATGAAACCCGGAGACATCGAAGACCTCATCAAGGCCGGCATTCCCGGCGCGAAGGTCGTTATCAGGGATCTTGCCGGCGACGGGGACCACTATGCCGCGGAAGTCGTGGCCGAGGCATTTCGCGGCAAGTCGCGCGTGCAGCAGCACCAGATGGTCTACAATGCCTTGGAGGGAAAGATGGGCGGCGTGCTGCATGCGCTCGCCCTGCAGACCAGCGCGCCGGACTGACGGCGCTTTTCGCCCCAAATCCCGGCCCGGCGCCCGTTCGCCGGGCTTTTCTGTATCCGACGGAATTTCAATCCCATTTTTTATCGACGGAGTTTCGATGCGTCGCTTGCCGCTTGTTTCCGGTCTTGCCGTTCTTCTGGCCGCGGCCAGTCTCACCGCGCCGGTGGCGGCGAGCAGCGCCAAATGCCACGCCAACAGATATTTCGCTGTTGCCGAGAAGGAATATGACGAAGGCGCCGGCGCGCAGTTCGCCGTCCGCGCGTTGACCGACCCGAAGACGGCGAAGAATTGCCGCTTCACTCCGTCGAAGAAGGATTTCGTCATTGGCCGCCCCGGCGATCCCCTGTGGTTCGGCGCGCTCGACGGCAAATGGCTGATCCTGACGCGCTCGACCGGGCCGCAGGGCGATCTCGTCGTCTATGATCTTGCCAGCCGCAAGGCGGTGCTCGACGTGCCTTCCGACAGCTACGAGGTGAAGAAGGGCGAGCTCTCCTTCTGGCAGCGCACCGGCGAGGCGACCGCCGCCACCTGCCCCGAATTCGCCGAACATCAGGCAAACGGTCTCGGCTCCGCCATCACGCAGTTGAAGGTGCTCGACCTGCACAGCGGCAAGCTGACCGACAAGGGGCAGCAGCGCTGCGAGGCGACGCAATAAGCAAGCGCCATATCGCAGGCTGGAATTGTTCCAGACTGCGGCAACAAATCCGGCCGAATCGGCTGGAATTCCCTTGCCGTCATTGCTATTTAAAGCGATGCATCAAACAGCGGTCCTTGAAGCCGCGCGTGAAAGGAACAGGCCCATGAGCGGCATCCATGAATTCATCGACAACGAAGTCAAGAGCAACGATGTCGTGCTCTTCATGAAGGGGACGCCGCAGTTCCCGCAATGTGGTTTCTCCGGCCAGGTCGTGCAGATCCTCGATTATCTCGGCGTCGACTACAAGGGCGTCAACGTGCTGGCCGACCAGGAAATCCGCCAGGGCATCAAGGATTACTCCAACTGGCCGACCATTCCGCAGCTCTACGTGAAGGGCGAATTCGTCGGCGGTTGCGATATCATCCGCGAGATGTTCCAGGCCGGCGAATTGCAATCGCATCTGCAGCAGCAGGGCGTTACCGTTCGCGGCGCTGCCTGAGCGTTCGCTCAACGTCATCGGAATTCATTTGCGATCCGTCAAGGCGCTGGTAATAACAGCGCCTTATCATTTTTTAGGATATTCACCGTGACAACTGCTTCGGAAGCGATGCCTGCCCAGTTGAAGGGCATGAGCAAAGTCGAATTCATTGTCCTGATGGCTTTTCTGATGGCGATCAACGCCCTTGCCATCGACATCATGTTGCCGGGCCTGCAGGAGATCGGCGCCAGTCTCGGCGTAGAAAACGAAAATCATCGTCAATATGTCGTCTCCGCCTATCTGATCGGCCTTGGCATCGCGCAACTGCTCTACGGCCCGCTGTCGGACCGTTTCGGCCGCCGTGTGCCGATGCTGGTCGGTATCGTCATCTATGTGATTTCCGCGCTCGTCATCGTGCTGGTGCCGAGTTTCACCGCCCTGCTCGTCCTGCGTTTCATCCAGGGTATCGGCTCGGCGGCGACACGGGTCGTTACAGTTTCCATCGTGCGTGATGCATTTGGCGGCCGGCGCATGGCGGAGGTCATGTCGCTGATCATGATGGTGTTCATGGTGGTGCCGGTCGTGGCGCCCGGCATCGGCCAGACGGTGATGCTGTTCGGTAACTGGCACCTGATCTTCCTGTTCATCGCCGTGATCGCCACTGTCGTCGGCGCCTGGGCTTATCTGCGCCTTCCGGAAACGCTGCATCCGGATGATGTGAGGCCGTTTACCGTCACCTCGATCCTCGGCGGCTTCAAGATCGTGCTCACCAACCGCATCGCCCTCTGTTATACCATTGCCAGCACCTTTATCTTTGGGGCGCTGTTCGGCTTCATCAATTCGGCGCAGCAGATTTATGTCGGCATCTATGAGCTGGGCTCGCTGTTCCCGGTGGCGTTTGCGGCCGTGGCGCTGTTCATGTCGTTGGCCTCGTTCCTGAATGCGCAGCTCGTTGGCCGTGTCGGCATGCGCCGCCTGTCGCATGGGGCGCTGGTCGGCTTCATGGCGGTGACGCTGATGTGGCTGGTCGTGCAGATCAGCATGGCTCACCCGATGCCCTTCATGCTGTTCATCGGCTTTTTCGGCGTCGCCATGTTTCTGTTCGGCTGGATCGGCGCCAACTTCAACTCGCTGGCGATGGAGCCGCTCGGCCATGTCGCCGGCACTGCTTCCTCGGTGCTGGGTTTCCTCAGCACCGTCGGTGGCGCGATTATCGGTGCGCTGATCGGCCAGGCCTTCGACGGTACGGCAACGCCGATGGTGGCCGGCTTCTTCGCCGTCTCGGTCATCGGCTGCATTTTTGTATTAATCGCCGAGCGGGGCCAGCTTTTCCATCCGCACAATCCCAAGATTTGAGCGGAAGCGGCAAAAACAAAACGGGCGCCCATGAGGCGCCCGTTTTGATTCCGAAGGCTTTTCCACTTAGAGCAGGGCGAAGACCTCGCGGCGCAGCGTCTCCCAGCTATCGCGGTCGGAGGCCACCAGCAGGCCGCCGTCGAGATGCTCCGGGCGATAGGGCGACCCGTCGAAACGGGCGACATAAGCACCGGTCTCTTGTGTGATCAGCGCGCCCGCCAGATGGTCCCAGGGCATCAGCTTGTTGTACATCAGGTAATGCAGGTAGCCGGCGGCGAAGGCGCGGTATTCATGGCAAGCGCAGCGATAGCAGCCGACGATGCGCAGCTTGGCCATATTGCCCATGACCTCGGCGCGAATCGGTTTTGGAATGAAGCTGGTCGAGGCCATGCCGACCATGTCGCCGAGCGCCACCGGCGGGGCCGCCTTGAGGCGCACCGCCTCGCCATCCGGCCGCTTCAGCCAGGCGCCAGAACCCTTTTCCGCCATCACCCAGTCGTCCCCCATGGGATCGTAGATGATGCCGGCGACGGCCTCGCCGCGATGGACGACGGAGGCCATCACCCCGAAGGCCGGCACGCCGGCGGCGAAATTGAAGGTGCCGTCGATCGGATCGACGACGATGGCCGTCTCCGCCTCGGCCAGTTTCGGCAGCAGCGCCGGATCGGCGGCGACGCTTTCCTCGCCGATGAACACGACCCCAGGCGCGGTCTCGGCCAGCCGCGCCTTGATGAAGCGTTCGGCGGCCTCGTCGGCTTCGGTCACGAGATCGGTCGCATCCGTCTTGGTGTGGATCTGGCCGGTGCCGAGGCGGCGAAAGCGCGGCAGGATCTCGGCCTTGGCAGCCTCGCGCAGCAGGTCGGCAAGGGCGGAAACGTCAACGGTCATCGGTCATCCTTTCCTGGGCGGTCAGGCCCGCAAAATCGAAGAGTTTTGGATCGAGCAGGTGCGAGGGGTTCACATGCGAGAGCGCCCGCAGCATGGTGTCCTTGCGGCCCGGCATGCGCTTTTCGATATCCGCCAGCATCGCCTTCATGGCGTTGCGCTGCAGGCCGTCCTGCGAGCCGCAGAGATCGCAGGGGATGATCGGGAACTGCATGGCGGCGGCGAACTTCGCCAGATCGTCCTCAGCGGCATAGGCCAGCGGGCGCAGCACCATCAGGTCGCCCTCGTCGTTCAGAAGCTTGGCCGGCATGCCGGCCAGACGGCCGCCATGGAAGAAATTCATGAAGAAGGTTTCGAGGATATCCTCGCGGTGATGGCCGAGCACCAGCGCATCGCAGCCCTCTTCGCGGGCGATGCGATAGAGATTGCCGCGCCGAAGCCGCGAACAGAGCGAGCAATAGGTCGCGCCCTCCGGCACCTTTTCCTTCACGATGGAATAGGTGTCGCGATACTCGATGCGGTGGGCGACGCCGATGCCGGCGAGATAGTCCGGCAGGATATGCTTGGGAAAATTCGGCTGGCCCTGATCGAGATTGCAGGCGATGAGCTCTACCGGCAGCAGCCCGCGCCATTTCAGATCGAGCAGAAGCGCCAGCAGACCATAGCTGTCCTTGCCGCCGGACAGCCCGATCAGCCAACGCTTCTGGCCGTTCAGCATCCCAAAATCTTCAATCGCTTGCCGGACCTGCCTGAGCAGCCGCTTGCGCAGCTTGTTGAAGGAGACCGAGCGCGGCGCATCGGCAAACAGCGGATGCGCGCCGCCGTCCTCGATCTCGGTCGAGGCGGTATCGTCGAGGGATGGCAGGGCGATGTTCATGGCTTTTCCACCGGTTGATGGGCATGGGATGGCAATGCCCGTTTCCCGGCCCGAGTTCAAGGGCGGCAGGAAACTAAACGAGCCTGATTACATATCGAAGACGGACCAGCCGGTGCGGGCCGCCAGCATTTCGAGGGCCGCCGAGCCGAGCAGCGAATTTCCGACCTTGTTCAGCCCCGGCGACCAGACGGCGATGGAGGCGATGCCCGGCGCCACCGCCAGGATGCCGCCGCCGACGCCGCTTTTTCCGGGCAGGCCGACGCGATAGGCGAAATCGCCGGAACCGTCATAATGGCCGCAGGTCAGCATCAGCGCATTGATGCGCCGGGCGCGTTTCGGCGAGACGACGCTGTGGCCGGTCAGCGGATTGGTGCCGCGTGCGGCAAGATAGAGCCCCGCCTTGGCTAGCTGCACGCAATTCATCGACACGGCGCATTGATGGAAATAGACGCCGAGCACATGCTCGACCGGGTGATGCAGGTTGCCGAAAGCGCGCATGAAATTGGCGAGCGCGAAATTGCGGTAGCCGGTCGACGTCTCCGAGCGCGCCACCGATTCGTCGATGCTGATCGTCTCGTCATCGGCGACGTAACGCACGAATTGCAGCAATTCGCCGATGGCCTCGCGCGGCTGGTGGCCCGACAGCACGACATCGCTGACGGCGATGGCGCCGGCATTGATGAAGGGATTGCGCGGGATACCGTGCTCGTGTTCGAGCTGGACGATGGAGTTGAAGGCCGAGCCGGAGGGTTCGCGCCCCACCCGGTTCCACAGCTGCTCGCCGACCTTGCCAAGCGCCAGCGTCAGCATGAAGACCTTGGAGATGCTCTGGATGGAAAATTGCGTTCCGGCATCGCCCGCGATGTTGATGTCGCCATCCGTGGTGACGATGGCAAGGCCAAGCTGTTTCGGGTCCACCTTGGCAAGTTGGGGGATATAGTCGGCGACGGCGCCCTCGCCCAGCCGCGGCAGCAAAGCTGCATGTATATCGTCAACGATGGCCTGCAAGTCGGCCATAATTGCCTCTCGCCCCCGGGAAATCACCTCAAGAAAAAGGCCGCTCTGGGGAGCGGCCTTGTCCATCTTTCGATCCGTCCCGCGTTAAAATTAACGCGAGTAGAATTCGACGACCAGATGCGGTTCCATGACGACGGCGTAGGGCACATCCGAGAGAGCCGGTACGCGGGCGAAAGTGGCAACCATCTTGTTGTGGTCGACTTCGATGTAGTCCGGAACGTCACGCTCGGCCAGAGCAACCGATTCCAGAACGGAAACGAGCTGCTTGGACTTCTGACGAACTTCGATCACGTCGCCCGGCTTGCAACGGTAGGAACCGATGTTGACGCGGACGCCGTTGACCGTGACGTGGCCATGGTTGATGAACTGACGGGATGCGAAAACCGTCGGAACGAACTTGGCGCGATAGACGATGGCGTCCAGACGCGATTCGAGCAGACCGATCAGGTTTTCCGAAGTGTCGCCCTTGCGGCGGTTGGCTTCTTCGTAGGTGGCGCGGAACTGCTTTTCACGCAGGTCGCCATAGTAGCCCTTCAGCTTCTGCTTGGCGCGGAGCTGAACGCCGAAGTCCGAGAGCTTGCCCTTGCGGCGCTGGCCATGCTGGCCCGGGCCATATTCGCGGCGGTTGACCGGAGACTTCGGGCGACCCCAGATGTTTTCGCCCATGCGGCGGTCGATTTTGTACTTCGATGCAGCGCGCTTGCTCATCGCATTTCCTTTCTTGTTTCTTATGCGGAGGAAAACCCCCGGCTTTAAGGAAACACGCCCTCCTTTGAGCCATCTCAGGCTCCGACAGGTTTCTCACATCAGCGAACGGAGAAGCCACGGGACATGCCAAATAAAACACCGGATATCGCTATCCGGTGCTGGGCCGGTCTTTATGGGGCGGAGCCCGAAAAGTCAAGACCGGATATTACTCTGCCGCCAACGGGTTTTCGCCATCCGGCGCATTGGCATCGCCCGGCGCCGTTTCTGCGCCGATCTCGGGAAAGGCGACGATGCGCTTGCCGGAAAAATCGGTGTGGACGACGATGGCGCCCTGCTCCTCGAAATAGCCGAGCAGCCGGCGGGCGCGGCGGGCGGAATGCGTGCCATAGGCGCGGGCGAGACGGGCATCCGAGGGGCAAGGCTCGGCCTTGATCGCCGATTTGGCGAGCACGAGGAACACGCCCTGCAGGTCGTCCGAGACCCGGTCGGACAGATCCAATGCCTGCCGCCACTGTTCGGAGGCGGCGGTCTCCTCGTCGATATCGGCGCGGGTGACGGCGACGCGGCGGCGGAATTGTTGCAGCGTCATCGGCGAGCCGACGATGCGGCGCATGCGGGCGCGCACCAGAAAGTCCTGATAGAGGACCGAATTGGTGCGGAAAGCGGATTCGGGATCGCCCAAAATTTCCGAGAGAACGGCGGTGATGCGCTCCTCGCGCTCCTCCTCGCTCATGTCAGGCGCGGACGGCTTGTTGTCCTGCACGGGGGTGGCGAGCGCCGGCGGCGTGCGGGAAAGCTCGGCGAGGATATCCGTGGTCGGTCGCGGTGCGGGTGTGGCGCGGCGCGGCGGCGGGCGGTTGAACTCTTCCGGGTCGGGTGTGAAGATCAGGTCTTCGACATCGGCCGGCGCTTCCGGCATCGGCATCAGCTTGGGGCTGGAGGAGCGCGCCGAGGTTTCCACCGCGCCGATGACGATGGGAAGCGGCCGGCGCGACAGGGCCGGACCGAGTGCTACGAAATTGCCGCGCTTCAGGTCGCGGAACATTTCCGCCTGCCGCCGGTCCATTCCGAGCAGGTCGGCGGCGCGCGCCATGTCGATATCGAGGAAGGTGCGGCCCATCAGGAAGTTGGAGGCTTCGGCGGCGACGTTCTTGGCGAGCTTGGCGAGGCGCTGCGTGGCGATGACGCCGGCGAGCCCGCGCTTTCGCCCACGGCACATCAGGTTGGTCATCGCGCCCAGCGACATTTTGCGCGCGTCGTCGGAGACTTCGCCGGCGGCAGCCGGGGCGAACATCTGGGCTTCGTCGACGACGACCAGCACCGGGAACCAGAAATCGCGGTCGGCATCGAACAGCGCATTGAGGAAGATGGAAGCTGCGCGCATCTGCTGGTCGATTTCAAGCCCCTCCAGCGTCAATACGCAGGAGACGCGGTGCTGGCGGATGCGGGTGGCGATGCCGATCAGCTCCGCCTCGCTGCGCTCGCCATCAACGACGACATGGCCGAACTTGTCCGACAGCGTGACGAAATCCCCTTCGGGATCGATCACCACCTGCTGCACCCATTGCGCCGATTGCTCCAGCAGCCGGCGCAGCAGATGCGACTTGCCGGAGCCGGAATTGCCCTGAACCAGAAGGCGGGTCGCCAGCAGCTCCTCTATGTCCAGCCTGGCGGCGCTGCCACCGGAAGCCACGCCCATATCGATGCCGACCTGCACTTCGTTTCCTTTCCGAGGATCTGTCCCGCCGTGTCGATAGCAGAAAGCGGGCGCGGTTTCGCCCGGAGATGATGGAAATGCACAGGCTTTGCGATCACCAGAGATTGCGGCCGTCGATGACCGTATGCGGCCACTCCTCGGCGTCGAAATGATCGAGCAGGCGCGCATTGACGGCGATGCGGCGGGTTTTTCCGTCCCATGTGCCGTCCGGCTGGAAATCCGGGCTGTCGCTATAGGTGGCGCAGCCGCAGGTGCCGCAGAAATGATGGGCGACCATCTTCGTCTGCCAACGATAGACCCGGTCGGTTTCCGGATGCGTATGCACCCGGACGCTTTTCGGATCGTAATAGGCGAAGAGGTGGCCGCGCTTGGAGCAGAGCGTGCAGGTGCAGCGTGTCAACGCCTGCGGCACGTCGCCATGGATCTCGAAGGTGGTTTCGCCGCAATGGCAACGTCCGGTCAGCATGGTTCATCCTCCTTGTTCAAGCCGCAGCCGCGCGCTTCCAGCCGAAGGCGAGCAGCCCTGCCCCGATCATCAGCGTGCCGCCGGTGCGGTTGACGGCGCGTTGCACGGCGGGCCGGCGGATGGTCTTGCGGGCCATGGAGGCCATCAGGGCGTAGGTCGCTGCATTCAGCGTTGCCAGAATTAGGAAGGTGGTTTCGAAGATCATCATCTGCGGCAAGAGCGGCCGGGCGAGATCGAGGAATTGCGGCAGGAAGGCCACGAAAAAGAGAATGCTCTTCGGATTGAGCGCGGTGACGACATAGGTGTGCAGGAAGATGCGCAGCGGCCGCTCCACCGGCGCTTCCTCTTCCGCGACCGTGCGGTCGGCGACGGGTGCGCGCCACAGTTTTACGCCGAGATAGATCAGATAGGCCGCGCCGATCCACTTCAGTACCGTGAACAAGGCAGCTGAGGCCGCAAGCAGCGCGCCGAGGCCGAGCATCGAGGCGGTCATGGCGGTGAAATCGCCGAGCGCGACGCCGGCGACCGTGGCGGAAGCGGATTTTCGCCCATGGCCGAGCGCATAGGAAATGACGAGCAGGATGGTCGGGCCGGGTATGGCAAGCAGCACGGCGGAGGCGGCGACGAAGGCAATCCAGTGTTCGAACGACATGAGTCCGGCCTCCCTTTTATGACGAAGCAAGCCACCAAAGACGACGCTTTGCAAGCGCCGATCGCAGCGGGGCGCGTTAACCGAGAATCGCGCCGGACGGGGCAATTTACGGGTAAACATTGGCGCCGCTTCGCGCCGGCGTGGTATTCCTCCCCGGTCGGCACTATCGGGGATCGGGAATTTGCAGAGGGAACGCTATAGCGCTACGCTTCATGACTGGGCGGGCTGGCACGCGCGGCAGCAAAGCGGCCGCTTTCGCCGCACCGCGTTCCAGCATCCGGCGTTCCTCGCCAGTTTCTATCGCGAAAAACCCGGCCATTGCGAGGAGATCGTCGTCAGCCTGTTCGATCACCGGCTGCAGCGCGTGGTTATGGCGCTGCCGCTGGTCATGCACCGGCAGGCGGGCTTGCGGCGCATCGAGGCGGCGGATCTGGGGCTGGCGGATTATGTCGCGCCGCTGGTGGCCGAGGATCTCAGCGACGATCCCGCGGAAGCCGATGCGATGTGGGCGGCGATCCTGAAGGCCTTGCCGCAGGCCGATGTCGTCAGCTTCAAGAAGATGCCGCCGGAGATCCGGCCGGGCACGCCCAACCCGCTGGCGCGCCTCCCCGGCGCGCTCGACATGGGTATCCATACGCAGGTCTTCGCCCTCACCGACGACGATGGCGACCGCCCCTACCGGCGCACCGGCTATTACAAGGAGGGGCAGCGGCATTTGCGGCGGCTGACGGCTGCGCATGACGATGTGCGGTTTCATATCGCAGCGACGGTGCCGGAGGCGAACCGGCAGTTCGATGCGCTGATCGCCCAGCGCGCAACACGCGCCGTCGACCTTGGCCGCGACGACCCGTTGCTGCTGGCGCATGTGCAGCGCTTCTATCGCGGTCTGTTTGCGGACGGGATCGCGAATGGCGACGTGATGTTCGGGGCGTTGTATGCGGGCGGCGAATGCATCGCCACCGATCTCGGGCTGGTCGATGGTGATACCCATCACGGCGTGCTGACCTCGATGACCAGCGGCACGATGCGGCGGTTTTCGCCGGGCACGGTCGCGCATGTGCTGATGCTGGACGCATGTGCGGAGCGGGGCCTCAGCCAATACGATCTCGGCGTCGGCGAATTCGCCTACAAGAAGCGGCTGAATGCGCGGGCCGTGCCGCTCTACGAGCGCCATGAGGCGCTGTCGTTGCGCGGTCGTCTCGGCCTTGCGGAGGCTTCCATCCGCCGGCGCGTCAGGTTCGGGGTGCAGGCCTACCCTACTCTGCGGGCGCCGGTGCAACGGCTGCGCACCCAGCTCAAGGCGATGCGCTACAGGACCGTGGCGACCATGACGATCGTGTTCGATAATCCCGTCGTGCAGGGCGCGACCTATTCGACGCTCAGCGCGTTTTAAGAGACTTTCAGGCCAAAACCGTTCATCAGACGCCGCGTGGCGAAATCCGGATTGCCGCTGGTGAAGCGGGCGATATCGTCCTCGGCCGGATGCAGCGTATCGATGGCGAGCGGCAGCAAGCTGCGGGCGCGGCGCGCGATGGCTTCGGCCGGATCCAGCCAGTCGACCGGCCAGGGCGCCAGCCGGCGGAAGACATTGGCCATGAACGGATAATGGGTGCAGGCCAGCACGACGATATCGGTGCGCAAGCCGTCCTTGTCGACGAAGCATTGCGCGATTTCCGACATCACCGCCTCGTCGGAGATCGGCTCGCCGCGAATATAGGCCTCGGCCATGCGCGCCAGGTTTTCCGAGCCGACCAGCCGCACATGGCATTGCGAGGCGAAGGACTGGATGAGATCGCGCGTATAGGCGCGGCGCACCGTGCCGGGCGTCGCCAGAACAGAAACGAGGCCGGTGCGGGTGCGTTCCGCCGCCGGCTTGATCGCCGGCACGGTGCCGACGAAGGTCATGTGCGGAAAGGCCGAGCGCAGGTCGGCGCCGACCAGCGTGAAAGCGGTGTTGCAGGCGATGACGCAGAGCACCGGATCGTGCTCACGCAGCAATTCGCCGAACAGGCGGATGACGCGCTCCTTCAGCGCCTGCTCGTCCCAGCCGCCATAGGGAAAACCGGCATCGTCGGCGATATAGAGAAAGCGTCGGTCGGGCATCAGCACCCGCGCCTCGCGCAGGACGGTGAGGCCGCCAATGCCGGAATCGAAGACGAGAACGGGCTTCAGGTCATTCGTCTGCGGCTCGGTCGTCGTCGCCATTCTGTACCTCTGTCTTGTGCGCTGCGCCGCGCGGCGAGAGCCTGGAAAAACGGTCGAGCGATGAAATCACGCCCCGGAGAATATGAATTTCCGGCGCGGTGAAGGCGCGCCGGGAAAGGACTGCGCGTAAGTTGTCCATCATTTTCGGCTTTTTGGCGACCGGGCGGAAATAGCCGCGCGCATCCAGCGCTTCCTCGATGTGATCGAACAGGCCGAACAGTTCGTCCTTGGTCGCCATGCGCTGCTCGTTCGGCTGGAAGGGCACCTCCTCCAGGTCATCCATGCCGGATTTCATCCATTCATAGGACATCAGCAGCACGGCCTGGGCGATGTTCAGCGAGGCGAAGGCGGGATTGACCGGGAAGGTAACGATCTCGTCGGCCAGCGCCACTTCCTCGTTCGACAGGCCCCAGCGCTCGCGCCCGAAAAGGATGCCGACCGCCTCGCCTGCCCGCTCCCGCTGGCGCAGGGTCATGGCGGCAGCGACCGGCGAGCGCACCGGCTTGAAGCCGTCGCGCTGGCGCGCCGTCGTCGCATAGACGAAATTGAGGTCGGCGATCGCCTCTTCCAGCGTGTCGAAAACCTTTGTTGCGTCGATGACGTGATCGGCCTTGGAGGCGGCAGCGCGCGCCTTCTCGCTCGGCCAGCCGTCGCGCGGATTGACCAGGCGCAATTCCGAGAGGCCGAAATTGGCCATGGCGCGGGCGACCATGCCGATATTCTCGCCGAGTTGCGGTTCGACCAGCACGATGGCCGGCCCGCCGGTCAGAAGAACGCGTTCGCTGTTGGTGCCTGCCATCGAGAAGTCTTTCCGTTTGCCGTTTCGGGGTGGAATACTCATACCGCGCCCACTCGGCAAGCGTTTCCAACCTATGGATAAAGCCTGTCGAGGGTCGCGGCGATCATTTCGATGCCGAGGCGGGAGCCGTCATGGGCGATCGGCAGATGCCGCGATTGCAGTTGCGGCGGCTTGCGATTGACGAAAAAGATGCCCGTTCCCTTGGCCCGTACCCGTTCCAGCCCGGTCAACGCATCGCGGATGGCCGGGCGGATGGCGTCCATTTCGGCGGCGCGGGCAAAGGCGACGCGGCGGGCGAAGATGCGCGACCAGTAGGTTGCGGCCATCATGATGGCGAGCGTCTGGCGGATATGGCCGGGCCGCGTCACCAGTTGCCAGGAGACGCCGAGCGGCCGCGCCGCCTGGGTGACGTCGCGATAGGCGGCGTCGAGCGCCTTCGAGAGCGTGATGAGTTCGGCGCCGTTTTTCTCTTCCGCCGCCGCTTCCAACAGGCGTTGCGCGGCATCGAACCATTTTGCGAGGGCATCGCCGAGTGTCGTCTGGGTGCGGGTCGGCAGCACGAAGAAGGCGACGGCCATGCCTGCCACCGCGCCGATGACCGTTTCCTCCAGCCGGAGGCGCAACAGGTCGAGCGTCAGCGTTCCCGTCAGGCCATAGACGATGCAGATGACGATCGATATGAAAAAGGTCATCGCCGTATAGGAGGCCTGCAGGCTGAAAAAGGCGAGGAAGACCGCGAGGATGGCGACCGCGCCGGCGAGCCACGGAAAACCGCTCAGCAACGCCGAAAGCCCCATGCCGCAGACGATGCCGATCAGCGTGCCGCCGGAACGCTGCATCGCCTTGATGGCGGTATCGCCGCGCGAATTGGTGTTGGTGAAGACGAGGAAGGCCGACAATACCGCCCAGAACCAGCGGTCGCGCGACAATGCCAGCCCGCCGATCATCGCAAGGCCGGCGGCAAGCGTGATCTGCAGGGCCGTGCGCAAGGCGGGATCGTTGAGCCACCGGCCTTGCGCCGCCTTCGGGGCGGGTGCGGCCGCCTGCGGGCGATTGAAGCCGGTGAAGCGCTCGGCGCGCAGGCGTTCGACCGCATCGACGGCGGCGCGGCGCGCTTCCCCCAGCCAGTTGAGGGCGCGACGTGTTTCGGCGGATGCCGCCACCGCCTTCCCCAGCATTTCGAGCTCGGATGGGGGAGCGACCTGGTGAGAGGCGAGGAAGGCAGAAAGAAGCTCCGGCTCGGGCAGCGACTGGCGCGACAGCACGATCAGGCTTTCGGCGGCCAGATGCAGGTCGAACAGGGCAAGGCCGATATCGGCGGCCGGCTCGTTCTCCTCCGGCAGCGCCTCGCGGCGGCTGACGGGAACGAGGCCGTCAGCCATCAGCACCGCCTCCTTCAGCCGGTTTTCCAGCCGGTTGAGCGCCTGCCGGTCCTCGGCGGTCCACATCCCGCGCACGGCGATCGCCCGCAACGCCTCGACGATATGATCGACGCGGCCGAGCACGCTGACCATGGCGCGCAGGAAGTCCCGCTGCCAGTCGTCCGGCAACACCCAGGTGCGCACCACATGCGCCGACAGCGCCGCGACCAGCGCGCCAACCGCCACCTCCGGCAGTTGCGCCAGCGGCGGATGAAGATAAGCGCCGATGAAATAGGACATGAAGCAGAACATACCGACCGCCGCCCAGCGCGTTCCGAAGCGGCGCGCATAGGCGGCCATGAAGATGACGGCGAGAAAGGCGATGTCGGAAACGCTGCGCCACGGCTCCAACAGCGCGGCGAGCCCGATCATGGCGACCGCGCCGGCGCAGCCGATCAGACGGGTGGTCAGTTGCGCGGCGGCGGAAGGATCGCGCACCGTCAGTCCGCTCTGGATGGCGAGCGTGGCTGCGATGCCGTAGGCCGCCGCTGGCAGTGGCAGGACCAACCGGTGGATGAGAATGAGGATCGCAACGGCCAGGACGATGGAGAGCGTCACCCGCCCGCCCATGCGTATCCGCGAATAGGCGGGATCCCTGGCCAGCAGCCAGTCCCGCAGCGAAAACCGTTCGGCAAGGAACGGTCGCGTCGGATTCGTTTGCGCTCCTGGGATAGGCATCAGCCTCCCTGCTTGCCGATTTCGCTCATCGTCGCCTTCAGCGATACGAAGCCGGCATCATCGCCGCCCTGGGTCAGGATGTCGTCGATGACGGGTTTGCCGCCCTCCTCGATGACGAGGAACTGGACGGTCGCGGCCTGCTGGTACTGGGCGTCGGTGCCGAAGCAGGCCATGTTCTTGAAGGAGGCGTCGACTTCGGTGGCATTGCCCTTCTGTCCCTTGGCCTCGATCTTGACGTCCTGCAGCGGGCAGCCGTCCTGGCCGCCGGTGATGACATCGTAGTCGAAGGGCGTCGTGCCCTCGTCGAAGGCCGGGAACTTGGCGGCGGCGCGGAACTTGTCGGCGAAATCCTTGCTGTAGACGCTGGTCAGCCGGGTCTCGTCGAAAATGTCCTGATAGTCGTTTTCGCCCTCCGCCCAGTTCTTGACGGTGGCGTCGATGATGTTTTTCACCGGGGCGGTGACATCGGCGGCCCGCGCCGGCAGGCTGGCCGCGAGGGCGCTCAGACTAAAGACGGAGGCGAGAAGAAGGGCGCGCATGGCAGGTGGTCCTTTACACCGGGAGGCGAATCGTCGCGAGAGTAGCCAATAGCATCCATTTGACAATCGGGATTGCGGTGCCAGCAAGGCGAAGGACCGGTCTTGCGACCGGCCAAGTTTGGGCCAATGCCGGCTTTGCGTTCCGGGATGACAATGGTATAGCGGCTCCGGACTGGTTTTCACTTTTCCGGGGTTTTCCCAAACCGCTCAAGAGGCAATTTCCATGCAAAAGATCAAGGTTGCTAATCCGGTCGTCGATCTCGACGGCGACGAGATGACCCGTATCATCTGGCAGTTCATCAAGGACAAGCTGATCCTGCCCTATCTGGACCTCGACATCGATTATTACGACCTGTCGGTCCAGAACCGCGACGCGACCAACGATCAGGTGACCGTCGATGCCGCCAACGCCATCAAGAAGCATGGCGTCGGCATCAAGTGCGCGACGATCACCCCGGACGAAGACCGTGTCAAGGAATTCGGCCTGAAGGAAATGTGGAAGAGCCCGAACGGCACGATCCGCAACATCCTCGGCGGCGTCATCTTCCGCGAGCCGATCATCTGCAAGAACGTTCCGCGCCTGGTTCCGGGCTGGACCAAGCCGATCGTCGTCGGCCGCCATGCCTTCGGCGACCAGTATCGCGCCACCGACTTCCGCTTCCCCGGCAAGGGCAAGCTGACGATCAAATTCGTCGGCGAAGACGGTCAGGTCATCGAGAAGGACGTCTTCAACGCGCCGGGTTCGGGCGTCGCCATGGCGATGTACAACCTCGACGAATCGATCCGCGAATTCGCCCGCGCCTCGATGATGTACGGCCTGATGCGCAAGTGGCCGGTCTATCTCTCGACCAAGAACACCATCCTCAAGGCCTATGACGGCCGCTTCAAGGATATCTTCGAAGAGGTCTACCAGACCGAATTCAAGGCGCAGTTCGACGAAGCCGGCATCACCTACGAGCACCGCCTGATCGACGACATGGTCGCCTCGGCGCTGAAGTGGTCCGGCGGTTACGTCTGGGCCTGCAAGAACTATGACGGCGACGTGCAGTCCGACACCGTGGCTCAAGGCTTCGGCTCGCTCGGCCTGATGACCTCGGTTCTGTTGACGCCGGATGGCAAGACGGTCGAAGCGGAAGCTGCGCACGGCACGGTGACGCGCCACTATCGCCAGCACCAGAAGGGCCAGGAAACCTCGACCAACTCGATCGCCTCGATCTTCGCCTGGACGCGCGGTCTCGCGCATCGCGCCAAGCTGGACGACAATGCCGATCTCGCCAGGTTCGCCTCGACGCTAGAACGGGTCTGCGTCGAAACCGTCGAATCCGGCTTCATGACCAAGGATCTGGCGCTGCTGATCGGTCCCGACCAGCCGTGGCTGTCGACCACCGCCTTCCTCGACAAGATCGACGAAAACCTCAGGAAAGCCATGGCCGTTTAAGCGTCCACCGGTTCTCGAATATGAAAACGGCGGGGCCTCGTTCCCCGCCGTTTTCATTGGCCCGTCGCTCGATCAATGATGGGCGTGGGACTGGGCGTTGCGCTTGCGCGTCGCGGCCGCTTTCTTGGCGGAAGCCGAGCGTTCAGCCGCACTACGATTGGCGGATGCTTCCCCGCCCTTCTTGCCGCCTTTTTCCGATGCTTCGTGCGTATCGGGTTTGCCGCGGCCGGAGCCGGATTTGTTGCCGCCGCCGCTTTCCTTGTTCACGGTCGCCCAAGCGCGGCGCTCGGCTTCCTTGGTGGAAACGCCGCGATCCTCATAACCTTCCTCGATATGTTCGGCCTTGCGCTTCTGCTTGTCGGTATATTTCGATTTGTCGCCTTGGGGCATGGCTCTTCTCCTCAACAGTCCTCGTTTTCCGCCGTGACATAGACAAGCGCTACCACCGCGCCGGCATTGTCGTAGATCACGATGGGTTTGGCTGCGGTGGTCGAACAGGAAGCGGTGTTGCGGACGCTTCCGGTGGTCTCGTTCATCGCCACGGCCACTTCGGGCAGAGGCGAAAACTCCACATCGCCTTCAAGCGAGGCGAAAGCGGGCGCGGCAAGCGGCAATGCGAAGGCGACACAAAGCGGAACAACGGCACGTCTGAACATGGCTTCCTCCGGGTTCGCATGAACCATTGGTCAAAGAACAACGGCATTGTCGAATTGGTTCCGGGAGGCGACGAGAAACAGAAAACCCGCCGCGAACGGATCGCGGCGGGTGCTGACCGGCGACGGAGCGCTATTATCAGACCGGGTCGATATCGCCCCGGGTCCAGTTCTCGATAGTTTCCTCGTAGAAATCCTGGAAGCGGCCTTCCTCGATGGATTTGCGGATGCCCTGCATCAGTTCCTGATAATAGGCGAGGTTGTTCCAGGAGAGCAGCATGCCGCCCAGCGCCTCGTTGGCACGCACCAGATGGTGGAGGTAGGCGCGGGAGTAATCGCGCGCGGCCGGGCAGTTCGACTGGTCGTCGAGCGGGCGCAGATCCTCGGCATGACGGGCGTTGCGGATGTTGACCTTGCCGCGGCGGGTAAAGGCGAGGCCATGGCGGCCGGAGCGGGTCGGCATCACGCAGTCGAACATGTCGATGCCGCGCGCCACGGATTTCAGGATATCGTCCGGCGTGCCGACACCCATCAGATAGCGCGGCTTTTCGGACGGCATCACCGGCAGGGTTTCGTTGAGGATCTCCAGCATGACGTGCTGCGGTTCGCCGACGGCGAGGCCGCCGACCGAATAGCCCTTGAGATCGAGTTGCTTCAGCCCTTCCGCCGAGCGGATGCGCAAGGCCGGCACGTCGCCGCCCTGCACAATGCCGAACATCGCCTTGCCCGGCTGCTCGCCGAAGGCGACGCGGCAGCGTTCGGCCCAGCGCAGCGACATTTCCATGGCGCGCTCGATTTCCTTGTGATCGGCCGGCAGCGCCACGCATTCGTCGAGCTGCATCTGGATATCGCTGCCGAGCAGGCCCTGGATCTCGATGGAGCGTTCCGGCGACATATGATGCAGGCTGCCGTCAACATGGCTCTTGAAGGTCACGCCCTGTTCGTCGAGCTTGCGCAGGCCGGACAGCGACATGACCTGGAAGCCGCCGCTGTCGGTGAGGATCGGATGCTGCCAGCGGATGAGATTGTGCAGACCGCCGAGCCGCGCCACCCGCTCCGCGCCGGGGCGCAGCATCAGGTGATAGGTGTTGCCGAGGATGATATCGGCGCCGGTCTCGCGCACCTGGTCGAGATACATCGCCTTGACGGTGCCGACGGTGCCGACCGGCATGAAGGCCGGCGTGCGGATCGTGCCGCGCGGCATGGAGACTTCGCCAAGGCGCGCCTTGCCGTCGGTCTTCTTAAGGGTGAATTGAAAAGTTTCGGTCATCTCGTCTTCCGGAAAAGCAGGCTGGCATCGCCATAGGAATAAAAGCGGTAGCCTTCGGCGATCGCATGGTCGTAGGCGGCGCGCATGGTCTCCAGCCCGGCGAAGGCGGAAACCAGCATGAACAGCGTCGAGCGCGGCAGGTGGAAATTGGTCATCAGCACGTCCACCGCCTTGAAGCGATAGCCGGGCGTGATGAAAATGCCGGTCGGTCCCGACCAAGGAGCGATGCTCCCGTCCTCGCGCGCGGCCGATTCGATCAGGCGCAGCGACGTGGTGCCGACGCAGACGAGTCGGCCGCCCCGGGCGCGCACGGCATTCAGCTTCGCCGCCGTCGCGGCATCGATGGAGCCGATTTCCTGGTGCATCTTGTGGTCGGCGGTATCATCCGCCTTGACCGGCAGGAAAGTGCCGGCGCCGACATGCAGGGTGACGAAATGGCGCTCGACGCCGAGCTCGTCCAATGCCTCGAACAAAGCGGGCGTAAAATGCAGGCCGGCGGTCGGGGCGGCGACGGCGCCTTCTTCGCGGGCATAAATCGTCTGATAGTCGCGCCGGTCCTGCTCGTCGTCCGGCCGCTTGGCGGCGATATACGGCGGCAGCGGCACATGGCCAACGGCGGCGATGGCTTCGTCCAGCGCCGGGCCGGACAGATCGAAGCTCAGCGTTACCTCGCCGCCCTCGCCTTTTTCGGTCACCGTCGCATTCAATGTGGCGAGATAGCAGGCCTCGCCGGTGTCGCCGAAGGTGATGCGGTCGCCGACCTTGATGCGTTTGCCCGGCTTGGCGAAGGCTTTCCACTGGTGCGGCGCGATGCGCATATGCAGCGTGGCCGAAACCTGTTGGCCGCCAGCGCCCTCGCGATGACGGATGCCTTCGAGCTGGGCGGGAATGACCTTGGTGTCGTTGAAGATGAGCGCATCGCCCGGACGCAGGAAGGATGGCAGATCGGCGACGTTGCGATCGGTCAGGACGGTTTCGCCCTGGGGATCGACGACAAGCAGCTTCGCGCTTTCGCGCGGTTCGGCCGGGCGTAGCGCGATGTTTTCCTCCGGCAGATCGAAATCGAACAGATCGACGCGCATGGTCTTAGAACATCCGGATCATGACGACGCCGCAGCAAAGCAGCAGCGCGCCGGCAATGCGCCCGAGGCTGAGTTCGCGCACGGCGACGCCGAGCAGCCCGAAGCGATCGATGAGAATGCCGGCGCAAAGCTGGCCGGCGATGAAGGTGGCCATTACGGCCGCCGTGCCGATGCGCGGCGTCAGCAGCACCGAGGCGGTGACGAAGGTGGCCCCGAGGCAGCCACCGGCCACATACAGCCAGTTGTCCGGCGCGCGCCAGTCCGGCGTGACGCCTTGCGCCTTCGAGGATAGAAAGGTGATGAAGGCGAGAACCACCGCTCCGGCGAAAAACGAGATGGCGGCTGCGGCGACCGGCATGCCAAGGCCCTTGGCGAGCTGCGCATTGATCGGCGCCTGAAACGCGACGCATGCCCCGGCGGCAACGCCGATCAGCGTCCAGAAAAGTGCAATCACCTTGGGCAATCCTTTCACGGCAGATGCAAAAACAACGTTCCGCAAACGCAAAACCGCCCCGGCCTTGCCGAGGCGGTCGAAAATCTCACGCACTCATTATCAAGCGGCGGCGTCTGCCGCAACCCGCATGGTGGTGATGCTGTCGGGATCGCGCACCGGCTCGCCGCGCTTGATCTTGTCGACGACATCCATGCCTTCGATGACCTGGCCCCAGACGGAATACTGCTTGTTCAGCCAGGGTGCATCGGTGAAGCAGATGAAGAACTGCGAGTTGGCCGAGTTCGGGTTCTGCGAACGGGCCATGGAGCAGGTGCCGCGCACATGCGAGGTGGCGGAGAATTCCGCCTTCAGGTCCGGCTTGGAGGAGCCGCCCATGCCGGCGCGGGCCGGATTGAAGTGCTCGCCGCCCTGCTTGCCGTACTGGACGTCGCCGGTCTGGGCCATGAAGTCCTCGATGACGCGGTGGAAAACAACGCCGTCATAGGCCTTTTCGCGCGCCAGTTCCTTGATGCGGGCGACATGCTCGGGCGCGACTTCCGGCAGAAGCTGGATGACGACCCTGCCCTTCGTCGTTTCGAGGATGACGGTGTTTTCCGGGTCTTTGATTTCGGCCATGGTTTCTCTCCTTGCTCGGCGCAACGCCGTTTTCGATTACTTGCCGACGGTGACCTTGACCATCTTGTCGGGATCGCTGACTTCGCCGTTCTGGCCCTGGCCGCGTTTGATCTTGTCGACGAATTCCATGCCGGAGACGACCTTGCCGACAACCGTGTACTGGCCGTTCAGGAAGGAGCCGTCATCGAACATGATGAAGAACTGCGAGTTGGCGGAATTCGGATCCTGCGAGCGGGCCATGCCGACCGTGCCGCGTTTGAACGGAATGTCGGAAAACTCGGCCGGGATGTCGGGCAGCTTCGAGCCGCCGGTGCCGGCGAGGCCCGCATCGTAATTCTTGCCAACCTTGCCGTGTTCGACATCGCCGGTCTGGGCCATGAAGCCGTCGATGACGCGGTGGAAGGCGACGCCGTCATATTCGCCCTTGCTTGCCAGCGTCTCGATCTGGGCGACGTGCTTGGGCGCGGCCTTTGGATCCAGCTCGATGACGACGGGGCCGTCCTTGAGTTGGATGGTCATCAGATGCTTGGCCTGCTGGGCGATGACTTCGCCGGCGAAGGAGGCGACATAAAGTGTCGCGGCAAACGCCAGGGTGAAATAATACTTCATGCGATCTCCAATCGGGGAAGATGCTTGGGGCCGGCCTTTTCGAGGCTCAGCCCTTCGAACTGAATTTGCCGCGCAGCGCTTCCAGCACGGCGGCGGGGACGAAAGCGCTGACATCGCCGCCCATCTGGGCGATCTGGCGCACCAATGTGGCGGTTATGGGTCGCGAGACCGGTTCGGCCGGCACGAAAACCGTCTGTACGTCCGGCGCCATCTGACGGTTCATGCCGGCCATCTGCATCTCGAAATCGAGATCGGTGCCGTCGCGCAGGCCGCGCACCAACAGGCACGCGCCATGCTCGCGCGCGGAATCGACCACCAAACCGGAAAAAGCGACCACAGACAGGCGCTCGGCGCTATCCGGCAGCACGTCCTTCAGGCAAAGGCGGATCAACTCGGCGCGTTCATCGAAGGAAAAGAGCGGCGTCTTGGAGGAATTGACACCGATGCCGACGACCACATGCCCGGCCATGTTCAAAGCCTGCAGGAGAACATCCAGATGTCCGTTCGTCATCGGATCGAATGATCCGGGATAAAAAGCTGTCGTCATCGTCGCCCGACTCTTTGAAGTCAATTGGCTTTTGTCACGGATGGCCCGACGCCGCAAGCGCTTTACCGTCCTGTTTCACCACCATGAATAGTCGATGAACGCATCATTCAAGGTGGTTTCAGGCGCAGGATGGTTGAATGGCATCAATCGAAACCCACCGGACGCATACAGGGGTCGCCCGCCATGCTCATCTTCGTCGCCCTCAGCCTGATCGCCCTCTCCCTGCTGGTGGAATGGGTCTTTCATATCGTCAAGGAAAACATCGAGATCGAGTGGCCTGTCGATGCCGGCCGCAAGGCGATCGACAGGCGCGCCCGCGCCGCCCGGATGCGCGGCTGGACAGCGCTCAACTGAATCTCAATCGATTTAGGAAGATGAACGGCAGATGAACGGGACATTCAAGGATGCTTCAGCACCGTTCATCTAAATCGATCTCACCTTCTGTCTGGAACCAATTTTAACCTTATGCATTAACCGTTCGCCAAGCAGCAATGCGGCAACGCAACCAAGGAAAAAGCTTATGCTCGACAAGATCACGATGATCAGTTTCGCCTGGATGGTGATGGTCGGGGCGATGCTGACAGCAACCATCACCCTTTACGATCATCAAGCCAATGCTTCTTCTTCCGCAAAGGCCCGCGTTACCGAAGTGACATCTCGCGCTTACCACCTCAGCCAATACTGAGGGAAAGCATAACGGAACACGATCCGTTCACGACAGAAAGGTGGTTTCCATGTTCCTGACCCTGACCGTACTCGCCGCCCTCATCAGCAGCATGTTCGTTGCGTCCGTGGTGACCAGCCTTTCAGAATTGCGCCGCGAAAGCGAAGACCTCAAGGAGTTGGGTCGTCGCCACCGCGCCTTCTAACGGATCTGTTCCGAAATAGCTCTGCGACACCTCCCTCCCTCTTGTCGCAGCATCTCGAACCGGATGGTTTCCCTCACCGTCCGGTTTATTTTTGTCCATATTTCCCAGGCGAAATCAAAAAAGGCGGCCCGATGGACCGCCCTTTTGTCTGTTTATCAGGCCTGCGTTTCGGCTTCGCCCGCCGGCTCGTCGCCGGTCTCGTCATCGCCTTCCGGCTCGCTGATGCGCTCCACCGAGACGACCTTCTCATCCTTGGCGGTCGAGAAGATGGTGACGCCCTTGGTGGCGCGGCTGGCGATGCGGATGCCGCCGACCGGCACGCGGATCAACTGGCCGCCATCCGAGACCAGCATGATCTGGTCGCCGTCTTCGACCGGGAAGGCAGCGACCAGTTCGCCGATTTCCGTCGTCTTCGAGGTATCGGTGGCGCGGATACCCTTGCCGCCGCGGCCGGAGGTGCGGAAGTCGTAGGAGGACGAGCGCTTGCCGAAACCCTTTACCGAGACGGTCAGGACGAACTGCTCCTGCCCCTTGAGTTCCTCGTAGCGGTCGTCCGCAAGCTGGCCCTCTTCGGAAACCTCCTCGCCGACCAGCGCGATATCCTCCTCATCGATGCCGCTGGCACGGCGCTCGGTGGCCGAACGCTTGAGGTAGGCGGCGCGCTCCCACGGCTCGGCATCGACATGGCCGATGATCGTCATCGAGATCAGCCGGTCGCCATCGGCCAGCGAAATGCCGCGCACGCCGATGGAGTTGCGGCCGGCGAAGACGCGGACGTCATCGACGGGGAAGCGGATGCATTGGCCGAGCGCCGTGGTCAAAAGCACGTCGTCGCGATCGGTGCAGGTCTCGACCGACAGGATCGAGTCGCCCTCTTCCTCCAGCTTCATCGCAATCTTGCCGTTGCGGTTCACCTGGACGAAATCCGACAACTTGTTGCGGCGAACGGTGCCGCGCGTCGTCGAGAACATCACGTCGAGATTATCCCAGCTCGCCTCGTCCTCGGGCAGCGGCATGATCGTGGTGATGCGTTCGCCGGGCTCCAGCGGCAGCATGTTGATCAGCGCCTTGCCCTTGGATTGCGGCGTGCCGATCGGCAGGCGCCAGACCTTTTCCTTGTAGACGATGCCGCGCGAGGAGAAGAACAGCACCGGCGTATGCGTGTTGGCCACGAACAGGCGGGTGACGAAATCCTCGTCGCGGGTCGCCATGCCCGAGCGGCCCTTGCCGCCGCGCCGCTGGGCGCGATAGGTGGCGAGCGGCACGCGCTTGATATAGCCGAGATGCGAGACGGTGACGACCATGTCCTCGCGGGCGATCAGATCCTCGTCGTCCATTTCGAGGCCGCCGTCGACGATCTGGGTGCGGCGCGGCGTTCCGAATTCATCGCGGATCGCCTTCATCTCCTCCTTGACGATGGTCTGGATGCGCAGGCGCGACGACAGGATATCGAGGTAATCCTTGATCTCCTCGCCGATCTTGTTCAGCTCGTCGCCGATTTCGTCGCGGCCGAGCGCCGTCAGGCGGGCCAAGCGCAATTCGAGGATCGAACGAGCCTGCTCCTCGGAGAGGTTGTAGGTCAGGTCTTCGTTGATGCGATGGCGCGGGTCGTCGATCAGGCGGATCAGCGGCTCGACGTCGGCCGCCGGCCAGCGGCGCTCCATCAGGATTTCGCGCGCCGTCTGCGGATCGGGCGCCTCGCGGATGACGCGGATGACCTCGTCGATATTGGCGACGGCAATGGCGAGGCCGACCAAGACATGCGCCCGGTCACGCGCCTTGCGCAGCAGGTATTTCGTGCGGCGGCTGATCACCTCCTCGCGGAAGGAGACGAAGGCACGCAGCATGTCGAGCAGCGTCATTTGCTCCGGCTTGCCGCCGTTCAGCGCCACCATGTTGCAGCCGAAGGAGGTCTGCAGCGGCGTGTAGCGATAGAGCTGGTTGAGGATGACCTCGGCATTGGCGTCGCGCTTCAGCTCAACGACGACGCGATAGCCCTGGCGGTCGGATTCGTCGCGCAGATCCGAGATGCCCTCGATGCGCTTTTCGCGCACCAGTTCGGCCATCTTCTCGATCATCGTCGCCTTGTTCACCTGATAGGGAATTTCGGTGATGATGATCTGCTCGCGGTCGCCGCGCATCGGCTCGATGGCGGCGACGCCGCGCATGATGACCGAGCCGCGCCCGGTCTCGTAGGCAGAGCGGATGCCGGCGCGGCCGAGGATCATCGCGCCGGTCGGGAAATCCGGACCGGGAATGATCTGCATCAGGTCCGGCAGTTCCATCGCCGGATTGTCCATCAGCGCGATGCAGCCGTCGATGACTTCGGCAAGATTGTGCGGCGGAATGTTGGTCGCCATGCCGACGGCGATGCCGCCGGCGCCGTTGACCAGCAGGTTGGGGAATTTCGCCGGCAGGACGGCGGGCTCGGAAAGCGTACCGTCATAGTTGTCGCGAAAATCGACCGTTTCCTTGTCGAGGTCGTCGAGCAGCGAATGCGCCGACTTCTGCAAGCGGCATTCGGTGTAGCGTTCGGCCGCCGGCGGGTCGCCGTCGATGGAGCCGAAATTGCCCTGGCCGTCGATCAGCGGCAGGCGCAGCGACCAGTCCTGGGCCATGCGCGCCAACGCGTCATAGATCGCGGCGTTACCATGCGGATGGAATTTACCCATCACGTCGCCGGTCACGCGGGCGCATTTGACATATTTCTTGTTCCAGTCGATGCCCAGTTCCGACATGCCGTACAGGATACGCCGGTGAACAGGCTTCAATCCGTCGCGGACGTCAGGAAGCGCGCGGGATACGATCACGCTCATCGCGTAATCGAGGTACGACCGCTGCATTTCCTCCATGATGGAAATGGGTTCGATGCCTGGCGGTAGTTTGCCGCCACCGGGTGCAGAGTGCTCAGTCAAATTGAATCACGATCTTTGTTCGGAATCAGATACGCTTTTATAGCGGAAACGCTGCGTCAACGCCAATTTCGTGCACTGTCCTGCGCAGGTTTCGGCGTCCAAAACATGGCAAATCCCCAACAAAATTCGCATGCTCCGCTTCTTTTCGCCAAAGCCTGCAGCGCCTATATGCGAAGCGACCATCTTTGCCCGGAGCCCTCTTGAAACCGCCCTCGCTCACAACCTTCAAGGACGATGCGCTGATCGCGCTCGACAACCTCGCCGACCGCGCCGCCCATATGGTCCACCCGACTGTGCGGCTGGGTGTCACCGGGCTTTCCCGAGCCGGCAAGACGGTGTTCATCTCCTCGCTGGTGCATAACCTGCTGCATGGCGGCCGCCTGCCGCTGTTCGAGCCGATGCGCGCGGGGCGTGTGACAGCGGTAACATTGGATGAGCAGCCGGACGACGCCGTGCCGCGCTTTCAATACGAGGATCATGTGCGCGCGCTTGTCGACGACCGCATCTGGCCGGACTCGACGCGGGCGATCTCGGAGTTGCGCCTGACTTTCACTTTTCGCAGCGCCAGCAGTTGGAACCGGCTGTTTGCGCCCGGGAAACTCTCCATCGACATCGTCGATTATCCCGGCGAATGGCTGCTGGATCTGCCGCTGCTGCGGCAGGACTTTTATCAGTTCAGCCGGCAGACGGTAGAACTGGCGCAAACCGGCATCCGCGCCGAGCTTTCCCAGCAATGGCTTGGGCTTGCCCGCTCCATCGATCTCGACGGCCCTGCCGACGAGATGCGCGCCCGCGCGTTGCACCTCGCCTTCACCGCCTATCTGCGCGCCTGCAAGGCGGACGAGCGGTCGCTTTCGACTTTGCCGCCGGGGCGCTTCCTGATGCCCGGCGATCTCGACGGCTCGCCGGCCCTGACCTTTGCGCCCCTGCCCGATCTGCCGGAAACGCCGGCTCCGAAGGGCTCGTTCCGGGCGATGATGGAGCGGCGCTACGAGGCCTACAAGACCGTGGTGGTCAAACCCTTCTTCCGCGAGCATTTCGCCCGGCTCGACCGCCAGATCGTGCTGGTCGATGCGTTGCAGGCGGTCAATCGCGGGCCGGAGGCGGTCGCCGATCTCGAACGGGCGCTGGCGGATGTGCTCGCCTGCTTCCGGCCGGGGCATAACAGCTTCTTCTCCTCCTTCGTCACCCGCCGCATCGACAAGGTGCTGGTGGCCGCGACCAAGGCGGACCATTTGCACCACGAAAGCCACGATCGGCTGGAAGCGATCACGCGGCGTCTGGTGGAGCGCGCCATCCGCTCGATCGGCATGAGCGGCGCCGGCATTGAGACGCTGGCGCTGGCCTCGGTTCGCGCCACGCGCGAGGCCACCGTCGAGCGCGACGGCCATGTCCTGCCGGTCATCGTCGGCACGCCGATGGAAGGCGAGACCATCGAGGGCCACCGTTTCGACGGCGCAACCAAGACCGCGATCTTTCCTGGCGACCTGCCGGAAAAGACGGAAATCCTGTTCGATGTCGAGGCGGACGGGACGCTTTCCGCGCCGCAGGTCAATATCGTCCGCTTCCGGCCGCCGGCTATCGAAAGCAGCCGCAAGGGCGGCGCTTCGCTGCCGCATATCCGCCTCGACCGCGCCCTGCAATTCCTCGTCGGAGACCGCCTGGCATGAACTCGTCCGATACGCCTCCGCCCCGCCGCCCCGCCGCCTTCCATATCGATGAGGACCGCCCCGCCGACGCCCCGCGTGAAACACCGCGACGGCCGGGGCGTTTCGACAGCGGCGTCTCGTTGATCGAGGATGACGACGATCCGTTCCTGTCTGATATCTCAGCGCTCTATGCGCAGGCCCTGCAACCGCCGCCCCCGGCCCGCCGGCGGTTTTCGCTCGGCGGCATCGCTGCCGGTGCCTTCGGCATTTTCCTGTCGCTCGGCTTCGGCCTGTGGGCCGACCGGGTGATCCGCGACCTGTTTTCGCGTTCCGACTGGCTGGGTTACGTCGCCATCGGCGCGGTCGCGGTCGGGCTTGCGGCGCTGCTCGCCATCGTCACCCGCGAGCTTTTCGGCCTGCATCGCATCGCCGCCGTGCAGGCGCTGAAGGCCGAGGCGGAAGCGGCGATTGCCGACGCCCGGCCCAAACGCGCCCGCGCCGTCGTCGCGCGCCTGACGGCGCTGGCGGCGGGACGGGTCGAGACGGCGCGCGGCCGCGAAAGGCTGGCGGCGACCGAGGGCGACATCATTGACAGCGCCCATCTGATCGACCTTGCCGAACGCGAGCTTCTGGAGCCGCTCGACCGCAAGGCGCGGCAACTCATTCTCGGCGCCTCGAAGCGCGTCTCGGTGGTCACCGCCGTCAGCCCGCGGGCCATCGTCGATCTCGCCTATGTGCTGTATGAAGCGGCGCGGCTGGTGCGGGCCATGGCGGAGCTTTACGGCGGCCGGCCGGGCACGCTCGGCCTGTTGCGGCTGCTGCGCGATGTGCTGGCGCACCTGGCGGTCACCGGCTCGATTGCGGTCGGCGACAGCCTGATCCAGCAGGTGATCGGCCACGGGCTGGCCTCGAAGCTTTCGGCCCGGCTCGGCGAAGGCGTCGTCAACGGGCTGATGACCGCCCGAATCGGCATTGCGGCGATGGATTATTGCCGGCCGCTGCCCTTCCGGGCGCTCAAACGTCCCGGAATAGGCGATTTCGCCGGCGACCTGCGCGGCGGGCCGGCTCCCTGATTTTTGGCAATTTTTCAAAGGGATAAATGCATCGCTAAGGCTTCCTTAAGGTTACCCGTGCATGGCCTTTTCTGCGCTCAGGCAACCATGCATTAACCAATATCGGGCAAAACTCGCCCTCAGATTTGGCCGTTGTCCTCTCCAAGGAATGTCTCATGTATCCGCGCTGCATTTCCCTTTTCGCCGGCATCGTCCTTGCGGCGACGGGCGCTGTTTCCGGCGCTTCCGCTGCCGAAAATGACAAGCAATTCTTCCAGTCCGTCGCCGGAAGCTGGAAGGGTCCGGGCGAAATCGTCGCCGGGAAATACAAGGGCACGAAATTTTCCTGCAACCTGACGGGCGAGCCGCAGGATGGCGGCAAGGCCGGCCTGAAGCTGGAAGGCACCTGCCGGGTCGGCGTCTTCAGCCAGCCTATGTCCGCGATCATCTCCCAGGCCGGCAGCTCCTACAAGGGCAAGTTCCTGGACGGCGCCACCGGCAAGGGCCTCGACGTGATCTCCGGCGCCGTCAACGGCAATAAGGTCGTGCTCGGCATCAACCGCGCCAAGCTGAACGGTGCGATGATCGCCCGCCTCGAGGACGACAATGCGATGAAGGTGACGATCTCGGTCAAGGTCGAGGACCGTATGGTCCCGGTCATCGGAGTCACTCTCAACCGCCAGCAGGTGGATGATATGAAGGTCGGCTCCATCGAGTGACCGGCGCATTTCCACCACATTGTGAGGCGGATTTCCGTTGATAACAACGACCGAAGAAGCGATGTGACTTTTTTTGATCGCACCGCGACAGCCACTCGAAATTATCAATAAACCTCCCCTATAAATGCGTCGCCCGATCCTGGGCGATCGTTTATCGCATTTCCAGAATGGAAGGCCTGTATCCGCTTTTCCAGGAAATGCCCTTGGGGGATAATCATGAGATTCACGCAATTCGCGCTTGCTGCGGCAACGACCCTGCTGCTGGCAGGTGTGTCGCATGCCGAGGACCTGAAGTTCACGCTAAAGAACGGCACGAAGTCGACGCTGACGCGCTTCTATACTTCGCCCGTCGGCGTCAATGATTGGGAAGACGACGTTTTCGGCAAGGACGTTCTGGAGCCCGGCGAGTCGATCGACATCACCATCGCCGACGGCCGTTCCGTCTGCAAATATGACATGCGCTTCGAATTCTCGGAAGACAGCAATCTCGACACCACCGAAGACACGCAGGATCTCTGCGAACTCGGCGCCTACACCATTCATGAATAATCACGTTGGCGAGAGCCGCTGATGTCTCGATGCCCGGCCGAAAGACCGGGCATTTTTCTTGTCGCCGCTCAAATGGAGCGTAGCGTCCAATCAACGATCTCGGCCGCGACGGCGGTGAAGGCGGCATCGAGGGCTTTGATGAAGGCGGGGTTGGTCGCGCCCGAGCTGACGGGCGAAGCGGCGGCAAATACCTTTTGCGTCCTTACCTCGCCGTTCTTATCGTTGAGGATCTTCACCGAGATTTCGACCTTGGCGCGGCGCGATACCGTGTCGATCTCGAAGGCACGGATTTCCGTGACAATCTGATAATCGATCGCCAGCCCCTGCCCCGGCTTGCCGACGCCGCCGAGTTTTCCGGTGTTCTCGAAGGCCTGCACCAGCTTGGCCTGCACCATACGCGGCAGCTTGTCGCTCCATTGCGATTTCGAGAGATACTGCACTTCGGCGCCGCCGACACGCACCAGAATCTGTTCGCTGTCCAGCGCCTTCAGCGCCGACGGCTCGGGAACGAGAATCTGGCGGTTGCGGGCGGAAGGACCATCGGCGCTGACCGCCGCCCTCAGGTCGAACGTATCGTTGCTCGCGCCGCCGCCGCAGGCCGTCAGTAGCGTCGCGACCACGAAAAACACGACCGCGAGGCCTCCCCCACGTTGAATGCGGCCATCCGAAACGATCATGCTGCCCACTCTCTTCCCTCTACCTTTGCCCATTTCCGCTCGGAAAACCGCGTCGCATCCTTGCTGGAATGCTCTTAATGCCGGTTGCGGCCGTTATAGGTCTTGACGTTGTCGCCACCGAACAGCAGGCGCTGCGGATCACGATCGAAATTGCCGATGGCGTCGTTCAGGCTTTGCACGGTGCGCCGCGTTTCGCCGACCAGCGTCTGCACGTCGCGCAGGCCCGTCGAGGAGAAGCGGCTGAGATTGTCGGCAATCGGCCCGACGCGAGCATTGATGTTGTCGGCGACGCTCTTGAACGATTCCAGCGTCCTGCGCGCTTCCGCAAACAGCGAATTGGCGTCATCGGAACCAAGCAGCTTGTCGACCTTCACCAGAATGCCGTCAACGCGGTTCGATGCCTTGTTCAGCTTTTGAGTGATTTCAGACGCATTGGCGATGGCGTCGTCGATCTGTTTGCGACGTGCCTGGATGTCGTCGGTGACGCCGCGTATCGACGCGGCGGCGGCGCGCGCATCCGCCATGGTCGCGGACGCATTGTCCACGGAGGAGCGGATCTTGGCGGCATCGACGGCGGCGACGAGATCCTCGACCTTCTTCAACGCCTTTTCCGCTTCTTCGCCGAAACGATTGTAGGTTTCGGCCGTCTGGCGGAAGCTCTTGATGGTTTCGGAGAGGTCGCCGCTGGAGGCGGCGATATCGTTGCTGACCTTCTCCGCATTGGCGACGATGCGGTCGACCTTCTGCGGATCAACGGCCTTGACGATACGGTCGACCGTCTCGATGGCCGAATCCAGCCGGCCGGAGATCTTGGTCACCGTCTCGGAAAGCGACGCGACGCTCTTCAGGAACTCATCGATGCCCTTGGAATTGTCGCTCAGCGACTTGGTGAAGGATTCGGCATTGCGCACCGTGTTGGTCAACGGCGTGCGGGCGTCGCGCACGAAGCCCTGGATATCGTCGATGGTGTCGTCGGCCTTGCCCATGATCTTGTCGGCGGTCGCCAGCAGGTTGGTGACGCTTGACTGGTCGGCGGTCAGTACCGGCGCCTCACCGGTTTCACGCGCGGCCTGCATGAGATTGGTGTCTCCGGTCTTGCCGCCGGAGAGCTCGATATAGGCGGCGCCGGTCAGTCCCTGGATTTCCAGGATCGCCTTGGTGGAGCTGTAGATCGGCGCGTTCTCCTTCACTTCGGTGAAGGCGATGGAGAAATTCGGATCCTTGCCATCGATCGACAGGCTGCGCACCGAGCCGATGGTGATGCCGTTGAAACGCACCGGCGAGCCGACGCTGAGGCCGTTGGCGGAACCGGGAATGCGGATGATCAGATCGGCCATCGGCCCGCCGCGGCCATACTGGGCCATCCAGTAGACAAAGCCGAAAGCGGCGGCGATCACCAGAATGGTGAAGAACCCGACAATGGCGTAGTTGGCTTTGGTTTCCATGAGTTCCTATCGCTGTGACGGCTGTTTCGGCAGTACGTCGGCCTTGTCATCGTCCCGATGCACGATGGAGCGGGCACGCTTGCCGCGGAAATAGGACTGCACCCACGGATCGTCAAATTCCAGCATGTCCTCGATGGTACCTTCCACCAATACTCGTTTTTGGCCAAGAACCGCAATACGGTCGCAAACCGAAAACAGGCTGTCGAGATCGTGGGTTACCATGTAGACGGTGAGGCCCAGCGTGTCGCGCAGATGGGCGATCAGTTCGTCGAATTCGGCGGCCCCGATAGGGTCGAGGCCGGAGGTCGGCTCGTCGAGAAAGACAAGAGCCGGATCAAGCGCCAGCGCACGCGCAAGGCCCGCGCGCTTGACCATGCCGCCGGAAAGCTCGGAGGGGTATTTGTCTGCAGCGTCCGGGGCAAGCCCGACCATCTCGATCTTCAGCCGCGCCAGTTCGTCCATCAGCGACTTCGGAAGGTCGAGATATTCGCGCATCGGAAGCTGGATATTCTCCTTGACCGTCAAGGCAGAAAACAGCGCACCGTGCTGGAACAACACGCCGAGATGCATATCGATCTTGATGCGTTCGGCATCGTCAAGCGAATCGTAATCCTGTCCGAGAATGCGAATGCTGCCGGACTGGCGCGGCAAAAGCTTCAGCACCGTGCGCATCAGCACCGACTTGCCTGTGCCGGAGGCGCCGACGAATCCGAGAATTTCGCCGCGGTAGACATCGAGATTGAGCTTGTCGAGAACCACCTTCGGGCCGAAGGCGACCGTCAGGTCGCGCACCGAAAGGATGACGTCTTTCTCCTCACCCGATTTTTCCGCGCGTTCGATGGATGCGTTGTCAGCCACGGCAACCCTCAGAAATTGATTGCCGCGTAGAACATGGCAAACAGCCCGTCTACGAGGATGACGACGAAGATCGACTTGACCACCGCCGAGGTGACATGCAGGCCAAGCGATTCCGCGGAGCCGCCGACCTTCATGCCCTCGACCGCAGAGACGACGCCGATGATCAGCGCCATGAACGGCGCCTTGATCAGGCCGGCGAGGACGGTGGAAATATCGACGGATTCATGCAGGCGCGTGAGAAACACCTCCAAGGTGATGCCGGAATAAGCCCAGGCGACGAGGGCGGCCCCCGCCAGCGCCGCGAAATTGGCAACGATGGTCAGCAGCGGCAACGCCACCGTCAGCGCGACCAGACGCGGGAAGATCAACACACCGACGGGGTTGAGGCCCATGACCACCAGCGCGTCGATTTCCTCGCGCATCTTCATCGAACCGATTTCGGCGGTGATGGCGCTGCCGGAGCGGCCGGCGATCATGATTGCAGTGAGCAGCACGCCGATTTCGCGCAGTTGAAGGATGCCGACGAGATCGACGACGAAGACTTCCGCGCCGAAATAGCGAAGCTGGAAGGCCCCCTGCTGGGCAATGATCGCGCCGATCAGGAAGGACATCAGCAGGATGATCGGCACCGCCTTGACGCCCATCTGGTCGACCTGATTGACGACCGAGGCCGGCGAGACGCCGCTGGAGCGTCCGAGCTTCAACTGCGCGCCGCGCACGGCCGAGCCAAGGATGTGCATGGCGAACAGGATGTCCGACCACATGCGATATGTACGCTCGCCGATCGGCGCAAACAGCCGCTGAAACAGCGTGCCTTTCGACCCATCCGACGCATCCGGTTCCGGCAAGGCATCCGGCAGCGCCTCGATGAGATCGGCGATGCGGTTGCTGGCGCCTTCCAGCGCCACCGTCCCGCCGGCCTCGTCGACATCGCTTTGCAGACGGCGCACCAGCCAGGCGCCGGCGACGTCCATCTGTTCGACCTGGGAGAGATCGAGCGTCAGTTTGCCGGCGTTGCGTTCATGGGCGACCTTGCGCAGATCATCGATCACCGGTGGAATGCCGGTATTGGTCCAGTTGCCGGACAGCGTCAGGCGATGCCCGGCCTCGGACGGCAGGGCTTCGATGGAGATACGCGCGGCGGACGACGAATCCAAATTCAACTCAGTCACATCTTTCCGGCAGGGGACGTTTCGCTTCCATTCGCCTCCTGGAAAACCCGTTTACGATTTTCCCTGGCAAACGTCGGCAGTCCCGACTCTCTTAGCGGCTTGCCCCTAGTCGTGTCACCGCATCACGGGTAAATAAAGCCATTCGTTAACGAAATTGGTCGATGGAACGCGTAAATCCCATGGCACGTCACCTCGAAACAACAATCGATACCTTTCCGATCGCCGGAACGTTCACCATTTCAAGAGGTTCCAAAACGCAGGCGCAGGTCGTCGCCTGCGTGATTCGCGATGGCGGTGACACTGGGCGCGGCGAATGCGTGCCCTACGGTCGCTATGGCGAAAGCATCGACAGCGTCGCGGCGCAGATCGCCGAGATCGCGCCTGCCATCGAGGCCGGGCTCGACCGGATCGGGCTGCAGAGCGCGATGCCGGCGGGTGCTGCGCGCAATGCCGTCGATTGCGCGCTGTGGGATCTGGAGGCGAAGCTTGACAAGCGCAGCGTCGCCGCCGTTCTCGGCCTGCCGCCGATGAGGCCGCTGGTGACAGCCTATACGATTTCGCTCGGCGAGCCGGAGGTCATGGCCGAGCAGGCGCGAAAGGTCGCCCATCGCCGGCTCTTGAAGGTCAAGGTCGGCACTGGCGACGACGAAAGCCGTATCCGCGCCGTGCGGGCCGCCGCTCCCGAAAGCGAGATCATTCTCGACGCCAACGAGGGCTGGAGCGACGAGACGATCCGCCACCACCTCGCCATCGCCAGGCAAGCGCGCATCGCCGTCATCGAACAGCCATTGCCGGCGGGGCGCGATGCGATTCTTGCCACGATCGAGCGCCCGGTTCCGGTCTGCGCCGACGAGAGCGTGCATCTGACCGCCGATCTCGCCGCCTTGCGCGACCGCTACGACGCCATCAACATCAAGCTCGACAAGACCGGCGGGCTGACCGAGGCCTGGGCGATGCGGCAGGAGGCCAAGCGCCTCGGCTTCCGGATCATGGTCGGCTGCATGGTCGGATCGTCGCTGGCCATGGCGCCTGCCCTGCTCGTGGCGCAGGATGCGGATTTCGTCGATCTCGACGGGCCGCTGCTGCTGGCGGAAGACCGGCACCCCGGCCTGAATTACGAAGGATCGCTCGTCTATCCGCCGGAAGCCTCGCTCTGGGGCTGACGGTAATAGGCGATGATGACGCAGCCGAGGCCGGTCAGCGCCACCAGCGACATGACGTAATAGGCATGCAGGCCAAGGCCGCTGTAGATATAGCCGGAGCCGAGCGTCGCGGCGGCCATGAAGATGCTGTTGTAGAAATAATAGGCCCCTTGCGCCGAGGCTTCCTGATCCTCGCGCACGGCATCGACGATGCGGCGCTGGATGCCGATATGGCAGAAGGCGAAGGTGAAGGCATGCAGGCATTGCAGCGTTAGATAGCCGACATAACCCATGTCGAGCGGAAATAGCAGCCAGCGGCAGACGGCGACGGTCGCGCCGAAGCGGATCATCGTCCAGGCGCCAAAACTGCGGTTGAGCTGGCGGGCGAAATAGAAGGCGATGACTTCCGCCATGACCCCGGCGCTCCAGAGGATGCCGATGGAGGTGCCGGAATAACCGAGCTCGCGCCAGTAAATGGCCGAGAAAGCATAGAGCAGCGCATGGCTCGCCTGCACCACCGAGGAGCCGATCATCACCAGATGCAGGTCGAGACGGCGCAGCGATCCTCCGGCGCGGCGCACGGTTTTCGCGATCCGCGCATTGCCGATTTTCGGCGCCACCAATCCCATCAGGCTCATGACGATGAAGCCGCAGATCATCAGCGGCAGCACGATGGAGCCGCTGTAGTGCCCGATCAGGAAACCACCGAGCAATGTGGCGAAGATGAAGGCGAGCGACCCCCAGAGGCGGATCGCGCCGTAATCATAGCCCCAGCGGCGCACGCCAGTGATCAGCATCGCCTCCACGACCGGCACATAGGGCGACAGGAACGCGCCCTGCAGCGCATAGACGATGACGATCGGCCAGAAGCTTTTCGACCAGATCAGCGCAATCGCGGTCGCGAGGCACAGAAGGCCGGACCAGAGCAGGATCGAGGTGCGTTCCTCCAGCCTGTCGGCCAGCATCGTGAGGAGCGGCGCGAAGATGACGCGCATCAGGAGCGGCACGGCGAGAATTACGCCGATTTCGAAATCGCCGAGCGCATGGGTGCCGAGCCAGACCGGGAAGAAGGGAAGAACCGTGCCGTTGACGATCATCGGCGCGGAACAGACCAGCGCGCTGCGCTGCGAAAACCAGCGCGGCGCGGCGCCGCGGTCCGGGGCCTGACTGACGAGACTCATGGAGATGCCTGCTTGGGAAAGACCGGCATCTCCTATCACGCGTCACGCATGCCGGATAGGGCCAGAAATCGCTCCCTGAAAATCAAGGATTCCCTATATTCCGTCTCATATCTCCATCCCTTCTCACATCTCCGGCCGCGAAGCCGCTATGCATGTGTTCTGGAGATACCGGGGCTTACGCCGCGCGAATGCGCAGCGGCGCTTCCACCGGGATTGTGGGAAGCTGCGGCTCGTCGGCGGTGCCGACGATCTCGCGCCAGGTCAGCAATTCGAAGGTGCCGTCCTCATGCTCGGCGATCGCGGTGCAGCTTTCAACCCAGTCGCCGGTGTTCATGTAGCGGATGCCGTCCATGTCTTCGATGACGGCATGGTGGATATGGCCGCAGATGACGCCGTCCGCCTCGTGACGGCGCGCTTCGTCGGCGACCACCCGCTGGAATTCGCCGATGAAATTCACCGCATGCTTGACCTGCAGCTTTGCCCAAGCGGAAAACGACCAGTAAGGCAGGCCGCAGAAGCGGCGCACGGCGGCCAGCGCCACATTGATGGCGATCGCCGTATCATAGGCCCAGTCGCCGAGATAGGCCAGCAGGCGGGCATTGCGCACCACCACGTCGAATTCATCGCCATGGATGACGAGATAGCGGCGCCCGTCGGCGCCACGATGGATCATGCGCTCGGCGACCTCGATGCCACCGAAATGGGTGCCGGGAAAATCGCGCAGGAATTCGTCGTGATTGCCGGGGATGTAGACGATGCGCGTGCCCTTGCGCGCCTTGCGCAACAGCTTCTGCACCACGTCGTTGCAGGATTGCGGCCAATACCAGTTGCGTTTCAGCCGCCAGCCATCGATGATGTCGCCGACGAGCACGATGGTGTCCGCATCGTGGTAACGAAGGAAATCGAGGAGGAAATCCGCCTTGGCCGCCTTCGAACCCAGATGAACGTCCGACAGGAACAGCGTCCTGAATCGTTTGATATCCTGTTGTTCCGTCACGATCGCCACCCCTTCCGCTACACCTTTCATCCATTCCTGTAGAAACAGACTCATGTTTCAGCATGATGACATCCGCTGGTGATACGGGTATCGGACGATGACGCGAAATGTGAACAGGGAACGAGGCTTCCGCCGGAATTCCATGCTGTTCATTGCCAAGCGCATTGATGTATGACACCGGCATGCAGCCATATCGAGAAGAGGAGTGCGCCAACCATGGATACCTCAGGCAAACCGAGAAATGACGGGGTTCCGGTGACGGGCGACCTCGACCAGCAGGCGCTGTTCTTCCACCGCTATCCGCGCCCGGGCAAGCTGGAGATCCATGCGACCAAGGCGCTCGGCAACCAGCGCGACCTGGCGCTCGCCTATTCGCCGGGTGTTGCCGCCCCCTGCCTCGCCATCCGCGACAATCCGGAAACCGCCGCCGACTACACCGCGCGCGCCAACCTCGTCGCCGTCATTTCCAACGGCACCGCCGTTCTCGGCCTCGGCAATATCGGGCCGCTCGCCTCGAAGCCGGTCATGGAGGGCAAGGCTGTCCTGTTCAAGAAGTTCGCCGGCATCGACGTGTTCGACATCGAGATCGACGCCGCCGACGTCGCGCGCATGGTCAGCACCATCTCGGCGCTGGAGCCCACCTTCGGCGGCATCAATCTCGAGGACATCAAGGCACCGGAATGTTTCGAGGTCGAGCGCCAGCTGCGCGAGACGATGAACATCCCGGTCTTCCATGACGACCAGCACGGCACCGCCATCATCGTCGCCGCCGCCATCCTCAACGGATTGGAGCTGGCCGGCAAGAAGATCGAGGACGTCAAGATCGTCGCCTCCGGCGCGGGCGCGGCCGCCCTTGCCTGCCTCAACCTCCTGGTGACGCTGGGTGCGCGGCGCGAAAACATCTGGGTCCACGACATTGAGGGCCTGGTCTATGAAGGTCGCACCGAGCTGATGGATCCCTGGAAATCCGTCTATGCCCAGAACAGCGACAAGCGCCGCCTCGACGAAAGCATCGATGGCGCCGACGTCTTCCTCGGCCTGTCGGCGGCCGGCGTGCTCAAGCCGGAATTGCTGGCACGCATGGCCGAGCGACCGCTGATCATGGCGCTCGCCAATCCGACACCGGAAATCATGCCGGATCTTGCCCGCACCGCCCGCCCGGATGCGATGATCTGCACCGGCCGCTCGGATTTCCCCAACCAGGTCAACAATGTCCTCTGCTTCCCCTATATTTTCCGCGGCGCGCTGGATTGCGGCGCGCGGACGATCAATGAGGAAATGAAGATGGCCGCCGTGCGCGCCATCGCAGCGCTTGCCCGCGAGGAGGTTTCGGAAGTCGCCGCCAAGGCCTATTCCGAGGAGACGCCGACCTTCGGCCCGAACTATCTGATCCCCTCGCCCTTCGATCCGCGGCTCATCCTGCGCATTGCGCCGGCCGTTGCCCGCGCGGCCGAGGAAAGCGGCGTCGCTGCGCGGCCGATCGCCGATTACGAGGCCTATCTCGATCAGCTCAACCGTTTCGTCTTCCGCTCCGGTTTCATCATGAAGCCGATCTTCACCATGGCGAAACATGCCGCCAGCGGTTCAAAGCGCGTCATCTTCGCCGAGGGCGAAGACGAGCGCGTGCTGCGCGCCGCCCAGGTGCTGATCGAGGAAAAGACCGGCGAGCCGATCCTGATCGGCCGTCCGCAGATCATCGAGACGCGCCTCAAGCGTTTCGGCCTGCGCATCCGTCCGGACTCGGATTTCCAGGTGGTCAACCCGCAGGACGATCCACGCTATCGCGACTACGTCGACGACTATTTCGCGCTGGTCGGCCGCGCCGGCATCAACCCGGAAGCGGCGCGCACCATCGTGCGCACCAACAACACCGTCATCGGCGCGCTGGCGGTTCGCCGCGGCGAGGCGGACGCGCTGATCTGCGGCGTCGAAGGCCGTTACGACCGGCATGTGCGCGACGTCAACCAGATCATCGGCAAGCGCAAGGATGCCCATTCCTTTGCCGGCCTCAGCCTGCTGATTTCGCAGCGCGGCGCGATCTTCTTCACCGACACCTTCGTCAACTACAATCCGACAGCCGACGAGATCGCCGAGACCACGATCCTCGCGGCGCAGGAAATCCACCGTTTCGGAATAACGCCCAAGGCGGCGCTGCTGTCGCATTCGAATTTCGGCTCGCGCCACTCGGAAAGCGCCCACAAGATGCGCGAGGCGCTGGAGCTGATCCGCCGGCGCGCACCGGAACTGGAGGTCGACGGCGAAATGCAGGGCGGTTCGGCGCTGACCGAAAGCCTGCGCCGCCGCGCGATGCCGAACAGCACCCTGACCGGCGAAGCCAATCTGCTTGTCTTCCCCAATCTCGATGCTGCCAATATTTCGCTCGGAATCGTCCGTACGATGATGGATGCATTGCATGTCGGACCGATTCTGCTCGGCGCGGCGATGCCGGCGCATATCCTGTCGTCGTCGGTAACCTCGCGTGGTGTCGTCAACATGGCGGCCTTCGCGGTGGTGCAGGCATCGCAGCCGGCCGTCACGCAAGCGTGAACGAAGAACCGGGACGCGGCCCGGGGCTCTTCCTTGCCGCATCCCGGCGAGTCTCGCATGATATGTGCGCCGGCGGCACGACCGCCGGTTCGTCGTTGGAGCGTTTCCGCTTTTCTTGGAAAAGCGAAAACACTCTAACTCTTTGCTTTGCGCAATTCCGGACGCAAAACTGCGTTCCCTACTTTTGCTGGAATTGCTTTCGGTTCGGTAAGGAGATGGTCCCCATGCGCCAGACGGGACGGGTGTTTCCGGCTTTGCTGATCGCCACGGCTGCCCTGTTGCCCGTCGGCGCCGAAGCGCGCGCGGTCTGCGAGCAACTGCGCCAGGCGTTGAGTTCGAGCAGCGTGACAATCGCCTCCAACCGGCAATCGCGCCGCTTCGCCGAGACCATCAACCAGCTCAACCGCGATATCCGCCAGATTCGCAGCGACCTGCGCCGCGCCGGCTGCTCGTCGGGCAGCATCACCGTCTATGGCGGCGATAACGAAGCTTTCTGCGCGGCGGCCGAGGACGATCTCCATCAGGCGGAAATGACCAAGCGCGGTATGCTGGAGCGCCGCGCCAGTCTCGATTCGGGCGATCGCGGCGACATCCTCGCGGCGCTGCGCCGAAACGGCTGCATGGATGAGGACATGGCCGGCCAGGAGCCGCCCGCCCCGATGCCCGACGACATCATGGCCTCGCGCGACAGCGAGATCGAGGACGATCGCGGCTATGGCATGCGCGATTTCGGAGCCATCGAGCGCCAGCCCGACGACATGCTGCGCCTCGACGGCCAGTTGAAAGGCCCGGAGCCGATGGTCGGCAACCTGCGGACGCTTTGCGTGCGCACCTGCGATGGCGGCTTCTTCCCGATCTCCTCGAATGCGACGCCTGCAGATTTTTCCCGCGATGCCGCCATCTGCGCCAGGATGTGCCCGGGAACCCAGACGGAGCTTTATTACCATTCCATGCTCGACCAGGAGACGTCGGACATGATCTCGACGGCGACCGGTCAGCCCTACAAGGAACTCTCCACCGCCTTTGCCTATCGCAACCGAAAGGACACGAAAAGCTCCACCTGCTCCTGCAATCTCAACGCCTATTACCAGGACGCGCTGAAGAAGCAGGACAGCGGCGTCGTGCCCATGCCAAGCCGGAAGCCGGAAGCCGAGGCGGAAAGATCCGTGACCCGGATCCCGACCGGCACCGAGGCGACAGAGCCCGGCATAACCCCGCCCGCCAACCCGGAAGCGGGAAGTTCGGCGAAGATCACCCTGCCTGAAGAGCGGCCATATGACCCCTCGAAATCGAAAATCCGCCAAGTCGGCCCACAATTCCTCGGCAGCGACAGCGCCGGGATAGATCTGAAAAACCCTCAGGGTTCGATGGTTCAGCCGCAACAGTGATGCGGCACAACGCGTTAGGCAAACCTTTCAACGCGCCCAAGACGTCATCCTCGGGCTCGCCCCGTATGTCTGCCAACGGCTCCAATTGATTGACGGCACTGGATTTCGGGCGTGTTTACATGCTCCGGAGACGCTTGAGCATGACGTAGCGGAATGCAACGCGGCACGACCGGCGAGCGTCGCATCAGGCTGCGGCAATCTGCGTTTCTTCCGGAACTGATTCCGGCTGGTCGTTTTCGAAGATCACCGATCGGCCGCGGCCGCAATTCTTGGCTTGGTACAGCGCCATATCGGCGGAATGCACCAGGTTGCGCAGGTTGCGGCCATGCTGGGGATAGAAGGCGATGCCGGCGCTGCTGCCGACCTGGAGCGGCAGATTGTTGTAGGGGATGGGAATCTGCGCATCGATGACCATGCCGTTGGCGACGGCGAGCACCTCGTCGTGATCGGCGACATCGCGCAGGATCACCATGAATTCATCGCCACCGAGGCGGGCGACGATGCCGCGATCGCCCACTCGATCGCGAAAACGCTGGGCGATGGTGCGCAGCACGGCATCGCCGGCGGCATGGCCGAAGCGGTCGTTGACCATCTTGAACTTGTCGAGGTCGGCGGCGATGATCGCAAGCTGGCCGTCGCGGACGGTGCCGGTGAAAGCTTCGAGCGCTTCCTGAAAACCGATGCGGTTGGCAAGGCCGGTAAGGCCGTCATGCTTGGCAAGGAAGCGGTTGCTCGCCTCGCTGCGCTGCAGGGCCCGCACCAGCATCCCGAAACGCCAGGCGATGAAGCCCATGGCAATCGCCGCGAGTGCCGAAAGCAACGCCACCTTGGGCATGACCGCCTTCCAGATGGTCGGGCCGGGCGCGTTCGGCTGCCACGCGACGAGGAACGGGCCATCGGTAAAACCCTTGCCGACCGGCGTGTAGGCCGTCGGGCGCTCCTTGAGCTCATCTTCCTTGACCACATGCAGGCCGCCGATGCCGAGCCGTTCGCTCATCGTCGCCAGCATCTTGTCCGAGATCGGCTTGACGCTGACCATGAGCGTCGGCTGCTCGAAGCCGGCGGGGATAAACAGCGAGCGCGGCAGCACCGCCTGGACGACGACGATGCTGAGACGGCCATCGACCATGCGCATGTCGGCGGCATGGATGAAGGGCAATTCCGGTGACAGCTTGTCGGGATCGGGCGCCGGCCTGCGGACGACGAAACCGCCATCGCTTTTCTTCAGCGCCGCCCAGTATTTCTGCGTCGCCTCGTAAACGAGGTCGTCGATCCAGAACAGCAGCGCGTCGGCCTTGTCGGGAGAGACCTCCTCGCCGCGATTGACGGCAACGACCGCCTGCTTGCCCGACGGCGCGAAAACCGTCCACGAAAAGCCGAATTCCGACCACAGGCGAGTGCGAAGCTGGCGCTCGACGAAATAATGGCTGAACTCGGACGAACGGATTTGCGCGACCGTCGCATCCCAGATTGAGACCGCCGCCTGGTATTTGACGATCTCGTCGATCAGGTGCTGGAACTCCTGCTGCACGAGCTTGCGCTCCGTCGCCTGGCCGAACTTGTTGGCTTGCTCGACCGAGGCATCGAGCACAAGGAAAACGCTGGCCGCGAAGACGACGACCAGCAGCGCGCAGGCGGTGTGTATGCCATGCACCATCCAGTTGGAGGTTTTTGCAAAGAGTCGCGCCGTCATCGCCGTCATTGTTTCCTCGTGGACTGGAACGCCCAAGTGTATTGGTGTGGACGCTAGCACAAGGGCCGAAAGAGACGCTTAAACGGCTTGGTAACGAAAGGCTTAATCGGGGCCGGTTTCAAGCCGGAGCATAACGGACATAGGCGAAGGAACCGCCATCCGCCGACCAGTTTGGGACATTGATCGTGCCCTGCCCGCCGAAAAGCGACATTAGCGTGCGCGGGTTGGAGCCATCCATGCCCATGATTCGCAGATGGACATCGAGGTCGCGCGGATGATCGACGATATCGGGCGCATAGGCGAGATAGAGCACCCTGTCGCCGGCAGGCGACGGATGCGGAAACCAGTTGCCATGGGGTTCGTCTGTCACCCGCTCCAGTCCGCTGCCATCCGGGTGAATGCGCCAGATCTGCATCAGGCCGCTGCGGCTGGAGTTGAAGTAAATCCATTGACCGTCCGGTGAATAATCGGGACCGTCGTTGCGCCCCTCGCCGAAGGTCAACCGGGTTTCCTCGCCGCCCTCGACGGCGATGGTGTAGATGTCGAAGACATCGCCACGAATGCCGCAATAGCAGACATGCGCGCCATCCGGTGACCAGCCGTGCCAGTAGGACGGCAGCTTCTGCGTCAAAAGGCGCGGCGTTCCACCCTCGATCGGCAGGATATAGATGGCAGACTTGCCGAATTCCGTCTTGTCGGTGATCGCCAGCCAGCGCCCGTCCGGCGAGACGCCGTGGTCGTTGTTGCAGCGCTCGGCGAAACCGGTGTCCACCGGTACAGGCGCGCCACCGTCCAGCGGCAGGCGATAGAGGCGGCCTTCACCATTGATCAGGAGATGGCGGCCATCCGGCGCGAAATTCGGCGCTTCCATCAGACTGGCCGTCTGCCAAACGACCCTGTTCCGCCCCGTTGCGATATCGTAGATCTCGACTGAACTGCGCATGGCTCCTCCCTCCTCCCGTCGTTTTCCTTAGCGTAGACGCGGCCGCCGGCGCCAGTTTTCCCGCAAAATAAACTCGACGACCGTTTTCCATCTGGAAAAGACCGCGCGGACTGTTGAACGTTAACGGTTCATCTAGCGTTCAGGACGGACGTGTGACAGTACGGTGAAGGTTTTATGACGTTTATGTTGCGGATTGCGTGGAGGTAGGGTTGGTCGAGTTCAGGTCAAAGGCGACGGATAGGGTTACGTTCATCGACCGGTCCTTCCCTATCTCGTCTGCGGATGGCGCGGGTCGACTGGCGGCGCTTGCCCTCCCTGTCGCCAAGGCCGTCATCATCGCCCTGTTGCTGACGATTGCGGTGGAATGGGTGGCGCGTGGCGCCACGACCGATGTCGGCAATTTCCTGCTCTCGGCCTCGCGTCCCGGCAAGACCACCGTGGCGCTGCTGGCGCTTTCCATCCTGTGTCTCGATGCGCTGCTTGGCCGCCGATACCAGTCGCTGCTCATCATTGTGCCGCTGACGCTCATTCCGGCCTTCGTGTCGAACCAGAAGCAGCTTTTTCTCTCCGATCCGCTCTATCCAACCGATTTCCTGTTTGCGCGCCAGATCGTGGAACTGCTGCCGGTGATGGTCAGCCAGCGGCCGTGGACGGCGGTGGCGCTGTTCGTCGGGGTCGTCGCGGGCGTGGTTGCCATCGTCTATCTGTTGACCCATGCCTGGAAACGGTTTCCGGCCATCGCGTGGCGCCGCCGCTGGATCACTGTGGCGATGACGCTGCCGATCCTGGTCGGCTTCGGCTCCATGATGGATTATTCGCAATTTTCCTGGCTGCGCGACCGGCTGCAAGTCATCCCGATGATGTATGACCAGAAGGAAAACTATCGTCACAATGGCTTCCTTCTCGCCTTCGCCTTCAACCTGCCGATGGCCAATGTCGCCGCACCTGCCGGTTATGGCGGCGATGCGATGGCGAAGATCCCGGCCGCCGACATTCCCTTCGCCGCCGGCGGCGGCGACCATCCTGACGTCATCGTGCTGATGAGCGAATCGCTTTGGGATCCGACCCGGATGAACAATGTGAATTTCTCGGCGGATCCCATGCCGGTGATGCGTGAGAATGCGTCGGGCAATTCCTTCTCGCCGGAATTCGGCGGCATGACCGCCAATGTCGAATTCGAAGCGTTGACCGGATTCTCGAATGCCTTCCTGCCCTATGGCAGCATTCCTTATCAGCAATATGTGCGCCGTCCACTGCCGTCGCTGGCGACCTTTTTCCGCGCCGAAGGTTATGCCGCGCGCGCCATCCATCCCTATCAGAGTTGGTTCTGGAACCGAGGCGAGGTCTACAAGGCCTTCGGTTTCGAGGATTTTCTTTCAGAGGAAAACCTGCCGGCCCTCGACAAGCGCGGTTTCTTCGCCTCCGACGATGCGCTGTTCAAGGAGATCATGCGTGAAGCCGATGGCATGGATCGTCCGTTCTTCTTCTTCTCGGTGACGCTGCAGGGCCATGGACCCTATGAGCCGAACCGCTATGTCCGCAACACCATCGACGTGAAAGGAAACCTGGCCGAAGACGAGCGCCAGACGCTGGCAACCTATGCGCAGGGCGTCAAGGAAGCCGACGACAGCCTGAAAATGCTGATGGATTGGGCAGAGAAGCGCGAACGCGAAACCATCATCGTCGTCTTCGGCGACCATCTGCCGCCGCTCGGCAAGGCTTATGTCAGCTCCGGCTACATGGGCGCGCAGGTCGCGACCCGCAAGGCGCCGCTGGATGTGATGAAGCGCGAACACGAAACGCCGCTGATGATCTGGTCCAGCCGTAGCGGCAAGCAGGATGTCGGCACGATCAGCCCGGCCTTCATCTCGCGCCATGTGGTCAGCCTCGCCGGCTTCAAGCATCCTTATTACACCGAGTTTCTCGGCGAGGTGGAAAAGAAGTATCCCGTCGTCGATCGTTACATGCTGGTTTCGCGCGACGGCGAAGCCAAGGCGGACTGGTCGATGAAGGGCCAGACGATCGACCCGCTGATCCGCGATTATCGTTATATCCAGCACGACATGATGTTCGGCAAGGAATACAGCGTCGATCGCATGTTTCCAAGTCACGCCTGGATCGCGCAACCGGCAAGCTGAGACAGCGCACGAAAACATACCGGCTGCGGTTCCGCAGGGAACAGACTTCCGAGATCACATCGACGAAAGTCGCAATGTGTAGAGATTCTTTATTTGCAATCGCAAAGGAAGCCTCTACAGCATTCGTTATCCCATCGTCGATATCCGACCCGGAAGACCATGTTTCACACGCAGGATCAAAATGGCCGGCGCGCGCTGGAGACGCCCCTCCTGACTTTGGAGGATATCGCCTCAAGCCCTCGCTTTCTGGAAATCGAAGTGCGCATCGCGCGCCATCTCGTCAGCATCCACGAAAAATCGCCACGGCTGGCGCGGCTGAAAGCTTCGCATCAAAAGTGGTTCCTGACGCAGATGCTTTTCGCGCTGCAGCTTGAGCGGGATGAAAGCGAAGCGCAGTCCGGCCTAACTCCCAGCCGGCTTTACGAGGCGGTGGCAAGATACGGCATCGCCAGCCGCAACACGGCTGCCAGCCTGCTCTCCGAAATGCAGGTCTATCGCTTCCTGCGCAAGATTCCAAATCTGCAGGATCGGCGCATGCATGTCTACGAGACAACCGAAATCGCCGATACGGCGATGCTGAGCTGGTTCAACGGCCATATGGCCTGTCTCGACGAACTCGACGGCGGCAATCGGCTGGCGCTCAGCGAAAGCACACCGCAGCTCTTCGCGATGTCGCAGCCGCGCGCGGCCCGCGCTCTGATGGACGATCCCAGTTGGCGGGAACTGCCCGAAACGATCGGTTCGTTCATCTGGTCGGAATCCGGCGGCATGATCCTGCATGAGCTGGTCAGCCGACTGACTGTCGAATGTTTCGAGGCCGAGCGCGTCTATATCGGCGAAGTCGGCATCGCCGAGCTTGCGCGCAAATATACGATCTCGGTGACCAACCTGAAGCGCATGTTCAATCCGACCGAGGATAACGGCCATGCGGGCTGGGAAAAGCCGCGCCGCAAAGGGCGGTTGTGGTTTTCCCGCGGTTTTATGGACGATTATTTCGCCTGGCAGGCGACAAAGTTCGCCGCTCTCGACGAAGCGGTGCATTGGGCCGCCGAACGACTGGATGCGTCGGGGAAGCTTGGAAGCGGCGTCACGCCGGTAGCGGATTGCAATCCGCGCATGGCGACATCCGCCTGAGGCGGATATCGCTCAGGCCGGGGCGACCGACAGCCCCGGCGAACCCTTCTGATATTGCGGCGCGCCGTCCTCGATATCGTAGAATTGCGCCCTGCCCTCGCAGAAGATGTGGCGGCCGATCTTGCCTTCCAGAGGCGTATCGAAGGAGCCCGCGAGGATCGAGATCCATGCGCCGTCATTCTCCTGCCAGAACATAGCCGAGCCGCAGGTGGCGCAGAAGCCACGCCGGGCGAAGTTGCTGGCCGCATACCACGTCATCGCTTCCTCGCCTTCGATCGTGAGGTCGGTTCGCTTCACGTTGGTGGCCGCGTAGAACAGGCCGGTCTGCTTGCGGCATTGCGCGCAATGACAGGCGACGATTTCCCTGAGGGCGCCATGCGCGCGAAAACGCACCGCGCCACACAGGCAGGAGCCGTCGTGGATTTCACCCATGTCTTTTCCCCTTTATAGATTGTTGCAAACGGCACTGTGCCGTCGCCAACCGTCAGATCAATTTCATTCCATTGAAGAAAAGCATCAATGCCGTTGAATGGGAACGGCCATAAAAAAACCGGGCCGCGAGGGCCCGGTTTCGATCTTTTCCGAAGGCGGGACGGATCAGGCGCTGGCGACCGCCAGCTTCTTCTCGTCCATGGCGCCCTTCATGCGCTCGGCCAGCAGGAAGGCCAGTTCGAGCGCTTGGTCGGCGTTGAGGCGCGGGTCGCAATGGGTGTGGTAGCGATCCTGCAGATCCTCGGCCGAAACGGCGCGGGCGCCGCCGGTGCATTCGGTGACGTCCTTGCCGGTCATCTCGACATGGATGCCGCCCGGATGCGAGCCTTCGGCGCGGTGGATCTGGAAGAAGCTCTCGACTTCCGACAGGACACGCTCGAACGGACGGGTCTTGTAGTTGTTGAGCGTGATCGTATTGCCGTGCATCGGGTCGCAGGACCAGACCACCTTGCGGCCCTCGCGCTCGACGGCACGGATGAGGCGCGGCAGGTGCTCTGCGACCTTGTCGTAGCCGAAACGGCAGATCAGCGTCAGGCGGCCGGCATCGTTGCCCGGATTGAGGATGTCGATCAGTTCCAGCAGGCCGTCGGCGGTCAGCGACGGGCCGCACTTCAGGCCGAGCGGATTGCGGATGCCGCGGCAGTATTCGATATGGGCATGGTCGGGCTGCCGGGTACGGTCGCCGATCCAGATCATGTGGCCGGAGGTCGCATACCAGTCGCCCGAGGTCGAATCGACGCGAGTCAGCGCCTGCTCGTAGCCGAGCAGCAGCGCCTCATGGCTGGTGAAGAAATCGGTCTCGCGCAGGCTCGGATTGTTGTCCGAGGAGATGCCAATGGCCTTCATGAAGTCCATGGTCTCGGTGATGCGCGCCGCCAGCTTGCGGTAACGCTCGCCCTGCGGGCTGTCCTTGACGAAGCCGAGCATCCACTGATGCACGTTTTCGAGGTTGGCATAGCCGCCCATGGCGAAGGCGCGCAGCAGGTTGAGCGTCGCGGCCGACTGGCGATAAGCTTCGATCTGGCGCTCGGGGCGCGGAATGCGGGCTTCCTCGGTGAATTCGATGCCGTTGATGATGTCGCCGCGATAGCTCGGCAGCGAGAGATCACCATGCTTCTCGATGTTGGAGGAGCGCGGCTTGGCGAACTGGCCGGCGATGCGACCGACCTTGACGACCGGCTGCTGGGCGCCGAAGGTCAGGACGACGGCCATCTGCAGGAAGGCGCGGAAGAAGTCGCGAATGTTGTCGGCGCCATGCTCGGCAAAGCTTTCGGCGCAATCGCCGCCCTGCAGCAGGAAACCGCGGCCTTCGGCGACATTAGCGAGCGCCTTGGTCAGGCGGCGGGCTTCGCCGGCGAACACGAGCGGCGGATAGGTGGCGAGCTGATCTTCGGCTGCATGCAGCGCTGCCTGGTCGGGATAATCCGGCACCTGCTGGATGGGTTTTTGCCGCCAGCTGTTCGGGGTCCAATTCTGTGCCATGTTACTCACCTGCTCTTACGGATACTTCTATGAAGAGATCCTTGCCCGTCCATGATTTGGATGCGGGCTTATAAACCTTTCATTAGCGCTTGCATAGCCGCAACCGCCATCGAATCGGATGCCGCCTTCGGCTGCTTTCCCGCTGGTTTCAGCGATCACACACGCTCGCCGTTGACGATGCGATAGCTCGGATTGTACATCGTCACCAGCTCTTCCGCGGCCGTCGGATGCACGGCCATGGTGTGGTCGAAATCCGCCTTGGTGCAGCCGGCCTTGAGGGTAATGCCGAGAAGCTGGGCCATTTCCCCGGCGTCGTGGCCGAGGATATGGGCGCCGATCACCTTGCGGTCGGCGGCATTGACGATCAGCTTCATCAGCATCTTTTCCTGCCGGCCCGACAGCGTCGCTTTCATCGGCCGGAATTCGGCGCGATAGACCTCGATCTCGGCGTACTTCGCGGCTGCCGCTTCCTCCGACAGGCCGACCGTGCCGATTTCCGGCTGCGAGAAGACGGCTGTGGCGATCAGGTCGTGATCCGGCCTGGTCGGATTGTCCTTGTAGACGGTCTCGATGAAGCACATGGCTTCGTGGATGGCGACCGGCGTCAGTTGCACGCGATCGGTGACGTCGCCGAGCGCGAAGATATGCGGCACGCTGGTGCGCGAATATTCGTCGACGACGATGGCGCCGCGCGCATCGGTCTTCACACCGGCAGCCTCCAGTCCGAGACCCTTTGTATGGGGATCGCGGCCGAGCGCCAGCATAACGGTATCGAAGGAAAGCATGCCGCTTTCCTTGGTCTCGACCGACAGCGTGTCACCGTCGCGCGATACCTGGGTGATGATGTCCTGGCAGAGGATGCGGATGCCCTTGGCGGTCATTGCATTGTGCAGGCCGCGCCGCAGGTCGCCGTCGAAGCGGGAGAGGATCTCCTTGCCGCGATAGATCAGCGTCGTCTCGACGCCGAGGCCATGGAAGATGTTGGCGAACTCGACCGCGATATAGCCGCCGCCGGCGATCAGGATCGATTTCGGCAGCTTTTCCAGATGGAAAGCCTCGTTGGAGGAAATGCACAATTCATGGCCGGGCAGGTCCGCGTGCGGGTTCGGCGTGCCGCCGGTGGCAATCACGATATGCTCGGCGGTGAAGGTCTGTCCGGTGCGGGTAAGGCGCACGGTGTGAGCGTCGACCAGTTCGGCGCGACTGTCGAAGATATCGGCCTTGGCATTTTCGAGGCCCTTGCGATAGAGACCCTCCAGGCGGTCGATTTCCTTGTCCTTGGCGGCGATCAGCTTGGCCCAGTCGAAGGAGGTCTCGCCGACCGTCCAACCGAAACCGGCGGAATCCTCGAACTGCTCGTGGAATTGCGAGGCATAGACGAACAGCTTTTTGGGAACGCAGCCACGGATGACGCAGGTGCCGCCGTAGCGGTATTCCTCGGCAATGCCGACCCTCTTGCCCATGGACGCCGCGACGCGGCCGCTGCGCACACCGCCGGAGCCGCCGCCGATGACAAAAAGATCGTAATCGTAAGTCGGCATGGGATGCTCCTTTGGCAAAGTCGAAACGGATTTAAGCGGATATAGGAAGAGGATCGCGCAAAAGAAAAGCCCGGAAAATCCGGGCTTGGAAGATTTTTCGGGTCGGCAGGCTTATTGCTGGGCCTGGGCCGGCTTCTTGGCGCCGCCTTCGGCCTGCGCCTGTGAGCCGATGGTCTTTTCCAGCGCCGCATCGCTCTCCTTGGCGAGGTCGCGGGAAATGCCCGAAGCCCAGATATCGGCGGCCTTCATCATCTCGCGGGTCGCGACCGGGCCGTCCTTCAAAAGCTTCTTGCCGACGTCGGACTGGTAGAAGGCCGAGATCGCCTTCAACTCGTCGAGCGTGAAGGTGTTGGCATAGATGCGCGCGGCTTCGCGCTCCAGATCGCCGCGGCGGGTGGCCAGCGAAAGCGCCTTCTCGTCCACCGTCGCGGTGATTACGTCGGTAAAGTTCGGCGATGCCTGGATGAGCTGCGCCTTGAGCTGCTCGGCCAGGTTCGGCAGAATGCGGTCGAAGGCGTTCGTCAGGTTGAGCGACTGGATGGTCGCGCGCGCCGCCGCGATCTGCTCCTCGCTGACATCATCCGCGCGCGCCGCCGAAACAAGGGCTACGCTGGAAAGAAGAACGGCGCCGACGGCAAGACGGCAGGTTGCCGCAAAAGTCTTCATGAATGATGCTCCTGTCACTGTTTCGCTTCCAGTGTCCTCGCGCCCGAAGGGCCTGCGATCACGGCAAGCGATGCTATGTTTATGAATAGCCCGTGCTCCACCACACCGGGGATTGAATTCAACTGGCTTGAAAGCGCCTCTGCATCAGGAATACGGCCAAATGATGCATCGAGAATAAGATGTCCGCCATCGGTCATGAAAAGTCCGTCGCCGGAGGAGCGCAGCTTCAAGTCGCCTGACATCCCGAGGCGCGAGGCCACCTTTTCCACCGCAATGCGAGTGGCGATCTGGCCGAAGGCGTTGATCTCGATCGGCAGCGGGAAGGCGCCGAGGGTGTCGACCACCTTGGTCTCGTCGGCGATGACGATCATGCGCTGCGAGGCGCAGGCGACGATCTTTTCGCGAAGCAGCGCGCCGCCGCCGCCCTTGATAAGCCGCAGCGCTGCATCGACTTCATCGGCGCCGTCGATGGTGAGGTCGAGTTCCGGCAGTTCGTCCAGCGATTTCAGGGGTACGCCGAGTTCGACGCAAAGACGCGCGGTGCGCTCCGAAGTGGGAACGCCCTCGACCTTCAGGCCGCCCGCGACCTTCTCGGCCAGCAGCCGGACAAATTCCTCAGCGGTCGACCCGGTTCCGATCCCCAGCCGCATGCCGTTCTCGACATGCTGAAGCGCCGCCTCGGCGGCCTTGATCTTCATTTCGCGGGCGTCCATGCGCCAAAAGCTCCGGTCCATTACGTTGAAAGCTGTTTACACGCCCGCACGGCGGAACGAAAGGGCCATTCGAACAAATCGCCAGGCTTGCGAAAACATTCGATGGCCAAGGCGAAACACGTGATTGAATTCGCGCGCTCCATCGCCTAATCCGGCAGGCAACCGACATTCAAGCGGAGCTAGAAAACCTTGCCTTCCCCCCTCGTCGTCTTCGATCTCGACGGGACGCTGGTCGATACCGCGCCCGATCTCATCGCCTCACTCAACCATACCATCGCCGCCGCCGATCTGGCGCCCGTCGGCTATGAGGATCTGACCCATCTCGTCGGCCATGGTGCCCGCGCCATGATCGAGCGCGCCTTCCGGCTGCGCGGCCATTCGCTCGACGAGGCGGGGCTGGCGCCGATGATGCAGCGGTTCCTCACCTATTACGGCGACACCATGCCTGGCGAGAGCCGCCCTTACCCCGGCCTCGACGCCGCGCTCGACCGCCTGGCCGATGCCGGCTTCATGCTCGCCGTCTGCACCAACAAGCCGGAGGCGATGGCGCGGCGGCTGCTGCAAGGCCTGGGAATGACCCAGCGTTTCGCGGCGATCACCGGCGGCGATACCTTCACGGTGCGCAAGCCGGATGCCGCCCATCTGACCGGCACCGTCGAGCGCGCCGGCGGCGACATCGCCGCCACGCTGATGGTCGGCGACAGCCTCAACGATTGCCTCGTTGCCCGCAATGCCGGCGTGCCGGTGCTCGGCGTACCCTTCGGCTATTCGGATGCGCCGATCGAGGCGCTCAATCCCGACCGGGTCATCCAGCATTTCGACGAGCTGACGCCGGAACTGGTCGAGACGCTGCTCAAGCGCTGATCTCCAAACAAAGACGCCCGCCGGAGACGATCCGGCGGGCGTTCTTCCTTCAAAACGAAGGCTGCTATTACTGCGGCAGCTTGTCGTCAACGCCGGCGACGTAGAAATTCATGCCGAGCAGCGTGCCGTCGTCAGACTTTTCGCCGGCCTTCAGCCATTCCGAACCGTCCTGCTTCTTCACCGGGCCGGTGAAGGGGTGCAGCTCGCCGGACTTGATCTTGGCTTCGGTTTCCTCGGCCAGCTTCTTCACGTCGTCTGGCATGTTGGTGTAGGGCGCCATGGTCAGGATGCCGTCCTTCAGGCCGTCCCAGATCTGCTCCGATTTCCAGGTGCCGTCGAGCAGCGCCTGTGTGCGCTTGATGTAATAGGCGCCCCAGGTATCGACGATGGCGGTCAGCTGCGTCTTCGGGCCGGCCGCAATCATGTCGGAGGCTTGGCCGAAGGCGTGGATGCCGCGTTCGGCGGCAACCTGCATCGGCGCGGTCGTATCGGTGTGCTGCGTCAGGATATCGACGCCCTGGTCGGCCAGCGCCTTGGCGGCATCGGCTTCCTTGCCCGGATCGGCCCAGGTGTTGGCCCAGACGACCTTGATCTTGAAATCCGGGTTGACCGACTGCGCGCCGAGCACGAAGGCGTTGATGCCCATCACCACTTCGGGGATCGGGAAGGAGGCGATGTAGCCGGCGACGCCTGTCTTCGACATCTTGGCGGCGATGACGCCCTGGATGTAGCGGCCTTCGTAGAAGCGCGCATTGTAGGTGCCGACGTTCTCGGCCGACTTGAAGCCGGTGGCGTGCTCGAATTTCACCTTCGGGAATTTCTGGGCGACCTTGATGGTGGCGTCCATGAAGCCGAACGAGGTGGTGAACACCAGCGAGCAGCCGGAGCGGGCCATGCGCTCGATGGCGCGCTCGGCATCCGGGCCTTCCGGAACCTTTTCGAGGTAGGCGGTCTCGATCTTGTCGCCGAGGGCCTTTTCCAGTTCCTGGCGGCCGCGGTCATGGCCTTCCGAATAGCCGCCATCGGTCTTCGAACCGACATAGATAAAGCAGATCTTGGTCTTGTCGGCGGCCTGGGCAATGGCGGCCGTGCCGATCAAGGTGGCGGCGGTGGCCGCAAGTGCAAGAGCGATTTTTCTCATTGTAACCCCTTCCAGGTTTTGAGCTTCGGCTTCTGTTTGTTGTGTCACCGGTCCGGCACAAATGGCTTGCCAAGGGACGCGGGCGTGTTGATCAGCGTGGTGCGCCGATTGCGGGAAATCAGGACAAGGACGACGACGGTCGCCGCATAAGGCAAGGCCGAGAGGAACTGCGAGGGCACGTTGACGCCGAGCGCCTGCGTGTGCAACTGGCCGATGGTGACGGCGCCGAACAGATAGCCGCCAGCCAGCACCCGCCACGGGCGCCAGGACGAGAACACGACCAGCGCCAGCGCGATCCAGCCGCGCCCGGCCGACATGTCCTCCACCCATTGCGGCGTATAGACCAGCGACAGCTGCGCGCCGGCGAGGCCGGCGCAGGCGCCGCCGAACATCACGCTCAGATAGCGCACGCGCAGCACGTCGATGCCGAGCGCATGGGCCGAGCCGTGATTGTCGCCGATGGCGCGCAGCATCAGGCCGGTGCGGCTGCGGAACAGGAACCAGTTGACGCCGATCAGCAGCACGATCGACAGGTAGAAGACGATATCCTGGTGGAACAGGATCGGGCCGATCACCGGGATGTCCGACAGGCCGGGAATATAAATTGCTTGCAGCTTGATGCCCGGCACGCCGACCCAGGTTTCGCCGATCATGCCCGAGGCGCCGAGGCCGAGGATGGTCAGCGCCAGGCCCGTCGCCACCTGGTTGGTGACCAGCGTCAGCGTCAGGAAACCGAACAGCAGCGAAAACAACGCGCCGACGCCGATGCCGGCCAGCAGGCCGAGATAGGGATTGCCGGTCATCTGCGCGACCGCGAAGGCGCCGACCGCGCCCATGATCATCATGCCCTCGACGCCGAGATTGAGGACGCCGGAGCGCTCCGTCACCAGCTCGCCGAGCGCTGCGACCACGAGCGGCGTCGCCGCCGTGATGACCGTCAGGATGATGGCTTCGAGGATCATGTCAGGCCGCTCCGTCCGATTCGCCCTTCAGCCGGTCGAACACCAGCCGGATACGGTAATGAATGAGGGTATCGCAGGAGAGCACGAAGAACAGCAGCAGCCCCTGAAAGACGCGCGTCACCTTGTCGGACACTTCGAGAGAAAGCTGCACGGCCTCGCCGCCGAGATAGGTCAGCGCCAGCACCAGCCCCGAGGCGATGATCCCGAGCGGATTGAGGCGGCCGAGGAAGGCGACGATGATGGCGGTAAAACCGTAGCCCGGCGAAATCGACGGCTGCAGGTGGTTGATCGAGCCGGAGACTTCCGAAATGCCGGCAAGACCGGCGAGCGCGCCGGAAAACAGCATCGAGAACCAGATCATGCCGCGCGAGGAAAAGCCGGCAAAGCGCCCTGCCCGTTCCGACTGGCCGAGCACGGTGATCTGGAACCCCTTCAGCGTGAAACGCATCATGAACCAGACCAGCACGGCGGCGACGATGGCGAAGACGAAACCCCAATGCGCCCGCCCCGACGACAGCACCTCCGGCAGGATGGCTTCCGGCACGAAATTGCGCGATTGCGGGAAATTATAGCCCTGCGGATCGCGCCACATGCCGCGCGACAGCCAGTCGAGGAACAGTTGCGCGATATAGACCAGCATCAGGCTGGTGAGGATCTCGTTGGTGTTGAAATGCGCCTTCAAGAGCGCCGGAATGCCGGCATAAAGCGCGCCGCCGAGCATGCCCATCACCAGCATCAGCGGCAGGATGAGCGGCGAATGCCATTCGTAGAAGACGATCGGCAGGAAGGAACCGGCAATCGCCCCCATGGTGAACTGGCCCTCGGCGCCGATGTTCCAGTTGTTGGAGCGATAACAGACCGACAGGCCGACGGCGATCAGGATCAGCGGCCCGGCCTTGATCGCCAGCTCATGAAGCGACCAGACTTCCTGCAGCGGCTCGATGAAGAAGCTGTAGAGCGCCGAAACCGGATCCTTGCCGAGCAGCGCGAACATGACGCCGCCGCAGACGACCGTCAGCAGCAGGGCCAGCAGCGGCGACACGAAGGAAAACAGGCGCGAGCCGCCCGGACGTTTTTCAAGTTCAATGCGCATGCTGCGCCTCCGCGCCGGCCTTGTCGTGCGCCCCGCCCATCAGCAGGCCGATCTTTTCGCGGGTCATGTCCTGCGCCGGATAGGCATTGGACAAGCGCCCCTCGTTGATGACGGCGATTTCGGTGGCGACTTCGAAAATCTCGTCCAGATCCTGGCTGATGACCAGCACGGCCGAGCCGGATTTCGCCAGGTCGACCAGCGCCTGGCGGATGCGGCTCGCCGCCCCCGCATCGACGCCCCAGGTCGGCTGGTTGACGATCATGACGCTCGGCTGGCGATCCAGCTCGCGCCCGACGATGAATTTTTGCAGGTTGCCGCCGGAGAGCGAGCCGGCCGGCGGATCCTCGCCGCTCTTGCGCACATCCATGGCGGCCGAAATGCGTTTCGCCGCCTCGCGCACGATGCCGTGGCGAATGATGCCGAGCGGGCCGCCGGTCAGGAACGCCCTGCGGTCCGACTGGTTGCGGGCAAGGACCAGATTGTCCGACAGCGACATGCCGGTGACGGCTGCGTGGCCATGGCGCTCCTCCGGCACGAAGCTTGCGCCGATCAGCCGCCTTGCCGTAATTCCCGACGCACCGACCGCGTGGTCGCGGATGCGGATGGCGTCGTTGTCGGCAACCGGATATTCGCCCGATAGCGCATCGAACAGCTCGCTCTGACCGTTGCCGGCCACACCGGCAATGGCGAGAACCTCGCCGCTGCGCACCGTCAGCGAAAGATTCTTCAGCGACACGGCAAAAGGCGTGCGCGCCGGGACATTGAGATTGCGGGCCTGCAGCAGAACCGGCCCACGCGTCGTCGTGCCGGCGGCGCTGACCGTGGCAACCTCGTTGCCGACCATCATGCGCGCCAGCGAAGCCGGCGTTTCGCGTTTCGGGTCGCAGGCGCCGGTCACCTTGCCATGGCGCAGGACGGTGGCGCGGTCGCAGATGCGCTGCACCTCTTCCAGGCGATGGCTGATATAGAGGACCGAACGGCCCTCCGCCTTCAGCTTGGCCAGCGTTTCGAACAGGCGGTCGGCCTCCTGCGGCGTCAGCACCGAGGTCGGCTCGTCCAAAATGATCAGTTGCGGGTTTTGCAGCAGGGCGCGCACGATCTCGATGCGTTGGCGTTCGCCGACCGAGAGATCGGCCACATGCGCCTTGGGATCGAGCGGCAGGCCATAAGCATGCGACAGCGCCGCCGCCTCGTCGGAGATGCGCGCCAGCGAAATGCCGGGATCGAGCGACAGCGCGATGTTTTCGGCGACCGTCAGCGCTTCGAACAGCGAAAAATGCTGGAAAACCATGCCGATGCCGGTCTTGCGCGCTTCGCCGGGCGAGCCGATTCGCACCGGCTGGCCCTTCCAGACGATCTGCCCGGCGCTCGGCGCGAGAACGCCGAACAGCATTTTGACGAGGGTCGATTTCCCGGCGCCGTTTTCCCCCAGCAGCGCATGGATTTCACCCGGTTGTATCTCGATGTCGATGCCGTCGCAGGCGGCAAAACTGCCAAACAGCTTCGTCAGCTTGCGCACCGACAGCAAGGCGTCGGGTCGCGACATGTCGTGCGGCTTCACTGAGCCCCCTCGGATTGTGACGTTCCCATTCCGCCCGGTTCGGCCTCAGGGAATCAGCAGCGTTGTTCCACGTGTTTTTCTTAGCTCCAGATCGGCATGGGCCTGGGCGGCTTCGGCCAACGGATAGGTTTGCGCGATATTGATACGCACTTTGTTGCTCAACACAACAGCAAACAACGAGCCTGCACAATCCTTAAGCTCTTGCGGTGTGGAAATATACGCGAACAATGTCGGCCGCGTCGCATAAAGTGAACCTTTCTGCGACAAAATTCCCATGTTGAAGGCCTCAACCGGGCCGGAGGAATTGCCGAAGCTGACCCACAATCCACGCGGTTTCAGGCAGTCCAGCGAGCCCGGAAACGTGTCCTTGCCGACCGAATCATAGACGACATCGACGCCGGCCCCGCCGGTGATGTCCTTGACGCGGGCGACAAAATCGTCGTTGCGGTAATCGATGACATGGTCGTAGCCATGGGCGAGCGCCAGCGCGATTTTTTCCGGCGAACCGGCCGTGCCGATGACGGTCGCGCCCAGCGCCTTGGCCCATTGGCCGGCGATGAGGCCGACGCCGCCGGCAGCTGCATGGAACAGCAGCGTCGTGCCCGGCCCGACCTTGTAGGTGCGGTTGAGCAGGTATTCGGCGGTCATGCCCTTCAGCATCATCGCCGCCGCCGTTTCCAGCGAAATGCCTTCCGGCACTTTGACGAGATGGCGGGTGGCGACATTGCGCTCGCGGCTATAGGCGCCGTCGGCGCCGGCATAGGCGACCCGGTCGCCCACGGCAAAATCCTCGACGCCGGCGCCGACCGCCGTCACAGTGCCAGCCCCTTCCTTGCCCGGCACGAAGGGAAGCCCGTTCGCCGCCTTGTAGAGCCCGGTGCGGAAATAGACGTCGATGAAATTCAGGCCGATGGCCGCTTGGCGGATCTGCACCTCGCCTTCGCCCGGCGCGGGGAGAGGCACTTCCTCGATCTTCAGAACCTCCGGCCCGCCGAGGGACCGCTGGACGATAGCCGTGGTGACGACAGACATGGGTTCAGCCTTTCCTTCCGAGCGAGGGAATCAATTGCAGCACCGCGCCGATGCCGTAAAGATACAGGCCTGTGATGCAGAAGAGAATGTTCAGCCATTGCGGCGTATCGAAATGCATCAGCAAGGCAGCGCCGCCCAGCACCGACCAAAGAGCGAAAACCGCCAGATTGAGCGGGCGAAGCCGCGCGACGCGCACCGGATGCAGGAAATTGATCGGCAGAAAGGTGAGCACGACCGACAGCGTCACGATGATCATCGCCGTTGTTGCGCTGGCATCGATGACAAACAGGGTGAAGACCACCATGTTCCACACCACCGGGAAGCCCGAGAAGAAATATTCGTCCGTCTTCATGCCCATATCGGCATAATAGATGGCGCTCGACACCACGATCATGCCGGCGGCGGCAAACGACCAGGGTTCGCCGATCATGCCGCTCTGGTAGAGCGCGAAGGCCGGCAGCAGCACATAGGTCACGTAATCGATGATGTTGTCGAGCGTATCGCCCGACCAGTTGGGCAGCACTTCCTTGACCCGCACCTTGCGGGCAATCGGCCCGTCTATGCCATCGACCAGCAGCGCCAGCCCCAGCCACCAGAACATGTCGACGAAGCGATGTTCCGCCGCCGCGACGACGCCGAGAAAGGCGAGGAACGAACCCGAGGCCGTGAGAATATGGACCGAAAAGGCCCGCATCTCGGCATACGGCACGCGCTTGTAGTTGAAAATCTTCATGGTCCCCGCTTCCGATACCGGCCGGCGCATATGCCGCTTCATTCAGGTCGCCTGCGTTGCTCGCGAATCGTGCAGACAGCCTATCGTCTTGTTTTCTTACGGATCGCAGATGAAGGTCTTGTGAGACACTCGCCCCCGGCCGTATCAGCAACGAATATGCATCTCCTGTTCGAACCTGCCAGAGGATATCGTCTCCGTTCACCTGACAGTAAACGCATGGTTCGGCATTTTCACCCTCTGCGCCAATGGATCCCATGGATTTCAACAGGTCAAACGACTAACCTGTGCGGGAAAGAGAGTTTGCAAGCGTTGGAGGTTTTCATGAGCGCATTCGACATCGCCGTCGTCGGCGGCGGCATGGCCGGTTCGGTCGCCGCTCTGTCGCTGGCGCGGCTCGGACGCCGCGTCGCGCTTCTGGCCCCGCCGGCCGCTGTCGAGGACAAGCGCACCACGGCGCTGATGGACCAGTCCATCCGCTTCATGGAGCGGCTGGGGCTGTGGGACCGGATCGCGCCTTCAGCCGCCGCGCTCTCCACCATGCGAATCATCGACGGCACGAACCGGCTGCTCCGCGCGCCGACCGTCTCCTTCCGCTCCTCCGAAGTCGGGCTTGAGGCCTTTGGTTACAACATTCCCAATGCCGCGCTGCTGGCCGTGCTTGGCGAAGCCGTGACGCATGACGGCAATATCACGCTTCTGCCCCAAGCGGCCGAGCATGTGGACTTGCTCGCTGAAGGCGTACAGATCGCGCTTCAGGACGGCAGCCGGATTTCCGCCGAACTTGTCGTCGCCGCCGACGGGCGCAAGTCGAAAATGCGCGACAATGCCGGTATCGGCATGCGTCATTGGTCCTATCCTCAGACGGCCATCGTGCTGAATTTCAGCCACGACCTGCCGCACGGCAATATCTCCACCGAATTCCACACCGAATCCGGCCCCTTCACCCAGGTTCCGTTGCCTGGCAACCGCTCCAGTCTCGTCTGGGTGCGCAAGCCGACGGAGGCCGACGTGCTGATGGCGCTGTCGCCGGAGGAACTGAGCCTGCGGGTCGAGAAGCAGATGCAATCCATGCTCGGAAAGGTGATCGTCGAGCCGGACGCGCAGGCCTGGCCGCTCTCCGGCATGATGGCGCACCGTTTCGGCAAGGGCCGGCTGGTGCTGGCCGGCGAGGCTGGACATGTCTTCCCCCCGATCGGGGCGCAAGGCTTCAACCTGTCGCTGCGCGACATCATCCACCTGAACGACCTGATTTCCGATCTCAAGGGCGAGCCTATCCCGGAATCGATCGGCGATCGCTTCGATCGCCGCCGCCGTGCCGACGTCATGACTCGCACCGCCGGGGTGGACCTGCTGAATCGGTCACTGCTTTCGGATTTCCTGCCGACGCAGATGGTGCGCGCCGCTGGCCTGCACGTGCTTTCGGCGCTCCCGCCGCTGCGTGGTATTTTCATGCGCGAGGGCATCGAGCCCGGGCGCGGGCTCAGTGCCATCGGCGATGCCCTACGGGGGAAGCTGCGCCGCTAAAGGGCTGAGTTTCAACAGATAGAGCGTCATCGACACCGTCACCACCGAACAGATGGTGGTCATCAGGATGGTCGCCGACGCCCTCTCCTGCCAGACCGCATATTGCTGCCCGATGACGAAGACATTGGTGGCCGTCGGCAGAGCGGCGAGCAGCACGGACGAAGCAATCCAGATCGGCGGAAAGGTGCCGACCGAAGTCAGCACCAGATAGACGACCAGCGGATGCAGGATCAGCTTGGCCGGCACGATGTAGAACATCTCCGCCGGCACACGCCTCAACGGCCGAAGCGCCAGCGTCACGCCCATGGCAAACAGCGCGCAGGGCGCTGCCGCCTGCGCCAGGTAATCGACAAGCCTTTGCATCGAGACCGGCACCGGAATGCCGCCCGCGACCACCGCGAAACCGGCCGCACAGGACAGAATGAACGGATGCAGCGCCACCTTGCGTAGGATATCCAGCGCCAATTGCGGCGCGGCGCGTTTCTCGCCGCCGGAAATCGCCATCATCGCCGGCGCGACGATGAAATGCATGGCGTTTTCGAAGCAGACGACCAGCGCCACCGGCACGGCGGCCGCTTCGCCAAAGGCCAGCAGCGCCAACCCCGGCCCCATATAGCCGATATTGCCGTAGGCGCCGGCAAAGCCCTGGATAGTGCTGTCGGCGGTGGAGTTGCCGCGCAGCAGCTTTCCGGCGGCGAAGATCAGCACGAAGATGCTGTAGGTGGCGATGACATCGGCGGCGATGAAGTCGATGCGCGTCAGTTCCTCCAGCGGCGTGCGCGACACCAGCTTGAAGAACAGCGCCGGCAGCGCCGCATAGATAATGAAGGTATTGAGCCAGCCAAGTGCCTCGGCCGGCTGCTTCGTGATGCGCGCGGCGGCATAACCGATAACGATCAGGCCAAAGAAGGGAATCAGCAATGCGGCAATCGCGCCCATGTCGTCTCGCGTCCGGAGATCAAAAAGTCAGGCGCTGATTAGCCGATGCGCATGAGGATTGGAAAGGTTTGCTGGAACCAGATCGCGGCATCGCTGACGAAACCGAAGATGAAGGCAAGACCGGTCAGCACCAGGAAACCGCCCATGACCTTTTCAACCATCCCGAGATGGCGCCGGAAACGGGTGAGAAACCGCATGAATGAACCGGAAAAGAGAGCCGCGATCCAGAACGGGACCGCAAGGCCAAGCGAATAGACGGCAAGCAGGAAGGCGCCGTCCGAAACCGTATCCCGCGACGCCGCGACGCCGAGAATCGCCCCCAGCACCGGGCCGATGCACGGCGTCCAGCCGAACGCGAAGGCAAGCCCCATCAGATAGGCGCCGGTGATCGTCGCCGGCTTGCCGCTCGATTGGAACCGCGCCTCGCGCGAAAAAAGCCCGATGCGCAAAAACCCAAGGAAATTCAATCCCATGAGGATGATGATGACGCCGCCGACCTTGGAAAGCACATCCATATGCTGGCGCAGCATCGTGCCGATGGTCGAGGCGCCTGCGCCGAGCGCCACGAAAACCGTGGAAAAGCCAAGCGTGAAGAACAGCGCGGCCAGCAGAACCGACCGCCGCGCATCCTGCCGACCGCCCTCGTTACCGCCGCCACGAAATTCGTCTACGGAAATGCCGGCCATATAGCAGAGATAGGGCGGCACCAGCGGCAGGACGCAGGGCGAGAGAAAGGAAAGCGCGCCGGCGAACAGGGCGCTGAACAGGGATATTTCGGCGATCGACAAGACGAACCTCCATGAGGGAACGGCCGGCCCTCCATAGGGGAGCTTACCCTTCACCGCCAATCACCTTTTTGCCCAGGGACAAAAAAATCGCTGCGCGACATCGAACTTCGTCATTTTTCCAGTTGACCGCATCCGACCGCCTGCCTATGTTCCGCGCACTTTCAAACGAGGCGTCGCGCCTCGCTGGGAGCGCGTAGCTCAGCCGGTAGAGCAACTGACTTTTAATCAGTAGGTCCAGGGTTCGAATCCCTGCGCGCTCACCACTTTCATCCCTGAAATCGCAAAATCATGCCGAACCCACCGAGTTGGCGGCAAACGATCCGCCAACTCTTGTGGCGGTGGCGAATAGGCGATTCCTGTTGCTTTGATTGATGGAGATGTTATCACTTATGTGCTAACTTTCTTTTGCGCGTCATTCCGGATGATCCCCATGATTCCCCGTTTGGAAAGCCAGATCGACACAATTCTCGCCCAGCCAGGTTTTCTCGGGCGACTTGTTGAGGCCGGGTTTTCGGGGGAGATCGAGCTGGGGGACGGAAGCCGGGCGGTTTACGCCACGGACAATTCCATTTATCAGCTTTTCCCCGGCGGTATCGTGTTTCCGCGTAGCGCCGACGATCTGGCGATCCTGGCGCGCGTGCTGGATGAGCCGGAGTTTCGGCAGGTGACGATAGCCTTGCGCGGCGGGGGAACGGGGACGAACGGGCAGGCCTTGTCGCGAGGCGTGGTGGTCGATTGTTCGCGGCATATGACGCGGATCCTGGAGATCGATCCGGAGCGGCGCCGGGTTCGGGTCGAGGCCGGCGTGGTCAAGGACCAGCTCAATCGGGCGCTGAAGCCCTATGGGCTGTTTTTCGCGCCGGAGCTTTCGACCTCCAATCGCGCCACTATCGGCGGGATGATCAATACCGATGCCTGTGGCCAAGGTTCCTGTCTTTACGGCAAGACCAGCAATCATGTGCTGGGCCTGCGCGCCATCCTCGCCGGCGGCAAGGACTGGTGGTTCCGGCCGGCGGACGCCGAGGCGCTCCATGCCTTGAAAAAGCGACCGGACAAGGTGGGCGAGATTTATCGCACGCTCGACCGGATCGAAAAGGAGCAGCGCGAGAGGATCGCGGCGGTCTTTCCACCTCTGAACCGCTACATGACCGGATATGACCTGGCGCATCTGCGCGCGCCGGATGGCGGCCTGAACGTCAATTCCGTGCTCTGCGGCGCTGAGGGCACGCTGGCGATGATCGCCGAGGCGGAGTTGAACGTCCTGCCGCTGCCCGGCTTCGCGGCGCTGATCAATATCCGTTACGACGATTTCAACACGGCGCTGGAGGATGCGCGCAATCTCGCCGCGCTCAAGGTCGCCTCGGTCGAGACGGTCGATGAGAAGGTTCTCGGCCTTGCCAAAGGCGATATCATCTGGGCGGAGATCGCGCCGTTTTTTCCGGATGATCCCGACGTGCGCGCCGATGGCATCAATATCGTCGAAGTACTGGCCGACAGCGGCGAGGAACTGGCGGACAAGATCGAGGCAGTGGTCACGGGCCTTGCGGCGCGGCCGATGTCGGGGCGCCTGGGGCATACGGTTGCGGCCGGCCATGCGCAGGTCGAGGCAATATGGACGATGCGCAAGCGGGCGGTCGGGCTGCTCGGCAGTGTCGAGGGGCCGGTGCGGCCTGTCGCTTTCGTCGAGGATACCGCCGTGCCGCCGGAAAACCTGGCGCCCTATATCCGCGAGTTCCGGCAGTTGCTGGATGGCGAAGGCCTCGACTACGGCATGTTCGGCCATGTCGATGCCGGTGTGCTGCATGTGCGCCCGGCGCTGGATCTGACGCGACCGGAGCATGTGGCACTGGTCAAGCGCATCAGCGACGGCGTCGTGGCGCTGACGCGCAAATATGGCGGAGTGCTCTGGGGCGAGCATGGAAAGGGCGTGCGCTCCGAATACGTGCCGGACTATTTCGGCGATCTCTATCCCAGCCTTCAGCACATCAAACGGCTGTTCGATCCGCATCACCAGCTCAATCCCGGCAAGATCGCGGCGCCCAGCGCCGACGAGTTGATGAAGATCGATGCGGTGCCGCTGCGCGGCGATTTCGACCGGGCGATCGGCAACGACATCCGCGCCGCCTTCGACAATGCCGCCTATTGCAATGGCAACGGCGCCTGTTTCGATTTCGACGAGAAAAGCCCGATGTGCCCCTCCTACAAGGGTACGCGAGACCGGCGATTTTCGCCGAAGGGCCGCGCCTCGCTGATGCGCGAATGGCTGCGGCTGCTGGCAAGACGCGATATCGATCCGCGCCGGGAAGCGGAGCGGCAGCGCGAGGCGTTCGGCCTGTTGCGCTGGCCGTCGCGGCTGTGGAATTCTCTCAGCCCCGCCAATCGCGCCGATTTTTCGCATGAGGTGCGCCACGCGATGGACACCTGCCTCGCCTGCAAGGCCTGTGCCGGGCAATGTCCGGTGAAGGTCAGCGTTCCCGCCTTTCGTTCGAAATTCCTGGAGCTGTATCACGGCCGTTATCTGCGGCCACTGAAGGATCCGTTGATTGCCGGCATCGAGACGACGTTGCCGCTGATGGCGCGGCTGCGGCCTTTCTACAATTTCGCCGTGCGTTCGAAGCCGGGAAAATGGGTCATGCGGCAGATGGGGCTTACCGCCCTGCCCGTCATGCCGGCGCTCGATCTTTCCGCCGAGCTGAAGCGGTGCGGCGTTGCGGTCGCGACCGTCGCGGCGCTGAAGCAATTTTCGCCCAGCGCCGTCGTCTTCGTGCCGGATGCGTTTACGGCGCATTTCAATCCGCAACTGGTGCTGGATGCGGTTGAGTTGGCGCGCGCGCTCGGCTTCACGCCCTTTGTCGCGCCGCCGCATGTCAATGGCAAGGCGCTGCATGTGCATGGCTATCTCGGCGCTTTCGAAAAGGCGGCTGCTGCGACCACCCATAGCCTGCGGGCGCTGGCACAAACCGGCGCAACGCTGGTCGGCATTGACCCTTCGATGACGCTTGCCTTCCGCAGCGAATATGCCAAGGCGGTGCCGCAGGCGAGGGATCTGCATGTATTGTTGCCACAGGAATGGCTGGCGCAGCATCTCGACCGGATTGCACCGGCAAGCGCTCCCTCCGGCCGCTTCAAGCTGCTGTTGCATTGCACGGAGCGGACGAATGCGCCGGCAGCGCAGGGACAGTGGGCGGCGATTTTCGCGCGACTCGGCGTAAAACTGCAACAACCGCCGCTCGGCTGCTGCGGTATGGCCGGCACTTTCGGCCATGAGGTGCGCAACCGCGCGCTTTCGGACACCATCTATGGCCTGAGCTGGAGCCAGGAGATCGAGGCGACGACGCCGGGCGAGATCGTCATGGTGACGGGCTATTCCTGCCGCTCGCAGGTGAAGCTTCTGGATGACGCCGAACTGCCGCATCCGCTGCAGATCCTGCTACGTCTGCTGTCGGCGGAGATGAAAACGGTTCGCGGAAAGGTGGCGTGAGTGGCGATGCGTGCTAAAAGCTGTCTTTCAATTGCAAAGCTTTGGAGCCGATAAGTGGCGCTGATTACGCAACGGGGCAATCTTGCAGAAATCGTGGTGGCGCAACTCAGCGAGCGAATCGATTCCGGCCTGTATCCGCCGGGCGAAAAAATCCCCTCCAGCGCCCAGCTTTGCGAAGAATTCGGCGTCAGCCGCACGGTGATCCGCGAGGCATTGACCTCGCTGCGTGTCGCCGGCCGGGTGATCGCCCGGCAGGGGGCCGGCGTCTATGTCACCGACAAGGATATCAAGACGCTGAATTTCGAGATCAGCCGTATCGAGGACATCCGCTCGGCCATGCAGATCCTCGAACTGCGATTCGGCGTCGAAATCCAGGCGGCCGGCCTTGCTGCGACGCGACGCACACCGGAAGCGCTGGCTGAGATCGCCCGCACTTACGGCCATCTCGAAACGCTGGAGACGGAGGATGTCGTCGTCGAGGCGCAAGCGGATTTCGAATTTCATCTGGCGATCGCCCGCGCCACCCGCAATCCCCATTTCCCGCGCTTCCTGCAGGCGGTGATGGGCGAGATCAGCTTCGACCTGGTGCTGAAGCATCGGCAGATGCAATCGTTGAGCACCCGCCAAGCCTATCTTAAGAAAATCAACCGCGAGCACGCGGCGATTCTTGCGGCCATCACGAAGGGCGATGCCAAAGGTGCGAAACAGGCGTTGACGCAGCATCTGGAGGAAAGTCTGAACCGTTATCGCGCCCTGCTGGACGAGCCGGCAAGCCACGAAACGATTGAATAGGATAGCGCCGCGCTTTCGGCACAGAAACCTCTTGTTTCCCGAAACGGGATGCGTCAGAGGACAGCCTGTTCAGGAGCGATGGCTGCGGTAGAATCGAAAGCCCGGCGACTCGTGAAAACACCGCCTCGTGGCGGCAGGAGCGGTTAGGAATGGCGGAGCAGCGAATGCAGCAAGCATCGACGGGCCCACTCAAGCGAAGCGCAGATCTTCTGCTGAACGACGACAAGGAGCCGGCGCGCAAACGCGTTTCGCCGGTGCACGGCGATCGTCGTCCTGCCTTCCTGCAGGACGTGCTGAACGCCACCGGCGACGTGCTTTTGTCGCCGCAGGCACCGGTCATGGCGAGTTATGTCGCCGGCAAGGTCTATCAGCGGCTGGAAAAGCGTGGCGTTCTGCGTGAGGAATCGCCGGCCGGGCTGGAAACCATCGCGCATCTGGAGCGGGCGCTCGCCAATCTCAAGACATCGGTGCGTCGCTTCGCCCCTGTCGTGCGCCAGTTGGAAGAACTGACGCGGCACCTGTCCTGGCAGGGTGGCCGCAGCGGGCCGTTCGCCAGCATCAATTTCGAAAAATCGCATGCGCATGCGGTCATCGTCGGGCCGGGCGGCATGGAGGAGCGCAGCGATGTGCGCCTCGGCCTGATCCTCATGGCGCCCTACAGCCGCTTTCCGGATCATGTGCAGTTCCATTCCCGCGCCTTCCTGCTGCTTTCGGATGGCGAAGTCTGCATCGATGACGGCAATTGGGAGCGTGCGGCCGCCGGCAGCGTGTTCTTCAACGAGGCCGGACGCAAATTCGCCATGCGCTGCACCGCCGAGCCGTTGCTGGCCATCTGGTGCCATATCGAAGACGCAAGTCTTTGATGAAACTCAGGTAAATCCGACCGCCGCCAGCGCCAGCACGATGTAGCGGCCGGTTTTTGCCAGCGTCACCAGCAGCAGGAAACTCATCAGCGGCTCGCGCAGGACGCCGGCGACGACGGTGATAGGATCGCCGATGATCGGAAGCCAGCTCGCCAGCAGCGACCAGCGGCCATAACGCGCATACCAACGCCGGGCACGCTCCAGCGCCTCGCCGGAAGCAGGAAACCAGCGCCGTGCGCCAAAACGTTCCAGCGAGCGGCCCAGCCACCAATTGACGACCGAACCGAGGACATTACCGAGGCTTGCAACCGCGACCAGCGCCGCCACCGGTTGCTTGCCGGCCAGGATCATCAGCACGAGAACGGATTCGGATTGTGCAGGCAGGATCGTCGCCGCGACGAAGGCCGCCATAAGAAGGCCGAGATAGGCGCCCGCCTCCGCGACCACGCCCAGGCTCGCTCAGGCGCGCTTCAGGTAGGACGCGACGATGCGCGCGCTCGCCTCGCCCGGCGCCACGGGCGTCGACAGGGTATGCCACAGGGTTTCGAAGCCTTCCAGAGCCGCCCGGCGTTCGGTGGTATCGCTCGACAGCCGCTCCATCCAGCGGGCCAGGCGGCCGGCGCGGACCATCTCGTCGAAATATTCCGGCACCAGTGGATAATCGATGATGATGTTCGGCAGGGCCGCGCTCCAGATTTTAAGCCGGCTGCGGAGGAAACGCATCAGCCAGTCAGCCTTGTAGATCGAGACGGTCGGGACACCCGAGAGGCCGAGTTCGAGGATGACGGTACCCGACGCCGCCAGCGCGGCGTCGGCCTCGGCCAGCGCGCCCCATTTTTCCGCCGGGCCGACCAGCAGGCGCGGCGGATCTGTTTCCGCCGCCAGCATCGAACGCACCAGCGCTTCCTGGCGCGGCACGGTGGGCAGGATGAATTCATAAGGACCGCCGCGCTCGCGCAGGGTTCGCGCCGTTTCCAGCATCACCGGCAGCAACGCGCGGATCTCGCCGCCGCGCGAACCGGGCAGCAAGAGGATGCGTTTCGGAGCCGGGGCGCCGGATGCGAGACGCTCGGCGCGCTTGTGGCGCACGGCGAGGATATTCTCGTCCGCCGTCAGACGATGGCCGACAAAGCTGGTTTCCGGGCCGCCGAGGCGGCGCATCACCGCCGGTTCAAACGGCAGCACCGCCAGCACATGATCGACATAGGCCAGCATCTTTCGCGCCCGGTATTCCTTCCAGGCCCAGACGCTGGGGCAGACATAATCGACGACCGGCAGGGCCGGCAGGGCCTTTTTCACGCGGCGGGCGACGCGATGGGTGAAATCCGGGCTGTCGACGATGACCAGCACATCCGGACGCGCGCGGATAATAGCATCCGCCGTCTCGCGGATGCGCGACAAGAGCTTCGGCAGCCGCGCCAGAACCTGGGTCACGCCCATGATCGACAACTCGCTGTAATCGAACAGCGATTTCAACCCCTGCGCCTGCAAGGCCTCGCCGCCGACGCCGATCAGTTCTATGGGCTCGGGAACGATGCGTTTGAGCGCGGCGACGAGATCGCCGCCGAGCAGGTCACCCGATACTTCCCCGGCAATGACCGCCACTTTGAATGCCATGTCACATCCACCTGTCGCCGAGGCCGCGGTCGATACCGCAGACAAACATACCGAGTTCGTCGGCCCGCGCGATCATCGACTCGCGGTCGAGCACCAGGGCACGGCCGGCTTCGATGGCGATGCCGGCAAGGCCGGCCTCATGGGCATTTTCCACCGTCGACAGGCCGATGGACGGCAGATCGGCGCGCACATCCTGCTGCGGTTTGCACAGCTTCACCAGCACACCCTTGCGGCGGCGGGAAATCCGGCCCTCCTCGCGTAGCGACCTGACGCGATCCAGCATCTGGTCGGTGCCCTCGACGCCTTCCAGCGCCACGACCCGGCCGCCGACGCTGACCGCGCCCTGCCCGACATCCAGTTCACCCAGCGCAATCGCGGCGCGGGCGGCGCGTTCGATATCGTAGCGATCCTCGGCGCCGGGGCCGTGGCGACCGTAATTGCCGGTGTGCGCGAGCAGATCCGGCGCAATCTCATGGGCGCCGATCACCCGGGCGCCGCTGGCTTCGATCAGCTTGATGACCATCTTGAGGACGGTATCGTCACCGCCTGCCATCAGCGTGCGGATAACGGAGGGCAGGCGCAGGATATGGCGAAATGTCGTCCTCACCTGCCGCCACTCCGGCCGCCGCGCAATCGCGCCCGACAGCACGACGCGGCCGATTCCCTGCCCTTTCAGGATCGCCTGCAGCTTGCGCATGTCGCCGACGCCGATGCGATCGTGGTCATAACCGGAAAAATCGGCATTGGATTCACCGAGAATGCCGATCATGAAAGGATTTTCGCCGGCGCGCACCGCCGATTCCGCGACATAGACCGGCAGGTAACCACTGCCGGCGACGATCGCGAGGCGTCCCGGAACGGGCGGAGCCTGACGGCGCATGACCTTCAGCCTTTCGACCCTCGACGCGGCGACGAGAAGGAGCGGTCGCTTTCGGCAGCGATGAAATCGAGGATCTCGATCACTTCCTTGCACTCCACATATTCGTCGCGTATCGCCGCCGCATTGGCGCGCACGGCGCCTTCGGCTTCGAAGATCTGCTTGAAGGCGCGGCGAACCGTGTGGATCACCGATTTCTCGATGCCGGCACGGGTCATGCCGACGACGTTCAATCCGCCGAGAATGCCGGGATTGCCGTTCAGCATGCCATAGGGAATGACATCGTAATTGACGGCCGAGAGGCCGCCGATGAAGGCCTGGCGGCCGATCCGGGTAAACTGATGCACGGCGCAGCCGCCGCTGAGGATGGCGCGGTCGCCGACATGCACATGGCCTGCCAGCATGACATTGTTCGACAGGATGATATCGTCACCAAGCCGGCAATCATGCGCGACATGCGAATTGGCGAGGAACAGGCAGTTGTCGCCGACGCTGGTGATGCCGCCGCCGCCGACCGTGCCACTATTCATGGTCACGCCTTCTCGGATGGTGCAGCGCTCGCCGACGACCAGACGCGAATCCTCGCCCGCCTCGTGCAGGCTCTGCGACACGCCGCCGACGACCGCCATCGGGAAGATGCGCGTGCCGCGGCCGATCTCTGTCAGGCCGGAAACCACCGCATTGGAGACGATTTCAACATCGTCGCCGAGCGTGACGCGCGCGCCGATATGACAGAACGGCCCGACGACGACGTTCTCGCCGATCGTCGCGCCGTCTTCGACGACCGCCAGCGGATGAATACGTGCCGTGGAGGCAATGCCGCTCATGCTTCGTCCTTATTCACGATCATCGCGCCGAAATCCGCTTCAGCCACCAGTGCCCCGTCCACCTTGGCATCGCAGTGGAATTTCCAGATATTGCCGCGCTGCTTCTGCTTGGTGACGTGATATTCCACACGGTCGCCCGGCACGACCGGCTTGCGGAAACGGGCATTGTCGATGGTCATGAAGTAGACCAGATTGCCGCTGCGGCCCTGCTTGCGGGCGCAGATGGCGCCGGCGGTCTGGGCCATGCCCTCGACCAGCAACACGCCCGGCATGATTGGCTGGCCGGGGAAATGCCCGGTGAATTGCGGCTCGTTGGCCGTCACGTTCTTGATGCCGATGGCCGACTCGTCACCGTCGATCTCGATGATCTTGTCGACCAGCAGGAACGGATAACGATGCGGCAGCAACTCCATGATTTCCAGGATTTCCGCGGAGGAAAGCTGCGCCTTCGTCGTTTCAGTCATTATCCTTCTCCGTCTTTTTCGCGCGGCTGCCGGACCGCGCCGCCACTTCCGCCATGTCGCGCAGGAAATCGCGCATCGGGCGCGCCGGGATGCCCCCATAGCGCTCGCCGGGCGGAACGTCGCCGACGACGCCGCTCAACGCGGCGATCTGGGCCCCGTCGCCGATATGAATATGTCCGTTGATCGCCGCAGCACCGCCGATCATGACGCCGTCGCCGATGCGGGTGCTGCCGGCGATGCCGACCTTGGCGACGATGCCGCAGTGACGGCCGATACGCACATTGTGGCCGACCTGCACGAGGTTGTCGATCTTGGTGCCCTCGCCGATGACGGTGTCGTCCATGGCGCCGCGATCGATGGTCGTGTTGGCGCCGATTTCCACCTTGTCCTGGATGATGACGCGCCCGACCTGCACGATCTTGAGCATGCCGCCCGGTCCCGGCGCATAACCGAAGCCGTCCTGGCCGATGCGCGCCCCGTTATGAATGATGACGTCGTTGCCGAGATAGGCGCAGAGGATGCTGGCGCCGCCGGCGATCACGCAATTGCGGCCGATCTTCACATGCGGGCCAATAATCGCGCCCGGGCCGATATGGCTGCCGGCGCCGATCGCCGCATCCGCGCCGATCACCGCCATGGGCTCGATCGTCACGCCGTCCTCGATATGAGCGGAGGGATCAACGAAGGCGGCCGGCGAGATGCCGCTGCTGACCACGATCGGCTGCGGCAGCATGGCCTGCGGATGCAAAAGCGCACCGGCGCGCGCGAAGGCGGTGTTTGGCGCCGAGGTCAGCAGGACCGGAATATGGGAAGGAATTGCAGATTGCAGGGCCTTGTCGCACAGGATGGCGGACGCTGCACAACTCTGCAGCTCGGCCTTGCTGCGACGGGAGAGGATATAACAGATATCCCCTTCCCCTGCGCGCGAGATCGGGGCAACCGACCGGATCGGCCGGTTCGCCCATTCCTTATCGACAAGTTCCGCCCCAATTTTTTCAGCCAGAGCGCCAAGCGCAATGCCGTCGTGGGGCGGAAAGAATCGGTTGTGCTCCATCAGCCGAGACTCCAGAACGTCCGTTTGATTGCAGTTCTGGAATGCAGCTATCAGAACTGGTTCGCGATGCCAAAGCGGAAGCGCTGTTCCTCGTCGAAGTCTTCCTTGGCGACCGGAACGGCATAGTCGAACCGCAGCGGACCGAAGGGCGAAGCCCAGATGATGCTGGCACCGACCGAGGCGCGCAGCGTCGAATCCGTACCATTGACGGCGCCGCCGAGCGGATCGACCTTGTTGCCGAACAACGTGCCGGCATCGGCGAAGACCGCGCCGCGCAGGCCGATATCTTGCGGAATGCCGGGCATCGGGAAGCTGGCTTCCGCCGAGGCGTTGAAGTAGGTCGTGCCACCGAGCGGATCGCCATTGGCCATGCGGGGGCCGATACCGGTCGACTTGAAGCCACGGATCTGCTTGCCGCCGATCATGAACTGATCGAAAACGTTCAGCGTATCGTTGGTCGGGACGACGTAACCGCCGCCGACAGCCAACGATGCGATGATGTCGGCTTCATCCGAGACCGTATAGAACACGCGAGCACGCCCGCTGATCTTATAAAATTCGGAGTCGCCGCCGAGACCGGCAAACTCATGCGTGATCGTGGCGAAGATGCCTTCATGCGGCAGCGTCGCATCGTCCAGCGTGTTGTAGGTCAACGTCTGCGAGACCGACGAGCTCGCCCAAGGACTGCCGTTGACCAGCGCGCGATAAGGTGCCGACAGGTTGTCGCCTACGGTATAATCGCCGCGGCCTTCGTATTCGTAACGACGATAGTTGTAGCGGAACGTCGTCGCCAGATCTTCGGTGATCGGCGCCGTCACGCGTAGCGTGAAGCCGGTTTCGCTATAGTCGTAGTAATCTTCGCCCGAAGTGGTGTTGCGATAGATATCGAAACCGGCCGCCAAGCGATAACCGAGGAAATAGGGCTCGGTGAACGAGACGCTATAATTGCGCGCATTGTCCGCACCACCACCGGCGGCGACGCGAATATACTGGCCGCGGCCGAGGAAGTTCTTTTCCTCGACGGAAGCTTCGAGGATGAAGCCACCCTTGTTGCCGGTCGCGTAACCGGCGCCGATGCCGAACGAGCCGGTCGGCTGATCCTGCACGTCGACGATGACGACAACACGGTCTGCGGCGCTGCCAGGTGCGGTCGAGATCGACACGGACGAGAAATAGCCGAGCGCATCCAGGCGGCGCTTGGCGCGCGTGATCATTTCCTGGTTGAACGCATCGCCTTCGCTCATGTCGAATTCGCGGCGAATGACGTAATCGCGCGTGCGGGTGTTGCCGCGGATTTCGATGCGCTCGACATAGGCGCGCTCACCTTGGTCGACCAGGTAGTCGACGGCGATGGTGTTGTTGCTGAAGTTGCGGTTGCCGCGCGGGGTGACGCGGGCGAACGGATAACCGGCATTGGCGACGCGCTTGGAGATGGCCTCCATCGTCTTTTGAACGTCCTTGGCCTTGTAGGTGTCGCCCGTACGGGACTCGACCAGGCCTTTCAGTTCTTCACCGCTGATGCCGTCGACCGTCGATTCGACGTTGACGTCGCCGAAGGTGTAGCGCGCGCCTTCCTCGACCGTGAAGGTGAGCTGATATTCGTTGGTTTCCGGGTTCAGCGTCGCATCCGACGAGACCACACGGAAATCCGGATATCCGTGATTGAAATAGAACTGGCGCAGCGCTTCTTCGTCCGCGCGCAGCTTCTCGTCGCTATAGACGTCCTTGCGGGTCAGGAACGACAGGAAATTCGAACGCTTGGTATTGATCACGGCAGCAAGGCGGCCATTGCTGTAGGCTTGGTTGCCCACGAAATTGATGGCGGAGATCTTGGTGCGCTCGCCCTCGTTGATGACGAAAGCCAGGTTCACGCGGCCTTCGCCGACGGCAGCGGTCTGCGTCGTGACAGTGACGTCGCTACGACCGATGGCGGCATAAGCCTGCTTAATGGCATCGATATCTGCCTGGATCGTGGCGTCGTTGAACGCGCCCTGCGGACGGGTCTGAACCACACCCGCCAGCTTGTCGTCCTTGATCTTATGGTTGCCGTTGAAGACGACCTGATTGACGATCTGGTTCTCGGATACGGTGACAACCAGCGAACTGCCTGAAACGCCGATGCGGACATCAGAGAAATAGCCGGTGCTATAAAGCTGGCGCACGGATTCATCGACATCTGCGGGCGAGAAATTCTTGCCCGGTTCGATGGTGATGTTCGACCGCACGGCATCGGCGCCGATCCGGCTTGCACCCCGAACATCGATGCGCTTGACGACCGCGGCTTGAGCATCGGTTACAGAAGCAAGCGTTACGACACCTGACCCCGTAGCGACAATACCAGCAGACAGCGCGACTGCCGATACTGCGTTCAAGAACTTTGAACCAGCCTTCATTTCACTTCTTACCTTTTTTCTCGTCGTCCCCGAGAAGGTTTTATCCCCGACTCCGGTCACGTGTGTCGTTTTACCCGCTTTTCCCCTACAAGCAAGCCGGAGCGTTAATTTCTGTTTACTTCCTTTGCAAGCGTGGCCCAATCGCCACGTTCGCCTTGAATTATCGTAAACAGTGCGTAAACGGCTTGCCAAAACCGAGCGAAGAGTTAACCGATCAGCGAGCTGATGTCGTTCCAGGTCGCGAACACCATGAGCGTCAGCACCATAGCCAAACCGATCCGGAATGCAATTTCCTGAGCGGCGGCGCCGACCGGTTTTCCCCGGATTGCTTCCACCGCATAAAATACAAGATGTCCGCCGTCGAGCACCGGTACCGGCATGAGATTGAGCAAGCCGATGGACACCGACAGCATCGCCGCCAATTGAAGAACCGCCGCCACGCCTAAAGTCGCCATCTGGCCCGAAGCTTGCGCCACGCGGATCGGGCCGCCGAGCTGGTCGGCCTTCATACGGCCTGCGAAGAGGTTGCCGATATAGTCGAACGTGCCGGTAACGATATGCCAGCTCTGGACGACGCCCTCGCCGACTGCCTGCAGCGGCGTGAACGTCTGGGTGCGGAAATTGCCGCTTTCCTGGTTGGTGACGATGCCGATCAGGCCGAGTTCGACCTTGTTGCCGAACTGATCCTCGATGGTCTCGCGCTTCGGCGTCATCTTCAGATCCTGCTTCACGCCGGCGCGTTCGACGGTGACGACGATCGGCATGTCCGGACGGACGCTGACATAGCGGCGCACATCGTCAAAAGTGACGACCCTGGTGCCGTCGATGGCAAGCAGCAGATCACCCGGCTGGATACCGGCCTCGGCGGCGGCACTTTCGGGCTTCACTTCGGCGACGACCGGATCGGCCACCTGCTTGCCGTAGATCCCGAAGAGCACGGCGAAGATGGCAATCGCCAGCAGGAAATTGGCAACCGGGCCGGCGGCGACCGTCAGTGCCCGCTTCCACAACTTCGCGCCGGCAAATGTGCGCTCGCGTTCGGTCGGGCTCAGGGTGGCAAGGCGGGCCAGATCCGGCTTGCTGGAAGCATCCTCGTCACCGAGGAATTTGACATAGCCGCCAAGCGGAATCGCCGACAGCTTCCAGCGCGTGCCGCGCTTGTCGGTGAAACCGGCCAGTTCCGGGCCGAAGCCGATGGAAAAGGCAACGATACCGATTCCCGACCAGCGGCCGACCAGGTAATGGCCCATCTCATGCACAAAGACGAGCAGAGACAGGACGAGGATGAACGGAACGATATATCCAAGGATCAGAGAAAGCATGACCGTCATCTCGGGCTGAACGGGGAACCCCCGTCTAACCCTTCACCGATTGAAAAGGAACGCTCCGACGGACGACAGGCTGCCGTCACCGAGCACCGAAAACCATACCGCCAGAATGAAGGCGGCAAAGCAGGCGAAAACAAGTCCGTCGACCCGGTCCATGACCCCGCCATGACCGGGAATGATGCGTCCCGAATCCTTGACGCCGAAACGACGCTTGATGAAGGATTCGAAGAGATCGCCGATCTGGCTGGATACCGACAGCATCAAGGCGATTGCCACCGTCCACAGCCCGACGCTGCCGGCGGCCGAATAGGAGGCGATCGCGCCGGCGATCACTCCGGCGGAGGCACCGCCGATAGCGCCCGACCAGGTCTTGCCGGGCGATATGCGCGGCGCAAGCTTCGGCCCGCCGATGGCGCGGCCGACGAAATAGGCTAGGATATCGGTGCCCCAGACGACGGCGAAAACGAACAGCATGGCCGCCAGGCCGATATGGTCGTCGTCGCGAATCGCGGCCAGCGACACGCAGGACAGGCCGGCATAAAGGATACCGCCGGGCAGCCACCAGGTGCCGGAGCGGTTGAAGACGGTCAGAAGAACCGCCGTGAACACACAGCCGCCGAGCAGCGGGATCGCCAGATCCTCCGCGCCGAACACGGTGTTGCCGGCAATCACGGCCAGCGCAAACCAGCCGAAGGCATTGCCGCCGACGACGCGCGACGCCAGACCGGTGATCGTCGACCACTCGGAATAGATCAAAAGGCCGATGACGGCGCAGACGATGCGGAAAGCCGCCCCGCCCATCCAGGTCGCGCCCAGCACGATCACCGCCAGAACGATGGCGGAGACGATGCGCAGCTTGAGTTCCTGGCTCATGGCGCCCCCGCTGCGAGCGTTTTCGTGGAAAGCCCGCCGAATCGCCGCTCGCGCGCCGCATATCTTTCAAGCGCCTTGTAAAACTGTTCGCGGGTGAAATCCGGCCAATATTCCGGCACGAACAGCAGTTCCGAATAGGCGGCCTGCCAGAGCAGGAAATTGGACAGGCGCTCCTCGCCGCTGGTGCGGATGATGAGGTCGGGATCGGGAATGTCTGTGGTGTCCATGCGCCCGTTCAGCATTTCCGCGTCGATATCCTCCGGCCGCAGCGTGCCGGCGGCCACTTCGCGCGCCAGTTTGGCGGCGGCGCGGGCGATCTCGTCGCGGGCGCCGTAGTTGAAGGCGATCACCAGCGTCAGCGCCGTATTGTTGCGTGTGGTTTCTTCCGCTTCCAGGAGCAGTGGCAGAATGTCGCTGCGCAGGTTCTGGCGGTCGCCGATGACGCGGATGCGCACATTTTCGCGGTGCAGCTCTGCAAGATCGCGGCGGATGAAGGCCCTGAGCAGGCCCATGAGGTCCGAGACCTCGGTTTCCGGGCGGCGCCAGTTCTCAGAAGAGAAGGCAAAAAGCGTCAGGAAGCGCACGCCGCAATCGCCTGCGGCGCGCACGACCTCGCGTACGGCTTCCACCCCTTTACGATGCCCCATCGTGCGCGGCAGGCCACGCTGATTCGCCCAGCGGCCATTCCCATCCATGATGATGGCCACATGCTCTGGCACGCTCGCTAGGTGAAGATCTGACATCGCCGGTCCGGTTTCTCGCAAGAGGGGAATCGCCAAGAGCAGTTAAACCTGCATGATTTCCTTTTCCTTATCGGCGAGCAAGCGGTCGATTTCCGAAATCGTCTCGTCCGTCATCTTCTGCACCTTGTCGGAGGTGGCGCGGCTTTCGTCCTGGCCGATGTCGCCGTCCTTCTCGGATTTCTTCAGCGAATCCATGCCGTCGCGGCGAACGTGGCGCACGGCGACCTTGGCCTTTTCGGCATAGTCATGGGCGACCTTGACCAGCGAGCGGCGGCGCTCCTCGTTGAGTTCCGGCAGCGGAATGCGCAGGTTCTGGCCGTCGATGATCGGGTTCAGGCCGAGATTGGCTTCGCGAATGGCGCGATCGACGGCGCCGACCATCGACTTGTCCCAGATGGAGACGCCGAGCATGCGCGGTTCGGGAACGGTGATATTGGCGACCTGGTTCAGCGGCACGCGCGAACCATAGGCTTCGACCATCACCGGATCGAGAACGTTGGCCGAGGCGCGGCCGGTGCGCAGCGAGGCGATATCGCTCTTGAACGCATTGATAGCGCCATCCATGCGGCGCTTCAGTTCTTTCAGATCAAAACCTGCACTCATGTTCCTAACTCCCGTCTTATCCCTGCCCGTCCGTCGCGACACTGCACGCGAACGATCCCGTCAATTGTCCTTCACGATGGTCTTGCGGCCACCGCCGGTCAAGATTTCACCGAACTCGCCCTTCTCATGAATGGAAAACACGATGATCGGAATATGATTTTCACGCGCCAGCGCCACGGCGGCGACGTCCATCACCGCCAGGCCCTTTTCCAACACTTCGCTATGCGTCAGGTGGTCGAAGCGGGTGGCGGTCGGATCCTTTTTCGGATCGGCGGAATAGATGCCGTCCACCTGGGTGCCCTTGAAGATGGCTTCCGCGCCCATTTCGGCGGCGCGCAGCGCTGCGGCGCTGTCGGTGGTGAAGAAGGGATTGCCGGTGCCGCCGGCGAAGATCACCACGCGGCCGAGGCCGAGGTGATGAAGCGTGGCGCGCTGCGAGAAGCTTTCGCAGATTTCCGGCATGGCGATGGCCGAGAGTACGACCGTATCGATATCGAGCTTGCGCAGCGAGGTCGCCAGCGCCAGCGCGTTGATGACGGTGGCGAGCATGCCCATGTGGTCGCCGGTCACCCGGTCGCCGCCCTTGGACGCGACCGCGACGCCGCGAAAGATATTGCCGCCGCCGACGACGACGCCGACCTCGACGCCCATGGCGCGGGCCTCGGCGATGTCGGCCGCGATCCGGTCCGCAACGGCGACGTCGATGCCAAAGCCCTGGCTGCCCATGAGGGCCTCGCCGGAGGCCTTGAGAAGGACACGCTTATACAGGGGGGTCGGCGACATGGTGGCTCCTTCATACGCAAGAAACGGCTGCTGGATGCCGGATACACGAAGGGCACCGCGTTGTCACGCGATGCCCGATCTTTTCCCAAGAATGAGAAGGCTGGATCAGCCCTTGGCGGCGGCAGCGACTTCAGCCGCGAAATCCGTCTCTTCCTTCTCGACGCCTTCGCCGAGCAGCAGGCGGGCCATGCCGGTGACTTCGATCGGCGCGCCGACAGCCTTTTCGGCTTCCTTGACGGCAGCCGCGACGGTCAGGTCGGGGTTGATGACGAAGGCCTGCGACAGCAGGGCGACTTCTTCGAAGAACTTGCGCATGCGGCCGTCGACCATCTTTTCGATGATCGCATCCGGCTTGCCGGAAGCGCGCGACTGTTCGATGAAGACGTTGCGCTCGCGCTCGGCGACGGCGGCATCGACTTCTTCGGCGCGCAGCGCCAGCGGGTTGGTGGCGGCGATGTGCATGGCAACCTGGCGGCCGATGGCGTTCAGGGCTTCCTTGTCGCCGGTCGACTTCAGCGCGACGAGAACGCCGAGCTTGCCGAGGCCATCGGCAACGCCGTTATGGATATAGGTGGCGACGACGCCGTCTTCGACGGAGAGCGAGGCCGAACGGCGCAGGTTCATGTTTTCGCCGATGGTGGCGACGGCGTCCTTGATGGTGTCGCCGACCGGCTTGCCGCTGGCCGGATAGGCGGCGGCGGCAACGGCTTCGACGGAACCGTCGGTGCCAAGCGCAACCTGGGCGATGCCGCGAACCAGATCCTGGAAGGCGTCGTTACGGGCAACGAAGTCGGTTTCCGAGTTGACTTCGACGACGACGGCCTTGGTGCCATTGCTGGCGATGCCGACCAAGCCTTCGGCAGCGGTGCGGCCCGACTTCTTGTCGGCCTTGGCGATGCCCTTGGCGCGCAGCCAGTCGATGGCGGCTTCCATGTCGCCATTGGTTTCGGCCAGCGCCTTCTTGCAGTCCATCATGCCCGCGCCGGTCTTTTCGCGCAGGTCTTTCACCATTGCCGCTGTTACGTTGGTCATCTTTGCCTCTTTATCGGTTCGTCGGATGCGACCGCCGGAACACCGGCAGAAAGCAGCACCCGGATTGGGGAACGAAATGCACCCGGAAATGTGACAGCGTGATGAAGCTGCACCACGCTCGCCGCGCTGTTTTGTTCTGGCGCATTTCCGAACGGAAAATCGGTATCCACTTTTCCTGGAAATGCTTCTCATTCACGACCCTGAACAGGGTCAGCCGCAGCGCGGTAAAAAAGCAAGGCCGCTCGAACCCATGGTCACAAACGGCCCTGCCCGGTCTTCATGATGAAGGGCGGAACGCTTCCCGCGCCCCACCCTTGACCGGCATCAGGCGCCGGCTTCGTCTTCGAGCGTCGGCTCGGACGGCGCCTCGACGGAAGCGCCGATATCGTGGCCGGCCGCACCCTGCTGGCGGGCGATGCCGTCGATGGCAGCGCGGGCGATCAGGTCGCAGTAGAGAGCGATGGCGCGCGAGGCGTCGTCGTTGCCGGGAATGGCGTAGTCAATCTGGTCCGGATCGCAATTCGAATCGATGATGGCGACGACCGGGATGCCCAGGCGCTTGGCTTCATCGATGGCGATCTTTTCCTTATTGGTGTCGATGATGAACATCAGGTCCGGAACGCCGCCCATGTCGCGGATACCGCCGAGGGCCTTGTCGAGCTTCTGGCGCTCGCGCTCCAGGTTCAGGCGTTCCTTCTTGGAGTAGCCCGAGCCTTCCGAAGCCAGGATCTCGTCGAGCTTGCGCAGACGCTGGATCGAGTTCGAAATGGTCTTCCAGTTGGTCATCATGCCGCCGAGCCAGCGGGAATTGACGTAGTACTGGGCCGAACGCTTGGCGCTATCGGCGATCAGTTCCGAAGCCTGGCGCTTGGTGCCGACGAACAGGACGCGGCCGCCGCGGGCGACGGTGTCGGACACGACCTGCAGGGCGCGCGACAGCATCGGCACGGTCTGTGCCAGGTCGATGATGTGGATGTTGTTACGATCGCCAAAGATGTAGGGCTTCATCTTCGGGTTCCAGCGATGGGTCTGGTGGCCGAAGTGAACACCAGCTTCCAGAAGCTGGCGCATGCTGAAATCAGGCAATGCCATGCCTTTTTCTCCTTTTCCGGTTGAACCTTCGGGAAGCAAAACAGCCGTCCTTGTGGAACGGCCACCGGCGGAGCGGACCGGATTTCTCCCGGACAACCCCAAACTTCCCGTGTGGAATGCGGGTGGCCTTACAGGCGATTTGCCGAAAATGCAAGCGCGGCCTTCGAAATTATGACAGCGCGCGCCGCTCAGTTACTTGCAGGCGGTCGGCTGGAGCATCTCCAGCTTCGACAGACGGCCCGTCAGGACGAAATCACCGTAGTCCATGGTCAGATCGCGGGTGATGCCGTTGTCGTAGAGCTTGAACGACATGCGGTAGATCGGCAGCGAATCGCCCTTGGAGGTGTCGTTAAAATAGGCGATGGTCACCGGCCAGTAGGGGGATTTGGCAAATTGACCGGCCGGCTTGGCGTCGCTGTCGTCGCCCTGCGGCTGGTCCTGCTTGCCGACGACGGTGGTGGTCATCAGCGTCTGGTCGCCATTGTCGCTGCCATCGAAGATGCGGGACTCGAAGAAGCGGTTGCCCCTCTTGGCATTGTCGATGACGTCGAGCATGTGCGCGGTCGGAAAGCGGCCATCGGCGAGTTGAACCTCACGCCGTTCCGGAGCGCTGAGTTCCACCGTCAGCTTGTCCTTGCCGTCGGTGGCCGATCCGGAAACCTGCTTGTCCATCTGGTCGTCGGTGAAGGATTTGGTCTCGAAGCGGAAACGGCCCTTGGCCAGATCCTCGTAAGTCGTTGTCTGCTGGTCGGTCACGCGCTTGGTCTCGCCGGTATCGACCTCGGTGACGAAGCGAAAATTGGTGGTGTAGCCGGCGCAATCCGAGCCCATGAATTCATAGACCATGCGGCCGACCATGCCGGCGATGCCGGAACGCTCCGAGGCCTCCTTGAGGCGCAAGTCATAGACGGCGCGGTGGGGCACCAGCCCGCTCGCCACGGCTGCCTGCGCACCGAACGCGCTGAGGCACGTGGCGGCCGAAGCAGCGACAAGAACGGCGGCGCGACGCGAGCGATGCATGCAATATCTCCTGTTGAATCAGGCCGCAATGATATAAGAACGCTTGCGACCGAAACGAGGCATCCGCGCATTGGATGACGGATTTTTGGGGAAATGACAACAAGTGGGAGAGGAAATGTCCGAAGCAATCGAAGCCCGCCTGAAGGAACTGGCGATCACCCTGCCCCAGGCCGCAGCGCCGGCCGCAAACTACGTTCCCTATGTCATCAGCGGCAACCTGCTCTATCTCTCCGGGCAACTGCCGATCGAGAACGGCAAGGTCGCCGTGACTGGCCTGCTCGGCCAGGACGTCGATGTCGCCACCGGCGCGCGCGCCGCCGAGCTCTGTGCCATCAATATCCTCGCCCAGGCGAAGGCCGCGCTTGGCGGCGATCTTGGCCGCATCGTGCGAATCATCAAGCTGAACGGCTTCGTCGCCTCCATGCCGAGCTTCGTCGAGCAGCACTTGGTGATCAACGGCGCTTCTAACCTGCTCGCCAACGTGCTTGGAGAAGCCGGCAAGCACGCCCGCGCCGCCGTCGGCATGGCGTCGCTGCCGCTGAACGCCGCCGTCGAGATCGACGCCATCCTGGAAATCGCGCCATGACCGATGCCTCCTGGCTGTCGGAGCGCGCGATAGCGCATCGCGGCTATCACGACATGAACCATCAGGTCTGGGAGAACACGCTCTCGGCCTTCTCCCGCGCCATCGAGGCCGGTTTCGCCATCGAATGCGACCTGCAATACGCCTCGGACGGCGTGCCGGTCGTCTTCCATGACGACGATCTCAAGCGCCTGTGCAATATCGGCGGCGACGTGCGCGAAAAAACCAGCGCCGAACTTGGGCTGCTCTCCATCGGGGGCACCGCCGACAAGGTGCCCACGCTGAAGAAACTGCTCGACCTCTGCGCCGGCCGCGTGCCGCTGGTGCTGGAGCTCAAGGGCCGGCAGGGTGACGACGACGGTTTTGCCGCCAGCGTGCTGGAAACGCTGGAGGGTTATCGGGGCAAGGTGGCGCTGATGAGCTTCGACACCTGGCTGCTCAAGGATTTGAAGGAGCTTGGAAGTCCCTACCCGGTCGGTCTGACGGCCGAGGGCACGGAACCGGAAAAATTCTTCGCCCATGACGACGCCATGCATGCCGGGCTGGATTTCATCTCCTATGCCTGGGACCATCTGCCCAATGCCTTCATTACGGCACAAAGGCAGCGTGGTATCCCGGTCATCACCTGGACGGTGCGCAATGACGAGGCCATCCGCCACACATTCGCCAATGCCGACCAGATGACCTTCGAAGGCTTCGACCCACGGGAAAAACCGATCCTCACGGCATGAGTAGCGGCTACACGATCCGAATCGAAAATTCGCTCACGGCCATCGCGCCGGAAAGCTGGAATCGGCTTTCCGGTGCATCCAAAGATTTAAATACGATCTACAACCCCTTCATTTCCCATGCATTTCTTTCCTCCCTGGAAGAATCCGGCTCGGCGACGGCCAAGAGCGGGTGGATGGGGCATCATCTGCTGATGGAAGACGGAGCGGGGCGGCTGGTCGGCGCCATGCCGTGCTACCTCAAGAACCACAGCCAGGGCGAATATGTCTTCGACCATGGCTGGGCCGACGCTTTCGAACGGGCCGGGGGCCGTTATTATCCGAAGCTGCAATGTTCCGTCCCCTTTACGCCGGCGACCGGCCCGCGCCTTCTGGCGCTGGAGGACGACAAGGCGGATTTCGTGCGCATGGCGCTTGCCCACGGGCTGAAGGATGTGACGCGCGAGCTTGGGGTTTCCTCGGCGCATGTCACTTTCGTTGCGGAAAGCGACCTGCCTGTCTTCGAAGCGGAATCCTATCTGCACCGGACGGACCAGCAATTTCACTTTATCAATGAAGGCTATGCCGATCACGAGGCGTTTCTGGAAACCCTCTCCTCCCGTAAGCGTAAGGATTTACGTAAGGAGAGGCGGACGGCACTGCAGGATGGAATCAGCATCGACTGGCTGACGGGGCGCAATCTCACCGAAGCCATCTGGGACCAGTTCTTCGCCTTCTACATGGACACCGGCAGCCGCAAATGGGGCCGGCCCTATCTGACGCGGAAATTCTATTCGCTGATCGGCGAGCGGATGGCCGACGACATTCTTCTGGTCATGGCAAAACGCAACGGGCGCTACATCGCCGGCGCGATCAACTTCATCGGCGGCGACACGCTGTATGGCCGGCACTGGGGCTGCGTCGAGGACCACCCTTTCCTGCATTTCGAGGTCTGCTACCATCAGGCCATCGATTTCGCGCTGGAGAAAAAGCTGGCGCGGGTCGAGGCCGGCGCGCAGGGCGAGCACAAGCTGGCGCGCGGCTATCTGCCGGTCACCACCCATTCCATGCATCACATCGCCCATGCCGGCCTGCGCCGCGCCATCGAGGACTATCTCAGCCGCGAACGGCAGGATGTCGAGCAGATGGGCGAGATTTTGAGCGAGCACAGCCCCTTCCGCAAGGGCGAGCGCCAGGACTGACATACAGCAAGGGAGACATTATGACCGCTTACGACACCGACAACATCTTCGCGAAAATCCTGCGCGGCGAAATCCCCTCCACCCGCGTCTACGAGGACGAGCACGCCATTGCCTTCATGGATGTCATGCCTCAGGCGCCCGGCCATGTGCTGGTCATCCCGCGACAGGGTTCACGCAACATCCTCGACGCCGATCCGGTCGTGCTGCAGAACGCCATCGTCGTGGTGCAGAAGATTGCCGTGGCGGTGAAGGAAGCGTTCGATGCCGATGGCGTCTATGTGGCGCAGTTCAACGAGCCGGCTTCGGGACAGACCGTCTTCCACCTGCATTTCCACGTCATCCCCCGCCATGAGGGCGTTCCCCTGAAGCCGCATTCCGGCACCATGGAGAATTTCGACGTGCTGAAGGCCAATGCCGAGAAGATCAAGGCTGCTCTTTAAGGCATCAACACCAGCAGGCCGGCCAGCAGCAGGATGGCGGTGACGACGCCGACCGGAATGCGTTGCCCGGCCAGCAGGAAGGCGGCGAAGCCGCCGCCGGCCGCTGTCAGCCGGATCCACAGTGGCGAGGCGGCTAGCGTTCCGGTCGGGAAGACGATCAGCTTGGCGGTGACCGCCATGACCAGAGCGGTGGCGACCGCCCTCACCCAGTACAGGGCCTCCGAATCCTCCCGAAGCCGATTGCCGGCGAGGACGCCGAGCCAGCGCCAGATGTCGGTGGCGATCCAGCCGGCGAGCGCGATGAACAGATAGGGTTTCAGCTCGGCGATCACGACGCCTTCTCCTTCGCGGCCAGCGCCCGTTTGCGCAAGGCGCGGTCGATCAGATAGGCGAGCGTGCCGCCGCCGACCCCAGCATAGAGCACATCGAATTCCGGCTCGATCATCGCAAACAACGGCCCGGCGACGACGCCGATGACGAAGGCGATGCGCACCACCGCATGGCGCGCCGTCGCCCAGATCGAGACGACGAAATAGACCGGCGTCAGGAAGAACAGCACGCCCGCGACCAGCGGCGGAAACGCCGCCACGAGGCCGTAGCAGACGGCGACGATCACCGTATTCACCAGCGTCAGCGTGATGCCGAAGCCAGCGAAATAGGCGATCCGCGCCTCACGCGGCACATGATGGATGGTGTTGTTGGTGAACACCCAGGCGGTGATCGCCACGAAATGCGACAGGAAAAGCAACAGCCAGACCGGCGTGCGCTGGGTGCGCATCTCCGGCACGATCGAGGCGACCATCGGCATCATCCGCACCGAGGACAGGGTGACGGCGATAAAGCAGGCGGCAAGGCCTGCGCCCGATGTCATCGAGCCGATCAGGATCATCTTGGCCGGCAGCGCCCAGATGCTGAGCGTCATGAACACCGCCTCGCCCCGGGAAATACCCGATTCCAACGCAAAGGCGCTGAAGCCGACGAAGGAGGTCATGAGAATGAGCGCCGGCAGGGAAAAAATGCCCCGGGCGCCGGTCAGGAACCAGCCGAGGCCGGAAGAGGAAATGCGATCGCTTGACATAATGGTTCCAAAAGCCAAGTGCCGGGCTTTCGGCCCGGCACTTCATTTCAGCCAATAAGGCTTTCTTACTTTTTCTTCGGCACCTTGGGAACTGTCGATCCCTTGCGGCGGGTCTCGGCCGGCTTTTCCTCGTCCTCGTCGGAAAGCGCGGCGCTGACGACATCGGCGCTCACCTCCTCCGGCTTCGGATCCTTCTTGCGCGACTTCGGCCGCTCCTCCGAAACTTCGGGCTCGTCGTGATGGGCCTCGTGCTCGATGACCTCGGCTTCCGGCTTGGGTTTAACCGGTTGCTCTTCGGGAATGGATTCGAGTACCAGCCCCTTCTTGCCGTCCTCCAGATCGCCGACGGTGACCTTGACGACACCGCCCTTCTTCAGCTTGCCGAACAGGATTTCGTTGGCGAGCGGCTTCTTGATATGCTCCTGGATGACGCGCGACAGCGGCCGGGCGCCCATCTTTTCGTCATAACCGCGTTCGGCCAGCCACGCGATGGCATCCTCTGCCAAGTCGAAGGTGACGTTGCGCTCGGAAAGCTGCGTCTCCAACTGCATGACGAATTTCTGGACGACCTGGTGGATGACCTTGGTCGGCAGCGGCGCGAATGCAATGGTCGCGTCGAGACGGTTGCGGAACTCCGGCGTGAACAGCTTGTTCAGCGCCTCGGTATCCTCGCCGGTGCGCTTGGACGAACCGAAGCCGATGGCGGCCTTGGCCATTTCCGATGCCCCGGCATTGGTGGTCATGATCAGGATGACGTTGCGGAAATCGATCTTCTTGCCGTTGTGATCGGTCAGCGAGCCGTGATCCATGACCTGCAGCAGGATGTTGTAGATATCCGGATGCGCCTTCTCGATCTCGTCGAGCAGCACGACACTGTGCGGATGCTGGTCGACGCCATCGGTCAGCAGCCCGCCCTGGTCGAAGCCGACATAGCCGGGAGGAGCGCCGAGCAGCCGCGAGACCGTGTGGCGTTCCATATATTCCGACATGTCGAAGCGCAGCAGCTCGACGCCGAGCGAGGCGGCCAGCTGCTTGGCGACTTCCGTCTTGCCGACGCCGGTCGGACCGGAAAAGACATAGGAGCCGATCGGCTTGTTGGGCTCGCGCAGGCCGGCGCGCGCCAGCTTGATCGCGGTTGCCAGCGCTTCAATGGCAGCATCCTGGCCGTAGACGACCGAGCGCAGATCCTTCTCCAGATTGGCGAGAACGACCTCGTCGTCCTTGGAGACGGTTTTGGGCGGAATGCGGGCCATCGTCGCGATGGTCGCTTCGATTTCCTTCTCGGTGATTAGTTTGCGGCGCTTGGAGGCCGGCAACAACATCTGCGCCGCGCCGGTTTCGTCGATCACGTCAATCGCCTTGTCCGGCAGCTTGCGGTCGGAGATGTAGCGGGCCGAAAGCTCGACGGCCGACTTGATCGCCTCGTTGGAATAGCGCAGCTTATGATAGTCCTCGAAATAGGGCTTCAGGCCCTTCATGATTTCGATGGCATCCTCGACCGAGGGCTCGTTGACGTCGATCTTCTGGAAACGGCGCACCAGCGCCCGGTCCTTCTCAAAGAACTGGCGGTATTCCTTGTAGGTGGTCGAGCCGATGCAGCGGATCGCGCCGGAGGACAGCGCCGGCTTCAGCAGGTTGGAGGCATCCATCGCGCCGCCCGACGTTGCACCCGCACCAATAACGGTGTGGATTTCGTCGATGAACAACACCGCGCCCGGATAGTCTTCCAGCTCCTTGACGACCTGCTTCAGGCGCTCTTCGAAATCGCCGCGATAGCGGGTGCCGGCCAGCAGCGTGCCCATGTCGAGCGAGAAGATCGTCGCATCCTGCAACGCTTCCGGCACCTTCTTTTCGACGATGCGCTTGGCAAGCCCCTCGGCGATGGCGGTCTTGCCGACGCCGGGATCGCCGACATAGAGCGGGTTGTTTTTCGAGCGGCGGCAAAGAACCTGAATGGTGCGATTCACCTCGGCGTGACGGCCGATCAGCGGGTCGATCTTGCCGTTCTTGGCCTTTTCGTTGAGGTTGACGCAATAGGCCTTCAGGGCCTCCTGCTGCTTCTTGGAGCCACCCTCTTCCTGATCGCTGCGGCTCTGCTTGGCTTCGGATTCGCCCTCCTCGATGCCGCGCGGCGGCCGGGGCTGGCTTGCGCCGGGGCGCTTGCCGATGCCATGCGAGATATAGTTGACGGCGTCGTAGCGGGTCATTTCCTGCTCCTGCAGGAAATAGGCGGCATGGCTTTCGCGCTCGGCGAAGATGGCGACGAGCACGTTGGCCCCGGTTACTTCCTCGCGACCGGACGACTGCACATGAATGACGGCGCGCTGGATAACGCGCTGGAAGCCGGAAGTCGGCTTGGAATCCTCGTCATATCCGGTGACGAGGTTCGACAATTCATTGTCGACATATTCGGAGACGGTCTTGCGCAGCGTATCGAGATTGACATTGCAGGCACCCATCACCGCAGCGGCATCCGCATCGTCAATCAGCGCCAGCAGCAAATGTTCGAGCGTGGCATATTCGTGATGCCGCTCATTTGCGTAGGTCAGTGCCTGATGCAGCGCCTTTTCAAGACTAGGCGAAAATGTTGGCACGGTCAGATCCTCACTTTTTTTCCATAACACATTGCAGCGGATGCTGATGCTGTTTGGCGAAGTCCATGACCTGGCTCACCTTCGTCTCAGCCACTTCATATGTAAACACACCACATTCGCCCACCCCATGATTGTGGACGTGCAACATGATGCGGGTCGCAGCCTCCAGATCCTTCTGGAAGAATCGCTCCAGGATATGAATGACGAACTCCATAGGTGTGTAGTCGTCATTCAGAAGCAAGACGCGATACAGGCTCGGTTTTTTTGTCTTCGGTTTCGTCCGCGTAATCACGGAGGTTCCGCGATTGGCGTTTCCGCCACCGTTTCCCGTATCGTCCTGCATCCGGATCGGCCTGGCGATCATCTGTGTTCATTCCCAATCCAAGGCGCCGCACATTCGAGGGCATCTGCAAACTAAACATCCGAACCCATAATTTAGGTTCCGGATCGCCGATTTTAAGCCCCCTGTCGAACACTGCAACGGGTTTCGTCTTCGCCCCCGCAGTAATTTTTCGGTATGCCATGCCAAACCGGTGCAAGGCTTTCGGCCCCGCGACGCAAAAAGCCGGCCGCCGCGTTCGCGGCAGCCGGCTTTTCAATGTTCGAAAGCCTTATGGCGCAGCCTGTATCAGGCAGCCGGCGTCAGCGCCGTCGACGGGCGAACCGGAGAGAATTCATAGGGCTTGTAGACCGACTTGGCGAGATCAGCATACATTTCGTTGATCTTGGTCGCTTCGGCCACGAAGGATTCATAGGCAGTCTTGACGTAGGTCGACTGCAGTTCGAATGCCGACTCGACGCTTTTGACGCCGGCGAGCGCTTCAGCGTGGGACACGGCGTCCTGGAAAGACTTCTTGGTATATTCGGCCGATTCGGCGGCGATCGCCTGGAAGCCCTTGGTGAACTCGGAATAACCTTTCAGCATCGTATCAACCGTCTCCTTGCCCTTCTTGCTGGCGTCATCGAAGTTGAACATCTGACCGTCCTTTTCCTATGGTTGGATGGGCGCAGTATGGCGTTCCGGAAAGGCAAGTCAAGAAAAATTGTGCAGTGCAAGAAACTCATAGATTGCACCGCCACAATAGTCAGCTGGCGCGAAAAGCTGCGATCTTAACGGCAATCACAACCAAAAATCCGTCAAAATTTTTCATTTTCTTCAGAATTTCTGCGAAACTCCTCGTAAAACCATTGATTTAGTATCTGCGGAGGGCATTTTCAAAAATCCTTCGACGCAACCCGATTTGTGAGGATATTCAACCTAGGCGGAAGATTTCACCGCAATGCAAAAAGGCCGGCGCAAGTTCTGCACCGGCCTTCCAACGATCTTTCGATGCCTCTTTCGCGCCGATCAGAGATCTTCGCTGAGGATCGCCATGGAGAAATTATAGGACAGCTCGCCGTCTTCGTCGTCGCGGAAGATGACGCCCAGGAACTCGTCGCCGACATAGACTTCGGCGGAATCGTTCTTGCGCGGACGCGCCTTCACAACGATGGCGGGGTTGAGCGTCCGCTTGAAATAGGCATCAAGCTTCTTCAGTTCGTCTGGCTTCACGCTTCATCTCCATATGATGTTCGGCGCCGGTTCTGCATGGGAAAGCCTGAGGTGTAAAGTCCCAAAACAGGCTGCACAAGGCTGTGCAGCGTTTTTGCGTCCGGCGGGAAAGGGATTGACGGGCGGCAAACTCAGGTCATGCCGCCCCGTCATGCAGGTGTCTTTCGTTCAATCGAGCGTCGCGAGCATCTGGTCCATGATGCGCGACGGCTCGGAGCAGCCGGCTTCGCCGACAATCCTGGCTGGCACGCCGGCAACCGTCTTCTTCGGGGGAACCGGCTTCAGCACCACCGAGCCGGCTGCGATGCGTGAGCAATGGCCGATCTCGATGTTGCCGAGGATTTTCGCGCCGGCGCCGATCAGCACGCCGTTCATGATCTTCGGGTGGCGGTCCGCGCCTTCCTTACCGGTGCCGCCGAGCGTCACGCCGTGCAGGATCGAGACGTTATCACCGATGACGGCGGTCTCGCCGACGACGAGACCGGTGGCGTGATCGAGGAAGATGCCCTTGCCGATACGCGCCGCCGGGTTGATGTCGGTCTGGAAGACGCTGGACGAGCGGCTCTGCAGATAAAGCGCGAAATCGCGGCGGCCATGGCCGAGTAGCCAGTGCGCCAGGCGATGCGTCTGGATGGCGTGGAAACCCTTGAAATAGAGCACCGGCTCGATGAAGCGCAGGCAGGCAGGATCGCGATCGTAAACGGCCTGGATGTCGACGCGCAGGATATTGCCCCATTCCGGCCAGTCGGCCAGCATGTCCTGGAAGGCCCGGCGCAGCAGGCTCGCCTGCACCTCGCCGTTTCCGAGGCGGTCACAGATGCGATAGATGACGCAGTCTTCCAGCGTGCGATGGTTCAGCACGCTGGCGTGGAAGAAGGCGGCCAGGATCGGATCCTCTTCCGCGGCAGCGCGCGCCTCGTAGCGCAGGCTGTCCCAGATCGGATCCATGGGCTGGACCTGCTCGTTCTTGCGAGCATCGGTGACTGCGACCATTATCGGTCTCCTCGTTTCCCGTCGGGGCATCGAAGCGTTTCCGGTGAGACTTCCGTCACCTTCCCTGCTCCTACATTTGTTTTCACGCAAATCCGGCGATCGACCGCCTCAGCGTGCCGGAATGGCTTTATTATATACGGCATTTCCCGCACAAGGCCAGATGCCGCGCAAATTTGGCGTGGACCGGATGTTTACGAGCATGAAACACCTCAGGCTGCTTCCAATCCGGCATAGAAGTCCAGCACCGCCTTCTTGAAGACCCGGTCGCCGACCGCCAGCATATGGTCGCGATTGGGGATATCGAGCGCCCGGGCATCGCGCATCAGCGCCGCCAGTTCTTGCGGCGAACCGGCGATGTCGTCCTTCGTGCCGACGCCGATCAGGGTGGGGACGTCGATGCGGGCGATTTCCTCCGGCGTGATCAGGTCGCGCGAGGTGCGGATGCATGCGGCGAGCGCCAGCCGGTCGCTCTTCGTCTGGTCGGCAAAGGCGCGGAACATGCGGCCGCGGTCATGGGCGACGCTGTCGATGGAGGGCGCCATCAGCGCGTCGGCGATCGGATCCCAATCGCCCACTCCGTCGACCATGCCGATGCCAAGGCCGCCGAATACCAGCGAGCGGATCCGGTGCGGATGGCCGAGCGCGAGGAAAGCGGAGATGCGCGCGCCCATCGAATAGCCCATGACATGCGCATCCGGCAGGCCGAGATGATCGAGCAGCGCGGCCGCGTCCCCGGCCATCAACGGTACGTGATAGGCGGCTGGGTCATGCGGCTTGTCACTCCCGCCATGGCCACGATTGTCGAGGGCGATCACCCGGTAACCGGCGTCGCCCAGCGTCTTCAGCCAGCCGGGATAGACCCAGTTGACGCTGGCACTGGAGGCGAAGCCGTGGATGAGCAGCACCGGCGGCCCGACGGGATCGCCCGCGTCGAAGAAGGACAGGCTCAGCCCGTCATGGACGAAACTCGAAAACGGCGGCGGGTCGATATTCATGGATCTCTCGTTGTTTTTCGGCGCCGCGACCATAAGGGATCGCCCCGCGGCGGTGAACCCCGCCTCGCCCACAAATCTCACCCGCCAGTGACAAGATGCGGCTACACATTTGCCGCGAAGGCGGATAAGGTCCGCCGCAAATCGAACGACTGCATTGGAGACTTGATCATGGCGGGCGGACACGCAATTCCTCACTTCCAGAATGACGGCGGCTATCGCGCAATCGAAGTGGGCGTCAAGGAATTCATGTGCACGGGCGCATCCATTCCCTTCGACCATCCGCATATCTTCATCGACATGGGCGACGAGGTCGAAAAGGTCTGTTCCTATTGCTCAACGCTGTATCGCTACACCCCCTCTCTGAAGGCCACGGAAACGGTTCCGGCCGGCTGCATTTTCCAGTTCAAGGCAGCCTGATCCGCGAAGAGCCATGTCGATCGAGCATGTCGCCATCATCGGCGCGGGTGTCGCGGGTCTCACCGTGGCGCTTGCCCTCGCGCAGCGCGGCATCGCTTCGACCGTCATCGAGCAAGCCGCGGAACTGACAGAGGTCGGCGCGGGCCTGCAACTCTCGCCGAACGCCACCCGGATTCTCGAACGCCTTGGCGTGCTGCGCGCGTTGCAGTCTGTCTGGCTAGAGCCCGAGAGTATCCGCCTGCGCTCCGGCACCCGCCTTTCCTCGATTGCCGAGGTTCCGCTCGGCAGCTTTGCCCGCGAGCGCTGGCAGGCTCCCTATGGCGTGCTGCATCGCGCGACCCTGCAAAAGACGCTTCTGGCCGCCGTCTCGGCGCAGCAGCTCTGCCGGCTCGTTACCGGACAGCGGATCGACTCGCCCTCAATGGAAGCGTTCGAGGCGATCTGCGGCCGCGCCCCGGATGTGGTCATCGGCGCCGATGGCGTCTGGTCAGTTGTCCGGCAGCGGATCGCCGGGGCGGAACCTGCCCGCTTTTCCGGAAACATCGCCTGGCGGATGCTGTTGCCACAGGAGGAAGCGCCTGACTTCATCGAACGGGATAAAGTCACGGCGTTTCTAGGCCCCGCCTCGCATCTGGTCGCCTATCCGTTGAAGGACAGCGGCCATGTCAATCTGGTGGCCATCGCCCATGGCCGCGATCCCGGCAAGGGCTGGGATCATGGCGTCGTGAACCGCACCGAACTCAGCCATGCGTTTCGCGCTTGGCATCCGCGCATCCGTGCGATGATCGACGGAATCGAGCAGCCTCGCCTGTGGCCGCTCTATGAAATGCCCGAGGGCGCTTGGAGCAACAGCCGCGACACGATCCTGATCGGCGACGCCGCCCATGCCGTGACCCCGTTTGCGGCGCAAGGGGCGGCGATGGCGATCGAGGACGCCTATGAACTGGCGCTGGCACTGGCCATGCAGGCGCCGGCCGACGCCATCCGCGCCTTCGCCACCAAACGCAAGCCGCGCGTCAAGAAAATCGGCAAGCGCGGCGCGTTCAACCGCTTCGTCTATCATGTGCGCGGCCCGCTGGCGCTTGGCCGCAACCTCGTCCTCAAGCTGCGTCCGCCGCACGAGGTGGCGGCGGATCTCGACTGGATCTACGAGTATCGTGCCGAGTGGTGACACGTCTGTATCGTCGCATTTCCCGGACGGGAAACCGCCTCCCACTCTCCTGGAAATGCGTCAGACGGCCGCTGCGGCAGACAATGCCCGCTCCAGATCCGCCTTTAGATCCTTGATATCTTCGAGGCCGATCTGCAGACGCAGCACCGGTCCCTCCGCCGGCGCCTTACGGATGCGGCGGTCGCCAAGACCGACATGCACGGCGAGACTTTCGAAGCCGCCCCAGGAATAGCCGAGGCCGAAATAGCGCAGCGCATCGAGGAAGGCATGCGCCTTCGCCTTGTGCCGATCCGGCGCGCCGCCTTCCAGCACGATGGAAAAGATGCCGCTGGCGCCCTTGAAATCCCGCTTCCAGATGGCATGGCCCGGAAAACTCGGCAGGCCCGGATGCAGCACGGCGGCGACATCGTCGCGGCCTTCCAGCCAAGCGGCCAGTTCCAACGCGCTGTGCTGATGGCGCTCCAGACGGATGCCCATGGTGCGCAGCCCACGCAGGATCTGGTAGGAATCATCCGGCGAGGCGCAGGTGCCGAGCGTGATCTGCGTGTCATGCAGCCGCTCCCAATGGGCGGCATTGGCAGAGACCGTGCCGAACAGCACATCCGAATGGCCAGACGGATATTTCGTTGCGGCGTGTATGGAAATGTCGACGCCGAAATCCAGCGGTTTGAAATAGATCGGTGTCGCCCAGGTATTATCCATGCTGACGACGGCGCCATGCCGGTGAGCGACCGCGCAGATGGCGCCGATATCCTGCATTTCAAAGGTGTTGGAACCCGGCGCCTCTGTGTGAACCAGCTTCGTGTTCGGCCGCATCAGCGCCTCGATACCGGCGCCGATTTCCGGATCGTAATAATCGACGGTGACGCCGAGGCGCGCCAGCATCGTGTCGCAGAAATGCCGCGTCGGAAAATAGACCGAATCGACGACCAGCGCATGATCTCCAGCCGACAGGAAGCCAAGAAAGGGAACGGTGACCGCCGCAAGGCCCGAGGGCACGAGGATCGTTCCGGCAGAACCTTCCAGTTCGTCGATCGCTTCGCAGAGCGCATCCGTGGTCGGCGTGCCCCGCGTGCCGTAGGTGTATTTCTGGGCGCGGTTTTCCATCGTGCGGGCATCGGGGAAAAGCACGGTGGAGGCATGGACCACCGGCGGGTTCACGAAACCGTGGAAATCGCGCGGATTGGGGCCGATATGAGACAGGCGCGTATTGATTCCCGCGTCCTGCTTGGCGCTGTCATGATCGTTCATCAATAAAATCTGCTTGTTGGTGTGGGCCTTGCGCCGCCATCTTTGAGCCCCGGCCCCCGCCTGGTCAACCCCTTCTTGCCGCTGTCCGTTTTGCGAACTCCGCTGGCTATTCCATCGAAAGGCGCGAGATCTAGGCAGGGCATCGCCCGAAGAAAAGGCAGGCAGGACACAAACTTGGCAGGTTCCGTTAAAAATGTCTTTTCGAAGGTCAATTTACGTCGCCGCCCTTGACCCTGCACACTTTTGCGACTGTGATAGCGTCACTCGCAACCGGGAGGTCGGCGAGGTCGCGCGGGGTCGCCTCTGGCGCAGCGCCGCGCGCAGTCAAATAACAACAGAAAAAGGTTGGGAAAAATGAAGAAGAAGCTTCTGTCGGCGATGATCGGCGCAGCCGTCCTTGGAGTTGGCGCTCCGGCTGCTTTTGCGGGCAAACTCGACGACGTCAAGGCCAAGGGATTCATTCAATGCGGCGTCAACGGCGCCGGCCTGCTCGGTTTTGCCTCTCAGGACAGCAGCGGCAACTGGTCCGGCCTCGACATCGATTACTGCAAAGCCGTCGCCGCTGCCGTTTTCGGCGATGCGACCAAGGTGAAATATACGCCGCTTTCGGCCAAGGATCGCTTCCCGGCGCTTCAGTCCGGCGAAATCGATCTTCTGTCGCGCAACACCACCTGGACGATCAGCCGCGACACGCAGCTCGGCTTCAACTTCCGCACCGTCAACTATTATGACGGCCAGGGCTTCATGGCCCGCAAGGAGCTTGGCGTGAAATCGGCGCTGGAATTGTCGGGCGCCACTGTCTGCGTGCAGAGCGGCACCACCACCGAACTCAACCTGGCCGACTACTTCAAGGCCAACAAGATGGAATACAAGCTGACCGTCTTCGAAAAGCAGGACGAGGTGGACCAAGCTTATGACGCCGGCAAGTGCGACGTCTACACCACCGACCAGTCGGGCCTGTATGCCATCCGACTGACGCTGTCCAAGCCGGACGACCACATCATCCTGCCGGAAATCATCTCCAAGGAGCCGCTCGGACCGGCCGTCCGCCAGGGCGACGACCAGTGGTTCGATATCGTGAGCTGGGCCCATTACGCCATGGTCGCCGCCGAGGAATTCGGCATCACCCAGGCCAATGTCGACGAGATGAAGTCCTCCACCAACCCGGACATCAAGCGTTTCCTCGGCACCGAGGAAGGTTCAACCATCGGCAAGGATCTGGGCGTCGACAGTGCCTGGGCCTACAATATCATCAAGCAGGTCGGCAATTACGGTGAATCCTTCGACCGCAACGTCGGTGAAGGCAGCAAGCTGAAGATCGCCCGTGGCCTCAACGCCCTGTGGACGAAGGGCGGCCTGCAATACGCACCGCCGATTCGCTGATTCCCTCATTATCCGGGAGGCGGTTCGCCGCCTCCCGTCGCTGACAAAAAACAAAAGGCCCGAACCAAGGGCGCAGCAGGGGAAAATATATGGCTATGATGCAGGACAAGCTCGCGGATTCGCGAGCGCCGGCGGTATCGCCCCTATACGATCCGAGAATACGCGGATTGTTCTATCAGATCGTGACCGTTCTTGCCCTTGTGGGCATCGTTTTCGTCATCGTGACCAATACGGCCGACAATCTGCGTCGCGCCAACATCTCGTCGGGATTCGGCTTTCTGCAGGGACGCGCCGGTTTCGACCTCGGCCAGTCGCTCATCGAATATTCCAGCGACCATACCTATCTCAGAGCGCTGGAAGTCGGCTTTATCAATACCCTCCTCGTGGCCGTCGTCGGCATCGCGCTGGCAACCGCCGTCGGCCTCGTGATCGGTATCGGGCGCCTGTCGTCCAACTGGCTGATCGCGCGTCTATGCACGGTCTATGTCGAGCTGTTCCGCAACATCCCGCCACTGCTGGTCATCTTCTTCTGGTATGTGACGGTCATCAACATCCTGCCGCAGGTGCGCGCCTCGATCGCCCTGCCGCTGGATATCTTCATCAACAATCGCGGCGTCTATTTTCCGAAACCGATCTTCGGCGAGGGCTTCGATTTCGTCGCCATCGCCTTTGTCGTCGGTATCGTGCTGTCGATCATGCATGCGCGCTGGGTCAGTGCACGGCAGATGGCGACCGGCAAGCGCGCACCGGTGCTACCCGTTGTGCTGGCGCTGATCGTCGGCCTTCCGCTGGTGGTCTATTTCATCCAGGGCATGCCGTTGACCTTCGACGTGCCGACCGCCGGCAAGTTCAACCTCACCGGCGGCAGCAATATCGGCCCGGAATTCGTCTCGCTGCTTTTGGCGCTGTCGCTCTATACCGCCGCCTTCATCGCCGAAATCGTCCGCGCCGGCATTCGCGGCGTGCCGAAGGGCCAGTCGGAGGCCGCCAATGCGCTCGGCGTGCGGCCGGGGCTGGCGATGCGGTTGATCGTCATTCCGCAGGCGTTGCGTATCATCATTCCGCCACTGACCAGCCAGTATCTGAACCTCATCAAGAACTCCTCGCTCGCCGTCGCCATCGGATACGCCGATCTGGTCGCCGTCGGCGGCACCATCCTCAACCAGACCGGCCATTCGATCGAGATCGTCGCCATCTGGATGGTGTTCTACGTGACGGTGAGCCTGCTGACCTCGCTGTTCATGAACTGGTTCAACGCCAAAATGGCCCTGGTGGAGCGCTGATCCATGGCAATGGTTACACCCTTTATCCGCACTGACATGCTGGAGCCGGAACAGGCTCCCCGCCAGGAAAGCGGCGTCATCGGCTGGCTGCGGCACAACCTGTTCGGCTCGATCTTCGATTCGGTGCTGACGATTCTAGCGCTGCTTTTCCTGATCGCGCTTCTGCCGCCCATCTTCGAGTGGCTGTTCGTCAACGCCACCTGGAGCGGCGCAGACCGCTCCGTCTGCGCCACGGTGGCGCAGGGCGGCACGCAGCCGGATGGCTGGAGCGGCGCCTGCTGGGCCTATGTCGGCGATTATTTCCAGCAATTCATGTACGGCACTTACCCCATGGACCAACGCTGGCGGCCATCGCTGGTGGCGGCGCTGTTCGTCATACTGTTGGCGCCTTTGCTGATTCCCAAGGTTCCACACAAGGGCTGGAATGCGCTGGCACTGTTCGTCGTCTTCCCGATCATCGCGGCCATCCTGCTGCTCGGCGGTGTCTTCGGACTGCCCTTTGTCGAGACCGCCATGTGGGGCGGGCTGATGGTGACGCTGATCATTTCCTTCGTCGGCATCGCCGTATCCCTGCCCTTCGGCATCCTGCTGGCGCTCGGGCGACGCTCGAAGATGCCGGTCATCAAGATGCTGTGCGTCGCCTTCATCGAACTGATCCGCGGCGTACCGCTGATCACCGTCCTGTTCATGGCCAGCGTCATGCTGCCGCTGTTCCTGCCGGCCGGCTGGACGATCGACAAGCTGCTGCGCGCCTTGGTCGGGGTGTCGATCTTCGCGTCGGCCTATATGGCGGAAGTCATTCGCGGCGGCCTGCAAGCCGTTCCGAAGGGCCAGTATGAAGGCGCCGACTCGCTCGGGCTCAGCTATTGGCAGAAAATGCGCCTGGTCGTCATGCCGCAGGCGATCAAGCTCGTCATCCCCGGCATCGTCAACACCTTCATCGGCATGTTCAAGGATACGTCGCTGGTGTCGATCATTTCGATGTACGATCTGCTGGGCATCGTGAAGAAAAGTTTCAGCGATCCGACCTGGGTATCGCCGGTGACCTCCTTGACGGGGCTTGTCTTCGCCGGCACTGTCTTCTGGCTTTTCTGCTTCGGCATGTCCAGATATTCCGGCTTCATGGAGCGGCATCTGGATACCGGACACAAACGATAAAGGGGTTCAACAATGGCTGAAGCCGAACTGAAGAAAATGACCGTGTCGGCCACCGACGTCGCGGTCGAAATCGCCAAGATGAACAAGTGGTACGGCGATTTCCACGTGCTGCGCGACATCGACCTCAAGGTCATGAAAGGCGAGCGCATCGTCATCGCCGGCCCCTCCGGGTCCGGCAAGTCGACGATGATCCGCTGCATCAACCGCCTCGAAGAGCACCAGTCGGGCAAGATCGTCGTCGACGGCATTGAGCTGACCAACGACCTCAAGAAGATCGACGAGGTGCGCCGCGAAGTCGGCATGGTGTTCCAGCATTTCAACCTTTTCCCGCACCTGACCATCCTCGAAAACTGCACCCTGGCGCCGATCTGGGTGCGCAAGATGCCGAAGAAGGAGGCCGAGGAAGTGGCGATGCACTACCTCAAGCGCGTCAAGATCCCCGAGCAGGCCCATAAATATCCTGGCCAGCTCTCCGGCGGCCAGCAGCAGCGCGTGGCCATTGCCCGCTCGCTGTGCATGAAGCCGAAGATCATGCTGTTCGACGAGCCGACCTCGGCGCTCGACCCCGAAATGGTCAAGGAAGTGCTCGACACCATGGTGTCGCTCGCCGAAGAAGGCATGACCATGCTCTGCGTGACCCACGAAATGGGCTTTGCCCGCCAGGTCGCCAACCGCGTCATCTTCATGGACCAGGGCCAGATCGTCGAGCAGAATTCGCCGCACGAGTTCTTCGACAATCCGCAGCATGAGCGCACCAAGCTGTTCCTCAGCCAGATCCTGCATTGAATCTTTGCTGCCGGAGAGGCTACCCGCCTACCCGGCAGCATCCGCCATGCAACGGGGACAACCGGGCCGAACCTCGATTTTGCAGTTGCGGTCCGCGCCGGAAGCGTGTATCCCGCGCCACAGGATACGGAGTGTAGCGCAGTCTGGTAGCGCATCTGGTTTGGGACCAGAGGGTCGGGAGTTCGAATCTCTCCACTCCGACCATCATCCTCTTCCCATTTATTGTTTTTCGTCTGCGCGCTCTCTGTCGTGTGTCAGTCAACGACGTCGGCTAGTTTTTCGCGGTGCTGGCGAATTCGGATTGATAAGATGTACCGAGATGGCTATTGAAATTGAAGACTCGTATGCCTGAGTTTTCGATTGCGATGGCAAGGAAACCGGGCATTTCGGGTCGACGTCACTCGACCGCAGACCATTGTCGATCAACGGAGCCATGACTGAGATGTCCGCAAGGATCTATCGCCCTGCCAAAACCGCGATGCAATCCGGAAAGGCCAAGACGCACCTCTGGGTGCTGGAATTCGATCAGGAGCAGCCGCGCAAGATCGATCCGATCATGGGGTATACGTCTTCGGGGGATATGAAGCAGCAACTGAAGCTGACCTTCGAATCTCAGGAAGAAGCCGAAGCCTATGCCCAGCGCAACGGCATCGACTACCGGGTGATCCAGCCCAAGGAAGCGACGCGCAAGGCGGTTTCCTATTCGGACAATTTCCGCTTCAACCGCACACAGCCCTGGACGCACTGACAGCCGAGGTTGCGGATGGAACGCCTTCCGCAACCTGAACTTCGATCCCTCATGGTTTCCGGGGGGTCGCCACGGCCCCTTAGCTCAGCTGGATAGAGCACCTGCCTTCTAAGCAGGTTGTCGCAGGTTCGAATCCTGCAGGGGTCGCCACCGCCTTTTCGTCTTCAACGCATTTTTTTGGCCGGGCCTCGCAACCGTCGCCCGAATCGTCCCATTTTTTGAATCAGGAATCGCTTATCGGCCGAGCAACGCCCTTTGGGTGTTCGACTAGGTTGCGCGGCCGAATTCGGCTGCAGCATAAAATCGGCCGGATTGCACCATTGTTTCGTCGGAGTTGTCGCGCTATATGGGTGCTCTATCGAACTATGTTAGCGACCTTTGCCTAAGCCGATGCGGCCTGTCAGAACTCCTTCATCGTCGATATTGTCGCCGGCTCTGCCCGGCTCCCCTCAACGATTGAAAGGAAATCGTTATGAACACAGGTACCGTCAAGTGGTTCAACAGCACCAAGGGTTATGGCTTCATCCAGCCGGATAACGGCGGCCAGGACGTCTTCGTTCACATCTCCGCTGTCGAGCGTTCGGGCATGTCGTCGCTGACGGACGGCCAGAAGGTTTCCTACGAAATCATTCAGGATCGTCGCTCGGGCAAGAGTTCGGCCGGCAATCTCAGCGCCGCCTGATCACTGCCTGACGCAGCCTACAGGCAGTCGCATCCTATCGAAAGGCCGGGTCATGCCCGGCCTTTTTTGATTCGATCCGTGGTGCAGGACGTGGCGTTGATCGCCATGCGACATGCAAAAGCCGCCTGCTATGGACAGGCGGCCCGGAACCTCGCAGTTTCACTGTCGACTCCCTGGAGCATTTCCAGCCGAAGCGAGATCGCTTCGGCGTGGGACAATGCGGCAAAACACTCTATCGATCGTTGCCGATCTGGCGACTGATGACCCGGTCGCCTTCGCGGATGCCGAGGGCCGCGGCGCGGCCGCCGTTGATCTCCAGCACATATTTCACGGGACCACGAGAGTCGATAATCGCCTGAGACATCGGCTCCGCCTCGCGGTGGATGCGGTGGATGGCGCCACCCTCGCCGATGAACAGCATATCGAGCGGGATCTCGGTATTCATCATCCACATGCTGACGCGGCGAGTCACACCGAAATCGAAAAGCATGCCGGCATCCGCGTCCATATGCTTGCGAAACATCAGGCCACGGGAGCGCTGTTCGTCGCTGGTCGCCAGTTCGACAAGGAACTGATGCTTCGTGCCGCCGGCTGAAATCACGGTCAGCAATTCCGACGGGAAGTTGATCTCGTCCGCCGAAGCCTCGGCCAACCCCAGAACCGACAGAAAGAGAAAAAGCGCCGCAGCGGCGCTTTTTACAGATCGCGAAAAGCAATGCACGGCCATCAATGCGACCTGCCGGGAAAACTCGGCGTATCCGGATGGATTTCCGCCGCCATCAGGCCCTTGTCGCCATTGCCGAAGCGCACCAGAACGACCTGGCCGGGACGCAGTTCGGTGAGGCCGAAGCGACGCAGCGTTTCCATGTGGATGAAGATATCCTCGGTGCCTTCGCCGCGCGTCAGGAAGCCGAAGCCCTTGGTGCGATTGAACCACTTGACCAGGGCTCGCTCCAGCCCGCTCGTCGGTGTTACCTGCACATGGGTGCGCACCGGCGGCAGTTGCGAGGGATGGATCGCGGTCGACTGGTCCATCGAAAGAATGCGGAAAGCCTGGTATCCGCGATCGCGCTTCTGAACCAGCGCGACGATGCGCGTGCCCTCGAGAATAGTTTGATATCCGTCGCGCCTCAGGCAGGTGACATGCAGAAGAACATCCTGCATTCCATTGTCCGGGATAATGAACCCGAACCCCTTTGCGACATCAAACCATTTGACGACTCCCGTCACCTCGATCAGTTCGACGGGCTCACTCGAGAATTCCTCGAAAAAAGTGACGCCTTTCGACGAAATCTTGTCCACCATCTTTTGCCAGCCCCTCGATTACGCGCCACACACCCGCTGCGGTTAACTGATTCTTGACGATCAAATTAACATCTCGGCAACCGTTTCGCGCAAGTCCTAGTTTCGATTTACCTCTGTCGTTTTTTAACGGACAAGGCTTGCTTGAAGCTGTTTTCGAGCCAAATATCCGCCCGCAAACATAGGGAGAAAAGCCGATGCGCTATCTACACACAATGGTCAGGGTCAAGGATCTGGATACCTCACTGCGCTTTTATAGCACAGTCTTTGGGCTGACGGAAATTCGTCGTTACGAAAATGAAAAGGGCCGGTTCACGCTGGTGTTCCTTGCGGCCCGCGACGATCTGGAAACCGCGCGCGAGAAACTGTCGCCCTGCCTGGAACTGACCTACAACTGGGATACGGAAGACTATACCGGTGGACGCAATTTCGGCCACCTCGCCTATGAAGTCGACGATATCTACGATTTCTGCCGTCATTTGATGGACAATGGCATCACCATCAACCGGCCGCCGCGTGACGGGCACATGGCTTTCGTGCGCTCGCCGGACGGGATCTCCATCGAGATCCTGCAGAAGGGCGAAAGCCTGCCGCCGGCCGAGCCCTGGGCTTCGATGGAAAACACCGGAAGCTGGTAAGCCTGGAGCGTTTCCGCCCTCTTTGAGGCGCGGGAACGCTTAACTCCTTGTTTTGGTGCATTTCCAGCTGAGAAACCGGCCTCCGCTCTCCCTGGAAATGCTTCTGATGACAGCTTAGCGCAAGTCCCGCCTGCTATTTCCGCGTCATGGAGCGATGGCGATCCCAGGGCAAAACCCGGGCATTGCCGCGTGGCCGGTCGGCATGATTGCCCCGGCCCATGGGAAATGGGTCTTACGCTTGCGTATCGAACACTTCACGACGGCGAATCGAACGTCATTGAGCCTCAGGCTGGCTTCGGCCGGCCTGTTGCTGCTTCTGGCGGGTTGTGTGACGGCGCCGCAAAAGCCGGGCGACGGCAAGCTCGATGCCGCCCAGCTCGGCCTCGACCCGCAGATCGTGCCGCTGGCGCAGGAGGAGGCGCAACAGATCGCCGGCAAGCCGCGCGCTGCACTTGCCGCACCTGTCCGACAGCCGCAGCTTGCGGCAAGCGAGCAACTCCAGCCGACCGCGGACATGGCAAGCACGCCGATGCAGGTCCAACCGAATATCGGCGGCCTTGCCTTGCAGCCGACCGGTATCAATCCCAGCCGTGCATCGATCTTTGCGGCGCCGAGACCCGCAACGATTGCACCGCTGGAGCCGACAGCCGCCGATGTGCCCGCTTTCGCACCGACGCCGTCGGCGAGTCCGGCGGTCAACAGCATCCAACAGCAGGCACCGAAGGCACCAAGCGCAGCGCCTAGCCCCCTTTCGCAAAAGGCGCAGAAGGTCGATCCGCGTTTCGCCGGCCTGCCCTTCCGCCGCAACGACTATATCGGCGCCGATGACATTCCATTGGCCATGGCGGCGAATTTCTATGCCAGCAAGAACCTCTACACGCCGGAGGATGGAGACGACGCGCCAGGCGGGCTGATGAAACTGGCCTCGCTCTCCGGCATGGCGCGCAACGCCGCCCATGGCTTGCGCATCCAGCGCCCGGACGTACAAGTCGGCTGCTTCAAGCCGGAACTGGTCGGACTGATCAAAAGCGCCGAACGGCATTTCGGCACCCAAGCCCTGGTGACCTCCGGTTATCGCGATCCAACGCACAACCGCCGGGTCGGCGGCGCGCTGCATTCGCTGCATATGAAATGCGACGCGGCCGATATCCAGCTCGCCGGAGTTTCCAAGTGGGATCTGGCGAAATTCCTGCGCGCCCAACCGAGCCGTGGCGGGGTTGGCACCTATTGCCATACGCCTTCGGTGCATATCGATATCGGTCGTCCGCGCGACTGGAACTGGCGCTGCCGCCGCGACGAGGTATGAGCTCGGCCGCCCAGGCAATAAGACCTTGTTTTTCATCGCCTATCGTCTTACCGCCCGTTGTCGTCGATTTGTCATTTTTTTGTTCCCGAACGCATTTCACGCTTGCAGGTTTCGAAAGCTCTCACTATAACGCGCCTACCAAAGCGCACGCGCCCTTCGTCTATCGGTTAGGACGTCAGATTTTCATTCTGAAAAGAGGGGTTCGACTCCCCTAGGGCGTGCCACTTTCTTTTCCGCAAGCCGCTGAATGATTGCCGCCCTGAGCGGCTGCCGACTTGTTTTCACTCCCCGACGCAAAAGTTGTATCCGCAACGAAATGTAACTGAAGGTTTAAACCATCCGTTAGTACAATCCATGGTTACATATAGCATTCGAAATGCTCGCCATGGAGAAGCGCGATGTTTCGCAAAATGCTGTCTTCAAACGGAGGTGCCGCAGCAGTCGAGTTCGCGCTGATTGCACCGTTATTCCTCATGCTGCTCCTGAGCTTCATCGCCACAGGCATTTATCTGAGCACGGCCTACAGCGTGCAGCAGATTGCCGCCGACGCGGCGCGCACCGCCGTCGCCGGGCTTTCGTCGCAGGAACGCACCGATCTCGCGACCGCCTTCATCAATTCCGCAACGATCAGATATCCATTCATCCGGGCCGAGGATCTCGATGTCCAGGTTTCGGACGACCCGCAGGATCCGCGCCAATTCGTGGTCGCGCTCACTTATGACGCGTCGTCGCTGCCGATCTGGGGCCTGTACACCTTCGCAATGCCCGAAAGCCAAATCCATCGCTACGCAACCATTCGTATGGGAGGTTTGTGACATGACTGGTTTGTCGACGCTGTTTCGTCGTTATCGTGCCGCGCGCGGCGGCAATATCGCCATCACAACGGCGCTGACGGCGCCGCTGGTCATCCTGTCGCTGGGGCTTGGCGTCGATTTCGGGGCCATGGCACTGCAGAAACGCCAGGCGCAAAATGCCGCCGATCTGGCGGCCATCGTCGCCGCCGCCCGACCGTCCGACGCCGAGGAAATCGTGGCCGAGCATTTTCTCGCCAACAATCTCAACATCCTCGTGCGCCGAAGCGACGGGCTGCTGACGCCGCGTGGCGACCTGCTGGCGCTCGATTCGCGCACGCAGCCGCTGTATGACGGTATCGCCGTCGTCGAGCGCGGCCGTTATGTCGCCGATCCGACCGCCGCCGTCGGCCAGCGATTCGTCGCCGATGCGACGCCGGCGGATGCCGTGCGTGTCGTCATCGAGGAGCCGGCGAAGACCTATTTCTCCGGCCTGTTCGCCAGTGCGCCGTCGCTCGCCGTCCGGGGTACGGCCAGCGCCCAGAAATATGCCGCCTTCAGCCTCGGCTCGCGGCTGGCCAGCGTGCAGGACGGGCTGGCCAACGCGATCCTCGGCGGGCTGCTCGGCACGAAGATATCGCTCAAGGCCATGGATTACCGGGCGCTGGCCGATCTCGACGTCAACCTGCTGAAGACGATGGATACGCTGGCGACCGACCTGAAGCTGACCGCCCTCACCTATGACGAGCTTCTGAAGACCGACATTACCTATGGGCAGCTTCTCACGGCGCTGGGCACGACAACGGGGATCACGCCGAACGTGCAGGCGATTCTCAACGCGTTGGGAAAATCCCTCGGCAAGACCGCGCTCAAATTGCGCCTCGAGCGACTGGCCCATCTCGGTTCGATCGGCAACAATCTCGTCGGCAGCAACGACAATCTCTCGGTCACGGCCAGCGTACTGGAGCTGGTCAATGCCGCTGCGGTCGCCGCCAATGGCGGCAACCAGATCGCCGTCGATCTCGGCGCCGGCATTCCGGGGCTGGCGGAGGTGAAGCTGAAGGTTGCGATCGGTGAGCCGATGGTCGATACGCCCGCCATCCGCGTCGGCGGCGTCAATTCGATGGTGCGTACCGCGCAGACACGGCTGACGCTGGATACATCCATCAACGGACTGGCGATCCTTGCCGGCCTGAAGATCCATGTGCCGCTTTACATCGAGGTCGCCTCTGCCGAGGCGCGGCTGGCCGATATCCGTTGCACCGGCCATGGCAGCGCTGACGCTACCGTCGCTGTCGACGTCGTGCCGGCGGTCGCTGAGGTGGCGCTCGGCGACGTCAATCCCAATGCATTCCAGAACTTCTCCTCGACGCCACGCGTCACCGAAACCCGCATCGTCGACTCGCTGCTGCTGAAGATCTGGGCGAAGGCGCATGTGACGGCGGGCAACCTCCAGCCGACACGCATGAGCTTCTCGGCAAGCGAGATCGCCGCACATCAGCTCAAGACGGTCTCGACGCGAAACACGCTGACCTCACTGGTGACAACACTCCTGAAAAACCTCGATCTCAGGATCGACCTTCTCGGCCTGCCGCTGGCCACCAATGCCAATGTTCAGTCAGCCCTCGCTTCGGCGCTGGCGCCGGTCACCGCGCCGATCGACGAGCTGCTCTATAATACGCTGCTGCTGCTCGGCGTGCGGGTCGGGGAAGCCGATGTGCGGGTCAGCGCTGTGCGCTGCAGCAATCCCGTGCTGGTGCAATAGGCTTATCATACGGAAATCGCGTCAGTTTTCCACAGGCGTCAAAAAGTTCGACGCCTGTGATTTTCCCGCTTGCAGGATATGCGGGCTCTGATTATAAGGGCGCTCACAAGCGACACGCGCCCTTCGTCTATCGGTTAGGACGTCAGATTTTCATTCTGAAAAGAGGGGTTCGACTCCCCTAGGGCGTGCCACTTGCCTTCCCCTTTATATGCTGATTTTGCGAGCGGCGATTGCCACCGCCCGTTTTCATGTCACGCGGGCGGCGTCGAGGATGCGGATCTGCACGCGGCGCGTTCCCTGCCAGAAATCGGCGCTCAAACATCCGGCGACATGGATCTGCTGGCCGCGCGACTGCAGGAGCAGATCACCGAGCGCGGTATTCTGGGCACGGAAGGCGATGGCGTCGAGGCGGGTGCCGTCACCGGCTTCCAATGTCGCCTTCACATGCGCCACGCCGATGGGTCGCGAATCGACGACGCGATGGAACGGCACGGCGAAGACCGGTTGCGGATGTCCGGCGCCATAGGGCCCGGCCGATTCGAGCTGGTCGATCAGCGCCAGCGTCGCGCCGGATGCGCCGAGCGCGCCGTCGATCTTCAACACTTCGTTGGACACCAGCGAGGCCACGGTTCTGCCCGCCTGCTCATCGAAGAAGTGGCGGAGCCGCCCGAGCTTGTCGCGTTCGACAGTCAGGCCCGCCGCCATGGCATGACCGCCGCCCTTGACCAGCAAGCCTTCATCGACGGCGGCGCGCACCATGCGGCCCATGTCGAAACCGCTGATCGAGCGGCCGGAGCCGGTGCCCTTGCCGGAAGGATCGAGTGCGATGGCGAAGGCCGGACGGCGGAACTTGTCCTTGAGACGCGAGGCCAGCAGGCCGACGATGCCGGGATGCCAGCCTTCGCTGGCGGTGACGATGACGCTGGCCGCGGAGCCGTCGCCATATTCGGCGGCTGCTTCAGCCTCCGCCTGTTCCAGCATGATCGCTTCCATGGCCTGGCGTTCGCGGTTGAGTTCGTCAAGCTTGGCGGCGATGGTTTCGGCTTCGCCGGCATCTTCGAGGGTCAAGAGCCGGCTGCCGAGCGCGGCATCACCGATGCGGCCGCCGGCATTGATGCGCGGGCCGATGAGGAAACCGAAGTGATAGGGCGAGACCGGCCCGCCCAGCCCCGCCTTGCGGAACAGCGCCGCCAGCCCGACATTACCCATATGACGCGCCGCGATCAGCCCTTTGACGACATAGGCGCGGTTCAGCGCCTTCAGCGGCACCACGTCGCAGACGGTCGCCAGCGCAACCAGGTCGAGCCAGCGCAGCAGGTCGAGCGTATGGGCTCTGTTGTCACCGGCCTCGCGTAGCTTCTTGGCCGTCGCCACCAGCACGAGAAAGACGACGCCAGCGGCGCAGAGATGGCCTTGCCCCGACAGGTCGTCCTCGCGGTTGGGATTGACCAGTGCATGGCATACCGGCATGTCGTGGGCCATCTGGTGATGGTCGATGACGACGACGTCGATGCCGCGATCGGCGGCGGCCTGCAAGGCCTCGTTGCTGGTCGAGCCGCAATCGACCGTCACGATCAATTGCGCGCCGCGATCGATCAACTGGTTGATGGCATTGGGATTGGGGCCGTACCCCTCGAAGATGCGGTCGGGAATGTAGATCGGCGCATCGATGCCGAAATGGGCAAGGAAGCGGTGCATCAACGCCGAGGACGCCGCGCCGTCGACATCGTAGTCGCCGAAGATGGCGATCTTTTCCTGCTTCCGGATGGCCCGCACGAGGCGGTCGGCGGCCTTGTCGCAATCGGCCAAGCTCAGCGGATCGGGCATCAGGCCGCGCAAGGTGGGGTCGAGAAAGGTGACGGCGTCATCGAGGCCGACACCACGGCCGGCGAGCACACGCGCGGTCAGCTCCGGCAGGCCATGCGTCTGGGCAATCGCCAGCGCCCGGTTCTGCCCGGCCTGGTCCAGCCGCGATATCCAGCGCTGCCCGGTCGCGGAGCGTTCGACTCCGAGAAAGGCACGCTGGACGGGATCGGCGGACAGTTCAGGCATCGTGTTTCCCTATCGCGAATGCATGTCGCAGACGATCCACGGTGCCCAAAGCTATAATCAGGCCTCGCGCGGGCGCTCGATGCGGATCACCTGCGGTTCACCGATCAGATAACCATCGCCCTTGATGGCTGCAACCGCCTTACGGACGGCGTCTTCCATCGTTGCATGGGTGACGAGGATGATCGTCTTCGGCTCGGCGGCATCGACATGCTTGTGCGGCCGCTGGACAATCGATTCCAGCGAGATGCGGTTTTCGGCCATGTGGGTCGCGATGCCGGCGAACACACCAGCCTTATCCTCGACAGTCATACGGATGAAATAGCCGCCTTCATGGCTGCGCATCCGGGCACGGCGATAGGGCTCCAGCTCCCGTGCCGGACGACCGAGCACCGGCACGTCCTGCGCGCCCGGACGGCTCTTGGCGATGTCGGCGATATCGCCGAGCACGGCCGATGCCGTGGCATTGCCGCCGGCGCCGGGCCCGACCATCAGCAGTTCGCCGAGAATGTCGGATTCGATCGCCACCGCATTGGTAACGCCGTCCACCTGGGCGATGACCGAATCGAGCGGCACCATCGTCGGATGCACACGCTGCTCGATGCCGGTCTCGGTCCGCTGGGCAACGCCGAGCAGCTTGATGCGATAACCGAGATCCTCGGCGGCGCGGATATCCTCGATGGAGATATTGGTTATACCTTCGAGATAGATGTCGTCGGGGGCGATCTGCGAACCAAAGGCCAGCGTTGTCAGAATGGCGAGCTTGTGGGCGGTGTCGTTGCCCTCGATGTCGAAGGCCGGGTCGGCTTCGGCATAGCCGAGGCGCTGGGCTTCCTTCAGGCATTCGGCAAAGGAAAGGCCTTCCCTCTGCATCTTGGTGAGGATGTAGTTGCAGGTGCCGTTCATGATGCCGTAGACGCGCGAGACCGCATTGCCGGTCAGAGACTCGCGCAGCGCCTTGATGACCGGAATGCCGCCGGCGACCGCCGCTTCGAAATTCAGAAGCGCGCCCTTCTCTTCCGCCATCTTCGCCAGTTCGACGCCGTGACGGGCCAGCAACGCCTTGTTGGCGGTGACGACATGCAGACCGCGGGAAAGCGCGGCGCGCACGGCGGCATCGGCCGGATCGCCGGCGCCGCCCATCAGTTCGACGAAGACGTCGATATCGGCCTTGGCCGCCAGTTCGACGGGATCGTCGAACCAGGCGGTGGTCGTCATGTCGATGCCCCGGTCGCGCGTGCGGTCACGGGCGCTGACGGCCGTGATCGTGATCGGCCGGCCGCAGGTGACGGCCAGCTTTTCTTTGCGCTCCTGGAGGATGCGGACAAGGGCAGACCCAACGGTGCCCAAGCCCGCAATGCCGATTTTAAGGGCATCTGACATAGGATTTTCCTGATTTTCGAGGTGGAGAGCGGCCGGAGATCCGGCCGCCTTAGAGTCTTTCATCGCATGTCGTTATCGCAAAACCGCTTCACGCTTTTGCGCGACATGCCTTTTAACGATGCGCGTTCAAGGAAATGACGTTGTGCATCGTATCGTCTGCCGCCGAAAGGAAGCGCTTGAGGTTGCGCGCTGCCTGGCGGATGCGGTGTTCGTTCTCGACGAGCGCGATACGAACGTAATCGTCGCCCTGCTCGCCGAAGCCGATGCCCGGCGCAACCGCGATGTCTGCCTTTTCCACCAAGAGCTTGGAGAATTCCAGGCTGCCGAGATGGCGGAACTTTTCCGGGATCTTCGCCCAGGCGAACATGGTCGCGGCCGGCGGCGGCACGTCGAAGCCGGCCTTGCCGAAGGTCTCGACCAGCACGTCGCGGCGGCGGCGATAGACGTTGCGCACTTCGGCGATGTCGGAACCGTCGCCGTTCAGCGCATGGGTGGCCGCAACCTGGATTGGCGTGAAGGCGCCGTAGTCGAGATAGGATTTCACCCGGGTCAAGGCTGCGATCAGCCGCTCGTTGCCGACGGCAAACCCCATGCGCCAGCCCGGCATGGAGAAGGTCTTCGACATGGAGGTGAATTCCACCGTCACGTCCATGGCCCCCGGCACTTCCAGAACGGACGGCGGCGGGTTCTTCTCGTCGAAATAGATTTCCGAATAGGCAAGATCGGAGAGCACGATAAGGTCGTGCTTCTTCGCAAACGCGATCACGTCCTTGTAGAAATCGAGCGTGGCGACATAAGCCGTCGGGTTGGATGGATAGTTGATGATCAGCGCCAGCGGCTTGGGGATCGAATGCTTCACGGCGCGCTCCAGCGGCGCGAAGAAGCTGTCATCCGGCTCGACCGGCAGGGAACGGATCACGCCGCCGGCCATCAGGAAGCCGAAGGCATGGATCGGATAGGTCGGGTTCGGGCAGAGGATGACGTCGCCCGGCGCGGTGATAGCCTGCGCCATGTTGGCGAAGCCTTCCTTGGAGCCCAGCGTCGCGACGACCTGGGTCTCGGGATTGAGCTTCACGCCGAAACGGCGGGCATAATAAGCAGCTTGCGCACGGCGCAGGCCGGGAATGCCCTTGGAGGACGAATAACGGTGGGTGCGCGGATCCTGCACCACTTCGCAGAGCTTGTCGACGATGGCCTTCGGAGTGGGAAGATCGGGATTTCCCATGCCGAGATCGATGATATCGGCGCCGCCCGCTCGCGCGCTCGCCTTCAAACGGTTGACCTGTTCGAAGACATAAGGCGGCAAGCGCCGGACTTTGTGGAATTCTTCCATCTTTCACCCCATGGAAAACGCAAGGGCCATCCCTTGCGCAAGTTCATCCTGTTTCAGATCAGTCGCCGCCCGTTCAAAACGCCGGCGGCACAGAGACTGATAGACACGAAGATACGGTATTTCTTTGACCCGAACGGCAATCCGCCGCTTTCACGACAGATTTTAACCAGCCCCGGACCCCGAACGATTTGCGTCCAAAAAGGCCGAAACGCAAGTCCTAAAGTCACGCGCTTCGGCGTGACCGGCTTTACTGTGCGATCTCGGCCTGCGTCTGCGGTCCATGGCTGGCGGCGAGCTTGCGCATTTCCTCGACCCGGCGCTTGTATTCCGCCTCGGAAATGCTTCCCGAGCGGCGGGCCTTGGCGAGCGAGGAGAGATTGTGCTCCATCTTCACCGCGTCCTGGTCGCTCATCTGTGTGTTGGCCGCGGTCAGCGGCTCGGAGAAGCTCGGATAGGTGCCGGTGATGCGCGGGCCGCTGTCGCGCGGCAGCGTCTCGGGATCGCGTGTGACGGTGACGACGGGCGCGGCGGCACGCGGCGGCAGCGGCTTGGAAAAATCGATCGCCGTACAACCGGTCATGGCGGCGGCGCAGACGGCCAGAGCGAGGAGAGTTAGACCCGTCGTCTTCGTCGTTGCGATCGTTGCCATGTCGTCGTTCCGCCTATCTGGTCCTCCAAGGGTCAAAACTCAAACAGCCTGGGCGTTCTGCTGATTGAGTTTTGACCCTTGTGGCGTGCGCCTGCGAGCTTAGTAGATTTCCCGCTCCTTCAATGCAAGAGACTTGCGCGCAAATCGCTGGAAACCGTGATGAAGTTCATGCAGGATGGATGGACGAAATCAACCAGTGCATGTGGAGGCAATATGAGCGAGGACGACAAGAAAACCGCCAGCGGCGGCAAGCTCTTCCCCAGCTTCGACGCCGACAGCGTGCAACCTTACATCGTCAAGGATCCGGAAGCGATGGCGATGAATTTCGCCCGCACCCTGGAAAACCTCGGCAAGGCCGCGTCCGCCTGGCTGGCGCCGCGCGAACGCGGCGAGCGCGTCGATCCCGTTGCCGATCCGGCCACCGACATGATCAAGACCATGTCCCGCGTCAGCGAATACTGGATGTCGGATCCAAAGCGAGCCCTGGAAGCGCAGACGCAACTGATGGGCAGTTTCTTCAATGTCTGGACCCGGTCGCTCAGCCGCATGAGCGGCGAGGCGGCCGCCGAGGAGACGGTGAAGAAGGAAAAGCGTTTCGCCGACGAGGATTGGCAACGCAATCCCTTCTTTGACTTCCTGCGCCAGGTCTATGTCACGACATCGGACTGGGCGGAAAAGATGGTCGAGGAGGCCGAAGGCCTTGACCCGCACACCCGCCACAAGGCGACCTTCTACGTCAAGCAGATCATGGCGGCTCTGTCGCCGGCCAACTTCGTCGCCACCAATCCCGAGCTTTATCGTGAGACGGTGGCGAGCAGCGGCGCCAATCTCGTCAAGGGCATGGCGCTTCTGGCCGAGGATATTCGCGCCGGCGGCGGCGAGTTGCGCCTGCGCCAGACCGATGCCACGAAATTCGCCATCGGCGTCAATATCGCGCTGACGCCGGGCAAGGTCATTGCCCAGAGCGACGTCTGTCAGGTCATCCAGTACGAGCCGGCGACCGACAAGGTGCTGAAGCGCCCCCTGATGATCTGCCCGCCTTGGATCAACAAGTTCTATATCCTCGACCTCAACCCGCAGAAATCCTTCATCAAATGGTGTGTCGACCAGGGACATACTGTCTTCGTCATCTCCTGGGTCAACCCCGACGAGCGCCATCGCGACAAGGACTGGACGGCCTATGCCCGGGAGGGCATCGATTTCACGCTGGAGACCATCGAAAAGGCCACCGGCGAAAAGGACGTCAACGCCATCGGCTATTGCGTCGGCGGCACGCTGCTGGCGGCGACGCTCGCCCTGCACGCCAAGGAAAAGAACCGCCGCATCAAGACCGCGACACTGTTCACCACCCAGGTGGATTTCACCCATGCCGGCGATCTCAAGGTGTTCGTCGACGAGGAGCAGCTTGCTGCGCTCGAGGAGCAGATGAGCAAGGACGGCTACCTCCAGGGATCGCGGATGGCGACCGCCTTCAACATGCTGCGCGCCTCCGAGCTCATCTGGCCCTATGTGGTCAACAACTACCTCAAGGGGCAGGTGCCGATGCCTTTCGACCTGCTCTACTGGAATTCCGATTCCACCCGCATGGCGGCGGCCAACCACTCCTTCTACCTGCGCAACTGCTATCTCAACAATACGCTCGCCCAGGGCAAGATGGAATTGGGCGGCAAGACAGTGTCGCTGAGGGACATCAAGATCCCGATCTACAACCTGGCGACCCGCGAAGACCATATCGCGCCGCCCCTCTCCGTCTTCCTCGGCAGCCAGTTGTTCGGCGGCCCGGTGGAATACGTGCTCTCCGGCTCCGGCCATATTGCCGGCGTCGTCAATCCGCCTGACAGGAACAAGTATCAGTACTGGACCGGCGAGGCGCCGAGGGGCGAATATGACGAATGGTTGCAGCACACCACCGAGAACCCCGGCTCCTGGTGGCCGCACTGGCATCAATGGATCCTCTCGCATGGCGACCGCGAGGTGCCGGCGCGCAAGCCGGGCGGCGCCGCGCTGAACGCCATCGAGGATGCGCCCGGCTCCTTCGTGCTCGCCAAATCCTGAAACGCTTGCATGCGGTTTGCATCTCCTCTCGTTCCGGCGCGGCTTGTGCAGCGCTACAAACGGTTCCTGTTCGATGCCGTGCTGGAAGATACCGGCGAGCCGATCACCGGCTCCTGCCCGAACACCGGCTCGATGCTCGGCCTGACGACGCCGGGGTCACGCATCTGGCTGTCCGAACACGACAGTCCGACCCGCAAATATCGGCACATGTTCGAGATGATCGAGACGGAGGGGGAACTGGTCGGCGTCAATACCGGCCTGCCCAACAAGCTCGCCGAAGAGGCGATCCGCATGGGTCTCGTCGGCGATCTCGCCGCCTACCCCACCATCGAGCGCGAGCGCAAATACGGGCGTAATTCACGCATCGACCTGCTGCTTGGCGGCGGCGGTCTGCCCATGGCCTATGTCGAGGTGAAGAACGTGCATTTCTCGCGCCGGCCCGGCATCGCCGAATTTCCCGATACCGCCACCAAGCGCGGAACCAAGCATCTCGACGAATTGGCCGATATGGCCGCGGCGGGGCATCGCGCCATCATGCTTTATCTCGTGCAGCGGGCGGATTGCCAACGCTTCCGACTCTGCGGCGATCTCGATCCGGTCTATCATGCCGCTTTCCAGCGGGCGCGGGCGCGCGGCGTCGAAGCCTATGCGGTCAACTGCCGTGTCAGCCCCACGGAAATTGCGCCGCTCGGCCTGATGGCGATGGACGAAGCCGCACCGGCTGCATTATGACTGGGAACGAAAACGAAAACCAGGCACCGGGCAGGCGCGCGATTCGAAACGCGGCGAAACTCCCCGAATTGCGAAAGCGAAGACATGGTGAATTATATCGATGCGGCATCGGCCCCCTTGCGGAACACCGGCGCGATCCGCCTTTACGACAGCCAGGATTTCGAGGGCATGCGCAAGGCGAGCCAGTTGACGGCGCGCTGCCTCGATGCGCTCGTCGATATCGTCAAGCCGGGCGTCACGACCGATACCATCGACCGTTTCGTGCTGCAGTTCGGCCTGGATCACGGCGCGCTGCCGGCGACGCTGAACTATCGCGGCTATACGAAATCATCCTGCACCTCGATCAACCACGTCGTCTGCCACGGCATTCCTGACGACAAGCCGCTGCGCGAGGGCGATGTCGTCAACATCGACGTGACCTTCGTGCTCGATGGCTGGCATGGCGATTCGAGCCGGATGTATCCGGTTGGCGAAATCAAGCGCGCCGCCGAGCGGCTGCTGGAAGTGACCTATGAATGCCTCATGCGCGGCATTGCGGTGGTGAAGCCCGGGGTGCGCACCGGCGCCATCGGCGAGGCGATCCAGACCTATGCCGAAGCCGAGCGCTGCTCGGTGGTGCGCGATTTCTGTGGCCACGGCCTCGGCCGCCTGTTTCACGACGCGCCGAACATCCTGCATTACGGCCGCGCCAACGAAGGCCCGGAACTGCGCGAAGGCATGATCTTCACCATCGAGCCGATGATCAATCTCGGCAAGCCGCATGTGAAGGTGCTGGCCGACGGCTGGACGGCGGTGACCCGCGACCGCTCGCTTTCGGCGCAATACGAACACGCGGTCGGCGTTACTGCCACCGGCTGCGAGATCTTCACCCTCTCCCCCGCCGGCCTGGATACGCCCGGCATCAAGCGCGCGTAAGGCGGGTTCATGGCCAAGGAACCGGGCGGTTCTCCGGACAATTCATCATTCGCGCCGGCCGACGATACCGTTGCCGACGAATGGTCGTTTTTTGCCGAACAGGCCCCGAGCCGTGACCAGATCGCCAAGGGAATCGGCCGCACCGACGCCGAGCCCGAAGCCCATTATCACGGCCACCGCGAGCGGCTGCGCAGCCGCTTTCGCGATCATGGCGATACCGCGCTTGCCGATTACGAGGTTCTCGAACTGCTGCTGTTCCGGCTGATCCCGCGCCGTGACACCAAGCCGATCGCCAAGGCGCTGCTTGACCGTTTCGGCACGCTGGCCGATGTTTTCGGCGCTCCGGCGGCCTTGTTGCAGGAGGTGAAGGGCGTGGGCGAAGCCGTGGCGCTCGACCTGAAGCTGATCGCCGCCATCGGCCACCGTAGCCTGAAGAGCGAACTCAGGGACCGCCCTGTCCTCGCCTCCTGGTCGTCGGTCATCGATTATTGCCACGCCGCCATGGCGCATGAGCCGCGCGAGCAGTTCCGCATCCTGTTCCTCGACAAGCGCAATTCGCTGATCGCCGACGAGGTGCAGGGAAAGGGCACGGTCGACCACACCCCTGTCTATCCGCGCGAGGTGGTCAAGCGGGCGCTGGAGCTTTCCGCCACCGCGCTAATCCTCGTCCATAATCACCCCACTCATTCATTTAGATCCCGCAGGATCACGCTCAAACACATTGAAACACTAGAAAATCCCTCCATTTTTAGCATTGCGTAGTGGGGACGGTTTTGGCAAATTGGGGGTGGTTGAAGGGATAGAAAACGGCTTTCCGCTCCCAGTAAACGATCCCCGTTTCTCCTCGACCGATCCCAGTTTCAGGCAAGGAGGAACGCATGCCAGCCCTGACCGACACCGCGATCCGACACGCGCTGAAGCGCGTTGAGATCAGCCGCAAGCAAGAGAACCTCGCCGATGGCGACGGGCGAGGCACCGGCCGACTCGTCCTCGTTCTCAAGCCCATGCCGAAGCGCGTCACGGCCGACTGGATGGCGCAACAATGGCGTGACGGCAAACGTACCAAGAAGAAGATCGGCGCTTACCCCTCGATGTCGCTCGCCCAGGCCCGCGAGGTTTTCAAGCGCGACTATGCCGACGTGATCCAGAAAGGTCGCAGCATCAAGATCGCAAGCGACACCCGCCCCGGCACTGTAGCGGACCTCTTCGAGGGGTACGTCGCTTCACTAAAGGCCGCCAGCAAGCCCTCCTGGAAGGAGACGGAGAAGGGCCTTAACAAGATCGCCGACACTCTTGGGCGGAACCGCCTAGCCCGCGAGATCGAGGCCGAGGAAATCGTCGAACTGATCCGCCCGATCTATGAGCGCGGCGCCAAGTCGATGGCAGACCATGTGCGTTCCTACATGCACGCGGCTTTCGGCTGGGGCATGAAGTCCGACAACGACTATCGGCAACAATCGGCTCGCCGCTTTCGCATCCCCTTCAATCCAGCGACAGGTATTCCGACCGAACCGAAGGTCAAAGGCACCCGCTGGCTCGACGAGGACGAATTCGTACAGCTTTATCGTTGGCTGGAATGTCCCGACACGCCGGTTCATCCGCCCTATACCCGTGCCGTCAGGATCATCATGCTGACCGGCCAGCGCGTCCAGGAGATCGCCAGCCTTCACATCGACCAGTGGGACGCCAAGGAAAAGATCATCGACTGGTCGAAGACCAAGAACGACCAGCCCCATGCTGTTCCGGTGCCGGAACTGGCCGCAGAGCTACTCGCGTCCATCAACGTCAACGAATACGGCTGGTTCTTCCCGTCTGCCACGGACCCGTCCAAACCTGTCAGCCACGGCACGCTTTACTCGTTCATGTGGCGCCAGAGGGACCGCGGCGTGATCCCCTATGTGACGAACCGCGACCTGCGCCGGACCTTCAAGACGCTTACCGGCAAGGCGGGGATCTCGAAGGAGATCCGCGACCGCCTCCAGAACCATGCGTTGCAGGACGTCAGTTCCAAGCACTATGACCGCTGGCACTACATGGTGGAAAAGCGTGCCGGCATGGCGAAATGGGACAAGTTCGTCCGCGCCATGCTCGCAAAAAAGCGACTGAAAGCGGCAGCATGAGCCTCGGGTGCCCCATAAGGCGGAAGTGAGAACAAAACGATGCGTATCGTAATCAGCTTGGCGGACGCTCCATCGGAGATATTCTAAGAACAGCCGGAAATGTCGGGGCGACGGATACGATCAAACAAGTAGCATTATACGGCTTTTACCCGTTTTACGGTTTCAACGACAACGCCCTCGCCCGTTCGCTCACGATGAAGCACCGCTGGAGCTGACTGCTGGGTGTGGCGGCACTCAGGAAATTGATTGCAGCCGAAAAAGCTGGTGTCGTTCCGCCCTTTGCGCTCAACCAGCTCCCCCACCAAGCAACTGGGGCATTGATCGAGTTCCCTCCCATCGATGGTTTCAAACCGGACTTCGTTGCCGGCGATCTCGCAAAGCTCGCGAATGTAGCGTGAAGGCTTGCGTCTATTACAGAGGATAAACGTCCCTCTGCTGGCGCGGGTCATTGCGACATAGAAAAGTCGGCGCTCCTCCGCATAGGCAAACCTCTCCGGACGCGGGATAACGAGATTTAGCAGCTCGTCATCTTCGATCCGGCTGGGGACGCCATAGTCGCCCTCGCTGACATCGAGCAGGATCGTGTAGTCGGCCTCCAGGCCCTTCGACCGATGAAACGACATGCCGGCGACCTCGATCGCCGAAAATTCGGGGTGGCGACCGTGAAATGGATCTAACAAGTTGTAACGCCACAAGACCAGTACCTTCAGCTTTTGCCCCGCCTCACGGCGCCACTGTCCTGAAATTCCTTCAAGAAAGGTGTTCAGGCGATCGAGTAGTTGGAAGCAGGCTTTCGGGAAGCTTGGCTTGCGCCACTCCACGCTGACCGGAATGATCCGGATTGATCGCGGTATGGCGGCGCGCGTCGATCGCACCGTCTTCGTGATCTGCTCGGGATTGCGCTGGACAAAGCGTGCCGCGGTGTCAGCGAGAAGCTGGTTACAGCGGTACGTCTGTTCCAGCCGACCTTGCCAGCAGGCACCAAAGTTCGCTTCGAACTGGGTGAAGATCGTAATGTCCGACCCGGCAAAGCGGTAGATCGACTGCCAATCGTCTCCGACAGCAAAGACTTTTGTGAAAGCCTTCTGGTGTTTTAGCGCCTTGATCAGATTGGCCCTCGGGTCCGAAATATCCTGAAATTCATCCACCAAGATCAGCGAATAAGGGCTCTGATAGCGCCCCGTCTCAACGAGGCGCACTGCGTCGCCGATCATTGAATCGAAGTCGATACGCTTTGCCTCGTCGAGCTTGCGCGAATAGGCTTCGGTGATCAGCCAGACAGCACGCGCGAAATACTGCGCGCGCGGTTTGTCATGCAGGGACTTTGCACGTTCCAGCAGCATCTCCAGCGTAAGCTGGCTCGCTCGAATGTGTTTGATGCACACGCCGATCAGCTTCTGGTAATGCGTGATCACCACTGGTTCGACCGCTTTGAGGATCTCGTCGACACTTTTCTCAGTCAGGGGAATTTTGCGTTTGATCAGCTCAGCCTCGAGATGTGGCAACAACGTTCCCTCGTGCGCCTGTGCGGAGGTTGTCTCGAAGAAATCCAACTCTTTGCGCTTGTACCCAGCGCGTTTACCCTTGGTATGCTCAGCATAGTTCGCAAAGGGCGAGGAGCCATCCGCGTTGATCGCGAAATGCTCGTGGAACGTGTCGGTGAGAGGGTAATGAAAGTCCGGCTGGACAAAACGTTCGCTCCCGTCCTCCTCTTCGAATGAGATCTGCTTTTCATATTCGAACTCGACAGAGTGGACCCACAACCAGTTCGCGATCCGCTGCTCCTGAAGGGATTTCACATACACGTTTGCAAGCGTACCGATGGTGCTGCCGCCCTTATCGTTGCGATCGGCGATGTAGCGATTGTAGTCTGCCTCCGAGTCAAAGACCTCTGCGGGGATGTCGGCCTTCGGCAAAATCGAGAGGAGGTCGATCCACAGACGGCGAAACTCTTCATTTACCTCCATCAACTCGCGTATGATCTTGTCGATCACACGGGCTTCGCCGGCGGGATGCTCGACCCAGTTTGCGAGTTGAGGTGGGCGACCTTCCGTCTCTTCGATGATCCCCCGACCGAGTGCATGAAACGTCGTCACCCGGCTCTCCAGAGCATCTTCATCGACGTTCAGCTGCCTGGCGATCCGTTCCTTTAATTCGTCGGCTGCACTCTTGTTAAATGCCAGGACGAGGATCTCGCTCGGATGGTAAAGTCCCTTCTCGAGGACATAGGCAACTTTCCCGACCATGGTCGCGGACTTGCCCGATCCAGCGGATGCGACGAGCAGGTTGTTGTCTTCGAGGCGGATGCAAGCCTCGCGCTGCTCCTGGGAAAGCGAAAATCCCCCAAGGTCGGCGAAGAATTCCTCGAACTTCTGCATCTCGTGAAAAACGAAATTTTCATTGTAGCGACTGCGGACGCCGGGGTCAGTGAGCATCGCAAAAGAGGTTGGCAGATAGCCTCTTAGGGTGTCGGGGATCAGAGAGGCATCAAACAACGGGTGCGCCAATGCCAGTGACGCATTTCCCGGGACACTCGCGATCGCCCGGCCGACGTCGGCATGAGCAAGATATTGCCTGTTGCTGTCGGTCATCGCGCGAATCTTGCTATCGACCTCGCGCAAGCGTTCCTTGTCGGAATCGATGAGATTCGCGAGATGCTGGTTCACGAAAGCCAGCAAATCGTCGCGTAAAGTCTGAGACGCCTTGGCGGTCAGGCCGGAAAGAGCATCGATACGGCCCTTCGACCGGATCTCGACCGTGTGCCAAAGCAGGGCCTTGGTTGACGAAACCGACGAGATATCAAGGCACTGAATTTCATCCTCGCCTGTCGATGTCAGGCTAACTCGGTCCTGCGAAGATGGGCTGAGAGCCAGTTTCCACTTCTCCGACAAGAAAATGCGCGCCCAAAGGCTGGGCCGGTATATGCGGGATCGTCCAAGCATTGGCAGTTTCATCGAGCCGCCCGGTCTGCGCCTGCGACGTTCTTGTTCATGATCTCGCAAATCGTCTGGTGGGCGCTCTCGATCTCCTTGTTCCAGTCGGGTTCCGATGAATCGGCATCGTCACTCCCTACAAACCGAGATTTTCGCACCTCTTCGACGTCGCGCATATTCCCCCGCCCCCGTTTCTTATTTGGCTGCGCCGTTCGCGCGCGCGACTATATCGGCGCACTGCGCCATAAGCGCCTCGAACGGCTCAGCGTCATCGAAGAGCAGCCCATCCTCAACCATGCGGGCATAGTCGTCCTCCAACGCCTTCGCGCCATCGCCGACCGGCACGAGTTGCAAGCCGCCGCTGACAGCCGCTGCATAGTCGATCGGCGTGCGGTCGGCGGCTTTCTCCGCGAAGAACATCGACTTGTGCCGGGCGACAGCGTTGGCCAGCTCGCGATCGGCGAAAGCAGCTTCCGCAAAGCCGGCTTCATCCAGCCGGACAACATCGTGCCAGTGTCGTGCGAAGCGGTCGCCGCGAAGCCGCTCCTGAAGGCAAAAGACGTGGATGGCGGTCGCCTTCTCCCAGAAGGTCCGCTCCGCGTGCATGACGCGCGGACGCGCCGTCGGGAATACCAGCCCGTCGATCAGGCCGGCGGCGTCGCAGGAGACATCGCGCAGGCTCGCCGGTTCGCCCGTCGAGCGCGCGCCGAACTCCAGCATGACGCTGGGCGCGACATAGCCGGACCCGGCCGCGGTCGCCTCGTAGTCGATGAAGAGCTTGTCATCCTCGACGCGGATGGCCGCAGCCAGACCTTCGGCGGCGAGTGCGTTCGCGATCACGGGCTGCACGGTTTCCGCGACCCATGCCGGCAACCGCCGACGGACCTCGCTGGACCAGCGCTTTTCCTCGCTTCGCGTTTTCGGCAAGCCCTCGCCATTGTCCCCGACCAGATCGGGCGCGATCGCCCGAATGTCATAGGTCAGATCCACATCCTCCGAAAACCGGCGAATGACGTGATAAGCTTTCGACAGCGACGTGCCGCCCTTGAACACTAGATGTTCGCCGAGCGGCGCAGCGTAGAGGGTCGCCAGCGCCCACACCACCCACACATCCTTTTCGAGAAGATGGGTGGGACGACCCGAACGGTCGGCCGCGACACCCAGCGCGTCGCGCCGGTCCTCGGCCGAAAGCTGGAGAAAGACATCAGCCATACGCCGCCTTTCCGACGCTCTGCGCGAGCCATGTCGGAAGCTGCGGCGCGGCGGCGACCAGTTCGCCGAACACGCCGGGCGGCATCTTCCGCTTCAATGTCGTGAGCGCGGCCTCTGCCTTTTCCGGGCCGAGCCAGGCCAGCGCCCGCACGGCCTCCCCCGCCGGCCGGTTGGCCAGGGCCAGTTGCCAGCGCGGTGCATGCCGCAATTCCACGATCTGCTTGCCGAGGTGCACCTTTCGGCTGCGCCCGGAGGTCAGATAGACCGAGCGGACGGGCACCTGCGTCGTCAAGCCAAGGGCGTTCGCCGCGGCAGCGCCGTTCGAGACGATGACCTCCCCCTTTTGGGTTGCAAGAGCCTCGACAGCCTGCTCGACCGAAGGCGTGCGCGTGCCGAACCGGCTGGCGATGGGACGCAGATAGACGCCACGACCGGCGCGGATGAGTTGCCCGCGCTCCGTCAGGCGCGACAACGCCTGATCCACGGCGGCCCGGTTTCCGAGGTGCAGCAGGCTCTTGGCGGACACAGGAGCGCCTTCGGGCAGGCCCGTCGCATGCGACAAAATCTGTTCGGTCAGCCGTGTCATCGTCTTTCTCCTGTCGGAAATATATGCGAGTTTCTGACAGTTTTCAAGGAAGTCCGGATAGGGGAAAGCCTTCCCCTGAGGCCGAGCCTTGGTCTCGGCCTACCCCTTCTGCGGGGAATCCCCGCAACGCCCCCTTCAGAGTGAGAGTGCGGACGGGTTTTCCGTGACGGGTTGAGGGCTGGAAGAGAGGCTTCCGGCGCCCGTCGCGGAGATCATCCCGATGGCCAGACACGATCGCAGCCCCGCAGAAGGTGGCGCGCGCAGCAACCTTTACGACGACATCACCAACAAGATCATCGCCGAGTTGGAGCAAGGGCGGCTGCCCTGGGTCCAGCCCTGGGGCGCGTCACCCAATACCGCCCCTCTGGGCCTGCCGAGAAATGCTTCAACCGGCCGTAGCTATTCCGGCATCAATATTCTGATCCTTTGGGGCGCTGTCATCCAGCACGGCTTCCCCGGTCAGGCGTGGCTGACTTTCCGCCAAGCCCTTTCGCTTGGCGGCAATGTCAGAAAGGGCGAGCGTGGCACCACCGTTGTCTATGCCGACCGTTTCACTCCCGAGGACGAGAAACGCCGTGCCCGCGAGACTGGCGAGGATGCGCATGCCATACCGTTCCTGAAGCGGTTCACGGTCTTCAATGCCGCACAATGCGATGGCTTGCCCGATGACATCACGGCAGTCACGCCGCAACCGCCGCCGGGCCTGATCGAACCTCAGGTCGAGGCGCTGATCCGGGCCACCGGCATCGACTTCCGAATTGGCGGCGATCGCGCCTTCTACATGCCCTCGCTCGACTATGTGCAGGTGCCGCCTCCGCAAGCCTATTTCGAGCCTATCAACTGGCACCGGACGGCCCTGCACGAGCTGGGTCACGCCAGCGGCCATCACAGCCGCCTCAGCCGCGATCTGACCGGCTCGTTCGGCTCGAAGAAATACGCTTTCGAGGAGATGATTGCCGAACAGGCCGCAGCTTTCAGTTGCGCTGCGCTCGGGATCGTGCCGACCGTCCGCCATGCCGATTACATCGGGTCGTGGCTGGAGGTCATGCGCGAGGATTCCCGCGCCATTGTCCGCGCAGCCTCGCAGGCCAGCAAGGCGGCGGACTGGCTGCTGTCGCATCTGCCTGTCGAGGAGATCGAGGAGCCGGATGCGAGCGTAACCGACCGGAGGGCCGCGGCATGATCCTCCTCACCGGCACACAGCGCGACCGCCTGCTGGCAAATGGCCGCCAGCGCGATCAGGATCACATCCCGGTCGTGAAGTTCTTCAACCCCCTTGGCGAGGGCGTCTGGCTCGCCACCGAACTGGACGAGGACGGCGACATCATGTTCGGCCTGGCTGATCTCGGCTATCCCGAACTGGGGTCGTGGAGCCTTACCGAAATGCAGTCAGTCCGGCTGCCCTTCGGAATGGGCATCGAGCGCGATCTGCTGTTCACCGGGGATTTCCCGATCTCGGTCTGGGCCGAGGCCGCCCGTGAGAGCGGCAGTATCCGCGCCGCTGAGCGCCTGCTCTACCGCGTCGGGGCGAGCTATTCCCGTACATCCGCCGATACAGAAAGCCGGAGTGCCTGATTTCCGGGTTTCAGGTTCTACGGCTGGCGTCGCTCTCTTCAGAGGAAGAGGGCGGCGCTTCGCTTCGTGACGGGCTGATAGCCGGAGAGAGAGGCTCACCGGCGTCCGTCATGGAGCAACTGACATGGCCACTGCCGTTCAGAAGATCACCCTGTCGTCCTCGCGCGACATTCCCTTCAACAAGCTGGTGCTCAGCCAGTCCAACGTCCGGCGCGTCAAGGCCGGGATCTCGGTCGAGGAACTGGCCGAGTCTATCGCCCGTCGCGGCCTGATCCAGTCCCTGCATGTCCGCCCGGTCGTGGATGCCGAGGGCAAGGAAACCGGCATGTTCGAAGTGCCCGCCGGCGGTCGCCGCTTCAGCGCGCTGGAACTGCTGGTCAAGCAGAAGCGCCTCGCCAAGGTCGCGCCGGTCCCGTGTGTTGTTTCGGAGGCCAGCGCCGATGTGCTGATCGACGAGGTATCGCTCGCCGAGAATATCGAGCGCGCACCGCTGCATCCGCTCGATCAGTTCCGCGCCTTCCAGACCATGCGCGAAAAGGGCATGACCGAGGAAGCCATCGCCGCCGCCTTCTTCGTGGATGCGAAGGTGGTGAAACAGCGCCTGCGTCTGGTTTCCGTCTCACCGACATTGCTCGACGTCTATGCCGAGGATGGCATGACGCTGGAACAGCTCATGGCCTTCAGCGTCAGTTCTGACCATGCCCGTCAGGAGCAGGTCTGGGAAGCGATCAAGGACGGCTGGCAGAAGGAACCTTACCTCATCCGACGCCTGCTGACCGAAACCACGGTCCGCGCCGCCGACAAGCGGGCAGTGTTTGTCGGCATTACCGCCTATGAGGAGGCTGGCGGCTGCGTGCTGCGCGATCTCTTCCAGCAGGACGATGGTGGCTGGTTGCAAGACCCGGTGCTGCTCGACCGGTTGGTGGGCGAAAAACTCAAGGCCGAGGCCGAGGCCATCGCCGCCGAGGGCTGGAAGTGGATCGAGGTCGCCATCACCTTTCCCTATGGTCACGATCATGGCCTTCGCCAGATTGTCGGCACCACAGTCGATCTGACCGAAGAGGAACGCGCCACCCGCGAGGCATTGCGCGACGAATATGACCGGCTTGAAGCCGAATATGGCGAGGCTGATGAACTGCCAGACGAGATCGACGCCCGGCTGGGTGAAATCGAACAGGCGCTGGAAACCTTCGAGCGCCGCCCGATGACCTTCGACCCCGTCCAGATCGGCACGGCAGGCGTCTTCATCAGCATCGACGCCGATGGCGCATTGCTGGTCGAGCGCGGCTATGTTCGCGCCGAGGATGAAACGCCTGCGGAACCGGAGGCTGAGATCGTTGACCCGGAAACCGGCGAGGTGATCCAGCGGGCAGAACCGGAGGTGAGCCGCATGCGTGCGGTTATCACGCTGGGCGGTCAGCCGGTCGAACCGGAGGAGGATGACGAGACCGAGACCATCAAGCCGCTGCCTGATCGTCTGGTCAGCGAGTTGACTGCACATCGCACCCTGGCGCTGCGGGATGCGGTGGCGGTGAACCCGCATGTCGCCATGACGGCACTGTTGCACCGGCTGGTCATGGATTGCTTCATGCCGCGTTCCAGCCGCGGATGCCTGGAAGCACAGGTCCGGGAGGTTCATCTGCCCGCACAGGCCGAGGATCTGCGCGATAGCGCGTCAGCCAAGGCCATCGCTGACCGCCACGAACGCTGGGGCGATCATGTCCCGGCAGACGATGCCGCCCTCTGGGATTGGCTGACCGATCTGGACGATGGATCGCGCATGGATCTGCTCGCCCATTGCGTCAGCTTCGGTGTCAACGCGCTCTATGAGAAGCCGAATCCTTACAGCGGAACGGGCGTCAGCCAGCACGGGCTGGACGTTCGCCTGTCGCAGGCTGATCGGCTGGCGCGTTCAACCGGCCTCGACATGGTGGCCGTGGGCTGGCGGCCGACGGTTGGCAATTATCTCGGCCGCGTGACCAAGCCGCGCATCCTTGAAGCTGTACGTGAAGGCGCTGGAGATCGAGCCGCTGAACTGATCGGGCACCTCAAGAAGGGAGACATGGCCAAGGAAGCCGAACGCCTCCTGGCGGAATCCGGCTGGCTGCCTGAGCCGCTGCGCATGGTGGATGATGGTGTCGAAGTCGATCCGGCATCGGGCGCTGCGGCAGAAGCCGACGATCTGCCCGATTTCCTCTCCGGCGATGGCGAGGACGACCCGGCTGACGACGAGGAAGAACAGCACATGGTCGCTGCTGAATAGTTCTCAGGCGGGGTGGCTTCGGCTGTCCCGTTTGCACCCTCCGTTTCCGCAACTCGCCCGGTCCTTGTGATCGGGCTTTTTCATTGGAGCGCTTCCATGCCCGCCATCATCGACGTCGATCAAATCTTTCTTGAGGATCGCGAACATTCCCTATCGGAGCGCACCCTGCCCTGGGAGGAAAGCCGCGACGGCATGACCGTTGTTGTGGAGCCAAAGCCCCATTGGGCCGAAGACATGCGCGTCTTCCGGCTCGATGCCCGTGAATATTGCCGCTACGCCGAATGGACAGCTCATGGCGCTCGTGCCCGTTTCTTCGGTCATATCGACACCTCAGGCGATGATCTGATGATGAAGGCGCGCGCGATGATTGCCCGCGAGATTGCCGATGGGCTTTGGAGCTGAAGACCCGATCGCAGGGTGTTGGGCCGTGAAGGTGGGAGGTCTGCACCGGACGGGTCCAATCCGGCTTCACCATACAATCCGCCGTCCCCATCAGGGCAAGCGGCAGCCATCTCTGGCCTGAACGGAACACGATCCTGATGCCAGCATGGTGGCAAGGCTGGCGCGGCAGAGCATCTGCGACGGGTATCCGGCATCCTGTCAGATGCGAAAAACCACCCCCGCTTCCATTCGCAAACCTTGGTCCGATCCGTCTCTTTGACATTCAACCCCGAAGGGGTCGGCTTACGCGCGCGTGCCGCCCTCGGGGATTCGGAAAAAGTCCGAACGCCCGAGGGTGATTGCAGATCCGGTCAGACACTTCGGGCGCCTGTCGCGCGGGGGATGGTCCCCCGCCTCCAAAGACAGGAGCCGGAACCCATGTCCTATGCAGATGCCACCGCCTTCGCCGCCAGCCTTGCCGCCACGCTGATGGTTTCGATTGTCGTGTTTCAGGCCGGAGACGGCACCCACGCCGCTTGCCCCGCCGCCGAGTTCGACGGCGACGACGACATGGTGAAGCTGGAGCTGGACCCGTGGGAGTAAGGCGCGAAAACGCCTCATCCCCGACGGCCCGAGCGCGGAGACCCGCGCTTCGGGCCTTCATTGCCTCAAGATGGCCCCCCATCGTCGGCAGCGGAACCGGGAACAAGCCCGGTCAGAGAGGAAGAGTGCGGGCCGTTCGGCCGTGACGGGTTGATGGCTGGAGAGAGAGGCTTTTCGGCGCCCGTCATGGAGTGATGCCGATGACCTTTGCCCGTTCCGAAACCTTCCGTTCCATCGGTCAGATTCTGGCTGCCGATGTTCTGCCCGCGCTTTATCGGTCGCAAAAGCTGCCGTTGCGCATCTCATGCCTCGGCGCGGCCAGCTATGACGCCAGTGACGCGGCGAACAGCTTTGACCGCGTGATCCCGCTTGGGGAATGCCCATCACTGGACGAGGCCATACAGACCGCAGCCTTGCGCGTGGCGCGCGGTAATATTTGCACGGGGCCGGACAGCTTCCCGTATTTTCAGCCGCGCATCATGCTCATTCAGGACCGAGATCAGCGCCTGGTCCTCGCCGGCGAAATCCGCGCCGGCATTATCCTCTGGCAACAGCCAGTCGCGTCCGATGCCGAGGCACGCAGGATCGTGACCGAGGCCAGCCGCCTGCGCGGTATGGCGTTCCGGGCTTCGGACCCCGGCGATGCGAGACGGCTGCGTTACCGCGCCGCTGCGCTGGAGGCCCGATTGGTCGATCCCTTCTGGCGCGAAACCTCGGCCGATCTGCTCCGCCTGCCGCAGGCCGCCTGAGCTTCACCCATTCCATCCCATTCGGCTCGGCCATACGCCGGGCCATGTCATGTCCGGAGACCGTCATGGCCGATTATTACACGCACTTTTCCTGCCTGCTTGACGTGGGCACCCCCGAAAACGCCGCCCGCGCGCTTGATCTCTACAACGCTCTGGCGGATGACAATGCCGTTGAGGATCCGCCTTCAGATGGCTTCCTGCTTTCCATCCAGCCAGAACATGGCAGCACGCAACTCTGGATGCGCGATGATGTCACCGGCGATCCCGAGCATGTCGTTCAGTTTGTCAAACGCTGCGCTGCCGAATTTGGCCTCAGCGGATTATGGGGTTTCCAGTACGCAAACAGCTGCTCGAAACCGCGTATCGACGGATTTGGTGGCGGGGCGCATGTCCTCGATCTTGCCACCGGCGAAACGGTGGACTGGATCTATACCGACGGCTGGCTTTCCACCGTGCTGGAGGGAGGCGATCCCTATGCCTGAGATCATCGAAACCACCGTCTATCGTCTCGATGAGCTGTCCGATGCAGCGAAGGACAAGGCCCGCGCCTGGTATCGCGAAGGCGGCTTCGATTATGACTGGTACGATGCCGTCTACGAGGATTTCCAGCGCATCACGGAAATCCTCGGATTGAAGCTCAAGACCCGTGCCGTCCGGTTGATGGGCGGCGGCACACGGCAGGAACCCTGCATCTGGTTCCGCGGCTTCTGTTCACAAGGTGACGGTGCCTGCTTTGAATCCTGGTACTCCTACCAGAAACATGGGCCGCGCCGGATCAGAGAATACGCCCCGCAGGACACCGAACTGCACCGCATCGCCGATGCCCTTCAGGCGATCCAGCGCCGCAATTTCTATCAGCTTCGCGCCGATGCCAGCCATCGCGGCCATTATTATCACGAATACTGCATGTCGATCACGGTCGAGCGCGACAGCCCGACCTGGCAGGACATGACCGCTGATGCCGAGGAGGCGGTCATCGAGGCGCTGCGCGATCTGGCCCGCTGGCTCTACCGCCAGCTTGAGCGCGAGTATGATTATCTGTCCTCGGACGAGGCTGTCGATGAAACCATTGCCGCCAATGAATACACCTTCACCGCAGCTGGTCGCCGCTTCGGATGATCCCGAGAAGACACTGACAAGCGCCCCACCGTCCGGTCGGGGCGCTTTTTTTTAGCTGCGCTTTGAGAGTCAGAGGCGGGCCGGAAGGGGTTAAGTCCGGGCGGTCGAGAGAGAGCGCTGTTCGGACCTGTCCTTTTCGCTCTCCTGAGGTTCCAGACATGAACATGGTGTTCCCCGTGACCGATCCGGTCACGCCAATGGCGGCTGCGCCCGCCATTCTGGCTGCGGCCAATCATCTGCTCCCCCATCTCGAACGCGGTCAGCGCGTCGATGCTGCCATCCTGCGCGGTGTGATGGAAACGGCCTTCGGCGCATCTGACGCTACCGGCGTCTGGGACTGGAAGCTTGCCTATGAGGCCTGCGAGGTCGCCACGGTCCTCTTCCTGCGCAAATACGGAAAGGCGCTTTTCCGTAAAGCCGCGTCTCCGGCTGCACGGATTTCCGTGCTGGCAAAGGTCGCGGGGCTGCTGCCCACGCAGACCCGACGTTCCGAGGAAAGCCAGAACTTCCAGCAATTTTCGACGCCGATCCCGCTCGGCCTTACCGCTCTGACGGCTGCCGCGATTACGCCCGATGACAGGGTGCTGGAACCATCGGCGGGCACCGGCCTTCTGGCGATCTTGGCGCAGACCATCGGCGGCTCGCTGATCCTCAACGAACTGGCCGAGACCCGGGCCGATCTGCTTGCCCAGATCTTTCCGGCTTTTGCCGTCACCCGCTTCGACGCCGCCCAGATCGATGATCATCTGGCTCCGGATGCTGTCCCCTCCGTGGTGCTGATGAACCCGCCATTCTCGGTCATGGCCAATGTCAGCGGGCGTGTCGCGGATGCGGCCTATCGCCATGTTGCCGCGGCACTGGCCCGTCTTGCTCCCGGCGGTCGGTTGGTGACGATCACCGGCGCTGGCTTTGGCCCCGAAGCTCCGGCATGGCGGGACGCCTTCATCCGCTTGCAGGCCCGTGGCCGCGTGGTGTTCAGCGCTGCCGTCGATGGTGCGGTCTATGCAAAGCACGGCACCACGATCGACACGCGGCTGACCGTTATCGACAAACTGCCCGCCGACGATCCCGCCAGTTTGCCGGCTTCGCCGGGGATCGCGCCTGATGTTGCCACGCTGATCGGATGGATCGAGGAACAGGTTCCGCCGCGCTTGCCAGTGTCATTGCCGAAGATCGTGGTTTCCGCTTCGGCCACCGCGCCGAAGACCGTGCGGGGCTATCTCGCTCGCTCGGCGGCTACGCGATCTGTCGCTGCTTCGGCCAATGATCCTGATGGCGTCGAACTCGCCTATGAGACCGTGGACTGGACGCCACCGGAAGGCGCTCGCCTGTCCGACGCGATCTATGAGGAATATGCGCTGCAATCGCTGCGTATCGCTGGTGCACAGCCGCATCCGACCAAGCTGGTGCAATCCGCCGCCATGGCCTCGGTCGCACCGCCCAAGCCTTCCTACCGGCCCATGCTGCCGCCCGACATCTGCGCGCGTCTGTCGGACGCCCAGCTTGAAACGGTGATCTATGCCGGTGAAGCCCACGCCGATCATCTCGCCGGCGCCTGGACCGTGGACGAGCATTTCGACAATGTGAGCGCCGCGCCCGAGGATGCTGCCGGATCGATCCGCTTTCGCCGGGGCTTCATGCTCGGTGATGGAACCGGCGCTGGCAAGGGTCGCCAGTCCGCCGCCATCATTCTCGACAACTGGCTGCGAGGGCGCCGCAAGGCGATCTGGATCTCCAAATCCGACAAGCTGATCGAGGACGCGCAACGCGACTGGTCGGCGCTCGGCATGGAGCGGCTGCTTGTCACACCTCTGTCACGCTTCCCGCAGGGCAAGCCGATCACGCTATCGGAAGGCATCCTGTTTACCACCTATGCCACGCTGCGCTCCGATGACCGGGGCGAGAAGGTTTCCCGCGTCAAGCAGATCGTCGAATGGTTGGGGTCCGATTTCGATGGAGCCATTATCTTCGACGAGAGCCATTCCATGCAGAATGCCGGTGGCGGAAAAGGTGAACGCGGTGATGTCGCCGCCTCGCAGCAGGGACGTGCGGGCCTGCGGCTTCAGCACGCGCTGCCCGACGCCCGCGTCGTCTATGTCTCGGCGACTGGCGCCACCACCGTCCACAATCTCGCCTATGCTCAGCGCCTCGGCCTCTGGGGCGGTGAGGACTTTCCGTTCCAGACCCGCGCCGAGTTCGTCGAGGCGATCGAATCCGGTGGCGTTGCGGCCATGGAGGTCCTGGCCCGCGACCTGCGATCTCTCGGCCTCTATACCGCCCGCTCACTCTCCTATGATGGCGTCGAATATGAACTGATCGAGCATCAGCTCACGGACGAACAGCGGCACATCTACGACTCATATGCTGCCGCCTTCGCTGTCATTCATGGGAACCTGGACGCGGCGATGGAAGCCGCCAACATCACCGGCAGCGAGGGGACGCTGAACCGGCAGGCCAAATCCGCCGCCCGTTCGGCCTTTGAAAGCACCAAGCAGCGCTTCTTTGGCCATCTGCTGACCTCCATGAAAACCCCGACCCTGATCCGGTCCATTGATGCCGATCTTGAAGCGGGCCATGCGGCCGTCATCCAGATCGTCTCGACCGGCGAAGCGCTGATGGAACGGCGGCTATCCGAGATCCCCACCGAGGAATGGAATGATATTTCCGTCGATGTCACTCCGAGGGAATATGTCGGCTCGTATTTGCAGCATTCCTTTCCGGTGCAGCTCTATGAACCTTTCAGCGATGGCGAGGGCAACCTGTCGTCACGCCCCGTCTTCCGCGATGGTCAGCCGGTGGAATGCCGCGAAGCGGTGGCGCGGCGCGACGAGATGCTGGAGCAGCTGGGTTCGCTTCCGCCTGTCCCCGGTGCGCTCGACCAGATCGTGCAGCGCTTCGGCACGGATATTGTGGCGGAGGTCACGGGCCGCTCACGCCGGATCGTGCGCAAGGGTATTGGAGCAGCGGCCCACCTAGCCGTCGAGAACCGTGCGCCTTCTGCCAATCTTGCCGAGACTTCGGCCTTCATGGATGATCAGAAGCGCATTCTGGTCTTCTCGGATGCCGGTGGCACGGGGCGCAGCTATCACGCCGAACTCTCGGCGCGAAACCAGCGGCTGCGCGTGCATTACCTGCTGGAGCCAGGCTGGAAGGCAGATGCCGCCATTCAGGGGCTGGGCCGCACCAACCGGACCAATCAGGCGCAGCCGCCGCTCTTCCGCCCCATCGCTACGGATGTCAAAGCCGAGAAGCGCTTCCTCTCGACCATCGCCCGCCGTCTCGACACGCTGGGCGCGATCACGCGCGGCCAGCGCCAGACCGGCGGTCAGGGGCTGTTCCGTCCGGAGGATAATCTGGAATCCGCCTATGCCCGCGACGCGCTGCGCCAGCTCTATCTGCTGATCGTGCGCGGCAAGGTCGAGGGCTGCTCGCTCGAACGGTTTGAATCCGCCACCGGCCTGAAGCTGATGGACAGCACCGGTGTGAAGGGCGAACTGCCGCCGATCACCACCTTCCTCAACCGCCTGCTGGCGCTGACCATCGAATTGCAGGGCATCCTGTTCTCGGCCTTCGAGCAGCTTCTGCAGGCACGGATCGACGGAGCAATCGCATCCGGCACCTATGACATGGGGCTGGAGACGCTGAAGGCCGAAAGCTTCATCGTCACAGACCGGCAGGTCATCCACACCCATCCGGGCACCGGCGCGGAAACCCGGCTCCTGACGCTCACCGAGCGCAAACGCAATCAGCCGGTTACGCTCAATGCCACCCTGGCGGAACTGGATGATCCCCGCGCAAGATTGCTCATCAACGAGCGATCCGGTCGCGCTGCCGTTCAGGTCCCGACCACCAGCGTCATGCTGGATGATGGTGAGATCGAAAGGCGCGTGCGGCTGATCCGGCCGATGGAAGCGATGAACATTCCGGTGCGGGCGATGGGCGAGACCCATTGGATCGAGGCTGACCGTGCCGCCTTCACCACAGCCTGGAAGGCGGAACTGGCCCAGGTGCCGGAGTTCACCGACAGCATCCTGCATATGGTGACAGGGCTGCTTCTGCCGATCTGGAAACGCCTGCCGAAGGACTCCGCCCGCGTCTATCGGCTCCAGACCGACGAGGGCGAACGCATCATCGGTCGCCGGGTATCGCCGGCCTGGGCCGCCAATGCTTCGACCAGTGGCGTCACCAACAACCTGACACCGGATGCCGCCTATGCCGCGCTGATCGAAGGTCGCACGATCCTTGATCTCGCCGAAGGGCTGAAACTGCGCCGCGTCCGCGTCATGGGCGCCAACCGGATCGAACTGACCGGCTTTACTGATGCGATGCGTGACCGGCTGCGAGCCTATGGCCTCTTCAGTGAGATCATCTCGTGGAAACTGCGCTTCTTCGTGCCCGTCGATGCAACGGGGCCGGAGATCATCGGCAAACTGCTTGACCGCTTCCCGGTTGAGCGCATCGGTGAGCGGGAGGCCGCATAATGGCGCGTCTCAACGCTTCCGAACTGGCGCAGCGTCTCGGCCGACAGGCCGAGGCGGTGTGCCGCCATTATCTCTCCAATGGCCGCAAACAGGGCAATTACTGGCAGGTTGGCGATGTCCGAAACACGGCTGGCCGCTCCATGTTCGTCCGGTTGCACGACAGCGTGAAAGGCATTGCCGGTAAATGGCAGGACTCGGCCACGGGGGAATATGGCGATCTGCTGGACGTGATCCGGGACTCGCTCGGTCTGATCGATTTCACAGACGTTGCCGAAGAAGCCCGGCGCTTCCTCAGCCTGCCGCATCCTGAACCGCAGCCGCCATCCCGTCAGTCCCGCCCGCCAGCACCATCGGGATCATCGGAGGCCACACGCCGACTCTGGCGCATGACACAGCCGCTGATCGGCAGTACCGCAGAAGCGTATTTACGCGGACGCGGGATGACGGATTTACGCCAAACCGCAAATCTGCGTTTCCATCCCAACTGCTACTGGCGGCCCGAGGACGATGCCCCGACGCAAGCCTGGCCCGCCATGATCGCCGCCGTCACCGACTTCGATGGCAGGATCACCGGCGCGCACCGCACCTGGCTGGCCCCGGACGGTTCCGGCAAGGCACCTGTCGATCCGCCAAGGAAGGCAATGGGCGACCTGCTCGGACATGCGGTTCGTTTCGGTGATGCGCACGATGTCATGGCAGCAGGGGAAGGTATCGAAACCATCCTGTCACTGCGTCAGGCTCTGCCCACCATGCCGATGGTTTCCGCACTCTCGGCCGGACATCTCGCCGCTATTCTGTTCCCGCCACAACTGCGCAGGCTCTATATCGTCCGTGATAACGATCCGGCAGGGAACAGCGCCCGCGATAGCCTGGTGGACCGGGCGCACGAGGTCGGAATCGAGACCATCACGCTCTCGCCCATGATGGGGGACTTCAACGAAGATCTCGTAACTCATGGGCTGGATGCCGTTCGAGCAGAGATCCGGGTGCAAATCGCCCCCGAGGACGTCAGCCGCTTCATGGCTTCAATAGCATAGCCGGTATGGGGCCGTGATCGGGGGCGTTCCGATCCGGTCATGCGCGCAGGCTGCCTGTCATCAGAAGAGGACCGCGCCTTGGCCTTCCGAGAGGGCGATCGGCCCACAAACGCTCCGGTCAGGCAATGGCGGCGCCCGACTGATTTCCGTCGGCGGGCAAGCCCGCCTTTACAGCGCGAAACAAATCAGTCGGGCTTTGCCATCAAGGCCCTCGCCAGAGGCTCGTGCTGCCAGACCGGAGTGCCCGTGGGCGTGTCTCGCCATGAAGGCCGCGACGGTCGCGGTCCAACTGACGGAAGCATCCCATGTACGCACACGACGATTTCGAACCCGATCACAGCACGTCCCCGACCGGCCATGCCATCGAAGAACTCGAACTCTACGGCTACCGCCCCTCCGAAGACGAGGCCGATCCCCGGATCACACCCGAAGATCACGTCATCCAGGGGGCAGTCTCCGACATCTTCGACGCCCTGATTTCCACCATGGCCGACACCAGCCTCGATTTCGACCTCGACGAAATCCTCTGGTCCACCGTCAACACCTTCCACCGCGCTGTCGAACGGATCGAGCGCAAGCTTGACGATAACGAGCAGACGCAGAAACGCCTTCAACGCGAACAGGACGGCAGCGAGGTTAAATCCGTCCAGTTGGAAACCCTGATCGGCGCGGGACAAAGCCTGATCGAGCGCCGTGACAGCATGGAAATCTTCCGCGAGACTGCCGCGGACATCTATCTGCGCACCACCGGAACGCCCTGGTCGCAACGCTCCGGTTCACGGGTCAACCATCGCCAGATGACCTCGGCCATGATCGACAGCCGCGACTTCATCGCCGCCAAACGCCGGGCCGACAACGAGGTGCTGTTGCCCGCCGGGCCAAAGATCGCCTTCTCGGGCGGAGACACGACTGATCACCGGACGATCTGGGCCAAGCTCGATCAGGTCCATGCCAAGCACCCGGACATGGTTCTGATGCACGGTGGATCGCCCAAGGGCGCGGAATGCATCGCGGCCACCTGGGCCAGCAATCGCAAAGTCGCGCAGGTCGCCTTCAAACCTGACTGGGCTAAACATGCCAAGGCGGCGCCGTTCAAGCGCAACGACCAGATGCTCGGCATCATGCCGATCGGGGTCATCATCTTCCCCGGCACGGGCATTCAGGACAATCTGGCCGACAAGGCTCGCAAGATGGGTATCCCGGTTTATCGCTTCGGGACCGGCAGCGCGTGAGCGCTGCCTGTTCAGCATAAGCACTACTGCAATAGCGCCAGGTCGTCCCAACGAATTCGGACATAACGGCCTGAGCGCTTTGGCAATTGCTTGCGGCTGACCATTCGCCCGGAGACCTGGAATTCCGCATTAATTTTGACCACGAGCAGCTTGCTGAAATGCCTTGATGTATCCACCATCACCACGTCTTTGCTCTTGAAAGGAGTGATGGTTTTGATCTCGACATGATCATTTTCGAGCTTGCCGTCCGAACCTTGCGCGTAGGTCTTGTTCAACTTGATGCCGTAGGTGATGGCACCGAACAGCTCACCGATGTCGCCATACACCGATAAATGCAGGCCCGTCTCCAGATGGTAGCTCTCAGCGAGTGAGATCAGGTCCTCAAAATACGGGATCATTGATCGGATGGCGTTTGGATACTTCGCTCCCCATTCCTTGTGACGAAGCTGTTCGTCAATGTCTGACCATGTCACCCATTCGCCGTCATCATAAAATGCCCGATCTGACCAATCGACTTCTGCCATAGCTTTAACCCGCATCCTTCCGCCCAACGATATGGTCATCGTAGAGGTGCAGCAGATACTGGTCCACCAGACGCATAAGCTTTCTCATTCAAACTGCGAGTTTTCGGACAGGCCTGGCCTCGAAAGCCATCGCTTCTCGCGCGGTGAGAGGAATGCTGCTATGCTGTGATTGCGCCATGGTGGTGGTGGAAGGCGCAACCGTCCAACCTTTTGCACGGAGACACCACCATGATCGTTCTCGGAATCCTCGTTTCCATCGCAGCCATCGGCACCATGTGCTGGCTGCTGTTCAATCTCGCCGTATTCGCTTTGCCGTTCTTTATTGGCCTGAATGCAGGCGCCTTGGCCTATGATACTGGGGCTGGCTGGCTCGGCGGCATCGTCGTTGGTCTTCTCGCCGCCGGTCTGACGCTGGCTGTTGGTCAGGGCCTGCTCATGCTGATCCGCCCGATGTGGGCGCGTCTGCTGATTGCTCTGGCCTTCGTCGCTCCGGCGGGAATGGCCGGATTTTACGCCACGCTCGGTATTGTCAAGCACATGATGCCCTCGGAGATATGGCAACTCATCTTCTCGGTGATCGGAGCGGTTGCGGTGGGCGTGACGGCGTTCCTGCGCGTTGCGGGCATGGCGGCAACCGACCACGCGGACGGCGGCTTTGCACGAACCTGAACCGCAATGATCCGTTGATGGCGACCAGAAGCGGATGCTGATCGTCTTCCGTCTTCGTCAGGAAAATGGTGACAGACAGCGGCCAATCACCGGATCAACCTGGGGCACAGACGCGGCCCATAGGAGCGCAGGACGGTCGGCACCAGCGCGTGCAGACTGACGGAAACCCGCGGGTGGTGGCATGCCGGTGGAACAGGCCGGAAGCAGAGATGCGCATGATCTGAGACGCAGGGTGACAGGAAAGGCCGGTGTTGCCGGTCAGGTCATCCTGATGGAGCCTCAAGGTTGCCACATCTCCGTTCAGCCCCCGTGTCTCGACCACTCCAAACGGCCTCTTCAATGGCCTGATCTGGCCGAAGAGCAGCGCGATGCGCTTCGACCGCTTTAGCGCAACAGCGTCGTCACAACTTTCTTCCCCTGACGGCAGAGCCGCCATTCCGCGCGGAACAAGAAAGTTCCTCCTGTGCTGTCCAGCCCCCGAGGGGGTGCGCCAGCGTTCGTCTCCGGCCGGTCGATCGCCATAGAGGCCGCAATGGTGCGGGCTCGGAAACGGAAAACGGAGACTTAAAATGGCAACCATCGGCACCTTCAAGAAGACCGGCTCGAACGAATTCACCGGCGACATCGTCACCCTCAGCGTCCAGGCCAAGGGCGTGCGCATCATCCCCGACCTGCGCGCTACCGGCGAAAACGCCCCCAGCCACCGGGTTCTGGTCGGCCGCGCCGAGATCGGCGCCGCCTGGTCCAAGCGCTCCAACGAGGGCCGCGACTATCTGGGCCTCAAGCTGGACGATCCGAGCTTCAACGCTCCGATCTACGCCAACCTCTTCGATGACGAAGAAGGCGAAACCTTCTCCCTCATCTGGTCCCGCCCCAACGGTCGCCGCGGCGACTAAGGCGCGGCACAAAGGCCCCGACCGCAAGGTCGGGGCCTTTCTCATGTCCGCGGGAAAGTCGTCACGCCACCGCGCCCTGTCGTGTCTGGCACGGATCAGGCGCTTAGGATCGGGATGATGGTTTTGACATGGGCGTCGATGCGCTCCAGCACGGGCGGCGGGACCACTTCGCGCTCCGGCAGTGTCCACCATTTCGTATCAATGCGTTTCACCGTCTCGACAACGGCCTTGAGCACGGCTGGCTCGGGAAGCCTTGCCCGATTGGCAAACGTCTTCCAGCGGGCCGGGGCCAAGCCCTTGAAGGCCCGCTCGCCGCCCAGAGACAGCGCCAGCCCATCTGCCGGAATATAGGGCACGGTCGAAAGCATGTCGTAGATCGGTGCTAGAGCGGGCGTGTCGCCGTCGCCCGGATAGATCAGCGACCAGTTCTTGAGGTGCATGTCGCCATTGCCCATGACCACCGAGAAGGTCAGCCGCCGGACAAACTCCAGCGCGGCGAACGGCGAGATCGCAACATTCAGCACAGAGGCGATGTCGTGGGAGGCGGCGCCATCATATTTGCGCGCCGGGTACAGGCCGAAAACCTGCGCGAAATCCTCGATATGGATGCGCTGCCCGTCTGCCCCGCGATCAAAACGCCGCACGAGCAGGACCAGCCCCTCGGCAAGTGTTTCAAACTCTTCGGGAATGCCCTCGAACTGGTCTCGGCTGACCAGTTCCCGCTCGGACACATTCATGCCGATGGCTTCGGCAAGCGCGAGGTTCGCGAACTCGTTCTCCGACACGCCCGGAAAGGCGGTCGAGGGGAATTTCGCAATATATTGGCCCTCGTCATCCCCGAGCGGCAAGGTCAGCCCGCCGCCCTTGCCGGTGTTCTTCATCACCGAGAGCTTCATCTGCACGCCTGCCAGCGAGAAGCGGGCCTTGGGCCGTCCTTGGGTTGGCGCCGCCCCGATGCCGGGTTGACCGTCACTGGGCAGCACCCGAACGGCCCCCGGCAAATCCGCACCAAGGGTGGCCAGGAGATCGAAATCATTCCCCGACCGCACATTACCCGCATGGTGCTTTTCCATCGCCTCGCGCAGCCGGTCTTCGGGCAGCAGGTTGGCAAAGAAGGGCGGCAGGCTGCCTGCGACGGGTCGCGGATCCTTGCGCAAGCCCCCTGATGCCGCGCGAAGGGATAGGCTCAGAACCGGATGGCCTCCAGTCGCGCGATAGGCCGGATCAAGGCTGAAGGCGTTGAAATCACCCGGCGTCCTGACGATCGTGCCAACCTTCGCACTGTTCAGGAACACGTCCAGCGCGGTGATGGTCTCAGCGGTACGGACGGCTGTCATCGTCGCTCTCCGGTTGCGGGCTGAAGGCCGGATGATCATCCTCGGCCTCGGGGCGCAAAAGCGCCTCGATGGCGGGCACCATTGCCTGCGGGACCAGCATCATTTCCAGCCCAAGCGCCCTGGCAATGTTGATCAATGTCGTGGTGCGCGCAGCCGCCGCCCCCGTCTCGATGTCGCGGTAGCGCGGGCGCGAAATGCCCGCAAGATCGGCCACCTGCTCCTGCGTCAACCCCGCTGCAAGACGCGCGCGGCGAAAATGGTCGCCGATCAGCCTCAGTGTTTCTTCTTCCGCCTTCATGTGATGCCTTTACGGATCATTTTTGCTGCACTGATCTGGATGGGTACCATATCCAGCGCAAAACGCAAAGAAAATGATCTCTAAACATATCACTATCATTTCCCATGGAGCGTTTAGGGATCATTCTGCGCTGGTCGGCGTTACGGCCAGCACAAGTGCTGCAATTGCGGCATACAGGCGAATCAGTCGGGCTGCATGCTCAGCCGTGCAGATAACGCCCTGACCAGATTCGACGATTTCGTATGGCGTATCGGGCGAAGACGACTAAAATAGCCGTAGTTCTGGAATGCGCGCCGGTCGCGATGGGAGGTGATCATGCATGATCACCGCTCGACAGTCGCGGGCCGCACGCGCGTTGCTGGGTTGGACGCAGGAGACGCTCGCTGACAAGGCCCGAATATCGCTGACTGCCCTGAAACGCCTTGAGTCCGAGAACCGGCTCGAGGTGTATGAGACAACGCGGGATCAGGTGCGCCGGGCGCTTGAAGCAGCAGGGATTGTTCTCCTGTCCACGGATCGCGGGCAAGGAGTGTTGCTGGTACATGGCCAAGACGAGAAGAGACACCGACAGATCCATGACGCCTGACGGGCGCGGGCGGAATCATCGATCCGCTGCGGCGGCCTGTGCTCTGTGGCGACCCCCGACATGACATCTCCGCTTCCCCCCTTCGACGATATTGCACCTGTTAGCGACGAGCTGACCGAATATGACCGCGCGCATATCAAGCTCTATATGCGGCTGCTCGATGCCGCCGATGATGGGGCGGAATGGGCCGAAGCCGTCAATGTGCTGTTCGGAATTGATCCTGTTCGGGAACCTGAACGCGCCCGGCAGGTCCATGACAGCCATCTGGGACGGGCGCGCTGGATGACACAGAGCGGCTATCGTCAGCTGCTGCGTCATCCGACAGATCGGACCTGACCTCGCCGCCGTCGCACCAGTGATGCCTTCAGAGCATCACCCCATGTCTTTGTTCTGGCTTCCATCTCGGTAGAGGCACCGCAATTCTTTCACGCTCCACCTGTGCAGTTTCAACCAGGAGCGGAGCAATGAAGCCGGATACATCCCGCTGGCGAGACCAGGACCAGTATGAATTCTACGATGCGCTGCCCGTTGAGGGCGTCGCCTGGGAATGCCTGCGCCGTAACGCGTCCTATCAGGCCTGTTTCGATGACCTTGTAGCGCAAGGCGCCGGGCATCTTCCCCTTGCGGATCACGTCCAACATCGCTGGGGGTTGCGATTTCCCGGCAGACCCCGGCTTTTCCGCGCTCGACCAACCGGTCATCTGGTCGCCTGTTGCCAATCCGGACATGCTGATGCTCGGGGCAGCGCCCGATTTTCTTCCGCCTTCTCCGTCCGCCTTATCGGTAGATCTTGCTGATGCCATCTGCGGACCAGAGGGGGTATATGGTGTCTGTGACGCCAGAGACGGCGTTCAATATCTGATCCTCGCCGACACCGATGCCAATTCGCAGCCGGCGATCATTCTGCCACTTGACGAAAATCTGCCGGATCGGCTCGAAGCCATTCTCAGGCTCTGGCACATGCTGGCCGGGAAACCCGCGCGCCGCGACCCCAGGATGACGCCGTATCAGCGCCGGCGGTTTCGCCTGATGATGCAAGCTGCCGACGGAAACGCCAACCACGCGACCTATCGTGAGATTGCCATCGCCATCTACGGAGAGGCGCGCGTTCGCGCTGAGCCGTGGAAGACATCGGCTTTGCGCGCCTCTGTCATCGCCCTTGTCCGATCTGCCGCCGCGCTGATCGACGGCGGTTATCAGGACCTTTTGCGCCATCGTCGCAAACCCTGACACTGACGTCTGATCGAGGGTGAGGATTCTACCCCTTCGATCTTCCTCATCCCCCTTGCCGCCGCGCCTTCGCCACCGTGCGCATGTCATGCCGTTGATCGTCAGCGGCATCCTGCACAACCACGGAGGCCACCCCATGCGACCTGATCTCGCCGCCTTGCCGCCACGCTACCTGCGCACCAAGGAAGCTGCCGATTTCCTCAGCCTGTCCGCGCGCACGCTGGAAAAGCACAGAACCTACGGAACGGGACCTGCCTATCACAAGCTCGGCGGCCGCGTTGTCTATTCGGTCGAGGATCTCGCAGCCTGGGTTGCACGCGGATCGGTTACCTCCACGTCGGACCCACGCGGACAGGTTCTCCCGGCGAAACCTCTGCCGCCGACCGCATTCACCTCGCCCAAGCGCATTACGCGCTGAACACGGCGGTCAGCCCTCTATGGCAGCTCGGCACCGACCCTCTTTGGAACGCGGGCAACTCGATCTGTTTCGGGCGCTACCCGGTGAATTCGCGCCACGAGACGCGCAGGACCTCATGGCCTATCCCTTCTTCTCCCTTTCCAAATCGCACCGCGTCCGCCCCATCGATTTTGCCTTGGGCAACGTCTCCATCCGTGTGGAAGCCGTGCCCGATCACGGGATGGCGACGATCTGGGACGCCGATATTCTGATCTGGGCCGCCAGTCAGATTGTTGAGGCACGGGACGCAGGTCTGCGCACGTCGCGGCTGATGGCGGCAACGCCCTACGAGATCCTGACGTTCACGGGGCGAGGAACCTCCCTGCGGGACTATCAGCGCCTGAAAGCGGCACTGGACCGCCTGCAATCAACCACAGTTGCAACGTCGATCCGCCAGCGCACCAACGGACGGCGCCATCGCTTCTCGTGGATCAACGAATGGCATGAACGAACCGATGCCAATGGCCGTCCGGACGGCATCGAGATGATCGTGCCTGACTGGTTCTACAGCGCGGTTCTGGATGACGCCCTGATCCTCACCATCGACCGGGCCTATTTCAATCTGACCGGTGGGCTGGAACGCTGGCTCTATCGCCTGGTGCGCAAACATGGTGGCCGGCAGAAAAACGGCTGGCGTTTCGATTTCCATCACCTTCACCAGAAATCGGGAAGTCTCTCGCCATTCAAGCGCTTCGCCTTCGAGCTGCGCGACATTATCCGCCGCCAGCCACTGCCCGGCTACACCCTGTTCGCCGAGGTCGAGACCGGCGGCCGGATGCTGCTCGCTTTCGAGCCTGTCCCGGCCTGTGGAAAACCTGTGGATAGTCTCGTGCTATCGGGAACCCGGACTATCGTGCCATCAGGAACCGGAGGCTCGTGCTATCGGGAACCCAAACACCTCCTATCCTTCGGTAACAAAAGCGAAAATCGCGCCCTTAACTTAGAGTCTAACACAGAATCTAACTTTGAAGAGCGGCAGCGCGATGTGGAAAAGCTCATCGCGAAGGCTGGTGCGGCCCTCAGATCGGGTGCCCATAAAGGCAAGCTGACACCCCCAAAGCAAGGATCGCCCGCGTCAACAAGCACGCCTGAACTTCCTCTCGGCAAACCGGGAGGACGGCGATGATTGTCGCGCTCCTCAATCAGAAAGGCGGCGTGGGCAAGACGACGCTGGCGCTGCATCTCGCCGGAGCCTGGGCCGCGGAAGGCAAGCGCGTCATCCTGATCGATGCCGACCCGCAAGGCTCCGCACTCGACTGGTCGGAGCGGCGCAGCGATGAAGGGCTGCCAAGGCTGTTCACCGTCATCGGACTTACCCGCGATACCCTGCACAGGGAGGCGCCGGAACTGGCGCGTGACGCGGATCATGTCGTCATTGATGGTCCGCCCCGTGTCGCTGGTCTGATGCGCTCTGCGCTGCTTGCAGCCGATCTGGCGCTGATCCCGGTGCAGCCATCGCCCTTCGACGGCTGGGCCTCGGCCGAGATGCTGGCGCTTCTGAGCGAAGCACGCATCTATCGTCCCGAGCTTGCCGCCCGTTTTCTGCTGAACCGATGCGGTGCGCGCACCATCATCGCCCGCGAAACGGCCCAAACACTAGCGGACCACGATCCACCCTTGCTGGCCACGACCATCGGCCAGCGCGTCGCCTTCGCTGAAGCCGCACAAACCGGGCGACTGGTCTCAGAGACCGATGGCGGCGAACGGGCTGCACTGGAGGTCACAGCGCTGGTGGCCGAGATCGATAGCCTCGGGCTCGGGAGGATTGTGCGATGACACGTCCACCCGCCAAATCCGGCTTCGCATCGCGTCCGGGCAATCCCGATAGCTGGGTCAGGGCTGCCGATACACCGGTAACAGGAAAGATGGCTGCCGAGGCGTTTACCGCCCGCCTGACCATCGACATCACGCCCGAGCTACGCGGGCGCATCAAGGTCGCTGCCTTCCGGCGCGGCGTCACGGTCGCCGTGATGTTGCGCGAGCTGCTGGTCCGCGAGTTTCCACCCACCGAAGGAGATCAGCCATGACCGGCAAGACCGCGTGTGCAGTGCATGAACATCCGCGGCCGGGCGGACCAGCTCCGTTCACCACATTGGTCGAACTGACCTTCCAGAAGAAGAAGGTCGAGCGCTGGATCAGGTTCGGTCACAAGAGCTTTGAGCAGATCATCGACCGCCGCTGCAGTCTGATCGGTTTTGCGCCCGAAAGCATCTTTGCCTTCGTCCGCTGGGCCTCCAACGATTACGGCACCATCGTCTCGCGGCTCGACATCCTGCGCGCCGTTGGTCGCGGCGAACCGTACCAGACCGTGCCCTTCGTTCGTCCTGGCTGCGAGATCCTGCTGCGTATTGATGGCTGGCGACAAGTCCAGCGGGTGCTGGCCCTGATTGATGCCGTGGACGCGCTTTGCATCGATCCGGCGGATGTTGCGCCGGACCATTGGCGGCACGTCCACAACCGCTTGAGTGCCGGTCAGGAACCCAACCCCTACACCCCGGAACGCCATGCCGCGTGGCTCAACCGCCGGAGGATCTGGACATGAGCCGCCGTCATATCCTCGCCGTGTCCATGCTGGCCGTCGGCACGCTTGTCGCCACAGCGGTTGCCGATCTGCCAACCCGGCTGATCTGGAACGCGACTGCCAGCGCGCCCATCGGCTTCTACACGGTTGCTCCCGCCGATACGCTCGAAATTCCAGAACTCGTCGTCATCGCGCCGCCCGAACCGCTGGAGCAGTTCATGGTCGAGCGCGGCTATATCGGGCGGGGCGTGCCGCTGTTGAAACGCGTCCTCGGCTTGCCGGGACAGCGCGTCTGCCGCAGCGGTGCGACGATCACCGTCGATAACGTCGAGATGGGCGCCGCACTGGAGCGCGACCGCATGGGCCGCGATCTGCCGGTCTGGCAGGGCTGCCGCATCATCCGCGACGGCGAACTCTTCCTCATGAATTGGGACATCCGGGACAGCCTCGACGGCCGTTACTTCGGACCTGTTCTCGCCAGTTCCGTCATCGGGCGAGCACTCCCGCTCTGGACCGATGAGGAAGGCGATGGCCGCTACGAATGGCGGGCGGCCACGCATTGAACCCACGCCAAATCCACAAACACAGGAGACATACCATGCCACAGATCGGTCAATTTGCGCGTGACGCATCCGGCTTCGCCGGTCAGCTCGTCACGCTCACCATGAAGCGCGATCTCGTTATCGTGCCCGCCGAACATTCCGATGCGGAGAATGCGCCGGACTATCGCGTCCATTTCATTGAACATGACGGGCCGGAGGTCGGTGCTGCATGGAAACGCACCGGCGAAAAGGCTGGCGAATATCTCTCGGTGCTGCTCGACGATCCCGCCCTACCGCAGCCGATCCGCGCCAATCTGTTTCGCGACGACGATGCAGGCTCGTCATGGTCGCTGCACTGGAGCCGCCCGCGGCCCCGCGAAGATCGGGACTGAGATCATGCGATCCCGCGCCCTTCTTCTCTTCACGGCCCTTCTGTCGGCTGGCAGCGGCTCGATGCCGGCCATGGCGCAGGTCACGCCGCAACCCGCGCCTGTTACCGCGCATCCCCATGCTGCTTTCATTGCAGAGGCGTCACGGCGTTTCAGCATTCCAGAGCACTGGATTCGGGCCGTGCTGGGTGTGGAAAGCGCGGGCGATGTGCGCGCCATTTCATCGGCGGGCGCGATGGGACTGATGCAGGTCATGCCCGATACCTGGGCGGGCCTGCGCAGCCGCCATGGCCTCGGGCGCGATCCTTACGATCCGCGTGACAACATCCTCGCAGGTACGGCGTATCTGCGGGAGATGTGGGACCGCTATGGCAATGTCGCGGCCATGCTTGCCGCCTACAATGCCGGTCCCGGTCGCTATGACGAGCATCTGGCGACAGGTCGCACTTTGCCCGCAGAAACACGCGCCTATGTCGCCACGCTCGCACCTGTTCTCGGCAGGGCGACTGCGCCTGATGTGCCGACCATCGTGCCGCCGCCGCCACCGGATTGGCGCGAAGCCCCGCTCTTCGTTGCGCAATCCGGCGGCATTTCAGCGGCGGTTAATCAGCCATCGAGCGACATCCACGCAACCGCTTCTCTGCGCGATCCCGCCGTTCAGGAGCCGCAGGACAGCGGCATATTCGTGGCCCTTGCGAGCGATGGCGACAAGCCATGAGCATGGCGTTTACGCGCTCGTTCGGTCCATTTCCGGTGTGCAGTCAGGCTTGGGTGCGCCTGGCAGCATTCCCGGCAGGAAGGGCAAAAAGGGAAGGAAAGGCGGAGGGCAAGATTAAAGAAGACGGCACCATATGGGGCCGCTTCTGGAAATTGTTGTTGTCTGCACACTGGTTAGGTGGCCGGTTCCGGCACCATGGTTTTGAGGGGCCGCGTGCCGCGATTTTGCGCAAAGCCTTGGCTTTGCAGGGTTTCGAGCGGCACCATAGGCGCAGATCGGCCGTTTTTCGGCGATTTGGGCTGGAGTCGCGCCCTTGAGCGCCGACGACGAAAACCGCTTCCGTCCGAAGCCCGGCCGCATCCGATCCGACACGCCGAAGGCCGGCAAGACCAAGAGCTTTTTCACGCAGGTCAGGAAGATCACCCGCCAGCATCAGGCGGCAGCCTCACGCGATCCTTCCATGCCGTCATCCGCGCGCCCGTCATCGCCGGGGCGGTCTCGCGCCATGGCCGCCAGCGGCAAGGGCGTGAAGCGCGGCCGGGGCGCGAGCTTCGTGCGCGCCCGGAACATATCCGGCAACTGGCATCATCGCCAGCCGGGCAGCCGCCGCGTGATCGTCAAGCAGCGCAGCGTCCGGGCCGCATGGAAGGGCGGCCGTGCCCGCGCGCATCTGCGCTATGTCCAGCGTGACGGAACCTCGCGCGACGGCGAACGCGGCCAGCTCTATTCGGCGCATGAAGACCGCGCCGATGGCGACGCCTTCCTTGATCGTGGTCAGGATGACCGCCATCAGTTCAGATTCATCGTCTCGCCCGAGGATGGCGCGGAGCTGTCGGACCTCACGGCCTACACCCGCGATTTCATGAAACAGGTGGAAGGCGACCTCGGCACGAAGCTGGATTGGGTTGCCGTCAATCACTACAACACCGGCCATCCCCATGTGCATGTCATCGTCAACGGCCGCGATGATACGGGCGGGGATCTAGTCATCAACGGCGACTATCTCGCCAACGGCCTGCGCGAGCGCGCCAGCGAGCTTGCCAGTCTGGAACTCGGCCCCGTTACCGAGATTGAGCAGACCCGCAAGCTGTCCGCCGAAATCGACCAGGACCGTTTCGCCCGCATCGATCGCGCCATGGCCGAGGAAGCCGATGCCCGTTTCGTCGACCTGCGCCACGAGCCGGCAGCGCCGAGGCGGCAGTTCGAGCGAACGCTACGCCTGCGCAGGCTCGCCAAGCTGGAGAAGATGGGGCTGGCGACCGAGCACGCGCCCGGTGTTTGGGAATTGAGCAAGGACATGGAACCGGTCTTGCGCGAGTTGGGCGAGCGGGGCGACATTATCCGCACCATGCACAAGGCGCTTGGGCCGCAGGGCGGCGAACGCGATCCCATGAGCTTCCAAATCCATGACGGAGCGCCCGAGACGCCCATCGTCGGCCGCGTCGTGGACAAGCACCTGTCCGACGAGCTGGGCGAGAACCTGACAATCGTGGTGGACGGGATCGACGGCCGCGCACACCACATTGCCGGCATCGCGCCCGAGCGGCTGGAGGACGCCCGCATCGGCAGCGTCGTCCAGATCGGCCCGGCCGAGGCGGCAGCCCGACCGTCCGACCGCACCATCACCGCCATCGCCGAGGACGGCATCTATCGGCCGAGCCGTCATCTGGAGCAGGCGAAATTCGAGGGCCGCGTTCCCGGCGGCGACTATGAGGGCTATATCGATGCCCATGTCCGGCGGCTGGAGGCGCTGCGCCGGGCCGGCATCGTCGAGCGCATCGACGCCGACCAATGGCGCATCCCAGATGATCTGGTCAGCCGCGCGGCTGATTACGATGCCGGCCGCGACCGGCAGGCAAGCGTTCGCGTGCTTTCCCCGGTTGATCTGCAAAGGCAGATACGTTCGGACGGCGCGACATGGCTGGACCGGCGATTGGTCCATGGCGAAACGGCCGACCTTGCGCCGACCGGCTTCGGGCAACAGGTCCGCGAAGCCATGGACCAGCGCCGCGAGCATCATATCGAACAGCGCGACGCCACGCGCAACAGGGACGGCCGCATCTTCTACCGGCGCAATCTTCTCGCCACCCTGCGCGAGCGGGAAGTTGCGCGCGCCGGTGCGGAGATGGCCGAGGGCAAGGCGCTGCCGTTCCGCGCCGCCAAGGATGGTGAGAGTGTCAGCGGCAAGTTCACCGGGACTGTCCAGCTAACGAGCGGCAAGTTCGCCATCGTGGAAAAGAGCCACGAGTTCACCCTTGTCCCGTGGCGGCCGATCATCGACCGCCAGCTCGGCCGCGAGGTCGCGGGTATCATGCAGGGCGGTTCGGTGTCGTGGCAGGTAGGGCGGCAGCGGGGGTTGGGGCTATAGGAGTCAACGATACCGCATTGCAACGCAACAACTAATTCGATAAGAGCTGCTATTCAATTTCGTAATCGTGGAGCCATCAGCATGGGAAATTCCAAGTCAGCAGACAAGTAAGCCGCAACATCAGAATTGTTGTTGCGGCGCTCTGTAAGACCAATCCCATCTGATTGCTGACGAGCAGACGCTGCCCGGTATCCTTAATCGAGCGGTTGATTCGTCATGACCACCACACGCCCCGCGTGGGCCTATACGCTGCCGGCAGCCTTGCTGCTTATGGCTCCCTTCGACATCCTCGCGTCGCTGGCGATGGATATTTATCTTCCAGTCGTTCCGGCGATGCCGGGCGTCCTGAACACGACTCCATCCATAATCCAACTCACGTTGAGCTTCTACATGGTGATGCTCGGTGTGGGCCAAGTGATCTTTGGGCCACTCTCCGATCGCGTCGGGCGACGGCCGATCCTGCTTGTAGGCGCAACGGCTTTCGTTGCTGCGTCTCTGGGAGCGGCTTGTTCTTCAACTGCATTAGCCTTTGTTGCGTTTCGTCTGGTTCAGGCAGTTGGAGCATCGGCCATGCTGGTGGCCACCTTCGCGACCGTGCGCGACGTATATGCCAATCGTCCCGAAGGTGCCGTCATCTACGGCCTTTTCAGTTCGATGCTGGCGTTCGTGCCTGCGCTCGGCCCTATAGCCGGTGCGCTGATCGGCGAGTTTTGGGGATGGCAGGCGATCTTCATCACACTGGCTGCACTGGCTTCGCTCGCACTCTTAAACGCCAGTTTCAGGTGGCATGAAACCCGACCGTTGGATCAGGCCAGAACGCAACGATCTGTTTTGCCGATCTTCGCGAGTCCGGCCTTTTGGGTTTACACAGTCGGATTTAGTGCCGGCATGGGCACATTCTTCGTTTTCTTCTCGACAGCCCCCCGTGTTCTCATAGGCCAAGCCGGCTATTCCGAGATCGGATTTAGCTTGGCCTTCGCGACTGTCGCGCTGGTCATGGTCACGACAACCCGCTTCGCAAAGTCCTTCGTTGCCAAATGGGGTATCGCGGGATGCGTAGCGCGCGGGATGGCGTTGCTCGTTTCCGGCGCGATCCTGTTGGGGATCGGCCAACTTTTCGGATCGCCGTCATTTTTCAGCTTCATCCTGCCGATGTGGGTTGTCGCGGTCGGCATTGTCTTCACGGTGTCCGTTACCGCCAACGGCGCACTTGCGCAGTTCGACGACATCGCTGGATCAGCGGTTGCGTTCTACTTCTGCATCCAAAGCCTGATAGTCAGTATCGTCGGGACATTGGCGGTGACGCTGTTAAACGGCGATACAGCGTGGCCCGTGATTTGTTACGCCACGGCAATGGCAGTGCTGGTGTCGTTGGGGCTGGCGCTCCTTCGATCCCGTGATGCTGCCACCGAGAAGTCGCCAGTCGTCTAGCCGACGACTGGAAGCAAGCCCGCTCCGATGCGGCGCAATAATCATCGAAACCTTGTGAATGGCGGTATCCTGTCCGGCAAGATACCGCTCATTTCCCTTGTCCCGTGGCGGCCGGTCATCGACCGCCAGCTCGGCCGTGAGGTCATCGGCATCGTGCAAAGCCGATCGGTGTCGTGGCAGTTGGGGCGGCAAAGGGGCATAAGCCTCTAATCTGTTGTAGATGAACGCAGCCGCTCGAAACCAGCGATGAGGCTGTCGAGTCCGAAGTTGAACGCAGCATCCATGCCGTCTGTTTCCAACTCGTGAAACAGATCGTGCAGGAAGGACGACGGTGCTTGCTCGGACACATCTGGCCTGTCCGGAACTCTCTCATCGGCATCAGATGCCTGCTGCTCGAGAACGGAACCGACCACATAGTGACTGACCGCCCGGAGCGCCCAAACAGCGTGCTTCGGACCAAAGCCCGCCGCGCAGAGAAAGCGTATTTGTGTCTCGGCAGCGCCAAAATTCGGTTCTGT